>NZ_JBQFRN010000008.1:0-192401 GCF_056537445.1 Ruegeria sp. CF1 | reverse complement strand
CTGCGGTCAGCGTGGTCTTGCCGTGGTCAACGTGGCCAATCGTGCCGATGTTGACGTGCGGCTTATTACGCTCAAACTTTTCCTTTGCCATGATGGCCTCCTTTTTCGGTAATGAAGGGAGCGCGTTAGCCGCGCTCCCTCAAATCTTCGCTTATGCGTATTTCGCCTGAATCTCGTCCGAGATGTTCTGCGGAACCGGATCGTAGTGGTCGAACTGCATGGTGAACTGGGCACGGCCCGACGACATCGAACGCAGAGTGTTGATGTAGCCGAACATGTTCGCCAGCGGAACGAACGCGTCAATCGCGATCGCGTTGCCGCGCGGTTCCTGACCAGATACCTGGCCACGACGCGAGGTCAGGTCGCCGATGATACCGCCGGTGTATTCTTCCGGGGTGATCACTTCGACCTTCATGATCGGTTCAAGCAGTTTCGCGCCAGCTTTGCGCATGCCTTCACGCATACACATCCGCGATGCGATTTCGAACGCCAGAACGCTCGAGTCAACGTCGTGGAACTTACCGTCCAGCAGGGCAACCTTGAAGTCGATCACGGGGAAGCCAGCCAGCGGGCCGCTATCCATGACCGAGTTGATGCCTTTTTCAACACCCGGGATGTATTCCTTCGGAACGGCGCCGCCAACGATGCGACTTTCGAACGAATAGCCTTCGCCTGCCTCGGTCGGCTGGATCTCCAGCTTGACTTCCGCGAACTGACCCGAACCACCCGACTGTTTCTTGTGGGTGTAGGTGTGCTCGACCGGCATCGAGATGGTTTCACGATAGGCCACCTGAGGTGCACCGATGTTCGCTTCAACCTTGAACTCGCGCTTCAGACGGTCAACCAGGATGTCCAGGTGAAGTTCGCCCATGCCCTTCATGATGGTCTGACCGGATTCCAGATCAGTTTCCACACGGAAGGACGGGTCTTCGGCGGCCAGACGGGCCAGACCCTGAGACATCTTCTCTTGGTCGCCCTTGGTTTTGGGCTCAACCGCGATCTCGATAACCGGATCGGGGAAGGTCATGGTTTCCAGAACCACCGGATCCTTCGCGTCACACAGGGTGTCACCGGTGGTGGTGTCTTTCAGACCCGCCAGCGCGATGATGTCGCCTGCAAACGCTTCTTCGATCTCTTCCCGGTTGTTCGAGTGCATCATCATCATACGACCGATGCGCTCTTTCTTACCTTTGGTCGAGTTCAGGATCGAGTCACCCTTGTTCATGGTGCCCGAGTAGATCCGAGTGAAGGTCAGCGAGCCAACGAAGGGGTCGTTCATGATTTTGAACGCCAGACCCGAGAAGGCCATGTCGTCGTCTGCACGACGGGCGATGTCACGAACTTCTTCCTCGTCGCCGGGTTTGAAGCCCATGTAATCAACAACGTCCAGCGGGCTGGGCAGATAGTCGATCACAGCGTTGAGGAGCGGCTGAACGCCTTTGTTCTTGAACGCCGAACCACCCAGAACCGGAACGAACGCGATTTCCAGAGTACCTTTGCGCAGCAGGGCGCGCAGGGTCGGAACGTCGGGCTCATTGCCTTCCAGGTATTCCATCATCGCGTCGTCGTCCATTTCGACGGCCGCTTCGATCATCTTGCCGCGCCATTCGTCAGCCATGTCTTTCAGGCTGTCGCGGATAGGAGCTTTGATCCAGCTTGCGCCCAGATCTTCGCCCTGCCACAGCCACTCTTCCATGGTGACCAGGTCGATCAGGCCTTCCAGCTCGGACTCGGCACCGATCGGAATACCAACCGGAACAGCGCGTGCGCCGGTACGGTCTTCGATCATGTTGACGCAGTTGAAGAAGTCAGCGCCGATCTTGTCCATCTTGTTGACGAAAACCATACGCGGAACCTTGTAGCGGTCAGCCTGACGCCACACGGTTTCGGTCTGGGGCTCAACACCGGCGTTTGCGTCCAGAACGCAGACGGCACCGTCGAGAACCGCCAGCGAACGCTCAACTTCGATGGTGAAGTCAACGTGGCCGGGGGTGTCGATGATGTTCAGGCGGTGCTTAGGAGTTTCTGCGGTCTGACCGTCCTCGGTGCGTTCCCAGAAAGTGGTGGTCGCAGCCGAAGTGATGGTGATGCCGCGTTCCTGCTCCTGCTCCATCCAGTCCATGGTGGCTGCACCATCGTGCACCTCACCGATGTTGTGGGATTTACCAGTGTAATACAGGATACGCTCCGAGCAGGTGGTCTTACCTGCGTCGATGTGCGCCATGATACCGAAGTTACGGTACAGTTCGAGCGGATATTCGCGTGCCATTGGTCTAAGCCTCTCGGATTACCAACGATAATGGCTGAAGGCTTTGTTCGCCTCGGCCATCTTGTGGGTGTCTTCGCGTTTCTTGACGGCAGTACCGCGGGACTGAACGGCGTCCAGCAGCTCGCCTGCAAGGCGCTCTTCCATGGTGTTTTCGTTGCGGCCGCGCGCAGCAGTGATCAGCCAGCGGATGGCCAGTGCTTCGCGGCGCTCAGGGCGCACTTCGACCGGAACCTGATAGGTTGCACCACCAACCCGGCGCGAGCGAACCTCGACCGACGGTTTGATGTTGTCGAGCGCTTCGTGGAACACTTCGACAGGAGCGCGCTTTACCTTGTTCTCAACGCGGTCAAACGCGTTGTAAACGATGCGCTCTGCGACCGACTTCTTGCCGTCGATCATCAGGTTGTTCATGAATTTGGTCAGTACCTTGTCGCCAAATTTGGCGTCAGGCAGTACTTCGCGTTTTTCGGCGGCGTGACGACGTGACATATCAGCCTCTCCTTCTTACTTGGGACGCTTCGCGCCGTATTTCGAACGACGTTGCTTACGATCTTTGACGCCCTGAGTATCCAGAACACCGCGCAGGATGTGGTAACGCACACCGGGAAGGTCTTTTACACGGCCGCCACGGATCAGAACAACCGAGTGTTCCTGCAGGTTGTGGCTTTCACCCGGGATGTACGAGATAACCTCGAACCCGTTGGTCAAGCGCACCTTGGCAACCTTACGCATAGCCGAGTTCGGCTTCTTAGGTGTGGTGGTGTACACGCGGGTGCAAACGCCGCGCTTCTGCGGGCACTGCTCCAGGTGCATGGACTTCGAGCGTTTTACTTTGGGCTGCCGCGGTTTGCGGATCAGCTGTTGAATAGTTGGCATTCCGGTTTCTTCCCCGTTTTGCAACACACATGACATGCACGCGCGTTGCGTGCGGTTAAATTCGCTGCACTCATGCGTCCACAAGCGCAAAACCCGCGAGCGTTCCCATTCCGAGGTGAACGTCGCGGTTTGTTATCAGAGGGCGCGAACGATAAAAGTGTCCGGGCCTTGACCAGTTCATTACTGAAATCGGTTATGGGGCGGCCCCCGGTACCGAGATGTCGCGCGTATTAAGGGGAGTCGGCCCAAGTGTCAACAGCCCGGCGGGAAAGGCGTGTTGTGCATAAGAGCTCCGGCCGTCTATCAGGAACTAATGGAGATTCCCACTGCGCCGACACATTGCAGCACTTCGGCACCGGATGCATAGTGAGCATGCCCTGCAAACCATTGGATGCCCCATGCAAGTCTTTGGCCTGTGCCGATTTTCATTCCCTGCTCTGGGCGATTTCCAGATCGAACATGACACGGTCGCAGATCGACGCGCCCATCTCTACAACCCTGCTCGTCTGGAAGAGCGGTTCCGCTTGTTCGAATCTGTGACGTTGCCCGGCTTTCGCGCGCAGACAGATGGGGACTATCAGCTTCTGGTCGTTGTTGGGGACTGTCTGCCGAAAAAAGCGCTCGACCGGCTCAAGGACCTCACCGCTGACATCAAGCAGGTACGAATTGTCCAAAGACCCGTCGAACCAAGCCAGAAACACCGGCAGGTCATGAAACGAATCCTTCAGGAAGCGCGTTCAAATCCGGACCGGCCCTGTCTTCAATTTCGCCATGATGACGACGACAGCATTTCGATTGATTTCATCGAAAGACTGCGCGAGTCCGCCGATGATGTTGCCGGGCTGATTGGAAAAAATCAGGCCATAGGCCTCGATTTCAACAACGGATACCAGGCCAGCTTTGGGCCGAATGGGGTTCGGGCGGCACAAGTCTACAAATCTCTGCTTGGGGTGGGCTTGGGCATGCTTATCGCGGGCGGGTGCGCCCACACGATCATAAGTTTTACCCACAACCGGATCGGGCGTTTCATGCCAGTGGTCAGTTATCCTGATCGCCCGATGTGGATCAGGACATTGAACAACTCCAACGACTCGCCGCGCGCTGAAAAGCAGAAGGCGCAGCTTGCGCCGATCACGCCCGAAATCGAGACCGATTTTGCCACGCGTTTCGCGCTAAACCCCGGTTTCGTACGTTTGCCTCACTTCTCCGCCTGACGCGCCCGTTCGCGAAACAGAGTGAACATCCCTGCCCCAACAACCAATGCCGCGCCCAGCATTGTAATTCCGTCAGGCCAGTCTCCGAACACCACCCATCCAAGCCCAAGCGCCCAAATCAGGCTGGAATACCGGAAGGGGGCAACAAAGCCGACTTCTCCCACGCGCATGACCATGACACTGAATAGGTACCCCATCAGAACAAATACCGCAGCGCCAGCTATCATCATGCCGGGTCCAATAGAAATTGGCACCCAACCCTCGAGTATAGAGGCAATGGTTGCGGCTAATGTGATTGAGAGTGATGTTGCCAAAGTCACTACCATCGAAGGGACGTCTGCCGACATACGTCGCGTGATGAGATCACGGGCGGTGACAGCGGCAACCGCTATCAATGCATATATCGCGTAGATACTGAAACCGTCAGGGCCGGGGCGAACGATTAATATCATACCGAAGAACCCCAGTGCGATCGCAACGATCCGCATCCATCCGATCACCTCGCCAAAGAAAAGGGCGGCGCCCAAAGTCACGGTCAGGGGCAGTGCCTGCAAAACGGCGGTAACATTGGCGAGCGGCATATGCATCAGCGCGGTCAGGAAAAAGAATGTCGCCGCCAGCTCGGCTACACAGCGAAAGGCAATCAACCATTTGTCATGGCGCGAAAAGTCGATGTGAAGCGCACCAAGATGCCGCGCCAGAAAGAACACCAGAACCGTTGCCAATGCTCCGCGCATCGCAACCAATTGGAACAGGGGAATAGCCTGTCCGACCAGTTTCACCAGGGTGTCATTGATCGTAAAGGCAGCCATGCTGCCCATCATCAGCAATGCGCCTTTAACGTTAGGATTCATTTAATCAACACCCGGTCTTCAATATATCGTCGTACTCACTGTTCAATCGATCACGAAGTCAATTTGCGCCTGACAATCCTACGGTAATAGTTCCGACGAGTTACACCAACTGTCGGCTTGTCAGTCGTTTCAATCTGTCATCTGGGCGGAAGGCGTAGATTTCGAGATCTCGATCTCATCATCCGTCATCTCCTCTTCTACGCCATCAAACAATGGTGTCGAAAGGTAACGCTCGCCCGTATCTGGCAGCATTACCAACATGACGGAACCTTCCGGAGCAGTCTCGGCCAGTTTCATCGCGACCGCAAAGGTCGAGCCACCAGAAATACCGGTAAAAATCCCCTCTTCCGCGGCCAAACGGCGCGACCATGCAATACCGTCGCTACCGGGAACGGGAATCAACTCATCATAGTACGAGTTATCAATGGCCTCCTGCAGAACCCACGGAATAAAATCAGGCGTCCAGCCTTGGATCGGATGCGGCTCGAAGTTCGGATGGCTCTCGGTCGGCTGGTGTATTTCATTGCGCGTGTTCACATATCCTGACGACACAATGGCTGCGTTGGCAGGCTCTGTCAGGATGATCTTGGTCTCAGGGCGCGCTTTTCTAAGAGCCCGGGCCACGCCCGAGACGGTCCCGCCAGTGCCATAGCCCGTAACCCAATAGTCGAGATTCTGCCCATCAAAGTCACCCAAGATTTCCTGCGCGGTGGTATTTTCGTGAATATCGGCGTTGGCTGCGGTTTCAAACTGGCTGGCCAGGAACCAACCGTTCTGCTCGGCCAGTTCTTTAGCTTTTGTATACATGCCGAACCCCTTTTGCGCGCGCGGTGTCAGGACAACTTTTGCCCCCAAAAACCTCATCAGCTTGCGCCGCTCGACCGAGAAACTGTCGGCCATCGTCACAACCAAGGGATAGCCTTTGGCCGCACAGACCATCGCCAGCCCGATACCGGTATTCCCCGAGGTCGCCTCAACCACTGTCTGACCGGGTTTTAAGCTACCGTCGCGTTCTGCCGCTTCGATGATGTTGAGGGCAAGGCGATCTTTGACAGAACTGGCCGGGTTAAACGCTTCGAATTTTACGTAAACCGTCACGTTTGAGGGCGCGATCCTGTTTATTCGTATACTTGGCGTGTCTCCGACGGTGTCCAAAATACTGTCATACAGTCGCTTTCGCCCATGCGTTTGACGAGTTGTCATTGCGGCCCCCTCCTCTGTTGACGAAAGCATGCCACAAACCGGATCACATTAGTAACTATCTTTGTGAGAGTTCGCCTCGGAGCGCTCACAACAAGAAAGGCCCCGCGAAATCGCGGGGCCTTTCTTAGTTATTGAGGGTGCCTATTCGCGGCTTTCCGGTGTTTCCACCAGAACGTCCAGCTCATCACCGACCATGTCGTCGTCGAAGGTCGGAGCGGCCAGAGCAGCGGCTGCTTCGGCCTCTTCCCTGCGCGCTTCGATAACCACGTTGTCACGCGACTGCGCGATGTGGCGGACGGCCTGAGTGGCCCCACCGGTCCCGGCGGGGATCAGACGACCAACGATTACGTTCTCTTTCAGGCCAACCAGCTTGTCTTTCTTGCCCTGAACCGAGGCTTCGGTCAGCACGCGGGTGGTTTCCTGGAACGACGCCGCCGAGATGAACGAACGCGTCTGCAGCGAAGCTTTGGTGATCCCCAGAAGGATCGGCTCACCCTGAGCCGGACGACCGCCACGCGAGATAGTCTTCTCGTTGGCTGCGTCGAACTCCTGCTTGTCGACATGTTCGCCTTTCAACAGGGTGGTGTCGCCTGAATCCAGGATCTCCCACTTCTGCAGCATCTGGCGCACGATGACTTCGATGTGCTTGTCATTGATCTTCACGCCCTGCAAGCGGTAGACGTCCTGCACCTCATCGATCATGTAATCCGCCAGCGCTTCGACACCCATAATCGACAGGATGTCATGCGGAGCCGGGTTACCGTCCATCAGGTATTCACCCTTCTGGATGAAGTCCCCTTCGGCGACCGGGATGTGCTTGCCCTTGGGTACCATGTATTCGATGGTCTCCATGGACTCGTCAGCCGGTTCGATGCTGATGCGGCGCTTGTTCTTGTAGTCGCGGCCAAAGCGCACGTAACCATCGGCTTCTGCGATGATCGCGTGATCTTTCGGACGACGGGCTTCGAACAGTTCGGCCACACGTGGCAGACCACCGGTGATGTCCTTGGTCTTGGCGCCTTCACGCGGGATACGCGCGACAACGTCACCGGCTTCGATTTGCTGGCCATCTTCGACCGACAGGATCGCATCCACCGACATCGGATAGTGAACCGGGTTGCCCGCGTCATTGCGGACCGGCTCGCCATCTTCACCAACCAGAATGATCTCGGGCTTGAGGTCGCTGCCTTTGGGGGCCGCGCGCCAGTCGATCACGATCTTCTGGGTCATGCCGGTTGCATCGTCGGTCTCATCCCGGACCGCAAGGCCCGAAACAAGGTCGACATATTTCGCGGTACCGGCTTTCTCGGCGATGATCGGCAGGGTGTAGGGATCCCATTCGAACAGCTTGTCGCCACGAGCAACCTTGGTGCCGTCCTTGACGAACAGCTTGGAGCCATAGCCCAGCTTGTGGCTGGCACGCTCTTCGCCGTGTTCGTCGCTGATCACCAGCTTCATGTTCCGGCCCATAACGAGGCTTTCGCCTGCGGCATTGACCAGAATCTGCGGGTTCTCGAAGGAAACGACGCCTTCCTGGCTGGCTTCCTGGAACGACTGCTGACCACCTTGCGCAACACCACCGATGTGGAAAGTACGCATCGTCAGCTGCGTACCGGGTTCACCAATGGACTGCGCGGCGATGATGCCGACAGCCTCACCTGTGTTCACCATCGTGCCGCGTGCAAGGTCACGACCGTAGCAGGTGGCGCAGACGCCTTCCTCGGACTCACAGGTCAGAGGCGAGCGGATGCGCATCGACGCAACACCAGCTTCGTCAACGGTGTCCGCCATGCGTTCGTCGATCAACTGACCAGCGGCCACGATCACCTCATCCGTGCCCGGACGCAGAACATCGTCAGCCGCCACACGACCCAGCACACGTTCGGCCAGCGAGGCAACAACCTCACCGTCATTCACGGCGGCTTCGGCTGTGATCGCACGCTCAGTACCACAGTCGATCTCGCGAACGATGCAGTCCTGTGCGACGTCCACCAGACGACGGGTCAGGTAACCCGAGTTCGCCGTCTTCAGAGCGGTATCCGACAGACCCTTACGGGCACCGTGGGTCGAGTTGAAGTACTCGAGAACGGTCAGACCTTCTTTAAAGTTCGAGATGATCGGCGTCTCGATGATGTCACCGTTCGGCTTGGCCATCAGGCCACGCATACCGCCCAGCTGTTTCATCTGAGTGACCGAGCCACGCGCACCGGAGTGGGCCATCATGTAGACTGAGTTCGGCTCTTGATCTGACCCGTCTTCGGCCTTGGCAACGTCCGAGATGGTGCTCATCATCGCTTCGGTGACGCGGTCGTTACACTTCGACCAGGCATCAACAACTTTGTTGTACTTTTCGCCCTGAGTGATCAGGCCGTCCATGTACTGCTGTTCAAAGTCCTTCACCTGACCGCGGGTGTCATCAACGATGCCCCACTTGTCATCCGGGATGACCATGTCGTCCTTACCGAACGAGATGCCCGCCTTGAACGCTTCTTTGAAGCCCATCGACATGATCTGGTCACAGAAGATAACCGACTCTTTCTGACCGCAGTAACGGTAGACGGTGTCGATCACCTGCTGCACTTCTTTCTTCCGCAGCAGGCGGTTGACCAGCTCGAACGGGGCTTTGTTGTTCATCGGCAGCAATGCACCCAGACGCAGACGGCCCGGAGTGGTTTCATAGCGCTTCTGAACTTCGTTGCCTTCGTCGTCGATCTGCGTGATCCGCGCGGTGATTTTCGAGTGCAGATGCACCTCCCCCGCGTCCAGCGCGTGCTGAACTTCTTCGATCGAACCGAAGACCTTGCCTTCGCCCGGCATGCCTTCGCGTTCGAGGGTCACATAGTACAGACCCAAGATCATATCCTGCGACGGAACGATAATGGGCGCGCCGTTCGCAGGCGACAGAACGTTGTTCGTCGACATCATCAGAACACGGGCTTCCAGCTGCGCCTCAAGGCTCAGCGGGACGTGAACGGCCATCTGGTCGCCGTCGAAGTCGGCGTTAAAGGCCGAACAGACCAGCGGGTGCAGCTGGATGGCTTTACCTTCGATCAGAACCGGCTCGAACGCCTGAATGCCAAGACGGTGCAGCGTCGGCGCACGGTTCAGCATGACAGGGTGTTCGCGGATCACCTCGTCGAGGATATCCCACACTTCGGGACGCTCTTTCTCGACCAGTTTCTTCGCCTGTTTGACAGTCGAAGACAGACCCTTGGCTTCAAGGCGCGAGTAGATGAACGGCTTGAACAGCTCCAGCGCCATCTTCTTGGGCAGACCACACTGGTGCAGCTTGAGTTCCGGGCCGGTCACAATGACCGAACGGCCCGAGAAGTCGACGCGTTTCCCCAGAAGGTTCTGACGGAAGCGACCCTGCTTACCTTTCAGCATGTCCGACAGCGATTTCAGCGGGCGCTTGTTGGCGCCGGTGATCACGCGACCACGACGGCCGTTGTCGAACAGAGCGTCAACGGATTCCTGCAGCATCCGCTTTTCGTTGCGGACAATGATGTCAGGTGCACGCAGTTCGATCAGACGCTTCAGACGGTTGTTCCGGTTGATGACGCGGCGATACAGATCGTTCAGATCCGAGGTCGCGAAACGGCCACCATCCAGCGGAACCAGCGGACGCAGTTCCGGCGGGATGACCGGGATTACGGTCATCACCATCCATTCGGGACGGTTGCCCGACTCGAGGAAGGATTCAACAACCTTCAGACGCTTGATGATCTTCTTGGGCTTCAGCTCGCCGGTTGCTTCGGCCAGATCAGCGCGCAGCTGCTCGGCTTCGGCTTCCAGATCGATCTGGGCCAGCATCTCGCGGATGGCTTCGGCACCGATATTGGCGGTGAACGCGTCCATGCCATAGGCATCCTGCGCGTCCATGTACTCTTCTTCGGTCAGCATCTGGCCGTAGGTCAGGTCGGTCAGACCAGGCTCGATGACGACGTAGTTTTCAAAGTACAGAACACGTTCCAGATCGCGCAGCGTCATGTCAAGCATCAGACCGATGCGGGACGGCAGCGATTTCAGGAACCAGATGTGTGCGACGGGCGCGGCCAGTTCGATGTGGCCCATACGCTCGCGGCGGACTTTCTGCAGGGTGACTTCCACACCGCATTTCTCGCAGACAACGCCGCGATATTTCATCCGCTTATATTTGCCGCATAGACATTCGTAATCTTTGATCGGGCCAAAGATACGCGCGCAGAACAGACCGTCACGCTCGGGCTTGAACGTGCGGTAGTTGATGGTTTCGGGTTTCTTGATCTCACCATAGGACCAAGACAGGATCCGTTCAGGGCTGGCCAGCGAAACCTTGATCTCGTCAAAGACTTTCGGCGGTGTCAGCGGGTTGAACGGGTTGTTGGTGATTTCCTGGTTCATTTTGATACCTCAAATTTTGCGGAAGGGGGGACGGGAGGAAGGGCCGAGGCCCTTACTCCTCAACCTCCGCATCCAGGAGTTCCATATTCAGGCCGAGGCCACGGACTTCTTTAACCAGAACGTTGAACGATTCCGGTACGCCCGCTTCAAAGTTATCCTCGCCCTTGACGATCGACTCATAGACCTTGGTCCGACCGGCGACGTCATCCGATTTCACGGTGAGCATCTCCTGCAAGGTGTAGGCGGCGCCGTAAGCTTCCAGAGCCCAGACCTCCATCTCACCAAAGCGCTGACCACCGAACTGCGCCTTACCACCCAGCGGCTGCTGGGTAACCAGGCTGTACGGCCCGGTCGAACGCGCGTGGATCTTGTCGTCCACCAGGTGGTGCAATTTCAGCAGGTACTTGATGCCCACGGTGACCGGGCGCGCGAATTGCTCACCGGTGCGACCGTCGAACAGAACCGACTGACCGCTTTCCGAGAAGCCCGCACGCACCAGCGCGTCGTTGACGTCTGCTTCTTTGGCACCGTCGAAGACCGGAGTAGCGATCGGAACACCACGGGTCACGTTGCCCGCAGCCTCGATCAGGCCATCCTCGTCCAGACCGGTGATGCCTTCTTCGTAGACATCCTCGCCATAAGCCAGCTTCATCGCTTCGCGCACCGGGGTCAGATCGCCGGAACGGCGGTACTCACCCAGAGCCTCATCGATGTTTAGACCCAGACCGCGTGCGGCCCAACCCATGTGGGTTTCAAGGATCTGACCGACGTTCATACGCGAAGGCACACCCAGCGGGTTCAGACAGAAGTCAACCGGAGTACCATCGGCCAGGAACGGCATGTCTTCCATCGGAACAACCTTGGAGATAACACCTTTGTTCCCGTGACGACCGGCCATCTTGTCGCCCGGCTGCAGCTTACGCTTCACGGCGATGAAGACTTTGACCATCTTCATCACACCCGGCGGCAGGTCGTCGCCACGACGGACTTTCTCGACCTTGTCCTCGAAACGGGCGTCCAGAGCACGCTTTTGCACTTCGTATTGCTCGTTCAGAGCTTCAACGATCTGTGCATCCTGCTCGCCTTCCAGCGCCAACTGCCACCACTGACCGCGGGTCAGGGTTTCCAGCAGATCCTCGGTGATCACCGACCCTGCCTTGACGCCTTTCGGGCCTTTGACAGCGGTTTTACCCAGGATCAGACCTTGCAGACGCGCGTAGATGTTGCGGTCAAGAATCGCCAGCTCGTCGTCCCGGTCACGGGCCAGACGTTCGACTTCCTCACGCTCGATCTGCAGCGCACGCTCGTCTTTCTCGACGCCGTGACGGTTGAAGACGCGGACCTCAACGACCGTACCGTAGTCACCCGGCTTCACGCGTAGCGAGGTGTCGCGCACGTCAGATGCTTTCTCACCAAAGATGGCGCGCAGCAGCTTTTCTTCCGGGGTCATCGGGCTTTCGCCCTTCGGAGTGATCTTGCCGACCAGAATATCGCCCGGCTCAACATCCGCACCGATGTAAACGATGCCTGCCTCGTCGAGGTTGCGCAGCGCTTCTTCACCGACGTTCGGAATGTCGCGGGTGATCTCTTCCGGGCCCAGCTTGGTGTCGCGGGCGGCGACTTCGAACTCCTCGATATGGACCGAGGTGAAGACGTCGTCACGCGCGATACGTTCCGAGATCAGGATCGAGTCTTCGTAGTTGTAACCGTTCCACGGCATGAACGCGACGACCACGTTCTTACCAAGCGCCAGTTCACCCATATCGGTCGACGGACCGTCGGCAATGACTTCGCCCTTTTGGACGGTGTCACCCACCTTGATCAGCGGACGCTGGTTGATGCAGGTGTTCTGGTTCGACCGCTGGAACTTGCGCAGACGATAGATGTCAACGCCAGCGTCACCCAGTTCCAGATCTTCGGTGGCGCGGATAACGATACGCTGGGCATCAACCTGGTCGATGATACCGGCGCGTTTCGCCTGAATCGCGGCACCCGAGTCGATCGCAACCTTTTCCTCGATGCCGGTACCGACCAGCGGAGCCTCGGCCCGCAGCAGCGGAACCGCCTGACGTTGCATGTTCGAGCCCATCAGAGCGCGGTTGGCGTCGTCATTTTCAAGGAATGGGATCAGCGATGCAGCAACCGAGACCAGCTGTTTCGGCGACACGTCGATCAGGTCCACATTCTCGCGCGGGGCCAGAGTGTAGTCACCAGCCTGACGGGTCGAAACCAGATCGTTGATGAACTTGCCATCGGCGTCCAGGGTCGCGTTCGCCTGCGCCACGGTGTGACGCATTTCCTCGGTCGCGGACATGTAGTGTACCTCATCGGTCACCTCGGCGTCTTTGACGACGCGGTAGGGTGTTTCGATGAAGCCATACTTGTTCACGCGGGCAAAGGTGGCCAGCGAGTTGATCAGACCGATGTTCGGACCTTCTGGCGTTTCAATCGGGCACATCCGGCCATAGTGGGTCGGGTGCACGTCGCGCACCTCAAAGCCCGCACGCTCACGCGTCAGACCGCCCGGGCCAAGCGCCGAGAGACGGCGTTTGTGGGTGACTTCCGAAAGCGGGTTGGTCTGGTCCATGAACTGCGACAGCTGCGATGAGCCAAAGAATTCACGAACAGCAGCCGCAGCTGGTTTCGCGTTGATCAGGTCCTGCGGCATGACGGTGTCGATCTCGACAGACGACATACGCTCTTTGATCGCGCGCTCCATGCGCAGCAGGCCAACGCGGTACTGATTTTCCATCAGTTCGCCGACCGAACGCACACGACGGTTGCCGAGGTGGTCGATATCGTCCACGTCGCCTTTGCCGTCACGCAGTTCCACCAGCGCCTTGATGCAGGCCACGATGTCTTCGCGGCGCAGCGTGCGCAGGGTGTCCGGCGCGTCCAGAGCCAGACGCATGTTCATCTTCACACGACCAACGGCGGACAGGTCATAGCGCTCGCTGTCGAAGAACAAGGTGTCGAACAGAGCCGACGCAGCCTCGACGGTGGGAGGCTCGCCCGGACGCATGACGCGGTAGATGTCCATCAGCGCGCTTTCACGGTTCAGGTTCTTGTCCTGAGCCATGGTGTTGCGCATGTAGGGGCCAACGTTGACGTTGTCGATGTCCAGAACCGGGATGTCGGTGATACCCGCATCCATCAGGTCCTTGACAGTACCACCGATCAGGTCGCCGTCTTTATCATACTCTAGGGTCAGCTCATCACCGGCTTCGACATAGATCGCGCCGTTTTCTTCGTTGATGATGTCCTTGGCGACATACTTGCCGACGATGTTGTCGAAGGGCACCAGCAGGTCGGTAACAGCACCTTCGTCGATCAGCTTCTTGACCGCGCGAGGGGTGACTTTCTTGCCCGCTTCGGCAATCACTTCGCCCGATTTCGCGTCGATCAGATCATATGTCGGACGGGTACCGCGCACACGCTCGGGGAAGAAGGGCGTGACCCAGCCTTTCTTCTTGTCCAGCTTGTAGGACACGGTGTTGTAATACGCGTCCATGATCGCTTCCTGATCCAGACCCAGCGCATAAAGCAGGGTTGTCACAGGCAGTTTGCGACGACGGTCGATACGGGCGAACACGATGTCCTTGGCGTCGAACTCAAAGTCCAGCCAGCTGCCGCGATACGGGATGATGCGGCAGGCAAACAGCAGCTTGCCCGATGAATGGGTCTTGCCCTTGTCGTGATCAAAGAACACACCGGGCGAACGGTGCATCTGGCTGACGATCACACGCTCGGTACCGTTCACGATGAAGGTGCCGTTCGGTGTCATCAGGGGCATATCGCCCATGAACACGTCCTGTTCTTTGATGTCTTTGACCGATTTCGCGCCGGTGTCCTCATCGACATCAAACACGATCAGACGCAGAGTGACCTTGAGCGGCGCGCTGTAGGTCATGTCGCGCTGCATACACTCTTCGACGTCGTATTTGGGTTTTTCCAGATCGTATTTCACGAACTCCAGCACGGAGGTTTCGTTGAAATCCTTGATCGGGAAAACCGACTGGAACACGCCTTTGATGCCTTCGCCGTCTGTAGGCTGTTCTGCATCGCCGGAGCGCAGGAAAAGATCATAAGAAGATTTCTGTACCTCAATGAGGTTCGGCATTTCCAAAACTTCGCGGATTTTGCCGTAATATTTACGAAGACGTTTCTGGCCAAGGAACGTTTGAGCCATGTCAGATGTCACCTTTCGATGTTCTCAGCGGGCAAAGACACCGTCGGGCCCCGGCATCTTGCACAATCGAGACGACACGTCCGGATCAATTCGTGGCCACCGTCCCGAAGGCGGCCTCCCGATCCGAAAACCGTGTCTTAGAAAACGCCCCCTGGGTTGAGGCCCTTTCTAAGACAGGTTCGGCTGGACCCGGATTTCTCCGGACCCAGCCAAATTTTGCGGCGCATCAGCGATGCGCCTGTCGGTTGGCTTAGGCCAGCTCGACTTCGGCGCCAGCTGCTTCCAGCTTGCCTTTGACTTCCTCGGCTTCGTCTTTCGACACGCCTTCTTTGATCTTGCCGCCAGCTTCGACCAGCTCTTTGGCCTCTTTCAGGCCCAGACCGGTGATGCCGCGAACTTCTTTGATCACGTTGATTTTCGAAGCGCCGGCGTTCTTCAGAACGACGTCGAATTCGGTTTTCTCTTCCTCAGCTGCGCCACCGGCGTCGCCACCAGCTGCAACCATTACGGCGCCGCCAGCTGCAGGCTCGATGCCGTATTCGTCTTTGAGGATGGTTTTAAGTTCTTGTGCTTCCAGCAGGGTCAGACCCACGATGCTTTCTGCGAGTGCTTTCAGATCAGCCATTGTATTAGCTCTTTCCGTTTTACAGTGTGTGTTCCAACGTCAGGGTGGATCCCCTACGCAGATCATTCAGTGCCAACCGCTTACGCAGCTTCCGCCTTCTCTTCGATGGTGGAAAGGATGCTTGCGATGTTGCTTGCAGGTGCGCCAATCGCGCCGGCGATGTTCGAAGCAGGTGCGCCAATGCAGCCCACGATCGAAGCAATAAGCTCTTCACGAGACGGCATTTTCGAAACGGCTTCAACGCCTTTGCGGTCCAGAGCGTTCTCGCCCATTGCACCGCCAAGGATCTCAAAATTCTTGTTATCCTTGGCGAAGTCCTCGGCCACCTTGGCAGCTGCCACAGGGTCCTCGGAATAGGTCAGAACGGTCATCCCTGTCAGCAGGTCGGCCATGCTTTCACACGGCTTACCCTCAAGGGCGATTTTGGCGAGCCTGTTCTTGGCAACACGCACGGCACCACCCGCGTCACGAGCACGTGCGCGAAGGTCCTGCATCTCGGCAACTGTCAGACCGGCGTAGTGCGAAACCACTACGACGCCAGAGCTTTCGAAGATTTGGCCGAGTTCCTCGACCACTTTCTCTTTCTGGGCTCTATCCACAGTTCTCTCCAAGTTAGGGGTGATATCTCACCCCGGCTCATATTTGCCGCAGCTTTCGCTCCGGCGTTCAGGTCCGTTGTTACGGGATTGGCCAAAATGCGCCCGAGGATCGTGACCCTCAGAATTCTTTGGTCTTACCCGTCTCAGGCAGGGAATTAAGGGGCCAGATGGACCCACCCACCGTCTTGGACGAAACGAAATAAAGCGCACGACGAATCGCACGCTTTATTCCGCAGGTCTACTTAGGACAGATAGGCCGGGTTTCCAAGAGGTAAATTTAGGCGGCTTGCACCTCCCGCGCAGGGGCTGCCACATAGTTGAAATTGTTCTGAGGCATCTCGGTTTCCAGAAAACGAGCCGACACTAAGGCTTGCGGATTTCGCTACGCGCACCATAGCTTCGCCCCAGCCACGACTTAGCGCCTATCCGCATATTGATCTAGACAAGTATTCCTCCAGTTTATCCCGTGACGCAAATGCGACTGTTGCTTGAGGACACGATGATGCGGTGCTTTCAACCGATACTAAAGTCGTGCTGAAGCAAAGGTGCAAACTTGCGGCGCGCCCTTCGCCAAGCGAAATGAAACAGCGGGTCCGGTATCCGCCAATTTTCACCGTAACTCTGCGCCAGCAATGCGGGCGCGTCCTGCGGTAGCATGATTTCCCCACCGTTAAGAGATTTAAGCGGGAAAATCGCGCTTTCCGGCAGATCATAAAGTGAGTACGGATACACGCTAAAGCGCCCGTTTTCCGTCCAAGCCGGAAACAGATCGATATCAATACCCAAGTTATTTTTGACTTTGAATATAGGTATGCTGTTTTTTAGCGAATTGGCATCCAAGCAATCGCTTTCCAGCAATTCTCGCTGATATTCGGCCCATTTTCCTGCAACACCTTCAAGCGTTGACTCACCCAGATACACCGCAAAATCGACATCGTCGTCGTGACCAATCAATCCACCCTCGCGAACATGACCCAACAAAGCGCCAGCGTACAGAATGATCGGCTTCCCCAAACGAATTACGGGTTTAAGCTCGGCGTCAAGTTTTGAAAAGATTTCATCACCAGCCTTTTCCCCGAATGTTCTGTTATAGCCATGCGGTGTAATGAAATCGGGATGTAGCGTCTGCTTCACGCGCTCAAAAAATGAGGCAAAGCGCGCCTCTTTGCCCTGATCCGCATAGCGAGTCTCCATATGCTTTAGCCTACCGTGCGTACGGGCAGGCTTTGTTCTCCCATGGCAGCAAAGAAGGATATAGGTCTCTTCCCAGTCATCAAAGAGCGCTTGGTTTTCCAAGCGCTTTATTGGTTCCTTTAGCGAATTGACAGCCAAACGCGTTTTACGAGGCCGTGGTAGTGCAGTTTGTGCCGCAGCATGGGTAAAAACATGCTCTCGAAGTGAGGCAAGCTCCTTGATTAATTCTTCTTCTGTCATGGTGTTTTTTCATAGATCGCGCGGGCGACGATCGCATCTTCTGTTTTATATTTTGCGAAACCACTGCCTTCGACGCCATAACACTTTCGGAATTCTGAGGCTTCCATTTTTGAATCCAGATTCGTCGCACTTACGTATCGCCGAAAATGCGGCGCCGCAATTTTCGTTGTGGCTCGGTCCGCCAACGTTCGATATTCGAACGCCACGACGTCGCCAGGCTTGCACCCGCTCCGCAGCGCCCGGATCAGAGCATCTTCTTCATCATCTGTGATCGCATGCAAAAAGAACCGAGCATAAACGCAAACGATTTCAGATCGTCGCTCGGACAACACACGCTCAACCAATCCATCTTCGAGATTGGTCTGAACAAATTCAAGATCGTCGCCGCCCTGCTTTTGTGCATGCTTTTGCGCTGACGCAATCGCTGCCTCAGACGCATCCATGCCGGTCACTTTGAACCCGTGTCGTGAAAAGAAAAAACTGTCACGGGCATTCCCACACCCTACGTCGATGACATGTGACTGCCGATCAATCTCATTTGCCACAAACGCTGCGAATTGCGACGGCAAGGTAAGCTCCCATGACCCTGCCGATTTCGCATAAAACTGGTCCCAAAAGGCGCGTCGATCTTCTGGAAGTGATTTCTGACGAATATTTTGGTTCATTGATGGGTATTCTCGAACAGCTACTACACGACAATGGGGGAACTGTGTCAGACCGCACCCCCTAGTTCAATCGCTTCTTTAGCCACCGCTGCTGAGGCATTGAATCTATGTTTGTGCGTATCGCTGCTTTTTAGTCAGCGTAGCTGTAACCGGGTTTGAAATTGGCAAAACTTCAAGATTTCAATTGAGGTGCAAGCAACCACGCTATCACACAGCTACAGCCTGTTTCTCATGTGGCACGCAATAAAAATCCCGGGCAGTTCTCACTACCCGGGATCAAGTTCTCACAGCTTAACGCTAAGGCTTATTCGCCCGCAGCAGCCGCCACGTCCAGAGTCACACCCGGGCCCATAGTCGAGCTCAGCGCGATTTTCTTCATATAGGTGCCTTTGGCACCCGACGGCTTGGCCTTGGCCACAGCCGAGATGAAGGCACGGACGTTTTCGACCAGCTTGGCTTCGTCGAAGGACGCTTTGCCAACACCGGCGTGCACAACGCCGCCTTTTTCCGCTTTGAACTGAACTTCACCACCTTTTGCTGCTTCCACAGCCGCTTTCACGTCCATGGTCACGGTGCCAACTTTGGGGTTCGGCATCAGGTTGCGGGGGCCGAGCACTTTACCCAGACGACCGACGATCGGCATCATGTCCGGGGTTGCAATGCAGCGATCAAATTCGATGGTGCCGCCCTGAATGGTTTCCATCAGGTCTTCCGCGCCAACGATATCTGCGCCCGCTTCTTTCGCTTCGTCTGCCTTGGGGCCACGAGCAAATACAGCGACGCGCATCGCTTTGCCGGTACCGTTCGGCAGGCCAACAACGCCGCGAACCATCTGGTCCGCGTGACGGGTGTCAACGCCGAGGTTCAGAGCGATCTCGATGGTCTCGTCGAATTTTGAGGTTGCGTTGCCTTTGACCAGGGAAACAGCTTCTTCGACCGACAGGTTTTCCTTGCCAGCGACAGCTTCGCGCGCAGCGCGGGTACGTTTACCGAGTTTTGCCATCTTACTTCACCTCGATGCCCATTGAGCGGGCCGAGCCCAGGATGATCTGCATTGCGCCTTCGACGTCGTTGGCGTTCAGATCTTTCATTTTGGCTTCGGCGATTTCACGAACCTGCTTCGAGGTTACGGTTGCCACGGTCTCACGACCTGGGTTTTCCGCACCACGAGGGCGGTTCCGCTTGCCGACCGGCTTCAGACCAGCCGCTTTTTTCAGGTAGTAAGACGCGGGCGGCGTCTTGATGTCCATGGTGAAGGACTTGTCCTGATAGTAGGTGATCACGGTCGGGCACGGGGCGCCGGGCTCCATGTCTGCGGTCTTGGCGTTGAACGCCTTGCAGAATTCCATGATGTTGATGCCGCGCTGACCCAGCGCCGGACCAACTGGCGGCGACGGGTTCGCCTGACCTGCAGGAACCTGCAGCTTCATTGTACCAGCAAGCTTCTTGGCCATTTGGTTTTCCTTTCAACTTAGGTGAAACGCGTTTCACCCAGACTATGTTGCGTGGTCCGATCCGGGATCGCGATCCCAGCAACCTCCCACGAGAGAATCTCGCCCGAAGACGATAGGGGCGGCACTTACAGCGGAACGGCGGGGTTGGCAAGTGGCCTGCCCTGCTCTCACACATCGAATCAAGCCCCCAAGTGGGTCTTATACGCTCACGGAGTACAGATCGTTACTAACAAGGTGCGACTGACAACTCTTAAGAAATTAATATCAATGCAGAATCTGCGCGGTGGTTGCGGGATGGTCGGGTTTCCGCCACCCCCCTCACCTCAATACTCGCAGCTGTGCTATACTCGACGAAATTAGTATTTTTGGTGGAGGTTAATTATGATCATTCGTTTATTAATAACAGTTGGCATCGCGCTGTCATTTGCGGCGTCTTCTCCTCAGACCGCGCGGGCCGATGCTGGCGAGATACTGGGCGGTGCTGTGGTTGGTGGCGTCATCGGCTACGCTATCGGCCGGGATCAGCAGAGAAAACAGCAGGCCCGGACGAGGTCAACAACAACACGCACCTATCGCCCCGGAATTCCGTCGACCACACAAGGGGCGCAAACCCAGACCGCGCTCAACTATTTCGGCTACAATGCGGGTCGCGTTGATGGTCAAGTCGGTCGTGGCACACGGTCTGCGATCGAACGCTATCAGGTCTCGATGGGCTACCCCGTGAATGGCTATGACTTCCAGCCCTATCAGCGCGACTTCCTGATGCAGGCCTACTACTGGGCGACAAGCGGCGGTCAGACGACAACCCAACTCGCAGGCCAACCGCTTTTGATGGAATACCGTCGGCAGATACAAACCGGCTCTGCCCTGGCTGCTGCCCCTCAGGCACCAGCACAAGCCCCAGCAACCACGATTCCGGTTGTGGTTCCTCAAGCTCAGGAACCAGAGCCCGAGGCCAATACAACTGAAACCGCCTCTGCCAGCCTGCCAAGCCTGTTTTCCGGCGGGACCGGCGGCCCATCGCTGGCCAATCGGTGTAGCGGGGTGATGCTGCAGACCTCGACAAACGGGGGCTACACGACGCTGTCAAATATGACGGATGCCGATTTTGCCCTCAGCGAACAGTTCTGCCTTGCTCGCAGCTATGCAATGGCGCGTGGCGAAGATCTGATGGCGGATATCCAGGGGCTGACGCCGGATCAGGTGAGCGCACAATGCGACTCGTACGGCGAAATGTTGGCACCGCAAGTTGATGCGCTTTCGATCAGCTCGAAGGCAGAAGCTGAAACCCAGGTACGCAAGCTTGCGCTGGACTCGGGCCTCAGCCCCGCTGATCTTGCAGCGACAAGCAAGGTCTGCCTGTCGATGGGCTACCGTCAGGACAACATGGACACGGCAGTCGGTTCTGCATTGATGCTAGTCGCGATGGGTGAGCCTGCCTATGGAGAGTTGATCGGCCACCATCTGCGCGAAGGCTTCGGTGTGCAACAGCGTCGCGATCTTGCTATGCAGTGGTATGATGCCAGCCTTTCGGCACTGGATGCCGGTTCGCAAGCCGTCTTCCTGCCGTCCCAGACCGACCGCCCGCAACTGTTGCGTGCGGCTATGGTTCAAGCGCAGTAAGTCGCGCACTCAGTCGTTTCAGCCACTGCGAGGCTGAAACAAATAACGCCGCGGTGTCCGTTTGCATCGCGGCGTTCTATATTGAGGGTGCCATTATGCCGACCCCACCGGAACCGATCCCAAAACAGGACAAGATCGACGCTTTGATCG
Organism: Ruegeria sp. CF1; assembly: GCF_056537445.1. Lineage (NCBI taxonomy): Bacteria > Pseudomonadati > Pseudomonadota > Alphaproteobacteria > Rhodobacterales > Roseobacteraceae > Ruegeria > Ruegeria sp. CF1. The sequence continues at coordinate 170,863 of NZ_JBQFRN010000008.1, read as the reverse complement.
AGTGGATGGTTGACGGTGCCCGCCCAGCTGGAAATGCGGTCGATATCATCGAAGGTATCTGTACTCGTCTGCTGGATGCCGGTGTCGCCATCGACCGGTTCGGTTTGTTCATCTGGACGCTGCATCCCAATCTGATGGGCCGACGTTTCCTGTGGAAAGCGGGCGCTGGAGTCGACCGGGTCGACGCGCCGTCTCAATTGTTCACCGAGGCGATCTACACCGATAACCCCCTGCCGCATGTGATCGAGCGTCAGCAACCCATCCGCCGCCATCTGGAAGACCCCAGCTGCCCCGAGGATTACATCATTGTCGGCGAATTGCGCGAGCAGGGCTTCACCGATTACCTGGCGCAACCGCTGATCTATCTCAACGGCGATACCCATGTCTGCACCTGGTCAAGTGCCACGCCCGGTGGGTTTTCAGAGAGTGATCTGGCGATCCTGAACCGGGTTCGCGGTCCGCTCGCCCGCCTGACCGAAACCTATATGCTGCGGCTCGACGCGACCTACCTGCTGTCGACCTATGTCGGCCGTAACAGTGGCGCCCACATTCTGGACGGTAAAGTACATCGCGGTGATGGCAGCAAAATCGAGGCCGTTATCCTGTTTGCGGATCTCAAGGGATTTACCCGTCTTTCGAATTCGGTTTCCGGCGATACGCTGGTCCGGCTGCTGAATGACACGTTTGATTGCCTTGTCCCGTCGGTCATGGACCACGGCGGAGAGATTCTGAAGTTCATGGGCGACGGCTTTTTTGCCATCTTCCCAACCAGCACGGATCTTCCGCCAAAGGTGCAGATTCAGGCCGCCATCGCAGCGGTGCGCGAGGGTGTGGCGTCGCTGGCCGAGGCCGATTTCCAGCACAAGCTAGGCGTACGGACTGCGATCCATCATGGTCGCTTCCACTATGGAAATGTAGGTGGCGGGGATCGGCTGGATTTCACGGCCATCGGTCCCGACGTCAATTTGGCGGCTAGACTTGTAGCGGCGGCCACAGACTTGGATTGCGACCATGTCCTTTCGGATACAGCCGCAGCATTTCTCCCGAAACTCTGCGAACCGGTCGGAACTGTATCACTTAAAGGTTTTGGTGAGGATCAAACTGTCTGGCAGATGAGCACGCCCCAAACGTAAAAAGGGTGCCCATAAGGCACCCCAAACGATGGTTCGATGGAAACCAATCAGCTCTGCTTAGTGACCTGCGTAAAGTCCAGCTCGACCGGTGTTTCGCGGCCAAAGATCGAAACCGAAACTTTCAGTTTCTGGTTTTCGTCGTCCACACCTTCGACCATGCCGTCGAAATCCTCGAACGGGCCGTCGTTGACCTTGACCTTCTCGCCGACCTCGAAGCTGATCATCAGCTTGGGCGCTTCTTCACCTTCCTGAACGCGGTTGAGGATCTGGTTCACTTCGGCGTCGCGCATCGGCATCGGGCGGCCCTGAGGGCCCAGGAAGCCGGTAACGCGATTGATCGAGTTGATCAGGTGATAGCCCTGATCCGACATTTCCATGTGTACCAGCACGTAACCCGGCATAAAGCGGCGTTCGGTGGTGACCTTCTTGCCCCGGCGCACTTCGATCACCTCTTCGGTGGGCACCAGAACCTCGTCGATATCGTCTTCAAGGCCCTGCTCAGCCACCGACGTGCGGATCTGCTCTGCGATCTTCTTTTCGAAATTCGAAAGAACGCTGACCGAATACCACCGTTTCGCCATGAACCTGTCGTCCTTGTTTGCCTTTGGGCTGCGACGCATCGCGCCCTTCGTTGAAATCCTATTGCGTCACCCGGAATAAAAAGCGGCGCGCAGCCCGATTCGCCGCACGCCCATTCCGAATAGTCATGTCACCTACTCTGACATCGCAAGCTGTGCAAGGGGGCAGTCGCGTTTCAGCTTGCCCAAACCGGCTTAGCTAAACGCGCCGAGTACCAGTTGCAGACCGCCGCGAATGCCCAGATCAACCAGCGCAAAGAACACAGCCGTCAGCGCAGCCATGATGAACACCATGACCGTGGTCAACAGCACCTCACGACGGGTCGGCCAGACGACCTTTGCGACTTCGGCGCGGACCTGCTGAATGAACTGGATCGGGTTTAAGGTTGCCATGAGGCTACAATCTCTCTTCTAGCGGATGGGCCGGACATAGCCGGGCATTGCGGCAATTTCAAGGGCTGTTGACGCCTCTGTCAGGGCTTGGGCTTGTCATCCCATTCGTCGCTTAGGATACGGCGCGCATCGCCTTCCGGATCCTCATACTGGTTCGAGCGGACCGTGTAGATAAACGCAACCAAGCCAACCCCGCCCAAAAGCAGGGAAATCGGGATCAGATAGGCAAGCACTTCCATCAGAGTTACCTCAGCCGCAAGGCGTTCAGCGAAACAGTAATCGACGAGGTCGACATCGCCAATGCCGCAATAAGGGGTGTCGCCAACCCGGCAACGGCCAGCGGGACCGCGATGATGTTATAGACAGTGGCGATCCGGAAATTCTCGCGAATCCGACGCGTCGCCCTGACGGCTGTATCGCAAGCCTCAGCGATCGGGGACAGATCATTGCCCAGTAGCACGATATCCGACGCCACCCGCGCAGCATCCAAGGCGCTGGCCGGAGAAATCGAGACATGCGCCGCCGCCAATGCCGCCGTATCGTTCAGCCCATCGCCGACCATCAGAACGTGCCGACCCTGATCGCTTAGTTCCTGCACTTTGGCAGCTTTGTCTTGAGGCAAGGCCTGGGCGATCCAGTTCTCAATGCCAAGCTTGCCCGCCAAGGCCTGAACCGCGCCTTCCGTATCGCCGGAAATCAGGATGACGTCTTTGCCTGCCGCACGGAAAGCCGCGACCGCCTCGGCAGCGCCTGCGCGCAGACTGTCGGTAAAAGTAAAGCGCGATGGCGTCCGCGATTCGATTGCGAGCCAGGCTGCGGTCTGCTCACCATCTTCGCCGCCGACCCAGGCCGCTCGACCCAGCCGGACCTGCTGATCACGGTAAACGCCCTCAGTGCCATATCCCGGCACCTCAACAACATCGTGCAACTTGGCAGGCTTGATCCCGGCTTCACGCGCAGCCTTTGCAAGGGCAAGAGACAAGGGGTGCGAAGACGCTTCGGCCAATGCCAGAGCCAATTTCAAATCGGTACGCGAATGATCACCAAGATTGGTCAACTCAGGCGCACCGGATGTTAGGGTGCCGGTCTTGTCAAATACCACAGTATCCACTTCGGCCAGCCGTTCTAACGCGGTCGCGTGTTTGATCAGCATGCCGCTGCGGAACAATCGGCCTGATGCTGCAGTGGTTACCGCCGGCACTGCCAAGCCCAGCGCGCAGGGACATGTGATGATCAAAACCGCCGCAGCGATATTCAGCGCCGTCCGGATATCGCCCGAATAAATATACCATCCTAAGAAGCTGAGCGCGGAGAGTATATGCACCCCCGGCGCATAAAGCTTGGCCGCCTTGTCTGCCAGCGAGGTATACCGTGATCGGCCCGATTCAGCGATGGCTACCAGATCCGCCATACGGTGCAGCGAGGTATCTTCCCCGACTGCCGTCGCACGGATGGTCAGAGGGCCGGTCAGGTTAACCTCACCAGCACTGACGTTCAGCCCGGCCTCGGCAAAGACCGGGAGGGTTTCCCCGGTCAGCAGCGACCGGTCCAACTCGGACTGGCCCGAGATGATTTCGCCATCCACTGGCATACGCCCTCCGGGGCGCACCAGAATCAGATCACCCACGTTAAGGCTCGCCACCGCCACTTCCGCTTCGGTCCCATCCACTAGCCGGATGGCGCGCGGGACCTCCAGCGCGGTTAGTTCTTCGGCAGCCGAACGTGCCGCGGCACGGGTGCGATAGTCCAAATACCTGCCCGCTAGCAGGAAGAATGTCAGGGTCAAAGCCGCGTCGAAATAAGCATGTTCACCGCTGAGTGCAGTTTCCCAAAGCGACGTGACCAGAGCCAGCAGTATCGCCAAAACAATCGGCACATCCATATTCAACCGGCGTACGCGCAGAGCGCTCCAGGCGTTGGAAAAGAAAGGCTGGGCCGAGAATGCGATTGCAGGCAGCGCAATCGCCGCCGATATCCAATGGAACATGTCGCGCGTCGCATCGGTGGCGCCGGACCAGACCGACACCGATAACAGCATCACGTTCATCGAAGCAAAACCCGCCACTGCCAACCGCATCAGCAGATCGCGCCCGGCCTTATCGGTTTGCGTAGCCGAAAGCGCACCCGGATCCAGTTCGTGGGCTTCAAAGCCAGCGCGCTCCAACACCGGGATCAGATCATCGGCGCGCGTATCCGGTGCCGCCTTGATCATCGCGCGTTTCAGCGTGAGATTGACCCGCGCGTCTTCAACGCCGGGATGGGCATTCAACTCACGCTCGACCGTAGAGATGCAGGCCGAGCAGTGGATGCCCGGCAGCGACAGCGCGATCTGCACATCCTCTGGGATTGGCCGCGCCGCTTCCGCCGGGGCTGCGATGCAGCCAGGACAGGCTGCCCGAGATGGAGTGGCTTGCGCAACCATCTCTAACCTTTCACATACAGGGGCACACGTTGCGCGAACTCGGCACCATCTTTTGCTTTGGCCACAAGGCGAATGTTCCAGTTCCCTTCGCCAAGGGCAGCCGGAGCGGCATAGGCGATGCCATCAAAAGTAAAGTCCGGCGAGAAGTCTTCCTTCACATGGGTGGCGCGCCCCACCACGGCCTGCAGATCTGCCACTTCAACAGGGGAACCGGTCTGATCCGTTATGTATAGCACCAGCAGCCCTCCGGTCAGCTCGGCCTTGATGTTCCAACCCAAGGCCTGCTGTTCCTTCAAACGTTCATTGAACTCCTGGCTGGCTACATAAGAGTTCTTCACCTCAAGCCCCGGAAAGGTCTTGATTGCACTATAAGCCAAGACGAGGTTCACCGTGATGATCACGCCAAAGGCCGCGACAAATACCGCCAATGCGTGTTTGCCTGTGAATTGACGTTCTGCCATTCTCAGCTTCCTCGTCCGTTGAAACTGGTATCCTTGTAGGCCCGCTCACCACTTTCCAGATCTTCGACCCAGATGCGAACCGAGGTGCTGTCAGCCGCCGCTGGGGCAGTACCCTGCGGAGCGGTGATATAGACGCGGGTCAATTGTGCCGTATCTGCAGTGACATTAACAGTCTCGCCTTCAACACCTTCGATTTCAATCTGCAGCGATGGATCGCCCGCAATCGTCAGTTTGAATGGCCGATCCTCGCCATGTTTGTTGCGCAGGCGTACATCATAGGTGTTACGGATCGTGCCATCTGAAAGGGTAACGAAAGTCGGGTTCCGCACCGGCGCAACCGTCAAATCGATATCCGAACGAATGAACAGCGCAAAGAGCAATGCAAATCCGACCAGTGACCATAGCGCCGTGTACAGGATCGTGCGCGGACGCAGGATGTGTTTCCAAACGTTTTTGGGTGGCTGACCTTCGCGTTCGCGGGCCTCATCACTCAGCGCCATGTAATCGATCAGACCACGGGGCTTGCCTATCTTGGCCATCATGTCATCGCAGGCGTCGATGCAAAGTGCACAGGTAATGCATTCCAGTTGCTGACCGTCTCGGATGTCGATCCCTACCGGGCAGACATTGACGCAAGCCATACAATCGATGCAATCGCCCAGCTCGCTGTCAGCCGTACGTTTGCCTTTGCCGCGTGGTTCACCCCGCCATTCGCGATATCCGACGACCAGGGTATCCTCGTCCATCATCGCGGCCTGTATGCGCGGCCATGGGCAGGCATAGATGCAGATTTGTTCGCGTGCAAAGCCACCGAAGAAAAACGTGGTGCCGGTCAGAATCAGCATCGTCGTATAGGCCACTGGATGCGCGTTTCCGGTGACCAGATCACGCGCCAGAGTTGGTGCATCCGCAAAATAGAAAACCCAGGCGCCACCGGTCGCGAGCCCGATGAAGAACCAAGCGACCCACTTGGTCAGGCGCAGCCGCGCCTTGCGGAAATCCAGCTTTTTCTGCCTGTGCAGACGCAGGCGCGCATTACGGTCGCCCTCGATCCAGCGCTCGACAAGGATATACAGGTCCGTCCAAACCGTCTGCGGGCAGGCATATCCGCACCAGACCCGCCCAAGCGCCGAGGTGAACAGGAACAGACCCAATCCTGCCATGATCAGCAGCCCAGCGACAAAATAGAACTCGTGCGGCCAAATCTCGATCCAGAAGAAATAGAAGCGGCGGTTCGCCAGATCCAGAAGAACGGCCTGATCCGGAAGGCTTGGACCGCGATCCCACCTGATCCAAGGCGTCACATAGTAAATGCCCAGCGTCACCGCCATGATGATCCATTTCAGATTGCGAAACGGGCCGGACACACGTCTCGGGAAAATCGGCTCTCTGGCGGCGTAGAGACTGGGGGTGGGATTGGAATCGCTCACAGGCTGGCTCCGCAACTGGCTATTCTGAGTGTGTGTTCTTCCAGATCACGAGGCAAGGGACTTTGACATGGGTCAAAACGCGCATCGTGCAGACACCTTTAGACGCGTGAATTACTGCTGGCTTCGCGCTTCGCGCCTCAGCCAGTTGATGAAGATTTTCACGGATCGCCTAAGAGCTTGTTTTTGCGTAACTATATGATACCCGCGCGTATCCGGCTCGGCGAACAGTTCGACGATGCGGCCCGCATTGATGTCCGCTTCGACGAATTGTCGCACAGTGACGGTGACCCCTTGCCCAGACCGCAAACCATCCAGCAACAGGTTACCGGGAAGCTGCGTACGCCCCGCGCCGCGTTCGGGTCCGACACCTCGCTCAGTCAGCCATTTTGTCCCCTCAGTCGTGCCAATTTCCTCAAGCCACGGCAACTGCGCAAGTTCTGCCGGGGACCAATCGGTCTTGTTACCCAATAGTGTGGGTGAGGCGACGATGACCATCGGCGTCTGCAACAACATCTCACACTCCACCCCCGGCCAACCGCCGGCGCCATAACGGATCGCTACATCCACGCCACCCGGTTGCAGCTCGACCACCTCAAAGGTTGGATCTAGGATCAGGTTTACGTCGGGATGCGTCGCGCGGAAACTCGGCAGTCGCGGCATTAGCCAAGATGCAGCGAAGGAAGACGTCAGCGACACATGAACCGGGCGGTCCTGAGCCGAGCGAGCCAGATCACCCACAGCAGCCTCGATCGCACCAAATCCAAGCTGCAGGGCACGGGCCAGATGCTCACCTTCCGCGGTAAGTGTCAGCGCTTTGCCCGTTCGGTCCAGCAGAGCCGCGCCCAGATGTTTCTCGAGCGCGCGAAGCTGCTGACTGATTGCAGCGTGGCTAACATTGAGCGCAGCACCGGCCTCGACAACACTTCGCTTCTCAGCGAAGGCTGCAAAAGCCCTGAGAGAGGCCAACGGCGGCAGTGATAGCCAGTCCATATGTAAACCCTACTTACACATTGAAATGGTAATTGAGTCGCATTCGGCGTGCGAAAGGTCAATCTTAAAGCTCAGAAACAACTCTGCACAGGAGGGAAACCATGCTGACCGTATTCGCCAGATCTTTTTTGAACGCGACACGCATCAATACGCCTCACATCTACGATGCGCCAAAGCCGGGCCGTCGCAAGCGGCGCTGGCTGCCCGAACATCATTGGTGGAGAGAAAACCCGCGCGATGTAAATCTGAACGATCTTTGATACTGGTTTGAATGCCGTATCTGGACCGGCAGAGATTGCAGCCCTATTGTTTGAAAATCGGCACCGGCTGTTCTGGAAACGCGCGAACAGATGGAACAGCCGGTGCCTAGACCTTCGGGCGGGAGACCGCCCGGAGGTGTTCTTTTAACCCTTACTGACCACCACCCAACTGATGAACATACGCCGTCACGGCGCGGATTTGCGCGTCGGTCAGGCGATTTTCCCATGGGGGCATCACGCCAAAGCGGCTGTAGGTGACCGTCTCGGTCAGGGCCTCTTGGCTGCCGCCGTAAAGCCAGATCGCATCGGTCAGATTCGGCGCACCCTGGGAAACGTCGCCTTTGCCGTCATCACCGTGGCAAGCCGCGCAGTTGTCTTCGAACACAACCTTGCCTGCCTGCGCCGCCGCGTCATCGGTCTGGGCGTTGGTCAGGGACATGACGTATTGAACCACTTGAGTGATCTCATCCTTTTCGAGGATCTCACCAAAGGCCGGCATCTCGGAATAGCGCGCGTCGTCGCTTTCCTCGTTCCGGATGCCATAGGCGATGGTGTACTCGATATCCTCAAGCGAGCCGCCCCACAGCCAGGCATCATCCAGCAGGTTCGGGAAACCCGGCGCACCCTGCGCGCCCGATCCGTGGCACTGCGCACACCAGGTTCGGAACACAGCGCCACCAGAGTTAACTGCGTATTGTTGCAGCTCCGCGTCGGCCGAGATTTCTTCCAGCGGTGTTTCCACCAACTTGGCATTCCACGGCGCATTCGCTTCTTCGAACGCGACCATTTCCTGCTGCACCAGCTCGCGCGAGGACCAACCCAGCACACCGGCGGTTGCCGATTGAACCAAGGGCCATGCGGGGTACATGATCGTGTAGATCACGCCCCAAATGATGGTCGCGTAAAAGGTCCAAAGCCACCAGCGTGGCATCGGATTATCGAATTCCTCGATTCCGTCCCAGCTGTGACCCGTGGTGTTAGGATCGCCCGGCTGTTTTTCAGGTGTCTTACTCATTGCCGCGCCTCCTTGGATGTGGCGGGTTTGTCGTCGCCCCGACGGGGCGCTGGGGCATCAGCGTGCCGGAACGGGATGTTGGCGGTGTCCTTGTATTCCTTGCTGGCACCAGGGCGGAAAACCCAGATGATGATGCCAATAAAAAACGAGAACAGGAGCAGCAACATCCAGCTATCCGCGAACTGCCTTAGAATTGTGTATAGTTCCATCACACCCTCCTTTAACGGCTTGCGTCCGGGGTGAAGGTCGAGAAATCGACCAGCGTGCCCAGCATCTGGAGGTAAGCAACCAACGCATCCATTTCAGTCAGCTCGGGCTGACCGTCAAAGTTACGCACATTGACCTTGTCGCCATAGCGTTCCAACAATCCATCATAATCGCTGTCCGGATCGGCCTGCGCCCGAAAATCGGCCTGCGCCTGTTCAAGCATCTCGTCGGTATACGGGGTGCCGACCACGGCATTTGCCGCCATGATGTCACCGATATACTTGCCGTCTAGCTTACGATCCTCAAGGAAGCCGTATTTCGGCATCACCGATTCCGGCACCACCGATTGTGGATCGCGCAGGTGGTCCACCTGCCATTGATCCGAATACCGGCCACCGACGCGGGCAATATCCGGCCCGGTGCGTTTGGACCCCCATTGGAACGGATGATCATACATGGATTCAGCCGCCAGCGAGTAGTGGCCATAGCGTTCAACCTCATCACGCATCGGGCGGATCATCTGGCTGTGGCAAACATAGCAGCCTTCGCGCAGATAAACCTCACGCCCCGCCAGTTCGAGAGGGGTGTAAGGGCGCATGCCCTCCACCTTCTCGATGGTGTTCTCAAGATAGAACAGGGGCGCGATCTGTACGATGCCACCGATGGTCACGACCAGAAAGCTGAAGATCAGCAGGAGGGTCGCGTTGGTCTCGAGGATCTTGTGTTTGTCGAGAATTGCCATTGCTCCGGCCCTCCTTATTCAGCCGGGACCGCGACGGTCAGGCTGGCCTCTTTGGCCGGCGCTTTCCGTACAGTCATCCACAGGTTGTAGCACATGATCAGCGAGCCAGCGACGAACATCACGCCACCCAGCGCACGCACCACATACATCGGGAACTTCGCAGCAACGGTGTCAGCGAACGAATTCACCAGGAAGCCATTGGCATCCACTTCACGCCACATCAGGCCTTCCATGATACCGGTGACCCACATCGACGCCGCGTAGAGAACGATGCCAATGGTGGCGAGCCAGAAGTGCCAGCTGACCAGCTGCAGCGAGTAAAGACGCTCACGTTTCCACAGAACAGGGACCAGGAAGTAAAGAGCACCAAAGGTGATCATTCCGTTCCAGCCCAGCGCGCCCGAGTGTACGTGACCGATAGTCCAGTCGGTATAGTGGCTGAGGCTGTTCACAGCGCGGATCGACATCATCGGTCCCTCGAACGTGGACATGCCGTAAAAGCCGACCGAAATCACCATCATCCGGATCACTGGGTCAGTGCGTAGTTTGTCCCATGCACCCGACAGGGTCATCAGACCGTTGATCATACCACCCCACGAAGGCATCCATAGGATCACCGAGAACACCATGCCAAGGGTCGAGGCCCAATCAGGCAGCGCGGTATAGTGCAGGTGGTGCGGGCCGGCCCAGATATACAGGAAGATCAGCGCCCAGAAGTGGATGATCGACAGCTTGTAGCTGAATACTGGACGCTCAGCCTGTTTCGGGATGAAGTAGTACATCATACCCAGGAAACCGGCAGTCAGGAAGAAGCCCACGGCGTTGTGGCCATACCACCACTGGATCATGGCATCCTGAACACCAGACCAGACGATGACCGATTTCGATCCCCAGATGCTGACCGGGATGGTCATGTTGTTGACCAGGTGCAGCATGGCGACAGTCACGATAAAGGCCAGATAGAACCAGTTTGCCACGTAGATGTGCGGCTCTTTCCGCTTGATGATCGTGCCCAGATAAACAGCCAGATAGGCAACCCAGACAACAGTCAGCCACAGGTCAACGTACCATTCAGGTTCGGCATATTCTTTCGACTGCGTTCCACCAAGTATATAACCGGTTGCCGCAAGCACGATGAACAGCTGATAGCCCCAGAACACGAACCATGCCAGGTTTCCACCCCAAAGTCGCGCAGCGCTGGTGCGCTGTACGACATAGAACGAAGTTGCGATCAATGCGTTACCGCCAAAGGCAAAGATAACCGCCGATGTATGCAAAGGCCGCAGACGCCCGAAATTAAGATAGCCCTGCGCCCATTCGAAGTTTAGCGCCGGAAAGGCTAGCTGGAACGCAATAAAAGTCCCCGCCAGGAACCCGACTACCCCCCAGAATGCGGTTGCGATCACGCCGTAGCGGATCACATCATCCATATACTCACCAGAGCGGTCGACGAGGATATCTGGCTCTTCCGTGTTTCTAAGCGTCCAGATGAACAGACCGCCGGCGATCAACATCACCAGAATTGCGTGCACCTGATACGCCAAATCCCGTGCGTAGTTAGAGCCGATGGCTGCGAACAGCACCACCAGCCCAAGCACGATCAGCTTGATGTAATTTGACATATTGCGTCCCTTTGCCATGCCTCGCGCGATTCTTCGTGTCACGCGAAACCTTTTTGACTGCATGCTGTAATGCAGCGAGGTCGCCTTTGACGCTTTGATCTGCATCAAGACAAGCCCCTGTTTTCTGTGAGAGGTATTTTGCAGAAACAGACACGCGCTGGCAACGGACAGCGCCGGAAACATGAGGTCGACATGGCATTTAAATCTCTTCTTACGGTCATGACGGAAACCAAGCTTTCTCAGAACGCACTGGCACAAATGGTGGCATTGGCAGAAGGGCAGGACGCCCATGTCGAAGCGTTGTGTCTTGGCGTCGATCGCAGTCAGACCGGTTATTATTATGCCGGTGCAAACGCTTTGATCCTGCAGGAGACCCTGAGCCGCGCCAATGCCGAGGCGGACGAGATACTCGCCTACGCTCAGGATTATCTGGGTAAGTCGGGCGTGCGCTGGTCCGCTGAAAACGGGGTAGCTCAGATCGCTGATCTCGGGCGACATGTCGCACGCCGCGCACGCTTTTCGGATCTCGTAGTATTGCCCCGACCTTATGGAAAAGACCGCGACGCAGAAGCGGAACCCATCGTCGAAGCCGCCATGTTCGAAGGCCATTCGCCGGTGCTATTGGTGCCCGATGATAACAAACCGATTTCGGCCCCAAAAACCGTCATGGTGGGCTGGAACGAAAGCGTCGAAGCGATGCGCGCCATCCGTCGCGCGTTGCCATTCTTGAAGCAGGCCGAACTCACACGGATTGTTGTGATTGATCCACCGCGTCATGGGCCGGATCGATCGGACCCGGGCGGTCTGCTATCTCAGATGCTGGCGCGACATGGGGTGAAGTGCGAAATCGACGTGCTCAGCAAGACCATGACGCGCGTCTCGGACATCCTCAATCGCCACGCTGCCGATACCGAGGCCGATATGATCGTTATGGGGGCCTATGGCCATTCGCGCTTTCGCGAGGCCATTTTGGGCGGTGCGACCCGCAATATGCTGGAGCAATCAGAAATCCCCGTGTTTCTGGCTCACTGACGACGCCAACAAACGCAAAAGCCGCCCGTCTCTGGTGCGGCTTTATGTCTTGCGGATCAGGCCGATCAGGAACAGCAGGATCACCGCGCCGATAGTGGCAAAGAAGATCGAAGAGATGAGCCCTCCGCCAACCGCAAAGCCCAGGGCTGGAAAGATCGTGCCTGCCAGAAACGCACCGACAATCCCGACTATAATATTCCCGATCAGGCCGAACCCACGCCCTTCCATGATTTTTCCCGAAAGCCAGCCAGCAATCGCGCCGATGAACAGCATGGCGAGTAAACCGCTAAATTCCATAAGGGACTCCCAATTGTTCGAGGGCGGCGGGCTGAGGCATCAGACCAGAAATCCGCCATCGGTATCGTCGCCCGCCTCTTCCATTAGGCGCCCCATATCGGGGATTGTTACATGGCGTTTACCTTCCAGAGTAATGACCTGATCTTTCTTCAAGGCGGAAATCTGCCGGCTGACAGTTTCCAGGGTCAGCCCAAGATAGTCGGCCATCGCCTCGCGCGTCAGTGGCAGGTCAAAGACAATCGGAGCTACCATTCCGGCTTGATGAATCGATGCGTCCCGGCGCGCGATGATCGAAAGCAGGCTGGCAATCTTTTCTCGCGCGGTCTTGCGTCCAAGCACCAGCATCCACTCACGGGCCGCATCCAATTCGTCCAACGTCATTTCCAGCAGGCGCTGCGAGATGTGCGGCGTCGTGATCATCATGTCCTCGAACGGCTTTTTGCGGAAACAACACATCATCAGATCGGTGGTCGCCACCACGTCGTATGGCGCGTTGTCTCGTCCAGGGCGACCCACGAAATCGCTGGGCAGCAGCAGGCCGACCATTTGCCTGCGCCCATCCTCCATCGTCTGTGTCAAAGACGCGATTCCCGACACGACCGAGCCGACAAAATTCATCGGATCGCCGGACCAGATGATCGTCTGCCCCGCCTCAAAGCTGCGGTAGTACTTGATGTTCTCAAGCTCTTCCAGCTCGTCCTTTTCGCAATGCGCGCACACCGCACGATGCCGGATCGGGCATTCTGCGCAATTGGTGTGGTCGAATTGGGCCTTGAGTGTCATTCGCGCTTCCATTTGATTTCGGTCAAAGTACCCTGGGCCCTCCAGCTATAGTCATATCTTTATGACACTGAAACCTCAACTGGCACGGCTTGGACTTTTTGACGCGAAAGTACCGCGTTACACAAGCTATCCCACCGCACCCCACTTCAGCAATGACGTCGGGGCTGATCTGTTTAGCGACTGGATTTCCGGGATTGCTCCGGGCAGTTCAATCTCGCTTTACATCCACGTACCCTTCTGCCGTCGGCTGTGCTGGTTTTGCGCCTGCCGGACACAAGGCACCCAGACGGATAACCCGGTCATCGCCTATGTCGACGTGCTAAAGGCCGAGCTGGATTTGCTGGCGGCACGCCTGCCAGAGGGTGTTACATTGTCGCGGCTGCACTGGGGCGGCGGCACGCCGACGCTGTTGAATGCAGACCTGATGCGGGATCTGGCCGCGCGAATCCTTGAGATTGTGCCTTTAGGCCCAGACGCCGAGTTTTCCGTCGAGATCGATCCGAATGAGATCGACGAAGCCCGGCTGGATGCACTGGCCGAAGCCGGGATGAACCGCGCATCGATCGGTGTTCAGGATTTTGACGACGAAATCCAGAAAACCATCGGTCGCATTCAAAGCTATGACACCACCCGCGAAGCAGCCGAGATGATCCGAGCGCGTGGTATATCCAGCCTGAATGCGGACATCCTTTATGGCCTGCCCCACCAGACCAAGGCGCGCATGACCGAAAGTGTGCAAAAGCTGTTGTCGCTGAACCCTGACCGGGTCGCACTCTATGGCTACGCGCATGTGCCGTGGATGGCCAAGCGCCAGCAGTTGATTCCATCAGATGCCCTGCCCACACCGGAACAGCGACTGGAACTTTTTGAAACCGCCCGGCGACTGTTCCTATGGGACAATTATGCCGAGATCGGGATTGACCACTTCGCGACGCAGGACGATGGGCTGACCCATGCGCTGCGCGCTGGTCGATTGAAACGGAATTTCCAAGGCTACACGGACGATCAGGCCCCAATCCTGATTGGCTTGGGTGCCAGCTCGATCTCACGCTTCCCGCAAGGATATGCGCAGAACGCACCGGCAACCTCGGCTCACACGAAGGCCATTCGCGAAGGGCGGTTCTCGACGTCGCGCGGGCATTTGTTCAAAGGTCAGGATGTTCTACGGTCGCGTCTGATCGAAGCATTGATGTGCGATTTCCAAATCAACTCGGCCGAGATTCTGCGCGATTATGACATTTCAACTGCGGAACTGCAGCAAATGTACGCAACAGCAAACGCGGCCTTCGACGGGTTGCTACGCGTGGATGAAAACGGATTGTTCATACCGCCCGAAGCACGTGCGCTGACCCGCATGATCGCGCGCAGCTTTGACACGTATGATCTGAGTAAGGCTGGGCATAGTTCCGCTATCTGAACACTCTTCGGCAGGTCGTTTTTCGCGACCTTCCCTTACAAACCGGCACGGGGGCTTGACGCATGCCTTCGGTTTTCTCCACACTCAAGGGGTGGAGAGACCCACCTCTTCACAGCCTGAGGCAGGCAAACGCAGACAGTTCTTGCCGACGCGCATGCGTTCGACAGCCCTTTTCGTGCAGCCATACTGCAACCTGAAAGAGGGACAGCACTCATGCGCGTTTTCACCGTCCTCGGCCCCAGCCAATCGGGCAAATCCACCTTGGTCGAAGCGATCAGCCGCCTCGACGGGCGGCCCACCACATTCGATGTTGCCGGAACCGTGCATCTGCACGGTTTTTCTTATTTAAACGAACCGTGGTGCGCGGTGGACGTGGACGGAGGCGGCGATGCGCTAGCCTATGTCGGCCCGGCCATGGCGATCTCGGACGCAGCAGTTGTGGTTGTCCCACCCGATCCGGATGCCGCCGTTCTGTGTGCCCCGTATCTAAGGTTGGTCGAAGAGGCGGGCATTCCCTGTTTTTTATTCATCAACCGCATGGACAGCCCCAACGGTCGCATCCGCGACATCGTTGCTGCACTGCAGACCTATTGCGCCCACCACATCGCTCTGCGGCAGGTGCCGATCCGCGACGGAGACACCATTATCGGCGCAGTCGATCTGATCTCGGAGCGCGCCTGGAAGTATCAGGAGGGGCAGCCCTCGGCCCTGATCGAGCTACCGCAATCAGCGGAAGACCGCGAACAGGAAGCACGCACTGAGTTGTTGGAGACCCTATCGGATTTCGATGACAATCTGCTGGAGCAACTGATTGAGGACAAACAGCCCCCAAGCGACGAGGTCTACGAGCTGGCCGCACAGGTCTTGCAGAACCATCAGCTTATCCCGGCCTGCCTAGGTGCCGCGAGCCATGGCAACGGTCTGACCCGCTTGATGAAAGCGCTGCGTCATGAAGCACCGGAATTCAAAATTGCAGCTGACCGGGATGAGGCCGAAGAAAACGCCTGTGCCATTGCCGGCTTTGCGGATGTGAAGAAGCATATCGGCAAGATCACCGTTTTGCGCGGTCTGGGCGACGGCGTGAAAGCACATGAATCCCTTGGTGGCGAAACTGTTGGAAATCTGACAACCTTGGACGCCAAGACACAGATCAGCGCGCTTGAAGCCGGACATATTGGCCTTGCTGTCAAATCCGACCACCTTAATCCTGGCTTCATCTATGACAGCGCGGCGGCAACGCCGTTGCCGGAATGGGCCTCATCCCATCCTGCCGCGCATCGTCAGGTCGTATCACCTGCGCATGAGCGAGACGACGTGCGCCTGTCGAATGCGTTGACCCGGCTGGTTGAGATCGACCCCGGCCTGCATCTGGAGCAAGACGAGCTGAGCGGTCATTCCATTCTGGGCTCACAAGGTCCGCAGCATATGCGGCGCGTGACCGCCAAACTCGCCGAGGATTTTGGCATCGAGATCGAGGCCGAGGCCGCCGGAACCGCCTATCGCGAAACCATTCGCACAAGGGTCGATCATCGCCATCGCCACCGCAAGCAATCCGGCGGTGCGGGGCAGTTTGCCGATGTGGTCATATCCATCGCTCCGCTGCCGCGCGGCTCGGGGTTCCAGTTCGAGGAAGTGGTGAAAGGTGGGGCCGTACCCCGGAATTACATTCCTTCGGTTGAACACGGGGCCAAGGACGCACTGGTCGAAGGCCCCGAAGGTTTCCCTGTGGTGGACGTTAAGGTGACGCTCAGCGACGGCAAGCACCATAACGTGGACAGTTCGGATTATGCCTTCCGCACCGCTGGCAAGAACGCGGTGCGTGAAGCGCTGCCCGAAGCGAAACCAGTCGTGCTGCAACCGATCCTGAACGCCGAGATCCATCTGCCGTCAACCTTCGTAGGCGATCTCGTTCCAACGATCAGCTCGCTGCAGGGACAAGTCCTAGGTTTCGAAGGCAACCCCAACGCCTCAGGCTGGGAAATCTTCAATGCGACACTCCCCGCCGTTGCGGAAGATGAACTGCACCGAACCCTCGCCAGTGCCACCCGTGGCACCGGTTGGGTCAAACTGCAATTCGATCACTATGAAGAACTGCGCGGCCCCGTTCCCGCGTCAGCCAAAAACAAGGAAATAGCCTGACATCGAAGGCGCGGGCTGCGTATCAGCCCGCTGCCGCGATCAGTTCGCGGGTGTAGTCGGTCTGGGCGTGTTCGAACAAATCTTCGGCAGCGCCCATCTCGACGACATCGCCGTTTCGCATGACGATTACGTTATGTGACATCGCGCGCACGACCTTCAGGTCGTGGCTGATAAACAGATAGGCCAGCCCGTATTTCCTTTGCAGGTCACGCAGCAGGTCAACGATCTGCACCTGCACGGTCATGTCCAGCGCACTTGTAGGCTCGTCCAGAACCAGCAGCTTGGGCCGCAACACCATGGCGCGGGCGATGGCGATCCGCTGGCGTTGCCCGCCGGAAAACTCATGCGGATAGCGGTCCATCGCAGAGGGGTCCAATCCGACCTCGTTCATCACTTCGGCCACCAGATCGCGCGGGGCGCGATGAGGATCGACCTTATGGATGGCCAGCCCCTCGGCGATGATCTGCATGCAGGTCATCCGCGGGCTGAGGCTGCCGAACGGATCCTGAAATACAATCTGCATGTCCTTGCGCAACCGCCGCAACTCGCGCGTTGACCAGCGGCGCACATTCTGGTCGCGGAAAGTGATCCCGCCCTCGGACGCGATCAGACGCATGATCGCCAGCGCCAGCGTCGTCTTGCCCGAGCCGCTCTCCCCCACGATCCCAATCGTTTCCCCGGCACGGACGCTGAGGGTCGCGTCGTTGACGGCCTTCACATAGCCTACGGTCCGTTTCAGGAAACCGCGCTGGATCGGGAACCAGACTTTCAGGTGATCGGTGCGGGCTACCTCTTCGGCATCCGGGGCCACCGGGTCGGGGTGCCCGGACGGCTCGGCCTCCAGAAGCTTGCGAGTATAGGGGTGTTGCGGGTTGTCGAAAATCTCCGTTGTCACTCCGGCTTCGACAATTTCACCGTCCTTCATCACGCAAACCCGGTCGGCGATGCGGCGGACGATGCCAAGGTCATGGGTGATGAACAACATACCCATGTTCTCGGACTTTTGCAGTTCGGCCAGCAACTCCAGAATCTGCGCCTGGATGGTGACGTCCAGCGCCGTTGTCGGCTCATCCGCGATCAAAATGTCCGGCTTGTTCGCCAACGCCATCGCGATCATCACGCGTTGACGCTGCCCGCCGGACAACTGGTGCGGATAGCTGTCCAGCCGCTCCTCGGGGTCTCGGATGCCGACCTTGGTCAGCAGTTCTACAATCCGTTCCCGCGCCTCATCGCCGGTAACGCCCTGATGCAGAGCCAGCGATTCCGCCATCTGTTTCTGGATCGTGTGCAATGGATTGAGCGAGGTCATCGGCTCCTGAAAGATGAAACTAATGTCGTTGCCGCGCACGTCCATCAACCTGTCTTCGGACGCGCCGATCATCTCTTGCCCTTCATAAGTGACCGAGCCTTCGACAATTGCGCTATCACCCAGCAGCGACACAGTGCTCAACGCCGTAACGGATTTGCCCGAGCCGGATTCGCCCACCAAAGCCACCGTTTCACCCCGGTCGACGGTAAAGGACACGCCTTTGACTGCCGCACTCACCTGCCCGTCCTGCCGGAACGAGACCTTGAGGTTGTTCACATCCAAAAGGCTCATGAGAAGGTCTTTCTGGGATCAAACGCATCGCGGACGCCTTCAAAAATGAAGACCAACAGCGACAGCATGATGGCAAAGGTGAAGAAGGCAGTGAAGGCCAGCCACGGTGCCTGAAGGTTCTGTTTCGCCTGCAAAGTCAACTCTCCAAGCGACGGGGCTGAAGACGGCAAACCGAAGCCAAGGAAGTCCAGCGAAGCCAGCCCACCGATGGTTCCGGTCACGATGAACGGCATGAAGGTCAGCGTGGCGACCATCGCATTAGGCAGCATGTGGCGAAACATGATCGTCATGTTACCCACGCCCAGCGCCCGCGCGGCACGGACATACTCCAAATTTCGTGCCCGCAGGAATTCAGCGCGCACGACGCCCACCAGTCCGGTCCAACTGAACAGGATCATCAGAATCACCAAGAGCCAGAAACTTCGCCCAAGAATCGCGAACATGATGATAATGACATAAAGCGAGGGTGTCGCCGACCAGATCTCGATAATACGTTGGAAGATCAGATCCAGCCAACCGCCAAAGAACCCCTGAATGGCCCCAGCAAAAATGCCGATCAGACTGGCCACGCCGGTGACGAGTAAAGTGAACAGGATCGACAGGCGGAAGCCATAGATGACACGAGCTAGCACATCTCGCTTGGTGTCGTCAGTGCCGAGCAGATTCTGACCATTAGGCGGCAGCGGTGCAGCGCCCGGGCGGTCCACGCTGGTGTTGAAGGAATACGGGATTGGAGGCCAGATGGCCCAGCCTCGCTCAAACCCATCCGCTTCGAACGTGCCCGCCTTGATTTCGTCGATGATACCTTCGGGGTCGTCGAAGCACTGATCCAATCCGCCGCTATCGATCAGGCACATGACCTCGGGGTCGCGATAGATCGCCTCGGTCTGGAAATCGCCTCCGAATTCCGTTTCAGCGTAAAAGTTGAAGACAGGCGTGTAGATTTCACCCCGGTACTTTACCAGGATCGGTTTGTCGTTGGCGATGAACTCGGCAAACAGCGATAGGCCGAACAACACCGAGAAGATGATCAGCGACCAGAACGCCCTGCCATTGCGCCGGAAATTGCGCCAACGGCGCTGATTGAGAGGGGAGAGTGCCATTTACCCCTCCCGCTTTTCGAAATCGATACGCGGGTCAACGAGCACATACATCAGATCGCTGATAATGCCGACGACCAGCCCCATCAGGCCAAATATGAAAAGCGTACCAAAAATCACCGGATAGTCGCGCGCCACTGCCGCCTCAAAGCCCAGACGCCCAAGACCATCGAGCGAGAAAATGGTTTCGATGATGATCGATCCACCGAAGAACACACCAATGAATACAGCAGGGAAACCTGCAATCACGATCAGCATCGCGTTGCGGAAGACATGACCATACAGCACCTTGCTTTCACTCAAACCCTTGGCGCGAGCGGTCATCACGTACTGCTTCTTGATCTCATCCAGAAACGAGTTCTTGGTCAGCAGCGTCAGCGTCGCAAAGGCCGAGATGGTCAGCGCGATTATCGGCAAAGCGATGTGCCAGAAATAGTCAGTAATCTTTCCAAACAGGCTGAGGCTGTCCCAATTGTCCGAGGTCAAACCCCGTAGCGGGAAAATCTGCCAGTAAGAGCCACCGGCGAACAACACCAGCAGCAGAATGGCAAACAGGAAACCGGGGATAGCATAGGCCACGATGATCGCACCGCTGGTCCAAGTATCAAAGCTCGACCCGTCCTTGATCGCCTTGCGGATACCTAGCGGGATCGAGACCAGATAGGCGATCAGCGTCGACCACAGACCCAGCGAAATAGACACCGGCATCTTTTCCAGCACCAGATCAATCACACTGATCGAGCGGAAATAGCTCTCGCCAAAATCCAGCGTCAGGTAGTTGCCCATCATGCCTAGAAAGCGTTCCAGTGGCGGTTTGTCGAAGCCAAACTCTTTTTCCAGTTCAGCGATGAATTCGGGCGGAAGGCCACGCGCACCGACGTATTTGTCATCAAAGGCACCACCTGCGGGCTCGGCCCCGGCTCCGGCATCGCCACCACCGGCGAACCCAGCAAAGACGTCGCCCTGCCCTTCGATCTGCGCAATGATCTGTTCAATGGGACCACCGGGCACGAACTGCACCAGCGTGAAGTTGACGATCATGATGCCCAGAAGGGTCGGAATGACCAGCAACAGGCGTCTTAGGATATAGGCGCCCATGTTATCGCAGCGCGCCTTTCGCTTTCAGGTCAGCCTCTTTCTCGGGGTTGATCCACCACAGATCGAGATACCCAAGCGAGAATGGAGGCAGGTTTTCAGGGTATTCGTACATGTCGTAATAAGCCGTCCAGTAATCCGCCACATACCCATCGGGAATGACGAAGAACTCATAACGCAAGACACGATCCAACGCCATCAGCGCAGCATCCTGTTCCGCCTGATTTGTCGTGTCGAATGACGCTTCGATCACAGCGTCAACAAGTGGGCTGGCAAGACCGGCAGGGTTGAACAAGCTAAACGCGGCTTCTTCCGATCCGTACATCTGACTGAGACCCCCGCCGGTCGACAGGAACGAGCCATAGCGGTTCGAATATACCATATCATAATCACGCTCACGCCGCCGCAGGGTGAATTGAGAAGGATCTACCTTCTCGGCCGAAGCATCCACACCGATCGACTGCAGGTTCTGCACATAGGTCTCGATCATGGTGGCGGTCGAGGTTGGAATGCTCGACGCATACGGAATATTGACCTTCAGCGTCTGCCCATCGGCATTGCGGCGCAGATTGCCGTCGCCGACGGGCCAACCAGCCTCGTCCAGCAGTTTCGAGGCTTGCCGCAAATTGCGACGGTCGTTCAACCGAGCTGGATTGGATTCGTGGACGACAAGCGCAGGCTCGCTGAACACCTCGGCCGGAACCACGTCACCCAGCGTTTCCAGAAACGCCAGTTCGGCACCCTCCGGCACGCCTGTCGCTTCAAGATGTGTCCCCTGCACGAATGAACTGCGCGGTGCGTTCAGACCGAACATCAGCGATTCATTTGCCCATTCGAAATTGAACGCCAGCGCCAGCGCTTTACGCACATTCTTGTCGGCAAATTGAGGCTTGCCCAGATTGAAAACGAAACCCGACGGCGTCGGTGGGCTACCATCCACGATCTCGTCCTGCACGACAAACCCTTCGCTGAGTTTCGGGAAATCGTAACTAGAGGCCCAGAGCTTGGGGTCACTTTCGATACGCATCGTGTATTCGCCCGCCTTGAACCCTTCGAAGGCGGCGGTTTGATCCGCGAAATACTCGATCCGGATAGTGTCGTAATTGTTGCGGCCTATGTTGATCGGCAGATCCTTGCCCCAATAATCGTCGCGACGCTTGTAGACTATACGACGGTTGATGTCATAGCTGTCCAGTTTGTAAGGACCTGAACCAACGGCGACCTCCAGCCGCGGTTCGTCCAGACGACGGCTTTCATCGGCCTCGAACCAGGCTTTTGAAAATACCGGGGTCGACCCGACGGTTTCGATCAACCCGCGCCGGGTGACATCCGGACTAAAAGTAAATTTTACAGTGTGGTCATCCAGAGCTTCAGCCCCTGTAACCATGCGCCCGACGGCTTGCGCATAAGACGGCAAACCCTGCTCAATGAACAAACGATGACTATAGACGACGTCTTCGGCAGTCACCGGGGTGCCATCCCAGAACATAGCTTCGGGGCGCAGATTGAAGATCACATAATTGCGCCCTTCGTCATATTCCATACTTTCCGCAACAACCCCATAATACTGCCCGACACTGTCCGCGGTACTTTCGATCAGCGGGTCATATTGAAGCGTAGTCAAAGCGCCTGCCCGCCCCTTGCGCGAATAAGGGTTCAGGGAATCAAACGTACCTGAGCCCGATAAAGACAGCTCTCCGCCCTTTGGTGCGTCTGGGTTGACGTAGTTCAAGTACGGATAGTCGGCCGGATAATCCAGATTTCCGAAATAGGAATACCCGTGGCTACGCGTGACGCCCTCTTCATTGGCACGGGCAGGATCGCTGCTGCCCAGAACCAGTGTCGCCGAAATCCCAAAAGCCGCAGCCCAAGCGTGAATTCCGGTAAAGCGCATCTGGGGCAGCAGGGGTTTCATCAGGCTCGTCCTCTGAATTTCTGTCATCTTCATTGTCGTGCCCGCCAGCTAAAGGTCCAGCACTGTCAGTTGCAAGTTTAGAATGCGTGAACGCTTTGTGAAGTTCTTCTCAGACAAAAAAATAAAGCCGCTGCGCAAGGCAGCGGCTTTAAATCCTGCAAATCTGATCAACAGATCAGTTGCCGATGGTCTGCAGATACGCAATCAGATCGGCGCGTTCTTGTGGTTTTTTCAGGCCAGCAAAGCTCATCGAAGTGCCCGAGATATAGGCGCTTGGGCGTTCCAGGAACGCGTCCAGGGCTTCGGGTGTCCAGTTGCCACCATGCGCCTGCATCGAGGCCGAATAACCGGTAAAGCCTTTAGCTGAGGCAACCGGGCGATCTACGACACCGTAAAGGTAAGGACCTGTACCATTGGCGCCGTCTTCCAACTTGTGGCAGGCGGTGCACTTGCGGAATACACGTGCGCCCTTTTCAGGGTCGGCTGCAGCCAACATATCCTCGAAGACCACTTCTTCGCCGTCCGCGCTTTCGCCCGAGCTTTCGGTTTCGATAATGTAAGCAGCTTCGGCAAGATGGCTGTCAGAGCTATAGAGGACATCCGCCCCCCATTTTGCCAGAAGCAACACCAGGAAGGTGCCAAACAAGCCGGCTGCGGCTTTGGTAACTGTCATCGTGTCGAACATTTTGATCGCGTGTCCATTTCAGCTGTCTGCGGGGTGTCTAAGGCTTCCCCTGAGAAGACGCAAGGTATAGACACCGCGACTAAACGCCCAATTCAAGAACTTGTTGCACGGAAACGACCAAATGACCAATCGCATAGCATTTCAGGGAGAACCCGGCGCATACAGTCACGAAGCCTGCCGGAACGCACGCCCGGATATGGACGCCCTGCCCTGCCGCACTTTCGAAGATGTGATCGAATCAGTGCGCTCAGGTGAGGCTGATCTGGCCATGCTACCGGTGGAAAATACCACCTATGGTCGTGTGGCCGATATTCACCGCCTGCTTCCGCATAGCGGGCTGCACATCATCGACGAAGCATTTGTGCGCGTGCACATCAACCTGTTGGGCGTACCGGGCGCGACTCTGGAGGATATCACTGAGGCGCATTCCCACCTCGTCTTGCTACCACAATGCGCAGGTTTCCTGAAGCAACACGGAATTCGTGGCAGGGTCAGCCCGGATAATGCTCGTGCCGCACGCGAGGTCGCCGAGATCGGCGACAAACACTCCGCAGCGTTAGCCAGTGAGCTGGCAGGTGAGATTTACGGCCTCAACGTTTTGGCCCGTCACATTGAAGATCAGGGCGACAACACGACCCGTTTTCTGGTGATGTCTCGTGAGGCCGACGAATCGCGCCGTGGTGATCACGGCATGATCACAAGTTTTGTCTTTCAGGTGCGTAACATCCCGGCGGCGCTGTACAAAGCGATGGGCGGATTTGCCACCAACGGAATCAACATGACCAAGCTGGAAAGCTATATGGTCGACGGGTCCTTCACCGCGACCCAGTTCTATGCCGATATCGTGGGTCATCCAGGCGATCGAAATGTGCAACTGGCGATGGATGAGCTTGAGCATTTTACCACCAACGTAGAAGTCCTCGGTGTTTATCCGGCGGCGCAACCTCGTGGATAGTGCAGGCAATCGGCTCGCCCCTTCAAAGGAACGGCCTGGATAGGCGGGGCAGCTACGCTTGCAGCTTAGAACGGTAACTTGAGTCCTTCGGTGCGACATCCTGAAAGTGCGGCGGACTACGGGTTGGTCACTCCGGTCCCCATGCGAAAGACCTTGCATATCGCGCCATCCATCTGCCGATACTCTCTGAATCCCATCGCCTCATAATAGCCAAGGCCGTCGAAATTATTGGCCCCGATCGTAGCATCGATAGCGGGCAATCCCTGCTGCCTAGCGGCTTGAAGAGAACGTTTGAACAACGCCCGACCGATACCACATCGCGCAGCGGACGGTTTGATATGCGTCCCAATGATGCCCCACCCGACCGCAACGCCATACGTGTTGTTTCGGGTGGCAAGCTTCAACGACTGGAAACCCAGTATCTGTCCGTCCGGCGCAACGGTAAGGCTACACTGAATCCGCTCAGGGTCGCAGATGTAATGCGTCAGTGCAAAGGCGCTGTCGGCGGGCTTGGTCCGCTTTCCGGCCGTTACAAGCGCTGTTAGCACACCGGACAAGCCATCCGCATCGGCTTCGACAGCGTCGCGTATGATCGGTCTCGTTAAAGTGCTCATCTACTTCTCGGTTGTCAGACACCATGGAGGTGTCGTTCCTCCATATCGCGCGCGAATTCGCTGAGACGGGTCTGGAACTGCCGCCTGAATCGGGATTGCCCTAACTTCAGGGATTGAAGCAATAGGCGGGCGGGCAGCGTTTTCGCACCCAGCGATGTTTCAACGCGCAGCCGTGTCCGACGTTGGGAAAGCGCCAAAAGCTCGATCACCGTGTCGCCGTTCATTCCCTTGCTGCTGGACTGGAACCGCATCAAGGACGGGCGGTCGCATTCAGTCATCTCGATAATGATATGACGTGGCTTGCCACGTATCTTGAATTCGGTCTCCCAGGTTATTCCGGCCTGCGGCACAACCGACCCCGTGACCCGACGCACATCGACCCCGCGCCGCAAGGCTTTGCGTTCGAAGCGTTCAAAATCCGAGACCATGTTGAAGACCGTCTCGATTGGGACATCGATATCTTCCTGCGCTGAAAACTGCATGATTGCTTTTCTCTGCCCTAGATTGGGTTCAGTTTCTCGTCAGTCCAACGTGTCTGCAAGCCAGTGTTGCAACAAAAAGTGCGCAATCGCACCTTTTCGGGCAGGCAACAGCTTAGGGTGATCCCCAGCGAAGGCCTGCATCATCTCGGTCCGTGTGACCCAGATCGCATCCTCGATCTCGACCGGATCGATCTGGATATCGCGCGATAACGCCTCGCCTGCGCATCCAAACATCAGGGATGCGGGAAAGGGCCAGGGTTGGCTTGCGAGATAGCTCACCGCACCCACGGGCACGCCCGCCTCTTCCATCACTTCACGCCGCACAGCGGCTTCCAGCGTTTCACCGGGCTCAACAAAACCAGCCAAAAGCGAATACATGCCTTCAGGCCAGCCCGGAGAGCGCCCCATCAGCACCGAATTGCCATGGGTAATCAACATGATGACCACAGGATCGGTGCGCGGGAAATGCTGGCCGCCGCAGGCCGGGCAACTGCGCTGCCATCCACCCTGAGACATCTCGCTGCGGGCACCACATCGGGCACAGAATTGATGCGTTTCGTGCCAGCCGATCACCGCCTTGGCGGTTGCCGCAATCTCTGCGTCTCGTGGGTTGAGGCGTGTCATGATGCGGCGCAGCTCGGCAAAGACACACCCCTCGGGCAGATCAGGGTGCTGCTGTTCGCTGCGATCGACAAAATCTCCGACACCGGATAAATCCAGCCCTTCAGCCGCCCAGCCCGAGATGTCCATGGCAAAAAGCGGCGATCCATCCTCGGATTTTCCAAGGAAAATCGGTTGCTCGATCACACCGCCCGGGCCTTGTTCGAGAATCTTGTGCGTCATCGGAAGCCGGACGAGCCGGTCCAGTGCCTCACCCTCAACCAACAGTTTGCCACGCCACAGCAACACACATGTTGCCAAAGGGTCACGATAAACCTGTGCCAGTTTGTCCGCGTCGCCGCGCAGCAAACCCGCCCGATCCAGTGCCGAGCCGCCAAATGTCACCTGTTCTGCGCGTTTCATGCCTGCCGTTCCTGACTGCCGCGCAAAGGGCTGCCACGTCTTACCTGATCGTGCAACGGGTATCGACCAAACATTTTTCGACCCTGCCGCGGAATGACCGCAGCATCGCCCCGGAAATTGCATTAAATCGACCTCATGGTGGAAACGTTGGCACACTGACAGCTAGAAGTTGAAGATATTGAAATCAAAGCATTTAATGCGACGACGAAGAGATGCGGGTGATAGCGCACGGATTCGAATCCTTGCTACATCCGATCTACACATGCACCTGACGTCATATGATTACTATTCGGATCGCCCCGAACCCGCGATTGGTTTGACCCGTACCGCCAGCCTGATTCACGAGGCGCGCAGACAGGCTGAACGCGATGACGCCCTTGTGCTGTTGTTTGACAATGGTGATAGCCTGCAGGGAACGCCATTTGGCAACTGGGCAGCTGAAAACGTGCCAGACGCCCATCCCCTGCCACGCGCGTTCAACACGTTGAACTATGACGCGATCGGATTGGGTAATCACGATTTCGGATTTGGGCTGGAACTCGTCAATCGCATCGCTCGCCAAACCGCCTGCCCAATGATTTGCAGCAATATGCAAACCACTCAGACCGAACAAGGTTGGGGTGCACACACGATTCTGCATCGGGTTGTCAGACTAAATGGACAGGACACCGCAATCCGCATCGGGGTTCTTTCTGTTTTGCCCTCTCAAACCGCACAGTGGGAAGCACATCTGCTAACGGACCGGGTCGTGGTAACAGACATTCTGGCCGCTGCGCGGCGCGCTGCTGAAGATCTCAGCGTGCAAGGTTGCGACCTGATTGTCGCCCTTGCGCATACCGGACTGGGATCGGCAATGGCCGAGCCGGATATGGAAAACGCGATCATCCCGCTGGCCGAGATGCCGCTGATTGATGCCGTCGTCGCAGGCCACACCCATCTGACACTGCCCGGAAAGGCGCATGATGGTTATCCATTCGTCGACAGTACGCGGGGGCTTGTCCATGGAACGCCGGTTGTCATGCAGGGTTGGGCCGGGTCTCATCTTGGGATCATTGATCTGACACTGCAAAAAGATACCACCGGCGATTGGCGCATTACAGGCAGCCATGTCGAAGCGCGGGCAATCGCTCAATCGGGCACAGAAATACCCGAATGCCAAAGGATCACAGAGCTGTTTGCGACCGGCCACGCTGCGACGCGCAAAAGGGTGACCAGGCCAGTGGGCACAATCCCACACACGCTGCACAGCTACTTCTCATATTGCTTACCGGATCGCGGTCTGGCCTTGGTTGCGGCGGCTCAGGTCGCTGCCCTACGCCCGCATTTGGTCGATACCGACTGGGCAGATTTGCCTATCATATCGTCAGCCGCCCCGGCAAAGTTCGGCGGGCGCACAGGAAGCAAGTACTACACGGATATCCCCTCAGGTGAGATTTCAGTTCGACATATCGCCGATCTCAGTGTCTTTCCTAATGAATTGCGCGCGGTGCTGGCCTCAGGTTCTCAGATTCGGGACTGGCTTGAGATGTCAGCCGGGCTGTTCCATCAACTTGGATCAGACGCCCCGATCGATCTTGCCGATCCTCAGCGCACGGGCTTCAACTTCGATGTCCTGCATGGCGTCACCTACCAGATCGATCTTTCGCAACCGGCGCGGTTCGATACGCTCGGTCGAGTGATTGATCCGGCATTTTCCCGCATACGCAACCTGGAATTCGATGGGCAGCCGATTGCGCCTGACCAGAGTTTCCTTGTCGCCACCAATAACTACCGCGCCAATGGCGGTGGTCATTTTCCAATTGCGCGACAAGCCCGTATGATTGACCTGCCTCAGATCAGCATACAGGATATTCTATGCAAATACGTCGCTGGCACACTGCCCGCCGACCCACTTGCACATGCACCGCGCCCCTTTTCTTTTGTACCAAACCAAAGGCAGGGCGCGATCCTGACAACGGGGCCGCGCGCGCTACACCATGTTGCAGAGCTTGCTGAGTATCATCCACGCATTCTGCCCGACGATGCGGATGGTTTCATGCGTATTCATCTGACCTTCTGACGGGTTGCCATTTTCAGGGGATGCACCTATATCGGCTTTGAGAGGTTGGCGCGGGCGAGCGCCTCGCCAACCTGGTCAGGTCCGGAAGGAAGCAGCCACAACGAGCCCCGCTTGGGTCGATGTCCAACCTCTCACTTAGAACCCATCAGCCGCAGGAGGGCGTTTATGATTGTAGCAAATTCCCTTCGGGCAGACCGGTTCTGATCCTTTCCGATCAACTGACTGCCTGAACACATCACCAGCGGATGCGCGATTGCCATCCGGCGGGATTGCTGTTTCTGATCACAGGCAGACCAATGTTACTTTCCTTATCGGACCTCGGATGGTCCTCTCATTTCGCGGCTCAGCATGCGGCTGATCCGTCACTTCTACCGTATCGCATCTCGGCCGTACACCGGGATCGACTGATCGGGCTGAGCCCTGAAGGTGAATCGCCTTTGTTATCTCTGGATCAATCAACCGGCGCATATGCCGTTGGGGATTGGGTTCTGGCGGATGAAAACAAACGCATACGCCGAGTGCTGGACCGGCGCAGCCTGCTGCAGCGCCGGGCCGCAGGTACAGGGGCAGCGGCGCAGCTGATTGCTGCAAATGTTGATGTGCTGTTCATCGTTAGTTCCTGCAACGCCGATTTCAATATGCCACGATTGGAGCGGTATCTTGCGCTGGCACATCAGGCAGGCTGCTATCCGGTGGTCGTTCTGACCAAATCGGACATGTGCGATGATCCGAGCCTTTATGTAGATCAAGCCCAATCGCTCGCCCCGTTTCTGACGGTACTTGCGGTCAACGCGCTGGATCACGGCGATCTCGAACAAGTTCTGTCGTGGTGTCCGAAAGGACAAACCAGCGCCTTGCTTGGATCATCCGGCGTTGGGAAAACGACGCTCGCCAACGGGATGACGGGGCAGGATCAGGCCACCGCAGGTATTCGCGAAGACGATGCGCGCGGCAGGCACACAACAACCTCACGCGCCTTGCATCGCATGCGCAATGGCGGCTGGCTGATCGATACGCCCGGCATGCGCGCGTTACGTCTGCTAGATGCGCAAGAGGGGTTGGATGAGGTGTTCTCGGACATCTCAGACCTCAGCCTGAATTGCCGCTTCTCGGATTGTCAGCACGAGACCGAGCCCGGATGTGCGGTGCAGGCGGCAATCGACGCTGGTACGCTTGATCCCGCGCGGCTGGACCGCTGGCGCAAGCTGCGGCGCGAAGACCAACACAATTCCGCTTCGGTGGCGCAGGCCCGCGCCCGCGACAAGGCGTTCGGCAAGATGGTGCGCAGCGTGATGCACGAGAAAAAATCCCGTAAAGGGCTATAACGAAGCTGGGCACCGACCTACCGGTGCCCAGCGCTATCAGGCGATCAGTCTAGGCCAGACTGCCGCATTCCGTCTTGCGAATGCACCGATATGGCCGATCTTGGACACTCCTAATTCGCTTGGTGCAAGCAGATGGCGCCCGGCTTTGGGTCCATAGAGATCGGCAAGACGCCAGACAGCATCCGGCGGCACCATTTCATCATCTGCGAAGGTAAACAGATCGACACGTTTGCCCAAGTCTTTCCAGCGGGCGGCGGGCAGTGTCGTGCCGATCTCTGGCACATAGCTTTTGGGGGCGGTGCACCATTTGCGCCATTGCCAATAGACTTGGGCAGGCAGGTCCGATCCAAACCCGACCAACCGTCCGGGCAGGTAGCCAAGCGCCTTGACCACCAGCGGCGCGTGACCATACCAGAACAACGCCGCCAAAGCGCGATAAGGCCAAGGGTGATCCGCCAGCGTTACCAGACCCGAACAGACACAGATCATCCTGTCGATCTGATCGATATCGGGTTGGATCGGGCCAAACATTCCGCCCAAGGAATGACCGATGCTCCATAGCTTGGCCTGTGGAAACCGTCGGCGCATCTCGGCCCGGGCGGCTGGAATGTCGATCAACGCCCAATCGGCCATGGTGACATTTGACCGCTTTTGCGAACCCACCAAAGAGTGACCAAAATCCCGGTAGTCATAGGTCAGGCAGGCCATGCCCTGTTCTTCGGCGAGCCATCGGGCGAAGTGCTGATAGTAATCCCTCGGCACCCCAGTCGCACCGTTTATGACGACCACCTTTTCGGGGTCGGCAACCGGACGGTAAAGCCGCGCCGACAACATTGCCGGGTCGGACGGGATCTGAAAATCCTCGGTCACAACCGCCTGCTGCGTGTCCAACATGGTGCCCTCCAATACCGACTGAACTGATCAGTTCACCCGAAGCGCCTCAAGTCAAGGTTGACGTGGCTGGACCGTACGTCACTTGCCTGACGCAATCTTCTTGACTCGGGCACGGCGCAGCCGATAGCCATGTCGCGATGGTTCTCGCGCCCAATCGGGCCGGGATGAAAAGGGAACACGGTGCGGTTCTGCACGGAGAAAACCGGAAAGAACCTAGTCCGAGACTGCCCCCGCAACTGTAAGCGGAGAGCAATGCCGAGATACCACTGGCCTTGAAGGCTGGGAAGGTCGGCAAAGCGATGACCCGCAAGTCAGGAGACCTGCCATCAGATGTAGAACCGAAACTCGGGCGGGGTGTCCGGGACGGGTTTGATCGTGCTCTGCACCGACCAACCTGTGCCACGCCCTCGCCCTGCGCGCGGAGGGCGCATTGATGATCTGGAAGACTAAAACGCACGAATTCGCGGCGACCGTGTGCCAACGTACTGGGGCAACCTGCCCCGCACTGGCGCAAATGGCGCGGGCTCTGACGCAGGCCATGTCCACCACAAAACCGGTCACAAAATCTGGGTTTGAGATTGAAGGCAGTATTGACCTGTCGCACTGCCCAGAGGGATGTACCGCCCGCTTTCGCGCCCAATGCGACCAGATACGTGTATTCTGCGGAACCGATCCTGAAATCGATACCGGCCGGCTGGATGACTACGCAGACATGATGTTCGGAACCGAGTACCGCAGCCTACCCGCAGACCTGCTAAGGAATCCTCCTTGCGCCATGCTTGAGGCTTCGCTTCTGGTGCAGCACAACGGTGGCGAAATCTCGCCACATGTTGGTGTCTAAGCCGTCAAACGGCTTGAACACGGGCCGGTTCAACGGCCCAAAGCATCTGGGCATTTGTCTCGACTGCGCAAGGACGCACCGTACGCAATCGCTTCAATGCCGCCTCAGGCCGTTCACCGCATTCAACCATCAGACGCAGAACCACCATCCCGGATCGGCCACAGCCACCACGGCAATGCACTAGCACACGGCCACCACCTGACAACGCCTGACGGGCAGTCGCGCCAACGCGGGGCCAGCGGTCCAAAATCTCTTTGGGTGGCGTGCCAAAATCTTCGATCGGCAAATGCACCCATCTGCTGGCACGCCCCTGAATATCAGCGCCAAAATTCCGCGCACCATCCTGAATCATCTCGACCTCAGTCGTCATCGAGATCACAAGTCCCGGCTTCCAGTCTGCGATAAGATCGAGGTCTTCGGTATAAGTGCCTCCGCGCCCGGGCATCGATGACAAGGCCAAGGTGCCTCCGCCAACCTGCAACGCATAAACCACCAGTTGCGACATAATCTCCCCCCAAACAAACTTCACCCAACAACATACTGGTCCAGTAAATAGAATAGAGTGGATTTTAGCCGCATACCCACGCATTCCAAAATGAAAATCGTCCCGGCCGGCTGTGGACGCGGGCGGCGGGGGCCTCTACGCTGCGGCGTAACGCGAATCCGACAGAGCAGACATGACCGAGACGCCCAGCCCCGCCTACCAGGTTCTTGCCCGCAAATACCGCCCCGAAACCTTTGCCGATCTAGTCGGTCAGGATGCCATGGTGCGCACTCTGAAAAACGCCTTCGAGGCGGACCGGATCGCGCAGGCCTTCATCATGACCGGCATCCGCGGTACCGGCAAGACGACGACCGCTCGGATCATAGCCAAGGGTATGAACTGCATCGGTCCCGATGGCAGCGGCGGCCCTACCACCGAACCCTGCGGTCAATGTGAACACTGCGTAGCCATCATGGAGGGCCGCCATGTCGATGTGATGGAGATGGACGCCGCCAGCCGCACCGGTGTCAATGACATCCGCGAGATCATCGACAGCGTCCGCTATCGCGCTGCGTCCGCGCGCTACAAGATCTATATCATCGACGAGGTTCACATGCTGTCGACCAGCGCTTTCAACGCGCTGCTCAAGACGCTGGAAGAACCCCCCGAACACGTGAAGTTCATCTTTGCCACCACCGAGATTCGCAAGGTCCCGGTGACCGTCCTGTCCCGTTGCCAGCGCTTTGATCTGCGCCGGATCGAGCCGGAGGATATGATCGGACTGCTGCGCAAAATTGCAGGTGCCGAGGGGGCACAGATTGCCGAGGATGCGTTGTCGTTGATCACCCGGGCCGCCGAGGGATCGGCGCGGGATGCGACCTCACTGCTGGATCAAGCGATCTCGCACGGGGCCGGTGAAACCAGCGCGGATCAGGTGCGCGCGATGCTGGGGCTGGCCGATCGGGGCCGGGTGCTGGATCTGATGGATATGATCCTGCGCGGCGATGCTGCAGGCGCGTTGACCGAGCTGAGCGGGCAATATGCCGAAGGGGCTGATCCACTCGCCGTCTTACGCGATCTGGCTGAAATCACGCATTGGGTTTCGGTGGTCAAGATCACCCCGGATGCCGCCGAAGATCCCACCGTTTCCCCCGACGAACGCGCCCGAGGTCAACAAATGGCCGAGGCTCTGCCCATGCGAGTCCTTACACGCATGTGGCAAATGCTGCTGAAAGCGCTCGAGGAAGTTTCCGCCGCACCCAACGCAATGATGGCTGCGGAAATGGCCGTGATCCGCCTGACCCATGTGGCCGACTTGCCTAGCCCGGAGGAGCTGATCAAGCGTCTGCAAGATACGCCTCCGCCGCCCAATGGTGGCCCCGGCAAGGGAATCGGTGCGCCCGGACATGCTCCTTCCGCGCCACAGGCTGTGGCCCGACCGGCCTATGCCGCATCGGGGATTGGCGGCAGCGCGGGCGGGCCAACGGCCGCGCTGGCCCAGGATGTGCAGGCAGCGCTGGCACGTTATCCTACATTTGAACATGTGGTTGAACTGATCCGAGCCAACCGGGACGTGAAGCTGCTAGTCGAGGTCGAAAACGGCGTGCGTCTGGTTTCCTATCAACCGGGCAGGATCGAGTTCGCACCGACCGACAACGCCCCGACCGACCTGTCGCAACGATTGGGCGCGTCGCTGCAGCGTTGGACAGGCAACCGCTGGGCTGTTTCTATTGTCTCTGAGGGCGACGCCCCGACGATTGCCGAGGTTCGGGATGCCGCTGAGCTGGCCCTGAAGGCCGAGGCGGAACAGCACCCTCTGGTGCAAGCAGTGCTGACCCATTTCCCCAAAGCGCGGATTAAGAGCATCGAAAGCGCCGAACAACGCGCCGCTCAGGTCGAAATCGAGGCCCTGCCCGAGGTTGAAGACGAATGGGACCCGTTCGAAGAAGACTGACCTTCGTGCATAGCGCCCCTCACCCAAATGCTCCCGCACCCGCCGCGGGCCATCGGCTGACGCCGATACCCCTGAGCGGCTTTGGACCCGGCAGCGCGCCTTACTCGCCGCCGGGCCCAACGGGAGGAAAGGTCTTGCCAAAGACCTTGACGACAGGCGGGAGTATCCTGACCTCTTGTGCCGCGCGGTTACGCTTCGTATCTAGGCCACAAATCGAGTGACAGGAGATTACCGATGCTAAAAGGTTTAGGCGGCTTGGGTGACATGGCCAAGATGATGAAATCCGCGCAGGATCTGCAGACCAAGATGACAGATATGCAGGAAGAGCTGAACACCATCATGGTCGTCGGCGAATCCGGTGCCGGGCTGGTCAAGGCCACCGCGACCGCCAAGGGTGAGCTGAAAGGTCTGGATATCGACCCGTCGATCTTTAACGGTGACGACAAGGAAGTAGTCGAAGACCTCATCCTCGCCGCGATCAAGGACGCCCAAACCAAAGCGCAGGAACGTTCGCAGGCAGAAATGGCCAAGCTGACCGAAAGCATGGGCCTGCCCGCAGACATCAAGCTGCCGTTCTGATACACCCTCCTGACGGATCTATGGCCGGGGCGTATTTCCCTGGCCCAATTGCGAGGGTCTCACGGTGAGTTCGAACAGCGACATCGACAATCTGATTGACCTTATGGCCAAGCTGCCTGGCCTCGGGCCCCGCTCGGCCCGCCGCGCGGTCCTGCACCTGATCCGCAAACGCGCCCTGCTGCTGACGCCGCTTTCAGACGCGATGCAGCAGGTGGCCGTCACCGCCCGTGAATGTCTGAACTGCGGCAATGTGGGCACCACTGATATCTGCGACATCTGTAACAACGAGGCTCGCGCAACCGGAGAGCTGTGTGTGGTCGAGGACGTCGCCGACCTTTGGGCGATGGAGCGTGCCGGGGTCTTCAAGGGTCGCTATCACGTTCTGGGCGGCACTTTGTCGGCTTTGGACGGGGTCGGCCCGGATGAATTGCGTATCCCCCGGTTGAAGGACCGGGTTGTGGCCGAGAGTATCACCGAGATCATCCTCGCCCTGAACGCCACCGTCGATGGTCAGACCACCGCCCACTACATCGCGGATCAGTTGGAGGGGCAGGTTCGTCTGACATCCCTGGCACAAGGTGTGCCGATTGGGGGCGAGTTGGACTATCTGGATGATGGGACGATTACGGCGGCTTTGCGGGCGAGGAAGGAAATCTGACAAAGTGTGTTCGGCATGCACTGTCAATCTACACTAGAAATTAGCTTGTGGGTAATTCAGGAAACCGCATTGACCAAGTACCCCGATCTGTTTGTCCTAAGACATGGCGAAACCGAGTGGAATACCTTGGGCAAGTTTCAAGGCCGCAAGAACTCTCCGCTAACGGAAACCGGTATCTATCAGGCGCGGCAGCAGAGGGAGATACTTGGCCGTATCCCCAACCACCCCAAACGCGTGTTCGTCAGCCCGCAGGAGCGGGCGCAACACACCGCAAGGCTGGCGATTGCACCCCAGTTTGATTTCGCAAACGATGACCGGTTAACGGAAATCGCATTTGGCCAATGGGAAGGCGCGACGCGGGAATTCATTCGGACTCAAATCGATTGCCCATACGAGTCCTATCATTGGTATTTTCGCAGCCCGGATGGCGAAAGCTTTGACGAGATCTATGAGAGGGTACAATCGTTCTTAGACGAGCAAGACGAATCCGCAATCGTGGTGACGCACGGGGTTACGTCACTGATATTGCGCGGGATTTGGCTGGGCCTTGGCATCAACGATCTGTTAAAACTTCCCAGGACCCAAGGATGTGTTTTCCGCCTGTCAAACGGCACCGAGACGATCTTGACCAAGACGGGTAGTTTGCAATGATCTTGGCGGATAAGTGTTTTTGGTGTCCTTTAGATTCAAATCTCAAATTAGCTTGAAAAACGAACAGAGTTAAATTCCACTGAGCGAAAGACTTGGAGCACATAATGACCCGCCTTCTCGCACTCACCTTAGCCGCCTTCGCCGCCACTGCTGCCCTGTCGCAGGAACTTATCGACAAAGGTTTTGTCGAAGGCTGGAACATCATGATGGACCCCAATCTTGGCAATGGGTGCCTGATACAAACCGTGTATCAGGACCTCTCGGTGGTGCGGCTAGGCTATGACGCGTTGGATAATCGCGGGTATTTCACCGTTTACAACAAGGCTTGGGGCGACATTAAACCGGGGGAACAATACCCAATCCGGTTTGAGCTGGACGGCAAGAGCTTTGATGCCACCGCCATCGGGTTCAAGCAGGATCGCGTGCCCGGCGCGACGGTGTTCTTTACGGACCGGAGTTTCGTCACCTCGATTGCGCAGAACAAGACCATGACCGTCTACAATCCCGAAGGTCAAACCGTCATGGCGATTGATCTGAAAGGCACCGCTAAAGCGCTGGATTATGCGCGCGACTGCCAGAACAAAAAACTCTAACGAATCGGATCAAACACCGCGTCTTTAGCGGTGCAATCACGGATCACGTCGCGGCCACAGGGCACCGGGTCAAGATTGCGGGACAGGCATAGGCGGACTTCTTCGATATAGCCTTGCTTACAGGTGATGGTGATCATGTCAGGCTCGAGCGTGGGATTGGCCTTGAGAAAGGCCTCTTCCACCACCGAAGCGGGCAGTTTGACCGTCGCGTCCAGCTTGCGGAACACCTCGGGGCGCGCAACTCCTGCATAAGCCTGCCGTGAAAGGGCGAAATAGTCGGGTGCACTGAGGCCCGAACAGGTGCCGTGCTTTTTCCATTGATGCCAGGCCAACCCGGATGAGCCCTGAATATCCTCCATTTCCCGCGTCATGCGGCGTGTGGGTGGCGCTTCGGACGTGCGACAATACGAAGGCCAGCCCTGATGGAATTGCGGCCAGAGCCCATGCAATATCCACCCATGATCGTGTCGCGTGTCGCACTGATCCGAGCCGCGCGCATCGCCTTCGCGGGCGCACCAATTGGGCGACCAGCTGAGCGACAGGACGTAGTAGTCAAAATCGCCCGCCTTTTCGCCCTCGGCCATCGCAGCCATGGCACTCAGCACCCACAAAATCGCCCAGCGCATTCGCCTCTTCCCTTCTTTAGCTGTCGCGACTATATAGGCCCCAAGTTCCCCGACAACGGAAACCTGCCCCATAGCTTCGGGGCCGCCGAATTCCGGCGACGGGACAGATGTATTTATAGGAGACGGGCTGATGGCAAAACCGCTTATGGCCAAGGCAACCGCCGTATGGCTGGTGGACAACACCACGATCAGCTTCAAGCAGATCGCGGATTTCGTAGGCATGCACGAGCTGGAAGTGCAGGGTATTGCGGATGGTGATGTGGCTGCAGGTGTCAAAGGGTTTGACCCGATTGCCAACAACCAGCTGACTCAGGAAGAAATTGACACCGCGCAAAACAACCCGCTGCACAAGCTGAAGCTGAAATTCAATCCGGCGGCATCAGGCGAAGAGAAACGCCGTGGTCCGCGCTACACCCCGCTGTCCAAGCGTCAGGACCGTCCGAACTCGATCCTGTGGCTGGTCAAGTTCCACCCGGAACTCAGCGACGGCCAGATTGCCAAGCTGGTCGGCACCACCAAGCCGACCATCCAGTCGATCCGCGAGCGGACGCACTGGAACATCTCGAACATGCAGCCGATCGATCCGGTTGCCCTGGGTCTGTGCAAACAATCCGAACTGGATGCCATCGTGCAAAAGGCCGCGGCCAAGAAAGCAGCCGAAGGTGGCGTGATGAGCGATGATGAGCGTCGCAAACTGGTCTCGACCGAACAGTCGCTTGAGATGGATTCAGCGCCCAAGATCCCGACCGCGATCGAAGGTCTCGAGACATTCTCGTTGTCCGAGGACACCAACGAGAAGGAAGACGAAGAGCCCATCGTCGATGCGGATAGCTTCTTCAACCTGCCCAAGGGTGGTGGTGATGAAGAAGACGAAGACGATCTGCGCCCCTGAGATGCGCATGGTCCCGGCCTCGAATAGCCGGGACCCGATTTTTTGGGTGATTTGATGCTAAAGGTTCTATCCTTATTCTTCGACGCGCATCGTGCCGTTTCAATCTATGTGTTCCTGAAATCCTGGTGGTTGGCCATTACAGGTGCCGTAGTGATGATTGCGATAGTCGCTGGCTTGCTGTTGCTGAATGACGACGGCAAGCACGAGCACGAGGCGTTTCTCACCGTCGCGGTTTTGTCGGCGACACCGATCAATGGCGATCTCAAGAACGGGGTCATTGCTTCGGTGCGCTTGCCGGATGGCTCAGCAGCATCAATCACCTCGACCGAAGGGCCGATTGCTCAGACAGTTGGAACCCAAGCCTGTATCGAGAAACGGGTTTTCGTTGAAAGTGGAGAGCCAAGGTATCGGTTCAAACTGCCACGATATTGCGAAGCGAGCTAGAAAAGCAAAACCGCCCGATGGCTCAACCGGGCGGTTTTTTTTGTTCAGATCATCTGAAACAGGATGCCTGCTACGATAGCGCCGCTGATGCCCAATCCCAGATAGGTGGCAAAGACGCGCGGTTTCACCAGTGACCACACGGCCGCCATCGCAGGTATCGAACTGACGGCGCCGGCCACCATGAACGACATCGCAGCACCCGCACTCATACCCTGCTCCATCAGACCCGCAAGAAGCGGTGGTGCGACGTAGGAGTTCAGATAGGCAGGCATTCCGACCAAGGCAGCGATGACAATTGGCACAACACCCTCACCACCAACAACGCGGGCGATCAGGTCTGCCGGAACATAGCTGACCAGCAATGCTTCGAGCACGTAGGCAAATGCCAGCCATTTGAGCAGGAACAGGCCATTGTGAACGAACTCAACCCGAAAGCGCGTCCGACGGTCAGGGTCTTGCCAGAACTTCCAGACGGGTTTGTCATCTTGCTTTGGTCCGCAACCGCAGCAACCAGCGGGTTTGTATTCACGCAACGGCTGCGCAAAGGCACCTCCCCGCATCAGGGTGCGCACGGCAAACCCGCCGAACAAACCCAACGCGACAGCAGCAACCGCTTTACCAATTGCAAACGGCCAACCCAGCGCACCCGCAGTAATCAGCAACGTCGGGGGGTCGATCAACGGTGAACTGAGCCAGAATGCCATCACGGCCGACAATGGCGCACCCAGAGCCAGCAATCCCGCGATGAATGGGATCACTTCGCAGGAACAAAATGGGGCCAGCCCGCCAAACAACGCGGCCAGAAAGATCATCCGTGTCTCGCGACCCTCAAATGCGCGGGCGACCATGACTTCGGCCCCGGTTGCCTTCAGGTATGATAGCAGCAGAACAGCAAACAGGATGTACTGGCCCGTATGCGCAAGCGCTTTGGCGGCAAAACTCACAACCTCGGTCCAGTTGCCCGGATCAAGAATGGCCACCAGTGCCAGTATGACCACGATCAGAGCCCAGGGCGTTTTGATCAGGTCGATCAGGTTTCTGGAAAGTGGCTTGGGGTTTTGGGTCAGTTCAGCCATCGTTTGCGGCCTTTCCGATTTCGTCTGCGCAGCATTCACTAAGGATGAACTGCGCCAGGTTTCTCAATTCGTCAAAGCACGCGCGGTTGATCGTGCTACGCCCGATCTTCTCTTGCTCAACTACTCCGCCAGCAGCCAGAAACCGCAGATGATGCGCCAGAGTCGAGGGCGCGATTCCTGTCCTCGTTTGAATTTCTCCAACGGTCAGGCCTGCTTCCCCAGCACGAACCAAGGTCTTAAGAACCTTCAA
The DNA here is from genome assembly GCF_056537445.1 of Ruegeria sp. CF1. Taxonomy (NCBI): domain Bacteria; kingdom Pseudomonadati; phylum Pseudomonadota; class Alphaproteobacteria; order Rhodobacterales; family Roseobacteraceae; genus Ruegeria; species Ruegeria sp. CF1. Next base: position 131,147 of record NZ_JBQFRN010000008.1, on the reverse strand, counting down.
TCGGGCTTCCGAGCCCATGGCAGAGAAACCTGCGGCAGCTTCTTCCCACATCCTTTACCTCCATTAAACTAGATTACTGGTTATTTAGTTTAATTCGTATCCTGCGTCAACCACACGTGTGCGTAAAACTCCCAACATGGTTCGCAGGGCCATAAGTCCAGATTGCCACCGCCTTAGGTCCAACCTATAACGATGCAATGGGTATTTCGGTCGACACATTCTTTTTGGAACGCAATGGGCAAGGCACCTTACAGGCGCAGCTGCAACAGCTGATTGCCGAAGGCATTCTGTCAGGACGCTTCCACGTCGGGGAAAAGCTGCCCTCGTCCCGTAAACTTGCTGCCCATTTGGGTGTCAGCCGGATTACGGTCACGCTTGCCTATACTGAACTGCTGGCCAATGATTACCTGACCGCCAAAGGCCGGTCGGGATACTATGTTTCCGAAAATGCGCCAGTGCCGCCGACCTACACGCCAGTGCGGCGCGACACCGAAGTGGTTGACTGGGATCAGGCGTTTGCTCGCCGTTTCTCGGGCGGTGATGTGCTGACAAAACCCAGCAACTGGCGTGACTACCGCTATCCCTTCATTTATGGCCAAGTCGACAGAAAGCTGTTCGATCATGCAAACTGGCGTCTCTGCGCAGTTCGGGCGTTGGGACATAAGGACTTTGATTCTCTGACCGGGGACTATGTCGATCAAGATGACCCGCTGCTGCTTGAATTCATCGCCCGGCATACTCTTCCCCGCCGTGGAATTGTAGCCCGGCCCGAAGAAATCTTGATCACCCTGGGCGCTCAGAACGCCCTTTGGCTGGCGTCTCGCATATTGCTGAACCGGAACCGTAGGGCAGCGATCGAGGACCCCTGCTATTACGCCCTGCGCGATCTTCTGATTCACTCGGAATGCAAGCTGTCTTATCTGAAGGTCGACCGGGACGGGTTGCCCCCGGAAACAATCCCTGACGATACCGACGTCATATTCACCACCCCCAGCCACCAGAGCCCGACAACCGCGACCATGCCGGTGGACCGCCGACATGCACTGCTGCGTCGTGCCCGCGAATTGGATGCCATGATCGTCGAGGATGACTATGAATTTGAAATGTCATTTCTCGGAGCCCCGTCACCGGCGCTCAGGTCAATGGATCGCGATGGGCGGGTGATCTACGTGGGCAGCTTTTCCAAGTCGCTGTTTCCGGGGCTTCGATTGGGCTACATGGTCGGGTCCGAACCCTTTATCCGTGAAGCGCGCGCCCTGCGATCTCTGGTCTTGCGTCACCCTCCTGGCCACATGCAGCGAACCGCAGCCTACTTCCTATCGCTCGGCCACTATGATGCTCAGATCCGGCGCATGTCTAAAACGCTGCAACGCCGTCGCGAAGCGATTGAGGAGGCGATTGGACAATATGGTCTGACTGTTGCTGGGCGCGGGATGCTGGGCGGATCATCGATCTGGATGCAAGCGCCGCTGCATGTAGACACCAGCAAACTGGCCCGAGACCTGCAGCGCCAAAGCGTCCATATCGAACCGGGTGAGGCATTTTTTTCAAGCCAGAACAGGCCAAAGAACTTTTATCGGCTGGGCTACTCTTCAATCTCGTCGGATCGTATCGAACCGGGAATCCAACAGATTGCTGAAGCGATCCGGCGTTCTTAAGCACTCTGGACTTAAACCGCTACCGGTTCTGGCCCTAACGCCACAGACACCCGTACGCCAAAACCGATCAGAAAACTGGGTGCAAAACCCCCGTTCCATCCTTCTATGATCGGAGATTACGCAGATGAAGATGACCACTGAAGAAGCCTTTGTAAAAACCCTGCAGATGCATGGCATCGAACATGCGTTCGGTATCATCGGCTCGGCCATGATGCCGATCTCCGACATCTTTGGCAAAGCAGGCATCACTTTCTGGGATTGTGCCCACGAAGGGTCCGGCGGCATGATGGCTGACGGCTACACCCGCGCAACCGGCAAGATGTCGATGATGATCGCCCAGAACGGCCCCGGCATCACCAATTTTGTGACCGCCGTCAAAACTGCCTATTGGAACCACACTCCGCTGCTGCTGGTCACTCCGCAGGCCGCAAACAAGACCATGGGTCAAGGTGGATTCCAGGAAATGGAGCAGATGCGCATGTTCGCAGACTGCGTTTGCTACCAGGAAGAGGTGCGTGACCCCAGCCGTATGGCCGAGGTTCTGAGCCGCGTAATCATGAACGCCAAGCGCGCTTCGGCACCTGCGCAGATCAACGTTCCGCGCGACTTCTTCACTCAGGTGATCGACATCGAGCTGCCTGCTGTTGTTGAGTTTGAACTGCCTTCGGGTGGTGCATCGGCCGTATCCGAAGCTGCCGCTCTGCTGTCGAACGCAAAGAACCCCGTTATCCTGAACGGTGCAGGCACCGTTCTGTCGAAAGGCGGCATCGAAGCGTCGAAAGCACTGGCCGAGCGTCTGGACGCTCCGGTTTGCGTTGGCTACCAGCACAATGACGCTTTCCCCGGCTCGCACCCACTGTTCGCTGGCCCGCTGGGCTATAACGGCTCAAAAGCCGGTATGCAGCTGATCAAGGAAGCAGACGTTGTTCTGTGCCTCGGTACACGCCTGAACCCGTTCTCGACCCTTCCAGGCTACGGCATGGAGTACTGGCCTGCAGATGCAAAGATCATTCAGGTCGACATCAACCCCGACCGCATCGGCCTGACCAAGAAGGTTTCGGTTGGTATCGTGGGCGATGCGGCGAGCGTTGCCACCAGCATCCTGAACCAACTGTCCGACACAGCCGGTGACGAAGGCCGCGACGCGCGCAAGGCTAAGATCGCCGAAACCAAATCGCGTTGGGCGCAAGAGTTGACCTCGATGGACCACGAGCAGGACGATCCGGGCACCACGTGGAACGAACGCGCGCGCGCTGCCAAGCCGGACTGGCTGAGCCCGCGCAAAGCATGGCGCGCGATCCAGTCCGCGCTGCCGAAAGAGGCGATCATCTCGTCCGACATCGGCAACAACTGCGCCATCGGCAACGCCTATCCTTCGTTTGAAGAAGGCCGCAAGTATCTGGCCCCCGGCCTGTTCGGCCCCTGTGGCTATGGTCTGCCTTCGGTCATTGGCGCGAAGATCGGCTGCCCGGATGTACCAGTTGTCGGCTTCTCTGGCGACGGTGCCTTTGGCATTGCAGTCACTGAACTGACCGCCATCGGTCGCGAAGAATGGCCAGCCATCACTCAGGTTGTGTTCCGCAACTACCAGTGGGGTGCGGAAAAGCGCAACTCGACCCTGTGGTTCGATGACAACTTCGTCGGCACCGAGTTGGACACAAAAGTGTCCTATGCCGGCATCGCCAACGCCTGTGGCCTGAAAGGCGTCATCGCACGCACTCAGGATGAGCTGACGGCGGCGCTGAGCCAGGCGATCGAGGATCAGAAGAACGGCATCACCACCCTGATCGAAGCAATGATCAATCAGGAACTGGGTGAACCCTTCCGTCGCGACGCGATGAAGAAGCCGGTTGAGGTTGCAGGTATCGACGCAAGCGACATGCGTCTGCAGCAGGTTTGATTGCTGTCAAAAACATAAGTCGGACCGGGTTCAACCGGTCCCCTTAAAAAAAGCAGAGGAAGGGGGTGCCTGCACTCTCTTCCTCTATATGGTTGAGCCCGGTGTGCTTACGCTCCAGTGTGTTCAACACGTACAGGTACCAAGGCGATCCGCCACAGGGAGAGACAGCGTGAATCAACAACCGAACCTCAACCTATCCCCACCCGTGTCAGACGAGATCCGCCGGACCACGTGCTATATGTGTGCCTGCCGCTGCGGTATCAACGTGCACATGAAGGATGGGAAGGTCGCCTATATCGAAGGCAATCGGGATCATCCGGTAAACAAGGGCGTTCTCTGCGCCAAAGGCAGCGCGGGGATTATGCAGGTGAACGCCCCGTCGCGCCTACGCGCACCGCTCAAACGCGTCGGCCCGCGTGGGTCTGGCGAGTTCGAAGAGATCAGTTGGGACGAGGCGCTCGAGATCGCTGTCGGTTGGCTAAAACCGATCCGCGAAGACAATCCTGAGAAACTGGCCTTTTTCACCGGCCGTGATCAGAGCCAGAGCTTCACCAGTTTCTGGGCACAGAATTTCGGCACCTGTAACTATGCGGCCCATGGCGGGTTCTGTTCGGTCAACATGGCAGCCGGTGGCATCTACACGATGGGCGGTGCATTCTGGGAATTCGGTCAGCCCGACTGGGATCACACCAAGCTGTTCATGCTGTTCGGCGTGGCAGAAGACCACGACAGCAACCCGATTAAAATGGGCATCGGCAAGATCAAGGCGCGCGGTGCCCGTGTGATTGGGGTAAATCCGATCCGCTCGGGCTATAACGCCGTGGCAGATGATTGGGTCGGCATCACCCCCGGTACCGATGGCCTGTTCATCTTGTCGATGATCCATGTGCTGATGAAGGCAGGCAAAATCGATCTGGATTACCTAAGTCGCTACACCAACGCGCCGGTCCTGATCAACGCATCCGACGGTCCGGAAAAGGGTCTGTTCCTGAAAGACCATGACGGCAAGCCATTGGTCATCGACCGCAATACCGGCAAGCTGACTGCTTTCGACACCCCCGGCGTCCGCCCTGACCTATCAGCGACCTACGAAAAGGACGGTGTCACCCACCGCCCCGTCTTCCACCACATGGCAGAACGGTATCTGGCGGATGAATACGCCCCCGAGGCAATCGCAGATAAATGCGGCGTACCGGCGACCCGCATTCGCGCGATTGCTGGCGAGCTCGCCCGTGTGGCCTTTGATGAAGCGTTCGAACTGGACCATGAATGGACCGATTTCCGGGGCGAGAAGCACTCGAAGATGATTGGTCGCCCCGTCGCGATGCACTCGATGCGTGGTGTCTCAGCCCATGCCAATGGTTTCCAGACCTGCCGCGCCCTACATGTATTGCAGATCCTGCTTGGAACGGTCGAAGTCCCCGGCGGCTTCCGCTTCAAGCCGCCCTACCCCAAGCCAGTTGAGGCGCATCCGACTCCGCATTGTAAGGTGACGCCGAATACACCGCTGGACGGGCCGCATCTGGGGTTTGTTCGCGGCCCCGAGCATCTGGCGCTGAAAGAAGACGGCAGCCCGGCGCGGATCGACAAAGCGTTTACATGGGAAAACCCGATGTCCAGCCACGGGCTGATGCACATGGTGATCTCGAATGCCCATGCAGGCGATCCCTACAAGATCGATACGTTGTTCATGTACATGGCCAACATGTCCTGGAATTCGACGATGAACACCAAGGGTGTCATGGACATGCTGACGGACAAGGATGAGAACGGCGACTACGTGATCCCGCATATCATCTATTCCGATGCTTATTCCTCGGAAATGGTGGCCTATGCCGACCTTATCCTGCCCGATACAACCTATCTGGAACGACACGACTGTATCTCGCTACTGGACCGCCCGATCTGCGAGGCCGAGGCAGCGGCAGACGCGATCCGCTGGCCGGTGATTGAACCCGACCGCGACGTACGCGGCTTCCAGTCGGTTCTGATCGATCTGGCCAACCGCATGGGCCTGCCCGGCTTTACCAACGATGATGGCAGCGCCAAGTGGACGGATTACGCCGACTATATCGTCAACCACGAACGCAAGCCGGGGATTGGACCGCTTGCCGGTTTCCGGGGCGAAAACGGCGACAAGGAAGGTCGTGGCGAGGTTAACCCCGACCAATTGAACCAATACATCGAGAATGGTGGCTTCTATGTCGCGCATATTCCCGAAGGTGCGGATTACTACAAACCTTGGAACACTGCCTATCAAGACTGGGCTGTGGGCATGGGTATCTATGACAGCCCACAGCCCTATCTATTCCAGCTCTATTCCGAGCCGATGCGTAAATTCCAACTGGCCGCCGAAGGCTACGGGGAACGCCAGCCCCCAGATCACCTGCGCGCGCAGATCCAAGATACAATGGACCCCCTGCCCATTTGGTACGAAACCGATCAGACCGGCAATGAAGGCTTCACCGTCAACGCTCTGACCCAGCGGCCAATGGCGATGTATCATAGTTGGGGCACACAAAACGCCTGGTTGCGTCAGCTGCATGGGCGCAACCCGCTATACGTCCCGACCAAGCTGATGCGTGAACACGGGCTGCAAGACGGCGATTGGGCCAAAGTCAGCTCTCCACATGGCGAGATCACGGTACCCGTCATGGAGATGGCTGCGCTGAACAACAATACCGTGTGGACTTGGAATGCCATCGGAAAGCGCAAAGGGGCCTGGGCCTTGCAGAAAGACGCCCCCGAGGCCACCAAGGGTTTCCTGCTCAACCACCTGATCCACGAGCTGCTGCCCCCCAAAGGTGACGGCCTGCGCTGGGCAAACTCTGATCCGATCACCGGTCAGGCCGCCTGGTTCGATCTGAAGGTAAAAATCGAAAAGGCCGCCGCTCCAAGCGATGCTGAAAGCCAGCCAGAATTCGCTCCAATCAAATCGCCGGTCGGGCAAGGGCCAAAGGATTTGGCCTGGAAGGTGGGCAAATGACCCGATCCGTTCTTCATCTGGCTATAAATATCTCGGGGTCTGGGGCAGAGCCCCAGCCCGCCCTGACCACAATCGCAGAGGCAAGGCAGTCATGACCCAGCTCCCCCAATCAACCGAACGCAAGATGGGTCTGGTCATTGATCTGGATACCTGCGTTGGCTGCCATGCCTGCGTCATTTCATGCAAAGGCTGGAACACCGAAAACTACGGCGCGCCACTGTCGGATCAGGATGCTTATGGTGCTGACCCTTCAGGCACCTTCCTGAACCGGGTGCACTCTTACGAGGTGCAACCCGCCGAAGGGCATGCCCAATTGATCCACTTCCCAAAATCCTGCCTGCATTGTGAAGACGCACCCTGCGTGACCGTCTGCCCCACCGGTGCCAGCTACAAGCGGGTCGAGGACGGCATCGTTCTGGTCAACGAAAGTGACTGTATCGGCTGCGGCCTGTGCGCATGGTCCTGTCCCTATGGCGCGCGCGAGCTGGATCAGGCCGAAGGCGTAATGAAGAAATGCACGCTTTGCGTCGATCGGATTTACAACGAGAACCTACCCGAGGTGGATCGTGTGCCTTCTTGTGTGCGCACCTGCCCGGCGGGTGCTCGGCATTTTGGCGATCTCGGCGACCCTGGCAGTGATGTCAGCAAGCTGGTCGTCGAACGTGGCGGCATGGACCTGATGCCTGAACAGGGCACCAAACCCGTCAACAAGTACCTGCCGCCCCGACCCAAGGACAAAATTGAGGAGCAAATTGACATCCTGGCCCCTCTGCTGGCCCCGGTCGCCGAAGAGCCCAAGGGTTTCCTCGGCTGGCTCGACAAAACCCTGGAGAAGCTCTGATGCACCCGGCACCTTCCGTTATCATCTTTACCACCCTGTCCGGCCTCGGATTTGGACTCTTGTTCTTCCTGGGGCTCGGCATACCTGACGTCTCGGGCTGGGTCGCGTTTGTGTTTTTCGCAATTGCCTATGGCTTGTCCGTCGGCGGTTTGCTCGCGTCGACCTTCCACCTCGGCCACCCAGAGCGCGCCTGGAAAGCCTTCACCCAGTGGCGCTCAAGCTGGCTCAGCCGCGAGGGCTGGTGCGCGGTCATCGCGCTGCTTGTCATGGGGCTTTATGCTATTGGTGCGGTCTTTCTAGGCCAACGCTGGGGTGTGCTAGGCTGGATCGGCACGGCATTCTCGCTGGCCACGGTCTTCACCACATCGATGATCTACACGCAGCTCAAGACCATCCCTCGCTGGAACATGAACCTGACACCGGCCATGTTCTTGTCGTTCAGCGTCGCAGGCGGGGCTTTGTTGGCCGGAGCTGAAGCGCTTGCCCCTTGGTTGCTGGCTATTGCCGGTGCCGTACAGCTTGCCTATTGGGCCAAGGGCGACGGTGCGTTGTCCCGATCGGGAACCACGCTGGCAACCGCGACAGGGCTTGGTGAGCGAGGCGCTGTCCGCGCATTCGAACCACCTCATACAGGTACAAACTATCTGCTGCGTGAGTTTGTGCATGTGGTCGGTCGGAAGCATGCGCAGAAACTACGGATGATATCTTTTGGTCTGGCTTTTGTGCTGCCTTTACTGCTGCTTCTGATCCCCTTTGGCGGCTTACTGATCAAGCATGTCTTTGCGCTTGTGGCGGTGTTGTCGCATGTCACCGGCGTTGCTGTTTCACGCTGGTTGTTCTTCGCGCAAGCAGAGCATGTGGTTGGGTTGTACTACGGCAAGCGTTGATGGGGGCTCTGCCCCCGTCGCGGCAAGCCGCGCCTCCCCCGAGATATTTTTGGCCAGACGAAGTTTGGATCCCGAATTAAAAAGGGCGGCACTCGATCTTCGAGACCGCCCTTACGAGTCCGTATATTGATTTCAGATTAATCCAGCATGCGCCATTGCTGCTTCGATCGCAGCTTTGGTGCTGTCTTCCAGCTCGGTCAGAGGCGAGCGCACTTCGGTGCTACACAGGCCAAGTTTGCTGAGCGCGTATTTTGCGCCGACCAGACCGGGCTCGATGAAGATCGCTTCGTGCAGGGGCATCAGGCGGTCCTGATACTCCAGCGCCATTTCGTAGTCGCCATTCAGCGTTGCCTGCTGGAATTCAGCACAGAGCTTCGGAGCCACGTTTGCGGTGACCGAGATGCAGCCCACTCCGCCATGAGCGTTGAAGCCCAGTGCAGTCGCGTCTTCCCCGGATAGCTGGCAGAAATCCGCACCACAGCTTGCACGCTGCTGGCTGACGCGCGCCAGATCTCCGGTCGCGTCCTTGACCCCGATGATGCGCGGCAGTTTCGCCAACTCACCCATCGTTGCAGGAGTCATGTCGATGACCGAACGACCCGGGATGTTGTAGATGATGATCGGGATATCGGCGCTGTCATGCAGAGTTTGGAAATGCGCCAGCAGCCCCTTCTGGGTCGGCTTGTTGTAATAGGGGGTTACGACCAGCGCCGCATCCGCACCGATTTTTTGCGCAAACTGAACAAACCGAATTGCCTCGACAGTATTGTTAGAGCCCGCGCCTGCGATGACAGGCACGCGACCTGCTGCAGCCTTCACCACTTCGGCGATAACCGTTTCATGTTCTTCATGGCTGAGGGTCGGGCTTTCGCCGGTCGTACCAACCGGAACCAGACCGGTCGAACCTTGCTGTATTTGCCATTCCACCAGGTGTTTGAGCGTTTCCAGGTCCAACGCGCCGTTGCTGAACGGGGTGACCAGGGCTGGCATTGAGCCTTTAAACATGGAACGCTCCTTAGGTGTTTTTTGCGCACCGGTCTGTCACGATTAAGGGTTTGTGAGTTGATCCCGGCGGCGCAAGGTTTATCCTGCATGGCTGTATCCTTGGTTTGTTGGGGAATGCAAGGGATGAGACGTATTCTGTCGCTTGGAATAGCGATGATTCTGGCGCTGATGCTACAGCCGCATGCCACTCGGGCGGATGCGACGCAGGATTTGCGCGCGGGGCTCTATGAGATGCGCAAGGGCGATTGGAATGCCGCGCTGCGCGTTGCAGGCCAGCGTGGATCGGTGGCGCGTGACATTATTGTCTGGCATTGGCTACGCGAAGGTTTTGGCAGCTCAGGCGATGTGCTGGTGTTTCTTGAGCGGCGCCCGGATTGGCCCGGTTTGGCCTGGCTGCGCCGTAAAAGCGAGCCATCATTCACCGGGGCCGATCCGAATCGAGTTCTGAAATTCTACGAAGGGATGCCTCCGCAAACAGCAGAAGGTGCTTTGAATTATGCCGTGGCTTTGAAAAGCCAAGGCCGCAATGGTGAAGCAGAAGCCGACGTCGTAACCGCTTGGCGGACCATGCCGATGGGGTCGGGCCTGCAAAAGGATTATCTTGAGAACTTCGGGAAACTTCTGAGACCACATCACGAGGCCAGGTTGGATCGGATGTTGTGGGATGGGCATCTGGTCAGCGCCGGGCGGATGCTGCCCCTGGTCAACTCTGATCAGCGCAAACTGGCCGAGGCGCGCATTGCCCTGCAAAAGCGCGAAAACGGAGTGGACGGCAAAGTCGCCGCAGTGCCGGAATCACTGGCCAAAGACCCTGGCCTGGCATTTGATCGTTTCGTGTGGCGGGATCGCAAAGAACTGGACGACAGCGCCATTGATCTGATGTTGGCACGCTCGACCGGACCAAAATCGCTGGGTGAACCCGACAAATGGGCGGAAGGGCGACGCAGACTGGCACGTCTTGAGATGCGCACGGGAGATGCCGAACGCGCCTATGCGATTGCCGCCAATCACCACATGACCCCCGAAATGGGCTATGGCTATGCTGATTTGGAGTGGCTCTCGGGATTTCTGGCGCTGCGCAAGCTGAATGATCCGGCCACGGCGGTGCGGCATTTCCAGAATTTCTCGGAGGCGGTGCAATCGCCGATTTCGAAGGGTCGCGGTGGATATTGGCTGGGCCGCGCCTATGCGGCGCAGGGGGATGCTGACAAGGCGCACGAGGCTTATGCCGAAGGCGCGAACTATCAGACCTCGTTCTACGGGTTGCTGGCGGCGGAACAAATCGGCCGTCCGTTTGACAGCGAATTGGCCAACCCACGCCGCGCGCCGCATTGGAAACAAGCCGCATTCGCTGACTCAAGCGTGTTGGAGGCTGGATTGCTGTTGCAGCGCGCAGGAGAGGGAAACCTTTCAGAACGGTTTCTAACCCATTTGGTGGAAGGTCTCGATCAAACCCAGGCCGCTCAGCTGGGTGACCTGGTGATCGAACTGAACGAACCGCATCTGGCCGTCATGATCGCCAAGCGCGCGGCAACAACCGGTGTTGTTTTGCCTGCCGCCTATTACCCAGTGCACCCGGTCGCAGATATGGGACTTCCCATGGCGAAGGAAATGACGCTGGCAATTGCCCGACGCGAAAGTGAGTTCGATCCGGTAGTCATCAGTGGCGCAGGCGCGCGCGGTTTGATGCAGGTCATGCCCGCTACCGCCAAACTTGTGGCTCAGGATTTGGGTATTCTGGGTGGCCATAAAACCGCGCGCCTAACCTCGGACTGGCAATATAACGCAAAGCTGGGGGCGAATTATCTTGCAACGCTTGCAGAGGACTTCAACGGCAATGTCGTGATGATGGCCGCTGGATATAACGCGGGGCCAAGACGGCCGATTTCGTGGATGGAACGCTATGGCGACCCGCGCCGGGGCCAGGTGGACGTGATCGACTGGATCGAGACCATTCCTTTCAAGGAGACGCGCAACTATGTCATGCGTGTCGCCGAAAGCCTGCCGGTCTATCGCGCTCGGCTTGGGCAGCCAGCTTTACCAGTGCCATTCTCAAAGGAACTAACCGGTTCGACCCTTTCGTCGTTCGCGCCATAAGGTGAACAGGCCCGCCGCGATCACCAAAGCTGCGCCCAGAACAACCTCGGGGCGCAGCGTCTCGTGGAAGATCGTGATGCCCAGAATTGCGCTCCACATCAGATGGAAATAGGCAAAGGGTTGCACGGCGCTGGCCTCTGCCATTTCGTAGCACTTAATCAATAGCCAGTGTCCCAGAGCGCCTGCGATGCAAAGCAACCCCATCCAAAACCAATCGCTGCTGGCCATGGGTTCCCAAAACCAGACACCAACAGCAGTCATTGCGACTGCACCAGCCACCCCAGTCCAGAAAAAACTGGTCGCAGTACTGTCCCGCCGAGCCGCATACCGTGTCAGTAGGCCATAAATCGCGAACATAAACGCCGAGATCAGCGGGATCACAGCCCAAGGGTTGAACACACCGGCACCGGGCTGCAGGATGATCAACACCCCGATGCAGCCGACCCCGATGGCGGCCCAGCGACGCCAGCCGACTTTCTCACCCAGAACCGGACCGCTGAGGGCAGCGATCAGCAGCGGATAGCTGATGAAAACGGCCTGGCTTTCAATCAAGCCCAGAATGGTAAAGCTGAAAACGGCGACACAAATTTCTGCGGCCAGTAACACACCCCGGAATATCTGGAGTCCCAACTGGCTGGTTTGCGCCGCCGCCCGCAAACCTCCGCTAGATCTCGCAGCCAGAGCAATCACGAATGCGGCAAAGAACCAGTACCGGATCATCACCACCATATACGTATTGTAGGTACCGGCCAGATGGCGCGAAATCCCATCCTGCAAAGCAAACACGATCGTCGCGCTGACCATAAGCGCTATACCGGCGTTGACGTTGTTCTTCTGGCTCATTGCTTCACCGCCCGGGTCATGTGCCGTTTACGGCCAAAGCCGGGGCTGCGGGTAACATCAAAACCTGCGTCGGATAGGCCCCGACGCACGAAACCCGCGGCAGTATAGGTTGCCGCTGTACCGCCTTGAATCGTGTGCTCCGCCACCTGCTGCATCAGTTCAGCCTCCCACAGCTCGGGGTTTTTTGCGGGTGAGAAGCCATCCAGAAACCACACATCTGCCTCACCTGCCCATGTGGGCAAGGTCTGGCGCGCGTCTCCGACCATGACCTCAAGATGCAACGTGTCCAGCACGCATTTCTGCCCATTCCATGTTTTCAGAAAGCGATCGGCCCACGGTGTCATCTCGGGGAAGGCGGCTAAAGCACGCGCCATATCGTCAGGCGCCATCGGAAAGGCCTCGAAGCTGGTGAACCGTAAAGGTGTAGTCTGCCCTGCTGCTTCCCACGCCGACCACGCGGTCAACAGATTCAGCCCTGTGCCAAAGCCCAGTTCAGCGATGTGAAACCCCGGTACAAAGCGCGATGGCAGATCGTTGCCTGCCAGAAACACATGACGCGTTTCCTCTAACCCGTTCTGCAACGAGTAATAGGGGTCATCGAACCGATCCGAGACCGGGATCTGGTCTTCCGACCAAGTAAGTTCGGCACGCTGGTCTGCCATCGGGGAATCCTGTAGCTAAGCGGCGCGACACTGAACAACGAAAAGGGGATTGGCAATGGTCGATGTGACGGTGCGGGGCGCAGGAATATTTGGCCTCTCCATCGCTTGGACCTGCGCACGGCGCGGCGCGAAGGTTCAGATCGTCGACCCATTTGGTCCGGGCGCGGGGTCCAGTGGAGGGCTTGTTGGCGCGCTGGCCCCACATGTGCCCGAAAACTGGAACACCAAAAAGGCGTTCCAGTTTGAAAGTTTAATCATGGCTGAACCGTTCTGGAAACAGGTCGAGGCCACCGGTGGTGTGTCGCCCGGCTACGCACGTCTTGGGCGTCTGCAACCCATACCAGACGCACGCGGATTGGAGCTGGCCCAAGCGCGTGAACAAACAGCTGCAACACTCTGGCAGGGTCAGGCTAATTGGCGCGTCCGGTTTATAGATCAGATTGGTGCCTGGTGCCCACCCAGCCCGACGGGATATGTCGTCCACGATACGCTAAGCGCGCGCATGCACCCAAGGCGTGCCTGCACGGCGCTGGTGGCCGCGCTTGCCGTAATGGGAGTAGAAGTTACCGCCGAAGCGCTCGACAAGGGGCAAGTCGTACACGCCACTGGACTTGCGGGTCTGCAAGAGCTCAGCAAGGCGTTTGGCAAGACAATCGGTAACGGCGTGAAAGGACAGGCGGCGTTGCTGCGATTTGATGCGGGCGACGTACCACAGTTGTTTGCCGATGCTGTTCACATCGTGCCTCATGCCGATGGTACGTTGGCCATTGGCTCGACATCAGAACGCGAATACGACGATCCGACCAGCACAGATGCCGCTCTGGACGATGTACTGGACCGCGCCATGCGTGCCGTGCCGGTCCTGCACGGGGCGGAAGTGATCGAACGCTGGGCCGGTGTTCGCCCCCGCAGCAAAAGCCGCGCGCCGATGCTGGGCGCGCATCCCCTGCACAAAGGGCAGTTTATCGCTAATGGGGGATTCAAGATCGGTTTTGGTATGGCACCGAAGGTGGCCGAGGTCATAGCCGACTTGATGCTGGAAGGGCGCGATAGAATCCCGCAGGATTTTCTGCCCGAAGCTTCACTCTGATTGCGGTATTGCCTTGGCTGACATGCATTGTCGGCCTCCGGGTCCACGCACCCAAAACTCCTGACCGTTCCGACACAGGGTCGCCGTTTCGAAATGCATCAGCGGCGACGACGCGCGAAATTTGAACTCTGCCAAGGGTCCCAACAGATCCGTTGCGAACAACATGAGGAATTGGGCCAGCAGAGGCCCATGGACAACCAGCCCGGCATAGCCTTCCACGTCGCGCGCATAGTCAAGATCGTAGTGGATCCGGTGTCCGTTAAACGTCAGCGCCGAATAGCGGAACAGCAGGGTTGTATCAAATTCAACACTGCGGTGATCCAACTCATCCGTTCGGGCCGTCGGAACTTTTGGAGCCGGTGCGTTTGATGAGGGATCTTCACGATAAACCAGATCCTGCCATTCGCTCACGCACAGCGCGCCATCCTGCCAAATCTCGTGACGCAGAGTGATGAACGCCAATGGTCCGCTTCGCCCAGTTTTTGTTACCGCGCTTTCCTTGACCGAACGACGCTCAGCCGCGACGCCAGCCATAAGGGGCTGATGGAACAGCAGTCGCCCGCCAGCCCACATGCGCCTTGGTAATCCCATGTCAGGGATCAAACCATGACCCACCTTTGGATGTCCGTCACGCCCAAGATCGCGCGGTAAACGCGGCGGCCAGAAATAGAGTTGATGAAAGAAGGGCGGCAGTGGCGATCCTGCCTCAATCGTCGGTTCCTGCCCCAATGCTACTTGCAAAGCGGCTGCCCGGGCCGGGTCCATGACATCGGCCTGAGTCACTATCTGGTTTTGGTCCTTCATCCGCATAACCTAGAAGTTGCGGTACAGACCGACAAGCGAAGTGGATTAATACCCGGCCTCTGTCCGCAGCTTCTGCATCAGGTGATGCAGCGTATGCTCATAGCGGTCGTTGGACAGCCGCCCGTCAGCATCAAATTCATTCGAGCTGTCCGCTAAGTGCAGCTCGGGACCTTGTAGAATGCGCGGCTGAAAGGGAACCATGAAGGACCGCAAGATCATTTGCGCCCGTTCACCCCCGGCGCGGCCCGCAGCGGCGGACATGACGGCGAGCGGTTTATCCATCCACGGCTTGCCTTTCGTCCGGCTGACCCAGTCCAGCGCGTTTTTCAGAACACCCGAAGGCCCTTTGTTGTACTCCGGAGTCGAAATGATCACCGCGTCGGCATCAGCAATCTGATCGGCTAGTACCTGCACGGCTGCGGGTACGCCCTCGCCTACCTCGAGGTCGCCGTCATAAAGCGGCAGATTCAGATCGGCCTCAATGAATGTGCCGGGCTCGAACAGGCGTGCAGCTTCGCGCAGCAATTTACGGTTGGTCGCATCCTGCCGTAGCGAGCCAGAGAGGCCAAGAAGGATCGGTTCGGACATGGGGAAACTCCGCTCTGGTGTTTCCCCTTAGTTATCCCGGGACAGGCCTGAACCAAAGCCCCGATGACGCGCAGTCACTGTGCGCGAAACGCGTGATCAGGTGTTGTCGCTGGGAACTACCACAATCTCGACCCGCCGGTTCTGGGCTTTCCCCTCGGGTGTCAGGTTCGATGCGATCGGGTTGTTTTCACCTTGCCCGACAGTAGTGATACGGGCGTAGCTGACACCATTGGCCTGCAGAATATCAGCCACCGCATTGGCGCGGCGTTCAGACAGTCCGAGGTTGTAGGACGCCTCTCCGTCACTGTCAGTATGACCGATAATCTGGACATTCGAATTCGGGTAGTTAACCAAATTCTGCCCCACCTTCACCAAATCGGCACGCAAGGCCGGGCGCACGGTGGAACTGTCGGTGTCGAAGGTGATGTCATTCGGAACCGTGACGATCAGGCGATCACCCGCGTTGACGATCGTGATGCCGTCATTCGCCAGTTGCTGCCGCAGCTCTGCCGCCTGCCGGTCAAGTTGGTTGCCGATCACGCCACCGCCTGCAGCGCCGATGGCACCACCGGCCAAGGCCCCCAGCAGCGGGTCGGAATCATTCGCAATCGCACCCACACCAGCACCGATCAGACCACCCAGCAACGCGCCTTGTTTGGCATTCTGATTGGGATCGTTTTGCACTCTGAGGGTGCCCGGGTCGGTACACGCCCCTAAAAACAGGGCTGAACACAGTCCAACCGTCAGTACACATTTGGAAATCGTCATGGAATCACCTTCTGCTCACGTACCCGTTCGCCGGGTTTGTTTCGTTGCGCTTAGTATAACACAGTGAGAACAAAGAGCCTCAAGCAACAATTGAGTGAAATCGGCGAATACCTGCCATTCAGGCGACCCCTTTGGAGCTATCCCAGCTGTTCTGCTCCTGCCAGATCGCGCGCAGAGGTTCCCCTTGCCCGCAGAAATGATCCTCGGTCAGTTCGCATGCCCAGATCCGATCTGTGCGGAAATGGCGAAACCCATTTCGCAGCTCGCACCACGCGGCCAGCATGGTGCATTCAATATGATAGATCAGGGCGACGGGCCGTATCGTGCGCTCGGTACGCTCATCTTCCGAATTCACGTAGGTGATGCGAATTTTACGTTCGGCCCGGATCGCTTCGCGATAGTTCACGACGGGCACACAACCCTTTTCCGGATCATCCATCGGTGCGCCCCAGGGCGCAACCTGTAGCCAGTCGGCTGGCGCGCGCAGGGCCTCGATCTTCTGACAAACTCGGTCAGCGGCCTGTTGCAAGGTGCTGTCACCCGTGCGGGCCAGCATCGACAGGCCCACCCACAGGGCCTCAACCTCTTCGGCGTCGAAATTGAGCGGAGGCAGATCATACCCGCGCCGCATCAGATAGCCAACACCCGCTTCGCCTTCGATTGGCGTACGCTGGGCCTGCAACGCGGCAATATCGCGGTAGACGGTGCGCACCGAAACCTCGAGCTTGGCGGCCAACGCATCGGCCGTCACGGGCGCTTCAGCAGCACGCAAGATCTGAATGATTTCGAATAGACGTGTCGATCGGCGCATCCGGGTCTCCTAAAGATCTGCTGACAACTTAGCACACCCCCCTGACAAGGCGGTGTCAGGAGTGTTGGGCGAAGATTGGGCAATTGCAATTCAGGAGAGTGACCATGCCCTACCTCGACAATCACGTCATGATGACCTTGAAACTGGATCGCTGGTCCCAAGATCACGTTTTGCGCGGATTCGAAATCGAACGTGAAATTGCTGCCGCACGGGAAAGCCAAGTTATACGCCCGGTCAAACGCACCAGGCGGTTTTCGCTCGGAAACCTGAAGATGCTTTGGACCAGTAACGCTTAGAATCAGAACTCGGCTGGCGCGCGAAATTTCATCGACACCCCGCCTTCGGGATTTTTGAGGCGCAGTTCTTCCGAATGAAGCATCAACCGCGGGAAGTCGCGCGCCACGCCATCGGCATAAAACGGATCACCCAAGATAGGATGCCCCAGCGCCTGCATATGAACCCGCAACTGGTGCGATCGTCCGGTCTTGGGAGACAGGCGAACACGCGTTGTCTCGCCCTCGTATTTAACCACGCGCCAATCCGTAACAGCAGGCTTGCCGGTGTCGTGACAGACCATCTGACGGGGGCGATTGGGCCAATCGACGATCAGCGGCAGATCAACCGTTCCCGTTTTTGGTTCTACCCGCCCCCATACGCGCGCGACATAAGCTTTGCGGGTCTGGCGATTTTCGAACTGTAGCCCCAGATGCCGCTGGGCATGCGGCGTCTGTGCAAACACCATTACACCGGATGTATCCCGATCCAACCGATGCACCAGCAGCGCTTGTGGAAACGCAACTTGTACGCGGGTCAGCAGGCAATCAGCAAGATGCGCGCCCCGCCCCGGCACGGACAACAAACCCGCCGGCTTGTTCACCACGATCAATTGCGTGTCTTCAAACAGCACATCCAGAGGGGAGTTTGGGGGATCATAGGTTTCGCTCATGCGCGCTTGCCTATCTCAGGCGGCCCCCTCCCGCAACGTCGTCCTTGCGTGAGTGAAAAGGTTCAGCAACTCTTTGGTCAACAAGAGGGAAGACGGTATGCACCCGACGATCAAACGAATGCAGGAAGCGGTGGCCAAAGGCGATGAAGGCCTGATCCAAGAGTTGCTGGCCGAACATGTGCGGTTTTCACCACCCACTTACTACAGCACCTGGACCGGGCGTGAACCTGTTGCAGCGGTTCTGGGTCATGTGGGTCAGGTGTTTTCCGAATTTCGCTATCGCCGGATCATGGGCGACGGCAACGATTGGGCATTGGAGTTTCAATGCAAAGTCGGTGCCTTGGACGCCGTGGGTGTAGACTTGATCACGCTGAACGCAGACGGACTTATTCAGGAATTTGAGGTCGTCATGCGTCCTTACAAGACCGTCGGAGCCTTGCGCGAAGCCATGATGGCACGAGTCATGAAAGATGCGCGCTTTCTAAAGTTCAAAGATGCGCTGAGCTAACGGTTCCTTTGCCTGTTGCCGCCGATCAGATTCTCAGAATTCCGCTTTTGCCTATTCTGGCAATTCAGGGGTTCGCGGTAAGGCGCAATGCGCAATTTCTGCCAGAACCGACTGGTCCCCGCCAAGGGTGTGCAGGGCACGGGCCCAGACTGCGCTTGTTGATCACCGGGGACAGCTCGGCCGCTGGCGTTGGGGCGGGCACACAAGGCCAGGCGCTATCCGGGCAACTGGTCGGCCAATTGGCAAAGCGTTATACCGTGGAATGGCGGCTTGAGGCGGCCACCGGGCATACCACTCAAAACACAATTGAGCAGCTGCAAGGGCTTTCCGAACAGTTTGATGTAGCCATAACGGCGCTGGGTGTGAACGACGTGACTCGAGCGAGAAGTAGACAGAGCTTTGAGGACCACCAAGCACGCCTATTGGACCTTCTGACCGGGCCGATGAAAGCCAGGCGGGTGATCGTGTCTGCGGTTCCTCAGATGGCGCGTTTTCCCGCTCTGCCTCAGCCGCTCGCCTGGTTTTTGGGGCAACAGGCTGCAAGGCTGGATCACGGCTTGCAGACGGTGGCTGCAGCATATCCGCAAGTTTCACATCTGGCGCTGAACCTGCCCGATGACCCGGCGCTCGCCGCGCCGGACGGATATCATCCAAGCCCCAAGGCCTATGCAATCTGGGCGGAACAGCTTGCCCAGCTCATTCGCTAGGCCTGAGACCGTATTTGCCGGATCATCGGGATCGAATATACAATCAACCCGGCCCAGATCAGGGGGAACGCGATCAATCTTGCCTGATCAATACGCTCTCCGAACAACGTGATCGCGGTGATAAAAATCATCGTGGGCGCGATGTACTGCAGGATGCCCATCGTCGACAGACGCACCAGTTTGGCCCCATTGGCATAAAGCAGCAACGGAATTGCAGTCACCAGCCCCGCGCCTGCAAGCAGCGCAGTGTCTGACACGGCTGCTCCAAAATGCCCGGCACCACTTGTTCCAAGCCAGGTGACGTAGGCCAGGGCGGGTATCAGTAGAATCAGGACTTCCAACAAAAACCCTTGGTTGGGCCCAATTGGGAGTGAGCGCTTGAAGAACGCATAAAACCCCCAGCTGAACATTAAGCCCAAAGCCGCCCAGGGTAAGCTTCCCGCCTGAAACACCAGTACCAACACCCCCAAAGCGGCCAACCCGACCGCAACCAACTGTGTTCGGTTCAGAGGTTCACGCAGCAATATCGCACCCAACGCAATGCTGAACAAAGGGTTGATGTAATAGCCCAAAGCCGCGTCCAGCGCATGCCCCGATGAAATCGCCCAGACATAAATCGCCCAGTTCACCGAGATCAGCGCCGCTGTAATTGCCGCCATACCCAACATTTTGGGATTGCGAAGTGCAGTTTTCAGATCGCCGGTCCGCCCGAGCGCTATCAGCAGCAGCCCGGCCACCGGCACCGACCAGATCACCCGATGCGCAACTACCTCGATCGGGCCGATATGCTCCATTGCTTTCATGTAAAGTGGCAGGAAGCCCCAAAGCACATAGGCCATCACAGCCAACGCCAGCCCTTTGGGCGTATCGGTATTGTTTGGTGGTACGCGGGTGTCTGCCACAGAGAGTCTCCGACTGATACCGTGTTTCTCTACGGCAAATCAGATGGGCTTGGGAACTATCAAAACTGTGAAGCAGGGCATCAAAGTTTCTGATAGGTCGCGCGTTCTGCAGCCAACCTATATGCGAAGCGCTGTCTCACGCTCATGGATATTGTTGGCCAGATGAGCAGGTGATCCCTTATTCATCTGGCCACAAATACTCTCGCGAGCGTCGCCCGGTACGGACGGTGGGGCAGAGCCTACCACTGTCGATGTTTTCTAGACTTTGACCCGCTCGGATTTCGCATCATACATCGGTTTCAACGACGCCTCTGCCTGGACTTTCACACCACAGACATCGATCTCATAGGTCGAGGCCAGCACGTCTGCAGGCTTTTCGCCCTCGCAGGGCACATAGCCCAGACCAATGGCACCACCCAGCGTGTGACCATAATTGCCCGAGCTAAGGTAACCTACATATTCACCATCGCGCACGATTGGTTCGTTGTGGAACAACAGTGGTTCGGGATCAGTCAGTCTAAACTGGACAAGCCGGTTCTTGGGCCCGCTTTCCTTGCGGGCCATCACCGCCTCACGACCGATGAAATCGCTGCCTTTGTCCACTTTGACGGCAAATCCCAATCCCGCGTCGACCACGTGATCCTCGCAGGTGATGTCATGACCGAAATGGCGAAAACCCTTCTCGATCCGGCAACTGTCCATCATGTGCATGCCGCAGAGTTTCAGGCCCATATCTTGTCCGGCTTCGTGCAACGCCTCAAAAACATGACCTGCCATGTCGGACGACACATAGATCTCCCACCCTAGCTCACCCACATAGGTCACCCTGTGGGCGCGAGCGAGACCCATACCGATCTCAATCTGTTGCGCCGTGCCAAAGGGGTTAGTCCTGTTCGAGAAATCAGCGGGCGAAACCTTTTCAAGCAATGCACGTGCGTTCGGCCCCATGACGGCCAAAACGCCCTCGCCAGCGGTGACATCGGTGATAACCACATTGAAGCCGCCTGCATGACGCATCATCCAGGTCTGATCCGCCAATCGGGTCGCCGCGGGGGTGACGACCAGGTAGGCGGTCTCAGTCAACCGTGTGACCGTGACATCTGCTTCGATCCCACCGCTACGGTTTAGGAATTGGGTGTAGACGATCTTGCCATTGGGCACTGAATAATCGCCGCCGCCGATATAGTTCATGAATTTCTCGGCATCCGGCCCTTCGACGCGGATTTTGCCGAAGGACGACATGTCATACATGCCTACATTTTCGCGCACGGCTCGGTGTTCGGCAGCCGAATTCTCGAACCAGTTCTGCCGTTTCCAGCTGTATTGATATTCTCGTTCCTGCCCTTCGTTGGCAAACCAATTGGCGCGCTCCCACCCAGCCAATTCGCCCATCACGGCACCCTGTTCGATCAGGTGATGGTGAAACGGTGTCCGGCGCACACCGCGCGCGGTGGCCTTTTGGCGATAGGGATAGTGGTCGGCATAAAGCAGGCCGAGCGTCTCTTTCGAACGTTCAAAGAGGTACTGCTTGTTGCCCTGAAACGGCTGCATGCGACTGATGTCAACATCGCCCAGATCGAACGGTTTCTCGCCCGAGTCCATCCACTCGGCCAGTGCCATACCGGCACCACCCGCCGACTGAATACCAATAGAATTGAACCCTGCAGCGACCCAAACGTTATCCATCTCGGGGGCGAGTCCCAAGTGATAGGCATCATCCGGCGTAAAGGACTCGGGGCCGTTAAAGAAGGTGTGAATCCCCGCCTCGGCCAACATCGGCATCCGATTGCAGGCCGCTTCGAGTATTGGTTCAAAGTGATCGAAATCCTCTGGCAACTGGTCGAATTCGAAACTGTCGGGGATGCCGTTCATCGCCCAGGGTTTTGCATTTGGCTCAAACGCGCCCAGCAGGATTTTGCCGGCATCCTCTTTGTAGTAGGCACATTCATCCGGTACGCGCAGCACCGGCAGTTGGGTCAGCCCGTCGATCCCTTCGGTCACGATATAGAAATGTTCGCAGGCGTGAAGCGGCACGTTCACACCTGCCATCTTACCAACCTCGTGGCCCCACATGCCCGCACAGTTCACCACCATGTCGCATTCGATATGGCCCGAGGAACTGCCATCGTCCGCACTCCAGTCCACGCCGGTGACTTTACGACCCTGCTTGACGATGTCTGTGACTTTCACACGTTCTTTGACGACGCCACCGCGCTGACGCGCACCTTTAGCCAAAGCCAGAGCGATATTCGCTGGATCACCCTGCCCGTCCAAAGGCAAATAAACCGCCCCCTTGACCCCTTCGAGGTTGAGATGGGGATACAGCTCTTGCACACGATCATTGCCGATCTCTTCGACCTCAACCCCGAAAGCACGTGCCATGGCGGCCTGACGATAGATCTCTTCCTTGCGCTCTTCAGTCAGCGCCACCGTGATCGATCCGCAACGCTTGAACCCTGTGGCAACGCCAGTTTCTTCCTCAAGTGCGCCATAGAGTTCCTGACTGTACTTGGCCAGCTTGGTCATGTTTGCGGTCGCGCGCAGCTGCGCAATCAGACCTGCAGCATGCCATGTGGTGCCGCTGGTCAGTTGCTTGCGCTCAAGCAACACAACATCGGTCCACCCTTTCTTGGTAAGGTGATACGCGACCGAGCATCCGATGACGCCGCCGCCGATGATGACCACACGGGCCTTGGTGGGAAGATCAACCATCCTGATGTCTCCGCTGTCTCAGGTTCTTTGCAAAATGCCATGAAGGATCGACAAAAAAAGCGTCAAAAACGTCATCTCAATCGCGAAAATCACCTATATTCTGCACGTCTTTTTTGACGTCTCAGAACAAACGGAGTGACGCCAAAGACGCTTTTGTAAACGGATGAGAATCCGTTTGGAAAGCCGCACACCAAGCCGATTTCCCGCACGCTCATCGTTGTGTTCAAAAGCAGGTTGTTGGCTTTGGCCAAGCGCATTTCTCGGTAGAATCCGTTTGGAGTGGTTGCGAAAGTTGCCTTGAACTTGCGCTCAAGCGATCTGTTCGACACGTGTAACATGTCAACGATCTGATTGATCGGTAGCGGTTCTTCAATATTTGCCTGCATCAGCTTGATACACTGATCCAGCTTTGCATCACCCGTGGCTGTATTCCTAGCGCCAGAAAACGGCTGCATGGATGAGAAATCGCGAATGTTCTCGTGCAGCATGATATCCGCAACTGTCATCTTGGCGGCACCCGAAATGTGCCGCCCAATCACCGCCAGTGCCACATCCGTCGTTGCCTCCATTCCCGCGCAGGTGACCACCGAACCCTGTTCGGTCGCAATTGAAAGCTTGGCCTCAAACCGCGCGCCACGTTCGCGCAAGAAAGAAGCGTTTTCCCAATGGGTTGCCATATGATCAGCGCCGTTTTCGTCGATGTACCTGCTTGCCGCTTCGGCCAGCAAAAAGACCTGGGCTCCCCGGTACGTATAGTCGGGCACGACGCGACCTAAAGAAAGCTCTGGCTGATCCGGATCCGAGTTTCCGATCACAAACAGATAATCCGCATCGGGCTGCGCAGGTATGGTTTCGGTCGACACCGTCGCGCAACTGCTGCTTTCAACAGGCCCCCCCTTTCGGGACCGGTATGTGAATGTGAACGGAGGATGCGCGCAAACCCGGTTGGCCAGGCGCAACATATCGACCAACGAGGCCAATTCAAGCAACACGAAACCGGGTGCAACCAGAATATCGAAATGCTGCTGATCCCGATCTTTTCGCCGTTCAGGTTTGTTGCGGATCGACATGAGGCACACTCAAACAATTGTGTGCCCGGCCGCACGTAAACTGTCGGCAAGGGTTTCGATATGATCTGGCCCAACTTCGCAGCAACCGCCAACAATCGTCGCGCCCTGCGCCACCCAGCCCATGGCATGCTGCGCATAGGCGTCAGGGTCTAGGTCATGACGGCTTTCCAGAGAGTCAACCGTCGGGGCATCCTTCAAAAAACCGTCTTTGATACCAGTAAAGCCATTGGCATAAGCGCCGAACGGGCGACCCAGCTTTGCGATGATCTCCAGTGCAGCCGGAATCGCTTCCGGGCGCGCGCAGTTGATCAAAACGGCCTCGGGGGCGTAACGCACAACAAGCGGGGCGATGTCCTCCAGCGCTTCGCCTGACCGCAATCGCGTGCCGTCATCATCCATAACCGACAATGCCAGCCAGACGGGTTTGCCGCAATTCTCGGTACCGCGAAGCGCACCTTCGGCTTCCAGAACCGAGGACACGGTTTCGATCAGGAATAGATCAACCCGGTCTGCCATCAGTTGAGCCAGCTCGGCAAATTTTTCAGCAGCATCGTCTGGGTCGGGGTTCAGATCGGGCCGGTAGCTGGCCAAAAGCGGACCAAGCGCACCAGCGATACGACCGTCAGTTCCCGCGCAAGCCTGCTCGGCCCGCGAAAGAGCAGCCTCGATCAGAAGTGGCATCTGGTCTTCGATCCCCTCACGCACCAGCCGCGAGCGGTGAATGGCATAGGTATTCGTGGTGGCAATCGTCGCGCCACTGCGGAAATAGGCCGCGTGAACTTCGGTCAGCAAGTCAGGTTTGTCGATCATCACCCGCGTTGACCACAAAGGCGTGGGCTGGTCACCGCTGCGTTTCACCAGCTCCTGCCCGATCGAGCCATCTAAAAGCGTAATGTCAGCCATCTACCCCCCTTTCACGGTATTAATACCAGTTTCCCGGGCAAGGTCTTGGACATAAAATCCTCTTGCGCCTGAACAATGTCACGCAACGGGTAGGTTTTTGAGACCAAAGGCCTGATCCGACCTGCATTCATCAGCACAACAAGTCGGCCAAAGACTTCGGGAGGCTGATGGGTGCAGCCATGGATTGTGATGTCGCGCAGATAGATGTCTCGCAAATCGGCGCTGACGATGGGGCCAGCGATTGCACCTGACACCGCATAGTGCCCGCCGGGTTTCAGCGCCAGTATGAGATCGGGCCAAGCCGAGCCGCCCACCACATCGATGACGACATCGAACATATCCTTCGGCAGCTGCGCATCCCGGTCAAAGGTTGCCGACGCCCCCTGCGCTTTGACCACATCCGCCTTGGCAGCACTTGTCACCCCCCAGACCGTCGCTCCTCGTAGGGCCGCGAGCTGGATCGCGGCGAGGCCCACACCGCCTGAAGCCCCTGTAATCAGCACTGTGTGGCCTGCCGATACACCAGCGCGAGTCAGCAGGTTTTCTGCGGTCCCAAACGCGCAGGGAATAGCGGCGATTTCCACGTCTGATAGGGGCGAGGCGGTCACATCATAGAGATCACCCGCGTCGACCAGACAGTATTGGGCAAACGCTCCGTCGATTTCTGAACCAAGCGCGATAAAACCATGCGGTCTACCCGGCCCCGGGCGTGGCAAGTTGATAGGACAGGTCACGCGTTGGCCGGGCTTGAACGCTGCCCCCGGTCCAACCTCTTCAACAATCCCACACAGATCACCGCCTTGGATGCGGGGAAAGTGCAGCGCACCTCCCCACCCGCCGGCCTCAACCTGCT
This sequence comes from Ruegeria sp. CF1, assembly GCF_056537445.1. Classification (NCBI taxonomy): domain Bacteria; kingdom Pseudomonadati; phylum Pseudomonadota; class Alphaproteobacteria; order Rhodobacterales; family Roseobacteraceae; genus Ruegeria; species Ruegeria sp. CF1. Next base: position 105,606 of record NZ_JBQFRN010000008.1, on the reverse strand, counting down.
GATCTACCGCATCCGTCGATTCTGTAACATCCGACGAGTACCAGCCGATCCGCGTGTTGATGTCGGTGTTGTTCACCCCGGCAGCGGCGACGCACACCAGAACCTGCCCTGGACCGGGGGTCGGAACGGGGACGCCTTCCCGCCATTCCAACACCTCAGGACCTCCATGGCCAGTCAGATATACGCCTTCCATCTGCCGGGTCATATCAGCGCCTTTCTGTCGTAGGGGTCAGGCCCTCAACCGTTCATTTGCAGGATCCCAGAGCGGCTGATCCTCCTGAACAACAGCACGACATTTCTGTCCGTAGATTTCAACCTCTAGCTCAGTTCCCGGGACAGCCAGATCTGCGCGCACCATGCCCAGCGCGACCGAGGCACCAATGCGATACCCCCACGCACCCGATGTGGTTTCACCCACGATCTCATCACCGCTCCAGATGCAGGACATGTAAGGCGCATCGACCTCACCTGCGTCCACGATCAGAGTGACAAAGGACTTTTTAACGCCTTGCTGTTTTTCGTTCTGAATGGCTGCTTTGCCAACAAAATCCTGCGGTTTATCGAGCTTGACAAAGCGCCCCAAACCACCTTCCAGCAGAGAGTAATCCGTGCTTAGGTCGCCTTTCCACGCGCGATAGCCTTTCTCGATCCGCAGCGAATTCAACGCATACATGCCAAAGGGTTTCGCTCCAGCGGCCAGCACAGCTTCGTAGATGGCGGGCATCGCATCATTTTCAGCATGGATTTCCCAACCCAACTCACCCGCGAAAGATACGCGGATCAAGAAGGCATCCTGCCCGGCCACTTTGGCGAATTGGTGGGTCAGCCACCCTTGCTGCAAATCTGCATCGGTGATGCCGGACAATACGTTCCGCGTCATCGGTCCTGTCACGATCAGTGTGTCGCGCTCGGTTGTGGTTTCCCGAACGGTCACACCTTCGGGCACCGAATTGCGGATCAAATCACCATCGTGCCACTGTGCCGTGGCAGCAGTGATTAGGACGAAATTGTTCTCAGCCAGACGGATACAGGACAGCTCGGTCAGAATGCGCCCTCTTTCATCCGAGACATAGATCAGATTCATGCGCCCTGCTTTAGGGATACCTCCGGTACAGAAGCCACGCAGCCAGTCATCCGCCCCCTCGCCTTGTATCCAGAACCGCGAGAAGCCCGGCAGATCCAGCACCCCGCAGTGATCGCGCACGGCTTCGCATTCTTCTTTGACCCGTTGCTCCCAAGGGCCCGAACGTCCCCAGGTATGGGTGGCTTCCAGTGACGTGTCATCGCCGGTTTGCGCAAACCAGTTTGCGCGTTCCCAGCCGTTGTACGCGCCCATGACACCGCCCAATTCCTTGACCTTGGCGTGCACAGGCGAGACCTTCTTGTCGCGTGCGGCAGGCCATTCGTGATGTGGGAAATGCATGGCGTATTCGTTGCCGTAGACCTCCATCCCTTTCTGATTGCAATAATCCTGATCGGTGTAGTCGGTGTAACGACGCGGATCGACCGCCCACATATCCCATTCGGTGTGACCATCGACGATCCATTCGGCCAGAACTTTGCCTGCACCACCACCTTGGGCGATACCGAAAGTGAAGGTATGAGCCTCGAACGCGTTTGTCACACCCGGCATCGGGCCAATCAACGGCAGACCATCTGGCGCATAGGGGATCGGGCCATTGATGACGCGACCAACGCCCGAGGTTGCCATCAGCGGAACCCGTTCCATTGCATCGGTGACGATATCCTCGATCCGGTCCAGATCATCATTCCACAGTTGGAAGCTGAAATCCTCGGGCATCGGGTCATCCTTGGTCATCCAGTGGCCCTTGCAATTGGGCTCATAAGGGCCAAGGTTGAAGCCATTCTTCTCTTGCCGCAGATAGTACGAGATATCGACATCGCGCAGCAGCGGTAGCTTCTTGCCACCGTTTTCTTTCGACCACGCTTCGATTTCAGGAACTTCGTCGGTCAACAGATACTGATGGCTCATGACCATTGCCGGGACGGTTCGGCCGCCAAAGGGTTTGAACCATTCCCCTACGCGCTGCGCATAGTAACCGGCGGCGTTCACCACATAATCGCAGGCAATATCACCCTTTTCGGTATGCACGGTCCATGTGCCGTCGTCCTGCTGTGTCACACCGGTTGCCGGGCAGAATCGGATAATCTTTTGCCCCATATCCCGCGCTCCCTTGGCCAGAGCCTGAGTCAGCTGCGCCGGGTCAATGTCACCATCGGTCGGGTCATACAGAACGCCTTCAAGATCATGGGTCTCCAGGAAAGGATAGCGTTCCTTGGCCTCTTCCGGAGTCCACATCTCCATCGGGATGCCTTGATAGCGGCCCATAGACATGGCCCGTTCGAATTCCTGCATCCGCTCCTTGCTGTGCGCCAGACGAATTGACCCGGAAACGTGGTAGTTCATCGGATAGTCGACCTCGTCCGCGAGGCGCGAATACAGTTCGGTCGAATAGCGCTGCATGTTCATGATCGCCCACGAGGTCGAAAACGTCGGAACGTTACCCGCCGCGTGCCATGTCGAGCCTGCGGTCAGTTCGTTCTTTTCCAGCAGAACACAATCCGTCCAGCCCTTCTTGGCCAGATGATACAGCGATGAACAGCCCACAACGCCGCCGCCGATGATGACCACACGGGCCTTGGTTGGAAAATCACTCATGTGTTTGGTTCCCTATTAGTGTGCCCGCTGGGGCAGGTCGTCTTTGATGTCATAGTAATCGCCCTTGTCCGCAACGAAGATGTGCTGGGCGAGTTTCAACCCGGTCGGCTCATCCAGTGAGCCCACGGAAATTGCGATCGTGTCCTCGTCATTGTGCTGCCAGAAGAGGAACGAGCCACAAGCGCGGCAAAATCCGCGCTTGGCAATGTCAGAGGCGCGATACCAGCCCAGCGTTTCGCTGGTGGTAAAGCTGAGATTGTCCTGTTGCGTAACGGTCGAGGCCCACAGGTGACCCGACTGTTTGCGACACTGCCCGCAATGGCAGGCATTTGGTGGCGTGAGGTCTCCGTCAACAACAAAAGCGACCGCGCCGCACAGGCAGGAACCGGTATGCATATCCTTACCCCCTCGCTGTCGGCGTCGAACTGGCACCCAGCAAAACGCCATAAATGATGAAACAGGTCGCCATCACGCGGCGTACCCAGATATTAAACACCGCCCCCAACGCAGCCTTGCCCATCAGCGCCCCCAGCGAAGTGAACCCGGTATAGCTGAGCGTCGTGATGACCAGTGCCGTCGGCATGATCACCGCCATCTGCTGCCAGATGGGTACATTCGGCTGCACAAATTGCGAAAACGCCGCAAGGTATCCGGCGACGCTTTTGGGGTTGATCGTGGCAACAGCCAACGCGTGAAAGTAAACATGTCGCGCCGGACGCTCTGACGCCGGAGCGGGTTTCGCTGCGTTCATCCAACCGCGAATGCCCATCCAGATCAGAAACCCGGCCCCGATCAGCTTGGCGACAAAGAAACCTGTTGGCGACGCGGCAATCAACGCTGTGATTCCCACAGCCGAGAGGATCAGGAACACACACGCCTGAGTCAAAATAGCCAAGACACCCAACATAGCCTTGGAGAACGGCAGGCTCATCCCATTTGAGATGCAATTGACCGCATTAGGCCCCGGGGTGGTAACGAACACCACCCAGAACAGGGCGAATATGGTCCAGGCCTCGAAACTCATCAGTACACCGGTGGGGCGATAACCCAGATGGCCACAGCGGGCTCATCAAAGGGGTTGGACCAAGTGTAGGGCTCGTGCTTGATCCGGAAGCTATCGCCGGGGCCGACCTGAAAGCTGCGCGAGCCGATCGTCAGTTCCAGACGGCCTGAAACCATATAGCCGACTTCCTGCGTCGGCCGGTTTGCCGGGGTCTGCATCTGCGAATGCGGCTCAAAGGTCGAATGCACCATCTCGAAATCATCGGTCAGGTCAGGCGAAAGCAGTTCTTCGATCAACCCTTCTTCGCCAGAGCCCATCGGGCGACGGGACCCTGCCCGCACAATATACCCTTGCTCATCCACCGGCGCAGCGGAATGGGCAAACAGCATCGACATCGGCACACCCAGACATTCGGCAATCTGGCGTAGATCCGAAATCGACGGCTCGGACATGTCACGCTCGACCTGGCTGAGCCAGCCAACGGACCGATCCAATCGGTTGGCGATCTCGGTCAGAGTCAGCCCGCGCGCCTTGCGCAGTGCGCGCAGATCGGCACCGAGGGATGCGCTATGAGGGGCTTGCGAATTCAAGTTGCGCTCCGAGTCTGCGTGAAATTTTCTGTTACTTTTTCACGGTGCCTCGAATCGGTGAAATTTCCAAGCATTTTTTCACTTGGGTCTGCAAATTTAGTTGGCTATGCACGGTCCATGTGGATTGCCGTAATCTATCTTTGGGCCATTAATGCCCTGACTTTGATAGCGTTTGGCTGGGATAAGCTGCGCGCGCGCCGTAGAAGGCGACGCATCCCCGAGCGGCGCTTGTTATGGTTGGCGGCACTAGGTGGCAGCTTGGCCGCGCTACTGGGTCGCTGGATCTTCGGGCACAAGACCCGCAAGCGCGGTTTCTCGGCTTGGCTATACACGATCACAACGTTTCAGGCCGGGCTTTGCTATCTGATTATGTCCCGAGATCTTGGCGCATTTTTGCGATAGGTCGGAACCCTCTAACGCGCAAATACATCCGTTAGAATAGCACCAAGTGCGGTCGCATCATCTTTGGTAAACGCGTCGGGCTGGTCGCTGTCGATATCAAAGACAGCGATCACGTTACCATTCGCATCCCGCACCGGTAGAACCAACTCGGACCGAGTGGATGACGCACAAGCGATATGGCCGGGGAAAGCATCTACATCCGAAACCAATTGCACTTGCCCTGAACGGGCAGCCGCACCACACACACCGCGTTCAAAAGGGATTACTAGGCAGCCATGCCCCCCCTGATAAGGCCCGATCTTTAGCACTTCGGGCTCAGTTACGCGGTAAAATCCCGTCCAGTCGAATCGGTCGTCCGAGTGATGCACTTCGCATGCCACCGTAGCCATCAATGCAACCTCGTCGGTTTCACCGTCGGTCAAGGCGGCTATGGTTTTGGCGAGTGTGTCGTAGTCGGCTTTCATGTTGGTAGACCTTGCATCCGGGGAACTGCGGGCGCTGCCGCCAATTCCCCGAGTATTTGCAAAAAGACAAAGCGTCAAACGCGTTCTATTGCGATGGCCGTCCCTTCTCCGCCGCCAATGCAGATTGCAGCGACACCGCGCTTGAGATTTCGCTTTTCCAGCGCATTGAGCAGCGTGACCATAATCCGAGCCCCCGAGGCACCTATCGGGTGGCCAAGCGCACATGCGCCGCCATTCACATTCACGATCTCACGGGACAAGCCCATTTCGTGCATGAAGGCCATCGGTACCACGGCGAAGGCTTCGTTAACCTCCCACAAATCGACATCCTCTTTTTTCCAACCGATACGGTCCAACAATTTCTGCGCTGCCGGAACCGGAGCAGTTGTGAACAGCCCCGGTGCCTGCGCGTGACTGGCGTGGCCAAGAATTCGTGCGCGCACGGTCAGGCCCTGCTGTTCTGCCGCCTCTGCCGAGGCAAGCACAAGGGCGGCTGCGCCATCCGAGATCGAAGAAGAATTGGCCGCCGTTACCGTTCCATCCTTGCGAAAGGCTGGTTTCAATGTGGGTATCTTCTCGGGCCGCGCCGATTTTGGTTGCTCATCCGCGTCCAGCACAACCTCGCCTTTACGAGTCTGAATCTTGACCTGTGTAATTTCCTGGTCGAACGCATTATTTTCCTGCGCGGACAGCGCGTTCGAAAGCGATCGCAGGGCGTATTCGTCCTGCGCCTCGCGCGTGAACTGATAGGATTCGGCACAGTCCTCGGCAAACGTGCCCATAAGCCGACCTTTGTCATAGGCGTCTTCGAGCCCGTCCAGAAACATGTGATCGACGACCTGCCCATGTCCGATCCGGGCGCCACCGCGCATCTTGGGCAGCAGATAGGGCGCGTTGGTCATGCTCTCCATCCCGCCAGCGACCATGGTCTGAGTATGGCCCAAAGCGATCTGATCAAACGCGATCATTGCGGCCTTCATGCCTGAACCGCACATTTTGTTGAGCGTTGTGGCAGGTACATCTTCTCCCAGACCGGCGGCAAACCCAGCCTGACGCGCCGGGGCCTGTCCCTGGCCGGCAGGCAGGACGCAGCCCATCAGCACCTCATCCACGGTCCGAATGCCAGCACCCTCCAGCGCTGCGCGGATAGCAGCACCGCCCAGATCAGCAGCGGCGACGCCGTCAAACATGCCCTGAAAGCCGCCCATTGGTGTACGCGCGGCACCTGCTATCACAACCTCGTTCATCCGAAATCTCCTTGAACTTTCCAGCCTATGGATACCGAATGGTAAGAATTACCGTCTAGCGTATTTCTACCATCATTTTGCATTGCCAAAGGCGGACGAACATGGGGCTCAGCAGCGAGATCACCGGCGAGACACAGATAATATCCGTTCATTGTGATCGAATTGATGCCGCGATGGCGATTCAATTCAAGGAAGATATGCGCGCGGAAACCCAAACCCCTGCCAAACGGGTGGTGTTGGATTTGTCTTCTGTCGAATTCATCGACTCCAGCGGTCTGGGCGCCATTGTCGCCTCGATGAAACAATTGGAGAAAGGGCGCAGATTGGATCTGGCCGGGTTGCGCCCGATCGTTGAAAAAGTGTTCCGCCTGACCCGCATGGACACCGTGTTCAGACTTTTCAAATCGCTGGATGAGGCGATCGGCGCTGGTGCAGACTGACGACCGGCAGAGGTGGAACAGCGTGTGCTCGAATTGCAAACAAAACTGCCTGGAGGTGAGCTTTCCCGCGACACAAGCGCAGGCCAGCGCAGGGATCGCGGCATTGAGCGCACGGCTGGCGGCGCAGGGATTGCCGGAAAGCAAAGCAGATGACGTAAGAATCGCGCTGACCGAAGCGATCAACAACGTGGTCGAACATGCCTATGCCGGGGTGGCCGCCGCTGACGTTCAAATCGATTGCTCATTATGTGCAAAGAAGCTGGTGATTCAGATCACCGATACCGGCGACCCGATGCCTGAATTGCGGATACCGAGCGGCACTCCACCATCTGTCGACACTGCTTTGCAGGACCTGCCCGAGGGCGGCTTTGGCTGGCACCTGATTCATCAACTTGCCAGCGACATACAATATGAACGCAAAAGCGGCGGGAACCTGCTCTGCTTGCGGTTCGACTTTGACGAGATGCCCTAGCAGGCATCAAATGGCCACAATAAGGCCTAGATCGAACCATTGTCGCGCCGCAAACAAAGGTCATAGGTAAGGGGTAGCTCAGATAGCTTCCCTCGGCGCCTAGCGTCACAGCCCCCACCCAGTGAGCGGCGCCGAGGACCTCCTTCCTCTGATAGCATTGGACAATTCCCAGCTGCGGCTTAGTGTCTGCGTGTTTGCAGAAGGAAAGACCCATGCGCGATTTTCACAAGACAGGCCGTTCTGAAGTTTTGGCAACCGAAGGGATGTGCGCAACGTCCCATCCGTTGGCCGCCAAAATCGCGCTGGATATTCTGCAGCAGGGCGGCAATGCCATGGACGCAGCCATTGCAGGCGCAGTGCTTCTGGGAATTTGCGAGCCGCAAATGACCGGCTTGGGTGGAGATTGCTTTGTTCTGTACAATCGCGCAGGCGAGCAGACTGTTCGCGCACTAAACGGTTCGGGTCGGGCCGCGGCAGCAGCGGATGCACAGGCATTGCGGGATCGCGGTTCAAATTCGGTTCCCGAGACCAGCCCGGATGCCGTGACAATTCCCGGAGCGGTTGAGGCATTCTGCCGTTTAGCAAAAACCGAAGGTCGGCTGGGCCTGGAAGCAATCTTGCAACCCGCAATCCATTATGCCGAGTCAGGTGTTCCGGTGGCTCCACGCGTTGCCTTTGATTGGAAGAACGGCGCATCCACCCTGCAAGGCGCGGCCCGTGATCATTACCTGATTGACGGCAAACCCCTGCAAACCGGGCAGGTTTTTCGCGCCCCCGGTCAGGCAGAAGTTCTTCGGCGCGTGGCCCAACACGGTCAAAAGGCATTTTATTCTGGTGAGATTGTCGATGACATGCTTGCGGCCCTGTCCGATCTGGGTGGAGTACAGACTGCGCAGGATTTCGCGGCCGTGCAAAGCGATGAAACTGTGCCCGTCAGCGGAGATTATGGCGGTGTCGAACTGGTCGAGCACCCACCGAATGGTCAGGGCGCGACGGCAATCCTGTTGCTGAATATCTTGAAGCACTTCGATCTGGCCGCAATGGACCCTTGGGGGGCTGAACGCGTACATATCGAAGCCGAGGCCAGCAAACTGGCCTACGACGCACGCAATCGTTTCATCGCCGATCCCGACCACAGCACGCGGATGGCTCATTTTCTTGCACCTGAGACAGCCGCCCAACTTGCCGCGCTAATCAATCCGAAACGCGCCATGGCTGCCGCCGCTCCGCTGACCGAGTCTGTTCACAAAGACACCGTCTATATCACCGTGGTTGACCGGGATCGCATGGCGGTTTCACTGATCTATTCGATCTACCACGGGTTCGGGTCGGGCATCGCTTCGGAAAAGTTCGGCATTTTGCTGCAGAATCGGGGGGCGGGTTTCAACCTCGAACCCGGTCATCCAAATGAGCTTGCCGGTGGAAAGCGACCAATGCACACAATCATACCGGGAATGTTGCGCGCCCAAGGCCCCATCGCGATGCCCTTTGGTGTCATGGGAGGTGCCTATCAACCAACCGGACACGCGCGGTTAGTGTCAAATCTCACGGATTTCGACATAGAGCTGCAGGAAGCCATCGATGCGCCTCGGGCATTTGCAGATGGGGGCGTTCTGAAAATTGAGCGAGGCTATTCCGATGCCGTTCTGCAACAATTATCCGATATGGGGCACACTGTCCAAATACCGGAAACGTCTCTGGGTGGTGCGCAAGCCATTCGAATCTGTTCAAACGGAGTTCTGGAAGGTGCTAGCGATCCCCGTAAAGATGGTTGCGCATTAGGCTACTGACACACGCCATTATGACGGACATATTCAGTTCAACTGAAAGTGCAGCGGATAAGATCCATCCTGAAACGGGCCGAACATGTTGGGGATATCGGGATGGTCTACCGGCTCACCCGATTGGTCCTCAACCAGATTTTGTTCTGAAACATAAGCGACATAGAAGGATTGATCATTCTCAGCCAGCAAATGATAGAACGGCTGGTCCTTCAGCGGGCGACTATCTTCGGGTATGGCCTGATACCATTCCTCCGAGTTCGAGAATTCCGGATCGACATCAAAAATAACCCCTCGAAAAGGGTGTCTACGGTGTCGAACCACCTGTCCCAGGCGGTACTTGGCTTGTGTCTTTAGCATTGTTTCGGCCCCCAAAGCATTTAGTACATCTTTTCGGGCAGAAAAGCCAACCAATGAGCTGAAATTCGGGGAAACAGTCTGTGAACCTACTCCTAACAGTGTTCGAAATCGTTGCCCCGGTGTTCCTTCTGGCCGGGATCGGATTTGCATGGGTCAAGCTTGGGTTCGAGTATCGGTTACAATTTGTCACGCGGTTTGCGGTGACGCTTGCAGTGCCCAGCCTGATCTTCGTAGCTTTGATGCAAACCGACATTCCTGGCGGTGAATTGACCGTTTTCACGCTCGCTGCGATTGCATCACATGTTGCTTTGGCGGTGGTTTTCTGGGTCTTTGTACGTGTCTCCGGGCTTGAGCAGCGGACCTATCTGTCACCTCTTATCTTCGGTAACACTGGGAATCTGGGCCTGCCTTTGTGCATCTTTGCCTTTGGGCAGGCTGGGTTGGGTTTCGCGGTGATCTTTTTGGCCGTAACCGCTCTGTTTTCTTTTACCTACGGTATCTATCTGGTCGCGGGGCGCGGCGCCTTTGGCAAGGTTCTGCGCGAGCCGATGGTCTGGGCCACGCTGCTGGGGGCATTGTTTCTGTGGCGTGGATGGCAGACGCCACTGTTTCTAACCAACACGCTGGAACTGTTGGGCCAGATGGCGGTGCCTATGATGCTGATCACCCTTGGGGTCGCGATTGCACGCCTGACAACACAGAAGCTGCAACAGGCTATATGGTTGTCCTTGCTGAAACTCGCGGTGTGCTTCGGGTTGGGCTGGGTTCTTGCCATCAGTTTTGAACTGGGCCCTGTGGCTTTCGGAGTTTTAGTTTTGCAGATGTGTACCCCAGTCGCTGTCACCTCATACCTGCTGGCAGAGCGGTTTGAGGCGGATTCAGATGCGGTTGCAGGCATGGTCATGGTCTCGACCGTGCTATCGGTTGCCGCACTGCCTATAATTCTCGCTATTATTCTGTAACGATTGTGATTTCCTCAGAGCTCAATCTGCGCTAGAATAAAGAAAAAAGGCACGAGGCACATGAGCAGAATTCTTTTCGTACTCTTCGGGGTGCTGCTTTTGGCATCCTGTGGTGGCGGGTCCAAACAGCCACCGAGCAGACTGAATGACGCGTGCAGCATTGCGCGCGAAAAACCCGATTATATCAAGGCTTTCAAAAGCACCGAGCGCAAATGGGGTGTCCCCGTTCACGTTCAGATGGCCACGATTTACCAAGAAAGCCGTTATCGCGCAGATGCGCGCACACCGCACAAATACGTGCTGGGCGTCATCCCGATGGGTCGCCAAAGCAGTGCTTACGGCTATGGCCAGGCACTTGATGGCACGTGGGAGCAGTATCAGCGCGAAACCGGCAAACGCCGCGCCAAGCGGGATCGCATCCGTGATGCGTCAGATTTCATTGGCTGGTACATGAACAAAAGCTATGAGCGGAACGGGATTCATCCCACCGACGCGCGTAACCAATACCTGGCCTATCACGAAGGGCAAACCGGCTACGCGCGCGGCAGCTACAACAGCAAATCTTGGCTGTTGAACGTTGCGAATGATGTAGACGCCCGAGCGCAACTGTATCAGGCGCAGCTGGCGAACTGCCGTTACTAAACAAACCCTGTCAGGTCAGCGATCGTCTGACCTGATACGGGTTTTGCTTGAAAACACGCTGGAATCGAGATTTCCGCCTTCAGTCAACGGCCCCAGCAGTACGGTCGTTTGACTTCCAGCGTTATCGTGGATCACCCATTTGCGCAGCTCAACCGGATTGGATGTGAACATTAACTCGATCCGCCCGCTTTCCGGGTTCTTGGGGTCCTGAGCCGTCACAACCGTAGCGGTCCCGTCAAAATCGTGCCCAACGACCATATTGGCTTGCCCCAGATTGACATTCCGCGCCAACACCAGTGACAGCGGTGTGCGTTTCAGCGGGTACTGTTCGGGCGGCTGATTGGATTTCGGGTCAAAGATCTGCACCGTCCCCGACCGCGCCAAAACTACCGCGCTGTTGGGCGGATCATATTCGAACCGCATTTTTCCGGGCCGCTCGAGCCACAGCTTACCGGTGCTAAGCGATCCGTCATCATTCACCTGTGTGAATGTGGTCTGAACCGTCTTCATCTGGTTCAGGTAGTTAGAGATTTGCGACAGTGGCAGCTTTTCAGCCGCCCACGCGGCGGGCGCAGCCAGTGTCAGAGCAAGAGCAAAAGCAATCTGTTTCATAGGACCCAGATAGGCGTTCTGCCCTTGTTATTAAATATCTTACTGCTCGGGGACGAGGATTTCGCGTTTTCCAACGTGATTTGCCCCGGAAACAACGCCTTCGTCCTCCATCTGCTCAACAAGCCGCGCAGCTTTGTTGTAGCCAATGGCAAGTTTTCGCTGAATGTAGGACGTCGAGCATTTGCGATCTTTGATCACAATCGCCACTGCCTGATCGTAAAGGGCGTCTTCTCCGTTCGTGTTGCCACCCGTGTTCAGGCCCAGAACAGCGTCGATATTGTCAGCCTTTTCCTCGGCCGGGCCATCGACCACGCCGCTCATGTAGGCCGGCGGACCGAACTGTTTCAGGTGGTTGACGATTTCTTCGACCTCTTCATCCGAGACAAACGGACCGTGACAACGGGTGATCTTCGCCCCGCCCGCCATATACAGCATGTCGCCCTGCCCCAGAAGTTGTTCGGCACCCATCTCGCCCAAAATGGTGCGACTGTCGACTTTCGAAGTCACCTGGAACGAAATCCGGGTCGGGAAGTTCGCCTTGATCGTCCCGGTGATCACATCAACAGAGGGGCGCTGAGTGGCCATGATCAGGTGAATGCCCGAAGCCCGCGCCATCTGCGCCAGACGCTGGATGCAGGCCTCGATCTCCTTGCCCGCGACCATCATCAGGTCGGCCATTTCGTCGACGATCACAACGATATAAGGCATTGCTTCGGGCGCGAATTCTTCGGTCTCGAACATTGGCTCGCCGGTTTCATCGTCAAAGCCGGTCTGGACCGTGCGGCTGAACATCTCGCCCTTGGACAGCGCATCCTTCACGCGGCCATTGTAGCCCGCGATATTGCGCACGCCCATTTTGGACATTTTGCGATAGCGATCCTCCATCTCGCCCACGACCCATTTCAGGGCCACAACCGCCTTTTTCGGGTCGGTCACAACGGGCGAGAGCAGGTGCGGGATACCGTCATAGACCGACAGTTCCAACATCTTGGGGTCGATCATGATCAGGCGGCACTCATCCGGCGTTAGCTTATAAAGCAGCGACAGGATCATCGTATTGATTGCCACCGACTTACCGGAACCAGTCGTACCAGCGATCAAGAGGTGAGGCATTTTTGCCAAGTTCGCCACCACGGACTCACCGCCGATATCCTTGCCCAACGCCAAGGGCAGCGCATGATTACCATCGCCGAAATCGCGACTGGCGAGGATTTCGCGCAGCACCACCATCTCACGGTTTTCATTGGGCAGTTCAATGCCAATAACCGAGCGCCCCGGTAGAGTTGAAACCCGCGCGGACAAAGCCGACATTGAGCGCGCGATATCGTCGGCCAAACCGATCACACGGCTGGCTTTTAAACCCGGTGCAGGCTCCAATTCGTACATGGTCACAACCGGACCGGGGCGGACGCTGACGATCTCACCCTTGACGCCGTAGTCATCCAGCACGTTTTCCAGCATCCGCGCATTTTCCTCGAGCGCCTCATCGCTTAGGTGATGGCGTTGGATGCTTGCAGGGTTGGACAGAAGGCCCAGCGGTGGCAGTTCGAAATCAGAATGCCGTTCCTCGAAAGAAAGTGTCGGCTGTGCTTCGGCTTGCGCCCTGCGCGAAGGTGGAGGAGTGCGTCGGACCGGTTGAGCTACTACAGGTTTACGCGGCTCAGCGACAGGAATCTTGACAGCCTGTCTCGCTTGGAGCGCGGGTTCGGAGGCATCATCAAACACGGCCTCATCATCATAGTCCGGTTCGGAAACATAGTCCTGCTGCATCCAATTATCAGCCTCGGAGTCAGCCGCCAGCGTCTCAACATCAGATCCTGCTGTCAGCGGTGGTTCGGGTGGCAAACCTGCAGAGGTCATCGGGGGTTCGGGCGGCAACTCGTCTGCCGCGCCAGAGTTCAAAATCAACGGGTCCGGTCCCCTGCCCCGCCCTTTGGTCAATGGCAAGTTGGGATCGGGTTCGGGCGTTAGCACACCAGCGGCCACTTTACGATTGCGCACAGCGGCGGATATCTTGGACCTGATGCGATCCTCACCCGGCATGTCGTAATACCCTTCGACCGCAACGTTTTCGACCAACTCAGGCTCGGGCATTGGGTCAGGACGACGGATCAGGGAAGGCATTCGAGCCAGAAGGCCTGTCTTGGCGACAGGTTCCTGCGCTTCAATCTCAGGGTCTTCAAAGACCGGATCAGCGTAGGCCAGGTCGTCGTCAAAATCCGCCTGAACCGGAACTGCACGTTCGGCCTTGCGCTCGGCCCATTGGGCCTTCCGGTCCCGTGCTGCCCGCGCTGTCGCCGATGCCCCGCGTCCCAGCGCGTTCATCAACAGATCATAGGCCATGACCAGTCCCAACAGAAACGCCCGGAAGCCATTGCGAACGTCCGCTTTGCCGAAACCCAACACAAATACACCCAGAGCCAGCATACCGACCGCCATCGCCAGCGACATCAGCTTGACCAGGAAATGCGATGAGATCGGCAACAACGTCAAAATCGCGCCCATCACTGTATCGCCGAATAGACCGCCCAAGCCATAGCTGTGCGTCGCCCGCCATTCCGCACCCGGTACCAGAGTCGCTGCATAGACAGCCAGAACGGCGATCCAGATCGGCGCAAAAATCAGGCGGGCAATGGCACGGTCTTCACCTAAATGACCCGCAAAGCGCACACCCCATGTGATCAGAACGAGTGCAACGCCCAGGCTGCCCCAGCCTACGATCATAAACAACGGTGCGGCGATTGAGGCCCCGACGCGCCCCATCCAGTTTTGCACAGGCGCATCGGTCGAAACCATCCAGTTTGGATCATCGGGCGTATAGGACCAGATCATCGCTGCAGCGGCCAACCCCAACAGGATCAAAGCGATCCCGATCAGTTCTTTGCTACGCCGTTCAATGGCGGCTTGCGTGTTGCTGTCCAGCAGCGGGTCACGGTTTCGCGCGTTATATGATGCCATTTTGCCCTCGTACCTCACGAATAGATGCAGTCGCGGAGTGTAATCAGCCCGCGCTTCATCTCTGTTTTTGGGGCCACCATCGCGACCCGGATAAATTGCTCGCCAGGGTTTTGCCCCGGATCACCTTGAGAAAGATATGCACCCGGCAGAACCCGTACGCCGGTTTCCTGCCAAAGCTTCAATGCGGTTTCTTCGCCGTTTTCGACGGGTAGCCACAGGAAGAACCCGGCCTCGGGCGGCATGTAGCCCTGTACGCCTGCAAAAACCTCATCCGCGACGGCGTATTTCTCCTGATACAGCGCGCGGTTTTCCTGCACATGCGCTTCATCCGCCCAAACCTTGACGGCGGCGGCCTGCAGCGGGGCGGGCAAAGGGGCACCCGCATAGCTGCGTAACAGTTTGACACGGCTGATTGTTTCAGGTCCACCTGCGATCAGCCCCGACCGCAGCCCGGCCAAGTTCGACCGCTTGGATAGAGAGTTGAACAGCGTGACACGTTCGGGGTCAGCACCCAGTTCCTGCGCAACGGTCAGCGCGCCAACCGGCGCGGCGTCGCGGTAGATTTCGGAATAGCATTCATCGGCAAAGATGCGGAAATCGTACTTTTCAGCCAATTGAATCAGCTCAACCCAGTAATCGCGCGAGGCGACCGCCCCCTGAGGGTTCGCGGGCGAGCAGATATAGGCTACAGCAGTACGGTTCAGAACCTCTTCGGGCAGGCCTGCATAGTCTGGCAAATGACCAGTGGCAGCGGTTGCCGGCACGAAATATGGCTGCGCACCGACCGAAATCGAGGCAACCATGTAGACCTGATAGAAGGGGTTCGGGCACAGAATGATCGGTTGCTGCCCGTTTTTCTGCTCGGGGCAGAGCGCCATTGCAGCGTTATAAAGACCCTCGCGCGTACCGTTCAGTGCCATCACATTGGCATCTGCATCCATCGACACACCATAGCGGCGGTTGATCCAACCCGTGATCGCTGCGCGCAATTCAGGTGAGCCTTCGTTCGGGGGATAGCCCTGAAACCCGGCGGCGTTTTCCATGATCACGTCGGTCACCCAAGATGGGAAATCATGCTTGGGCTCGCCAATGGTCATGTGAACGACTTCACCACCCGGCTGATGATGATCCAACAGGGCGCGTAGACGCGGAAATGCGTATTCCGGTAGGTTCGAAAACCGCTCGGGGAAATTCATGATACTGCCTCAATTTCGGGGTCATTTTGCGCCCCGTTTTATGGCAGATTACAGATCGACCCGGGCTTCGTCCAGACAAAGAGGTGCCGAATCAGGGGATTGTGGCATTCAGGTCAAAGCCCTTTCGGCTGCTGAGCCGAGCCGTAACAAGGCCTCTTCCGACCCCGGATAGCCCAACATCATCAGCCCGCAACCGGGTGTTCCCGTGGGCAAAGTCAGTGCCGCAAGCCCCATCAGATTGCCGATCCGGGTGTTGCGGAGAGCCAAGAGATTTTCGGTAACATAGTAGTCATGATCATTCATCAACCGGTCGAGATTGGGCGGTAGGATCGGGGCCGTCGGCGCAAGCACGGCGTCAAAGCCCGCAGTGGCCGCATCCCAAGCCTGTCGACAAGCGGTTAGTTTCGACCAAGCAGCCACGTAATCGGGGCCGGAATAGGCCTTGCCCATTCGGAACCGTTCAAGGATTTCGGGATACATCGCCTCGGGGTTCGCTTCTATCACATCTCGCCACAAGCCGTAGGCTTCGGTTGTATAGAGCACACCCGACAGGCTCATCGCTTCGTTCAGCTCAGGCACGTCAAGCGGAACGATCTCGGCCCCGGCCTCTTTCAGGCGCGCCAGCGCCTCATCATAGGCGTTGGCTGGAGCTTCGCGCAGATCGTCCTTGGCGACGTTCTGTAAATCAGCAAAGCGGCGACCGCTCAATGACGCCCCGCGCAGATCAGCCGGGGCGGTGCCCTCAAGCGCGGCAAGCATATGTGCGGCGTCCTCAACTGATCGCGCCAGCGGCCCAACGGTATCGAATTTCAGACACAGCGGCACGACGCCCTCAAGGCTAACGCGCCCCGCCGTGGTTTTCAGCCCCACCAGATCGTTCCAGGCCGAGGGAATCCGCACCGATCCACCCGTGTCCGAGCCAACGCCGCCTGCAGCAAGCCCCCAAGCCACCGAAGCTCCTGCACCTGAAGATGAGCCGCCCGGCACTGCGTCTTCGTCATTCACGCATGGAGGCGTAGCCGTCACAGGGTTTAGACCCAAACCCGAGAACGCCAATTCGCTCATATGCGTTTTACCCAGACAGACCGTACCCATCGCGGTCGCGTTCCGCACCACCTGCGCATCGGATTCGGGCACGCGGCCTTCCAACAGGGCTGAACCGGCCTCGGTCCCTACGCCTGCCGTGTCAAACAGGTCTTTCCAGCTGATCGGGACGCCATCCAACAAAGACCGACGCAGGCCAAGCTTTGCCCGCTCTTGCGCCGCAAGGGCCTCGGCGCGGGCGCGATCGTGGGTCACCCAAGCATAGATCCGATCGCGATGTGGATGGGCGTCAATCGCGCTTAGATAAGTTTCTGTCAGTTCAACCGGATCGATCTGCCCCATTCCGATACCACGGCCCAAATCACATGCCGTCATGGTCAGCCAGTCTTGCATCCGGTCCCCTCCCGAGTAATTCCGTGATCGGACGGTAGCGACAGGACCGCACATGGACAATCCCGAAAGGGCGCGCATATTGCAGCACATGGAACACAGATCCGATATCCTGATCGTTGGTGGTGGCCTGAACGGCCCTGCCCTTGCGCTGGCGCTGGCCCAGACCGGGCATTCAGTCACGGTTGTTGACGCTCTGGCAGAGAAAGTGCGCAAGAATGCGGCCTTCGACGGGCGCGCCTATGCGCTTGCATTGGCGTCGCAACGTCTGCTCGACGCGATAGGCGTTTGGAAAAAGGTGGAAAAGCACGCCCAGCCTATGCTGGAGATCAAGGTAACGGATGGTCATGCCGGTGCCGGACCTTCCCCGTTCTTTATGCATTTCGACCATGCCGAGATCGAAGAAGGCCCGATGGGCTATATGGTCGAAGATCGCCACCTGCGGCGGGCTTTTCTGGAGGCCATGACCGAACAAGACGGGATTACCGAAATCAGCGGCAAAACGGTCGTGTCTCAGGACATCTCGGCAAACGGGGCAACGCTGACGCTGGATGACGGGGCCACCTTGTCCGGCAGCCTACTGGTGGGTTGCGATGGCCGCCGCAGCGGCACCGCTATGCGCGCCGGAATCAAACGAACCGGCTGGGACTATGGCCAGACCGCTCTGGTCTGCGCCATTGAACACGAGCTACCGCATCACGGTATCGCCCATCAGTTCTTCATGCCCCCCGGCCCGTTGGCGATTCTGCCGCTGACCGGGAACCGCAGTTCCATCGTCTGGAGCGAACGCACTGAGACGTCCGCGCAGATCAATGCGCTGCCCGAGGCAGATTACCTACAAGTTCTGCGCCCGCGCTTTGGCGATTTCCTGGGGGATATCCGCCTGCAGGGTGACCGGTTCACATACCCGTTGAACCTGACCATCGCCAATTCCTTCATCTCGGACCGGTTGGCTTTGGTCGGAGACGCCGCCCATGGCATGCACCCCATCGCCGGGCAAGGCCTGAACGCAGGTCTGCGTGATGTCGGTGCATTGGCCGAGGTTCTGACCCTTGCGGGACGACGTGGCGAGGATATCGGATCAACGCTTGTGCTGGAGCGCTATCAGGAGTGGCGCCGGTTCGACACCGCCTCGCTTGCGATGGCGACTGATGTGTTCAACAAGCTGTTTTCGAACGACAATCCCCTGCTCCGCATAGGTCGGGATATTGGAATGGGTATTGTCGGGTCGCTGCCCGGACTGCGCCGAGGCTTTGTGCGCGAAGCGGCAGGTTTGACCGGCGATCTACCTAAGCTGCTGCAGGGACACCCGATCTAGTCCAGCTCTCGGGCCTCATCCACTAGCATCACTGGAATACCGTTGCGGATTGGAAAGGCCAGAGCGGCGGCTTTTGACACCAGCTCTTGCCGTTCGGCATCATAGTGCAGCGTCGTGTGGGTCTGCGGACAAATCAACGCCTCAAGCATATGGCGGTCAAAGGCGTGTTCGGTATCGCTCATTGCAGTTTTTCCTCATTCGATCCGCCGCGCATGGCGAATTCAATCAATGTCACCAATGTCTCGCGCCGGGTGCGCAAGCAGGGGGCCTCAAGCAGGGCTTGCTTTTCCTCGGGGTCAAACTCTAGCATCATCGACAGGGAATTGACCAAAAGCTCATCATCGGCATCTTTCATTGTGTCCCAATCGGTGGACAACTGACGGGACGAAAAAAACCGTTCCAACAGCCGCAGGAACCTGTTCCGATCAAAACCGTCATCCACCTCGGCCTTGCCCAGATCACGGTCAAACCCGTCCCAGGACACCGAAACCCGGCGATACGGGGTGAAACTGTCCAACTCTGATTTGACCCTGAACCGAGAGATTCCCGTCAGCGTAATCAGATACCTGCCATCTTCGGTCTCGGAAAACTGGGTGACCCGTCCAGCGCAGCCGATCTGGTGCAGCTTGGTTTCGTCACCCTGACAGGTATTCGGTTGCACCATCCCGATCAGGCGTTCTTGCGTTTTCAGCGCGTCGTCCAGCATCTGTAGGTAGCGCGGCTCAAAAATATGCAGCGGCAGGCGAGACCGTGGCAGCAGCAGCGCTCCGGGCAAAGGGAAAACGGATACCGTTTCCGGCAAATCGGCAGGATGCATCATGTACCCGAGTTTAGTTCTGATCGGGGATTAGGCAAATATCATCGAGCTGAGCTTGCGCCGCCCGTTCAGAACAATCGGGTCATTGGGCTTGAGCGCATCGAAAATTGTGAAGAGCTGCGCCTTTGCCGCCCCATCATTCCACTCGCGATCGCGGCGGAACAATTCCAACAGTTGAGCCACTGCCTCTTCGACATCGCCATTGGCATGCAGGGCCTGCGCCAGATCGAAACGGGCTTGATGGTTGTCTGGCTCGGCCTCAACTGTTGCAGTCAACTCACCTACCGGACCAGCATCTGCAGCCTGCTTGGCCAATTCCAGTTGCGCATGGGCCGCTTCAACCTCGGGTGAAGTGGAAATCTCGGCAGGAGCGCCATTGAGGATCGCCTCAGCCTGATCCAGATCCCCCGATGCAATATGCGCGCGCACCAACCCGCCATAAGCGGCAGCGTGATTGGGGTCTTCACCCAGTATGGCGGCAAAAGTCTGTGCCGCGTCTACAGCGGCCCCCTCGGTCAACATTTCTTCGGCAGCTTGCACAGCATCATCTAGTTGACCACCCGGGCTTTCACCGCCCGCGGCTTCGATCACACGATCTATGAAGGCCTTGATCTCGGACCCTGGCAAAGCGCCCTGAAACCCGTCGATCGGTTGGCCTTTGTGAAATGCATAGACCATCGGAATCGACTGGATGCGCAGTTGTCCTGCAATCATCTGCGCTTCGTCCACGTTGATCTTGACCATCTTGACCGCACCCTTGGCAGCGGTCACGGCCTCTTCCAACGCCGGGCCCAGCGTTTTGCAGGGGCCGCACCAAGGCGCCCAGAAGTCAACGATGATCGGCGTCTCTTGTGAGGCTTCGACCACATCGGCCATGAAGGTGGCCTCGGTCCCGTCTTTAATCAGATCAGTGGCTTGGGGGCTGCCTGCGCCGTTCAGAAGGTCCATGGCTTATACTCTCTGGTTCGAACTTGCGCCCTATATGCAGTCCAATGCGGCAGAAACCAAGGGGAGAGTTCGGCGAATTTGCTTCGGTCAGACGTCAAACGTGGCGAATACCGGGGCGTGATCACTGGGTTTATCCCATCCGCGCGCGTCGCGCAGAATGCGGCTGGAATGACCCGCGTTCGAGATATCGGGCGTAGCCCAGACATGATCCAGCCTGCGTCCCTTGTCGGCGGCATCCCAATCTCGTGCCCGATAAGACCACCAGCTGTATAGCTGGCCCTCGGGAATATCCTGCCGGGTGATATCGACCCAGCCACCTGCATCCTGAGTCTCGGCCAGCGTTTCAACCTCGATCGGCGTATGTGAGACCACCTTCAGCAACTGCTTGTGCGACCAGACATCATCTTCGCGGGGCGCAATATTCAGATCGCCTACCAGAATGGACTTTTTCGGCTTTTCCGCACGGAACCAATCGCGCATGTCAGCGAGGTAATCCAGCTTTTGGCCAAACTTTTCGTTCACTTCGCGATCCGGCACATCGCCCCCGGCGGGGACATAGAAATTATGAATGGTCACGCCATTCTCCAACCGCCCCGCAATGTGTCGCGCATGACCCAGAGCCGCGAAATCCTTATCCCCTACTTCCTTAAGCGGAAGGCGCGACAGGATGGCAACGCCGTTATACCCCTTCTGGCCCCGCGCAATCATATGCGTATAGCCCAGCTCGGCGAACCCTTCGGTCGGGATTTTGTCGACCGGCGATTTGCATTCCTGTAGACACAGCACATCCGGCGCCTCTTCCTGCAGCAATTTCAGAACGATAGGCTCGCGCAGGCGGACCGAATTGATGTTCCATGTGGCAAGGGTGAAGGGCATATCCGGGGGTTCCTTTGTCGAAGTTGCCGCAGGTTAGCGCGGCGCCAAGCGAGGTGCCATCGAAAAACAAAGCAATGTTGCCTGACCCGGCGGTTACGGAAACTTGCAAAGTTTCCGGTCCGATTTCATTGAATGAAATCGGATGCCCGGTGCCGATATCGCCCTGCACGATACAGTTGCACCCTACGAAAAAAGCCGGGCCATCAGGCCCGGCAGTCCAACAGGGAGGTGCATGTCATAACCCGGACATGCGCGGGTTGGGAGTAATCTAAAGATACCTAAAGAGTATCACTTTGATCCAAGTCAATCCACCATTAGTCAAGCAACAAGGCGATATCCGCCCGATTCTGTGACCAAAAGGCGTGCATTCGACGGGTCGGGTTCAATCTTCTGACGCAGACGATAGATATGGGTTTCAAGGGTGTGTGTTGTAACGCCCGCGTTGTAACCCCAGACTTCGTGCAACAGAACATCACGTGCAACGACGCCGTCAGTTGATCGATAGAGGAACTTGAGAATGTTAGTCTCTTTCTCGGTCAGGCGGATCTTGCGATCATCTTCAGTCATCAGCATCTTCATGGCCGGTTTGAAGGTGTAGGGCCCCAGAACAAAGACCGCATCCTCGGATTGTTCATGCTGGCGCAGTTGGGCCCGAATCCGGGCCAGAAGAACCGGAAATTTAAAAGGCTTGCTGACATAATCATTTGCGCCAGCATCAAGACCCAGGATCGTGTCAGCATCGCTATCGTGCCCGGTCAGCATCAGCACCGGGCTTTTGACGCCCTGCTTGCGCATCAGGCGACACAGCTCACGGCCATCGGTATCCGGCAGGCCGACATCCAGAATCACCAGATCGTATATTGCTTCGCGCGCGCGTTCCATTGCCGACGCGCCATCGGACGCCTCGAACACGTCAAAGTCTTCGGTCATGACAAGTTGCTCGCTGAGCGCTTCGCGCAGGTCTTCGTCGTCATCCACCAGCAGGATTTTCTTGAGCTGAGCCATGTACGGTCCTCCTAAGTCTTTTCCATCACTTGCGTATGAAGAATGCAATCAGCAAGATTTACTGCAGTCGTCTCACGCCCTCGTGTCTGACGCCGAGGAAATGTTTCACATTTTCCAGTGATCGGGGTAGGACAGGGTCTGATCGTTTCAAGGTAAACTGCATGAGTCTCACTCCCGACATCACCGAATTGCTGGCACGGGCGCGGGCTGACCTGCGTATGGGTGTTCCCGTTGTTCTGACCGACGAACTGGGATTTGGAGTACTCGCATTCGCCACCGAGTCCCTGAGCCCGCAAAGGTTGGCCGATTTGCGCGGCTTGGGCGGGGATCCCGTTGTCGCCATCACGGTTCGGCGCGCTGAAACACTTAAAGCGCGTGCATATGACGGCGATCTTGCTCGCGTCATGATCCCGGCGGATGCTGGGCTGAGCTGGGTGCAGGCGGTGGCCGACCCGTCCGATGATCTGAACGCCCCGATGAAGGGCCCGCTGATGACCGAACGGCAAGGCAGCGCAAATCTGCACCGGATCGCTATTGCGTTGGCCAAGTCGGCGCACTTGCTTCCGGCCGCCGTCGTCGCCCCTATTCAAGACGGGCGCGAATTTGCGGCAGATCATGGTCTGACCTGCATTGACCATGCCCGGGCCGCGCCACATCTGACAGATCGCAGTGCTCTGCACCCTGTCGTCGCCGCACGCCTGCCGATGGAAGTGTCGGAGGCCGGGCGCCTGCATGTATTCCGCCCCGAAGATGGTGGAGAGGAACACTATGCGGTTGAAATCGGTCGCCCTGACCGCGACAAGCCCGTCCTCGCGCGGCTGCATTCGGCCTGTTTCACGGGCGATCTCATGGGCAGCCTGAAATGTGACTGTGGCCCGCAACTGCGCGGGGCCTTGGCCCAGATGGGGGACGAGGGTGCGGGCGTCCTGCTCTATCTGAATCAGGAAGGGCGTGGGATCGGGCTTGCCAACAAGATGCGCGCCTATTTTCTTCAGGATCAGGGATTTGACACAGTCGAGGCCAATCACCGGCTTGGATTCGAAGACGATGAACGGGATTTCAGGCTCGGCTCGGATATCCTGAAATCGCTAGGCTTCAATTCGGTCCGTCTACTGACCAACAACCCTGCAAAAATCGCGATGATGGAACGCACAGGTATCGCCGTCACCGAACGTGTTCCGTTGAAAGTAGGTGAAACAGATTTCAACCGCGCGTATCTGGCGACCAAAGCGGCAAAGTCAGGCCACCTGCTGTGACACCAAGCGATCTGGTTCTTACACCACGTGGCATTCGGTTTCTCGGGCACCTGTTCCCCTGCGCTATAGGCAAAGGGGGCTTGAGCCCAACCAAGCAGGAAGGTGACGGAACAACACCAACAGGTGTGCATCACATTGTGGGTATGCTCTATCGCGCAGACCGAATGCCACGGCCGGCGCATTGGGCACGACCGATCGGACCGCGCGATTTATGGTCAGACGACGTAGAGGACGATGCGTATAACCATTTGGTGCGGGCGCCTCATGATTTCAGTCACGAGAAACTGCGTCGCCCAGATCCGCTTTATGACCTGATCTTGATAACCGATTGGAACTATCCCAATTCAGAACCCAGCCGGGGATCGGCCATCTTCCTGCATCAATGGCGACGCCCACGGTTTCCGACCGAAGGCTGCATCGCATTCAGGCGCGACCACCTACGTTGGATTGCCCAAAAAATCACGCTGGGCACACGGCTGATCATCCCTGAGGCTTAACCCGCGCCCCGAATATGGCAGACCCAATACGGACGTGTGTGGCACCCAAGGCGATTGCCGATTCAAAATCACTGCTCATTCCCATCGACAAACCCTCCAGCCCATTCCGCTCTGCGATTTTTGCCAATAACGCGAAGTGCAACGCGGGTTCTTCTTCAACCGGTGGAATGCACATCAAACCTCGGACGGGCAGGTCCTGGCTGCGGCACTCAGCAATGAACGCATCAGCATCTTGTGGAAGAGTACCGGCTTTCTGATCCTCTTCGCCTGTGTTGATCTGTATAAAAAGATCCGGGCACTTACCCATCTCTTGCGCCAATCGTGCCAATGTTTTGGCGAGCTTTGGTCGATCAACTGAATGGATGGCATTGCAAAGCTCAATCGCCTGCCGTGCCTTGTTTGTTTGCAATGGACCGATCAGATGCAGATCGATGTCCGGAAAACTCTCGCGAAATGCAGGCCATTTGCCAGCGGCTTCCTGCACACGGTTTTCTCCGAAACACCGGTGGCCCTGCTTCAACACGGCTTCGACCCGGTCATTAGGTTGCACCTTGGAAACCGCGATTAATTGCACCGAGCCTTCGGCGCGTCCTGCCGCAGATTCAGCTATGGCTATTCGATCGGTGATTTCTTGCAGCGACATGGGTCCCTCATTCTGCGTTTGCAGCAGCAAAACACCATGTGGCGGCAAAAGAAAAGGGCAGGTCCGAAGACCTGCCCATGAACCTTGTGGTTCAGATCAACTTAGAAGTTGAACTGAGCACCAAAGTCGGCACGCAGCTGGCTGTCGCCGTCGCCACGCTTCTGGTTGCCGATACCACCGCGCAGCGATGCACCGCCACCCAGGTCGTAGATGGCACCGATGCCGTACTGCTGCAGATCGTCGTCTGCCGAACCGTCACCGTAAGCGAAGGTCAGAGTGGTTGCCGCGCCCAGGTTGTAGGCTGCCGACAGACCGTATGCGGTGCCGTTGCGGTCATCGTTTGCAACGTCATCGTCTGCGACGAACAGAGTACCGGAGAAGTCACCGAATTCTGCACCCAGGGTCAGAACGGTCAGGCTCTGCTTGTCGGCGTCGCCCAGACCGCTGGTCTGACCGTAGGCCAGAGCGGCAGTTACGTTACCGAAGGTGTAGGTCGCGCTGATGTCCCAGCGGTCTGCATCATCAGTGTCCGCACCCGCAACAGCTTCGTCAGCAAATGTGCGCTGGTCATACGACGCGCCGAAGGCGAAGTCGCCAACTGCGTACTGGAAGAACACAGCGTTTGCGCCCGAACCGGTCGACGAATACGCCAGGAAGTCATAGTCGACGCCCGAGTACTGACCAATGAAGCTTTCCAGGCCAGGCTCGTTACCGTAGTAGTTTGCCAAGTTGTCGAACGAACCGGCTACGTTACCGGCGTCAACACGCAGACCACCGAAGATGACCGAGAAGCGTGCGCCGTTCAGGCCAGCGGAGTTTGCTTCGCCGTTGCCGGCATCTTCGTCTGCCTGCAGACGAACACGGCCTTCAAAGCGAACGCCACCGTCAGTTTCAACGATTCCGTCGATGTTCAGACGGAAGCGCGAGACCAGGATGGTTTCGTCGGTTTCTACGCCGGTCGCTTCACCACCACCAATTGCGTCAACGGTACCTGTACGGTCTTCCAGGTATCCCAGACCAAAGCGGCCGTAACCGCTGAACTTTACTTCGGCCGCTGCAACACTTGCGGTTGCAATCAGTGCGGTCGTTGCGAAGAGAACTTTTTTCATCTTGTTTCCCTCGGTTTCAAAGATTTTCTACTCGACACATGCAAAGCACGCGTCTCAGCACGGACACCGTTTCGCTTTTTTTGCCCCCGTTGCGCAAGCTTGGCATAAACGCAAAGACGTCATTCGGCCCAAATTGGTGCAAGGATGCCACAGTCGAATTCAACGGATCGTGCGGTTCGCGCGAGTCGATCATAAAAGAATAGGGTTGTTGCTGTACGGGTCCTTGTCTAGGAGTATCACTCGACAGAGCAAAACAAGTGACACGGGACCTTCCAACGATGCGCCGTATTACGATTCCAGGTTTGATCATGGTAACGGCTGCCTTATCAGCCTGCGGAGGGCCACCGCCTGGCGATGCAAGTGTGTTGACCGCTGATGGCAGCTCGACAGAGGAACGCGAACTGAATGACCCGAATCGTTCGACGATCTGGGACGTATTTGGCCCGAACACCTCAGAGCAGGTCACTCAGGTAAATCGCTATCTGTGGGCCGCATCGCTAGATGTACTGAATTTCTTACCGATCCAAGAGGTCGATCCGTTTACCGGAGTGATCGTAACGGGTTATGGCACACCGCCCGGCGGCGGGCGTTCCTATCGCGCGACAGTTCACATCAGTGATCCTGCTTTGGAAGCGCGTTCCTTGTCCGTGGCTCTTCAGACCAGTGGCGGTTCTCCGGTCAGCGCTGCAACGTCGCGCGCCGTCGAAGATGCGATCCTGTCTCGCGCGCGTCAGCTACGCATTGCGGACAACAAGTTCTAGAAACCCGACAAAAATCACACTATTACCACGCCGGGTTCCTACCCGGCGTTTTCATTCACGAAGGACCGCATGATGTCGCGCTACTCGGCCAACGAAATCGAAGCAAAATGGCAGGAGGCCTGGGACAAGGCCGGAATCTTCACCGCCAACCACAAGGCGGACAAGCCGAAATACTATGTGCTTGAGATGTTCCCCTACCCGTCTGGCCGCATCCACATGGGGCATGTTCGCAACTACACGATGGGTGATGTGATCGCCCGCCACAAGCTCGCAACCGGTCATAACGTGCTGCACCCGATGGGCTGGGACGCGTTCGGGATGCCTGCGGAAAACGCCGCAATGGCCAGCGGTGGCCACCCCAAAGATTGGACCTACGGCAATATCGCCGACATGCGCGGACAGATGAAGCCGCTGGGCCTGTCGATCGACTGGTCTCGTGAATTCGCCACCTGTGATCCGGAATACTATGGCCAGCAGCAGGCTTTGTTCCTGGATATGCTCGAGGCCGGTCTGGTTTATCGCAAGAACGCCGTTGTGAACTGGGACCCGGTCGATATGACCGTTTTGGCCAATGAACAGGTGGAAAACGGCCGTGGCTGGCGTTCAGGCGCCTTGGTTGAGCGTCGCGAGTTGACTCAGTGGTTTTTCAAGATTTCCGATTATTCCGAGGAACTGCTCGACGCGCTGGATACGCTGGATAACTGGCCCGCCAAGGTACGCCTGATGCAAGAGAACTGGATCGGCAAGTCCCGTGGCCTGCAATTCGGGTTCGAACGCACCGATGGAGGTGAGCCGATCACCGTCTACACGACACGGCCCGATACGCTGATGGGCGCGTCGTTTGTTGGCATCTCGCCCGATCATCCGATTGCCAAGCAGCTTGAGGCAGAAAACCCGAAAGTCGCTGAATTCGTTGCTGAATGCCGCAAGGGCGGCACCACCGAAGAGGCGATCGAAACCGCCGAAAAGCTGGGTTATGACACCGGCATACGTGTAAAACATCCACTCGACCCCAGCTGGGAGCTGCCGGTCTGGATCGCCAACTTTATCCTAATGGACTATGGCACCGGCGCCATCTTTGCCTGCCCAGCTCATGATCAACGCGACCTCGATTTCTGTCGCAAATACGGCCTGCCTGTGGTCGATACATTCTTTGCACTGGATGATGACACTCCAGTCGACAAAATCGCGTTTGTTCCACCGAAAACCGAAAAAGTCCGCTGGGTGAATCATTTTGCGGGTCTCACCGAGGCAACGGGTGACGAGGCCATCAATGCCACCGTTGATTTCGCCGAAAAGGCCGGTTGGGGTGAAGGTGTTACCAAATACCGCCTGCGCGATTGGGGGCTCAGCCGCCAACGCTATTGGGGCTGCCCGATTCCTGTTGTGCATTGTGATCAATGCGGCACGGTCTCCGAGAAGAAAGATAATCTGCCGATCGAGCTGCCTTATGATGATGGCAACGGCAAACCCATAGATTTTTCGATCCCCGGCAACCCGCTGGACCGCCACCCCAGCTGGCGCGACACCCCTTGCCCTTCCTGCGGCGCTCCAGCCAAGCGGGAAACTGACACGATGGACACGTTTGTCGATTCGTCGTGGTACTTCGCCCGTTTCACCGCTCCACGCGCGGAAACGCCCACCGATCTTGCCGAAGCCGAGTATTGGATGAATGTCGACCAATACATCGGTGGGATTGAGCATGCGATTCTGCACCTGCTCTATTCGCGCTTCTTCGCGCGGGCGATGAACATCACTGGTCATTTGCCGAAGAAAGCGATTGAGCCGTTCAACGCGCTGTTCACTCAAGGCATGGTGACTCATGAAATTTATCAAACACGCGACGCCAACGGTCGCCCGGTCTATCACCTGCCCGAAGACGTGACCGACGGCAAGCTGACCGACGGCACCGAGGTTGAAATCATCCCCTCAGCCAAAATGTCCAAGTCGAAAAAGAACGTCGTCGATCCGGTCAGCATCATCTCGGCCTTTGGTGCGGATACTGCGCGCTGGTTTGTTCTGTCCGACTCCCCACCTGAGCGCGACGTGGAATGGACCGCGTCGGGCGCCGAAGCCGCGTTCAAGCATCTCAGCCGCGTGCACCGCATCGCCGCAGAAATCGCAGAATCGGACTTGCCGGCCACAGCAGATGACGAAACGCTGCTACGTGAGATGCACAAAGCCATTCATGACGTATCGGGCGGGGTCGAATCCTTTGGCTTTAACGCATCTATCGCAAAGCTTTATGCATTCACCAACACGCTTGCTAAATCCAAAGCGGGCTCTGCAGTCAAGCGCGAGGCAGCCAAGACATTGGCGCAGCTGATGTCGCCGATGACGCCACACCTGTCCGAAGAACTTTGGCAGATGCTGGGCGGCGAAGGCCTGGTTGCAACCGCGCCTTGGCCCATCGCGGATGAGACCATGCTGATCGATGACACCATAACCCTGCCGATTCAGATCAACGGCAAGCGTCGGGCCGAAATCAGCGTAGCCAAAGATCTGGATAAAGCAGAGGTTGAAAAAATCGCGCTCAGCACCGAAGCTGTGCAAAAGGCGCTGGATGGCGCTGCACCGAAGAAAGTGATCGTTGTTCCGGGCCGGATCGTTAATGTCGTCGTTTGATCGTAGAACCCTGTTATTGATGCCGCTGGCACTCGCCGCTTGCGGGTTCGAGCCGGTTTATGCGCCCGGAGGATCAGGCTCGGCCTTGGATGGCAAGGTCGAGGTGTCCGCACCAAATACGGTCGAAAGCTTTCTGCTGGTCCAAAACCTGGAACGTAAATTAGGTCGAAGCGCGACCTCGGGCAACGAATACAAGCTGGATGTGGGGGTTTCGACGGTCACCCGCAGGGCCTCGATTACCACAGCGAATGAAACCAATCGCTATACGATCGACGGGAATGCGACTTACGCGCTGAAATCCAATGCGACCGGGCAAATCATCGCCTCGGGCAACGTTACCGAATTTGTCGGTTATTCTGCTGCAGGCTCGACCGTGTCTACACTGGCAGATGAACGCGACGCGACCGAGCGCTTGATGGTGATTCTGGCCGATCAGATCGTAAATCGCCTTTACGCCACGCCGGGCCTGTCCACATGAAGCTGAGCCCGCGCGAGGCTGATGGGTATTTTGCCAAGCCGGACGCGGACAAAGCCGGGCTGTTGATCTACGGGGCGGACGCGATGCGCGTTGCTCTAAAGCGTCAGCAAGTTCTGGCGGCTTTGTTGGGATCCGGCGCTGAAGAGGAAATGCGCCTGACCCGCATTCCCGGAAGCGATCTACGCAGCGATCCGGCCCTGTTGCTGGACGCGGTCAAGGCTGTCGGATTTTTCCCCGGTCCCCGCGCGGTGTTTGTTGAAGACGCCACCGATGTCGCAGCGCCTGCGATTCTCACAGCCCTTGAAGACTGGGATCATGGTGATGCACAGATCATCGTAACGGCCGGGCAGCTCAAACCCAGCTCGAAAATCCGCAAAGCATTCGAAGCGAACCCTGCCGCATACGCTGTTGGTATCTACGATGACCCGCCCTCGCGCGCCGAGGTGGAGCGCATTCTGGCGCAAGCCGGATTGAAGAATATTCCGCGCGATTCGATGTCGGCGCTAAGCGAACTTGCGATGGCGCTCAGCCCTGGTGATTTCACTCAATCAGTTGAGAAACTGTCGCTTTACAAACGCGGTGACGCCGGTGAACTGACGATTGAAGACATTGAAGCCTGTGCGCCGCGGTCGACCGAGGCGGCGCTGGATGATGTATTGAACGTCGTTGCCGAGGGCCGAGCACAGGAAATCGGCCCCCTTATCCGACGCCTGCAGGCGCAGGGCACCAACGGGGTCACCTTGTGTATTGGGGCGACGCGGCATTTCCGAACGCTCTATGCCTGCGCATCCGACCCTGGAGGCGCGGCGCAGGGTATCGGCAAGCTGCGCCCTCCGGTCTATGGCAAACGACGTGACCGGATCCTGAGGCAAGCTCAGGGATGGGGGGCGCCCAAGCTGCAGACCGCTTTAACCGTCCTTACAGATACGGACCTATCCTTGCGCTCGGCAGGTCAAACCGCACCTGCGATGGCACTGGTCGAGCGTGCCATGATCCGTCTGGCGATGCTGGCCCGATCGGGTTAAGGCCTAGCGCGCCAACCACGTTGCCGCCGACTGACCGGCCCAACGTCCCGTCGCCAGACAGGCGGTCAGAAGATAACCACCGGTCGGGGCTTCCCAATCCAGCATCTCGCCCGCGCAAAAAACGCCCGGACATGCAATCAGCATCAAACCGCTGTCCACTGCACCCAATGCTACCCCGCCAGCGGTTGAGATCGCCTCATCCATCGGGCGTAGCCCAGCATACCTGATGGGCAGGTTTTTCAGCGCACCGATCCATTGCGTTTGCTTCAATGCGCGGCCCTTAGTCATTTCGTGGAACAAAGCGACCTTTTGCGGAGACAGTCGCAGACCATTCTTCAACCAATGCGAAAGCGTTGCCTTTGATTTCTTCGCGTCCAATCGCGCCCGCATCCCTTCAGCCGTCACATCCGGGACCAGATCAACAAACAGCGGCGCCCCCATCCGCAGCGCAGGGGTCAGGGCATACATACCGCCACCTTCCAGGCCTTTTGCGGAAATAGTGGCCTCACCACGGCTATCCAGATCGCCCGCCATCCACCGCACCGATTTGAGCGCCGCGCCAAAATGTGGCTGCATATAGGGGCTCCAATCGACTGACAGAGCGGCGTTTGCCGGTGCAAACGGTGTTAGATCAACTCCGCTGTCCGCAAGCCATTGGGCCCAAGCCCCATCCGAACCCAACCGCGCCCAGCTGGCACCTCCCAATGCCAAAACCGTCGCGCCGGGCGAGCAAAACTGCATGCCATCTGGCGTCTCAAAAGCCAACGCGCCACCTTGCCATCCCTGCCAGCGCCAGCGTGTCCTGATCTGAACACCGGCCTGATCCAATCTGGCCAGCCAGGCCCGCAGCAAGGGTGAGGCCTTCATGACTTTCGGAAACACCCGCCCGGTGGAGCCCGTGAACATCTCTTGCCCAAGATCACCGGCCCAAGCCTTCACCGCCTGTGCGTCAAACGCTTGTATCATCGGATGCAACCAATCCTTCGCATCCCCGTATGCGCCCATAAACATGTCAAAAGGCTCATCCTTGGTCAGGTTCAGGCCGGACTTACCCGCCATCAAGAATTTACGCGCGGCAGACGGCTTGGCTTCGGCCACTACAACCTCGTGCCCGGCGGCGGCAAGCTGTTCGGCGGCCATTAGCCCCGCTGGACCTGCCCCGATGACCATGGTTTGCGCCATTGTGTCCCTCTTGCCCTGCACACGCATCAGCGCGAAGTTAGGTCATGGCAAATTCCGATCCGATCTGCCCGCTCTGCAACCGTCCGATCCCCGAAGGTGGTGGAAGCCTGCACCATCTGATCCCAAAGCTTAAGGGAGGCAAGGGCGGGCCCACCGTTTTGTTGCATCAGATATGCCACAAAGAGATCCACGCGACACTGACCGAGGCCGAATTGGCGCGTGACTTCCACACTGTCGATGCGCTCCGCGCCCACCCGAGGCTCGAGAAGTTCCTGATGTGGGTGCGCAAACGCCCGCCGGGGTTTCGCTCAAAAGTGCCGGGAAAACGACGCGGGCGATGATCAGGCAGGAAGCCAGGGATCACCGAATGCATCCTTTTTCGGGTCAGCCAGCCCTTCAATTTCGATCCCAAGATAGTCCGGCACCGGTGCAAACCGGGCATTTGGGATGTGTTGGTATTCCAACGTGGTATATGGGCGCTTCCACAGCCATTCGCGATTCTCAACCGCCCAGAGATCGGGGTTGGGAGGCTCCTCTGCGGTGAACGCATAGAAATGCAGATCGAACCCGTGAGGTTCGACATCCTGCAGAGACAGCAAAGACAGTCCCATGGATCGGCAAAACGCATCTTCGGCGACAATATCGCCGGTTCGCAAAGTGATCTGGCCGATACAGGCCTTCGCGAAGGGGGCGTCCGGGCTTGTAGCATCAACCGGTCGGTTGCCCTCGAAATCCTGCTGCAGCAGTTCAATGGCAAACCCTTCGGGGTCATTCAGATGGCACATATAGCCGATATCCAGAAACTGCCGCGGCGCGCTGACCGGGATACCCTTCTGGCGCAGGTGTTCTGCGGCAAGATCAACATCCGGCAACGTGATCCCGATCTTCCAATACCGCTGCCCCGGATCATGGCGGTAGCCCCCGCCGCCCGGCATCAGCAACAGATCGGCATCCTGACCGGAATATCCAAGACGACGATTGGCGCCTTCAACCCTGACAGACATGCCAAGCGCATCACGATAAAACGCCGCCAACGCATCCGGGTCCGCCACCCGCAATCGGAGCGCGGCCAACCTCATGGGCACAATCCGGCTATGCCCGCAGCAACCGACGGATCTGCGGACAGGCTGTCGGCTACAAGTTCTTGTGCAGTTGGTATCAAATGTTCGGGCTCAACCACCCGATCAACCAGCCCAAAGCTATAAGCTTCTTCTGCAGAAATCGTCTGTCCCGCCATCAGTATGAGTCGGGTTCTGGCCGGACCGATCAACTCTGCCATCCGCTTGGGATCCGAGGGCTGCGGCAAGAATCCCAGCTTCATGACCGGGTAAAAGAACTTGGCCGAGGGCACTGCGATACGCAGGTCACAGGCCAGCACCATACCGTTGGCTCCACCGGCCAAAGTGCCGTTGAGCGCGGCCACCGTCAGGCAGGGCAAGGCGGCAATGGCACCCGACAACCTCTCCCAAAGATCGGAGGTCGCAAGGCCCGCCCGCGCTTCTTCAAGATCGGCGCCCGCACTGAAGACTCGGCCCGCCCCCGTCAGGATCAATGCACGTGCCTCGGTTGCCGCCTCTGCGATGCGTACCAATTCGCTAAGCATCGCTGAGGTCAGCGCATTGGCCTTATCCGGATTGTTCAACGTGACGGTCCACAGCCCATTATCCTGTGTCAGTTCGATCACGTCAGCCCAACCCTTTTTCGGATGTCTTCGTTGCGCAGCGATATCTCGGTCCCCAAGAACTCATCCGCATCTGCCGAGCACATCCACATCAACGCCCGCGCGGGCCAGTCTGCGGGGATGTGATCGTCCCAATCCAGCTGACTTACTGGATTGATTCCGCTGGCCTTGATCACCCGCTGCATATCTGTGGCCACAGTTCCCGGGGACAGGCCCATTGCGCGAATACCGTGATGCGCCTCTTCCAGATGCAGGCATTCGGTCAGCATCTTGGCCCCGGCTTTTGATGCGCAATAGTGGCTCCAGGCTTCGACCGGGTTCGACGCGGCACCGGACGAGACTGTCAGAACGGTCCCGCCGCCTGCTGCCCGCATGATGGGCAGGACGGCACGCATTCCGTAAAAGACACCTTTCAGGTTGATGTCGATTGCTTGGCTCCAGGCCCGGGTGTCGGCATTCGACAGATGAAAGATCGGATCAATGACGCCCGCGTTCCCGATTAGCACATCCAGCTTGCCGAACCGGTCGATGCAATCGGCAACTGTCTGTTCAAACTGGGAAAAATCGCTGACGTCGCAGGCCAGCGCCATGGCGTTTTCACCCAATGCCGCAGCCAGAGCGTCAATCTGATCGCGGCTGCGGGCGACCAAGGCCACATTGGCCCCAGCTGCGGCAAAAACGCGCCCGGCTTCCGCTCCGATGCCTCGGCTTGCCCCTGTGATCAGTACCGTTTTCCCTTGCATATGCATCGTTTAAATCCCTGCATTTGAAATTGTCTTAACTCGTACCCTGCAAATGGGGAATTGGTCCACCCCTTCCCCCTTGACGCTGGCCGCTACAGGCACGACCATGCCGGCAAATTGATCAAGAAGGGTTCTATTATGACTGTTTTCCTTCGCCGTAGCTGCGGTGCAGCTTTGGCCTATGCTGTTGCAACCAACGGCACGTTTGCAGATGTTACCGCCAATGATGTCTGGGCCGATTGGCAGGCTTATCTGGGCGGCATGGGCTATGACGTCACTGGCGATCAGAGCGTTTCCGGCAACGTCACCACCATCGCGAACATGACGATGGCCATGGCCATTCCGGACACCGAAGGCACCTTCGACATGGTCATCCCCGAGATGACGTTGACCGAAAATGGCGACGGTACAGTCAATATCGGCTTTCCTGCCAGCTTCCCGATGACAATTTCCGGTGAAGCCGAGGGCGAGACATTTTCGGCTGATCTGATGTACGCTCACGACGCCTTGGAAATGGTCGTTTCGGGTACCCCCGAAAACATGACATATGACTATACGGCGAACAGCCTGACTCTGTCGATGGACTCGATGGAGTTTGATGGCGAAACCGTATCCAGCGACATGTTTGCCTTGAACGTTCAGATGAACGAAATCGCAGGCACATCGCAGATGCAGATCGGCGAGATGCGCGATATCGCGCAGCAGTTCACGGCCAGCAGCCTGTCCTATGATGTGGCCTTCAACGAGCCCGAAAGTGAAGACACGGGCCGGATCAGCGGTAAATTAGATGGTTTGAAATTTGATGGCGATACAATCATCCCACCCGGTATGGATGTCGCCAACATTGAAGACATCTACAAGGCCGGATTTGCCGCTTCAGGTACATTCACATACGCCTCGGGCAGCACCGAAATGGCAGGCACTGCCGAGGGTGAGCCATTCTCGCTCAGCAGCAGTTCCGAAGGAGGCAGCTTTACCGGCAGCATCGATGCACAGCGCCTTGTCTACGATCTTGCGCAGAACAGCACCAAACTAGCCGTCACCACGTCGGATCTGCCTTTTCCAATCGAAATCGCGATGGCAAATGCAGGGCTGAAATTCGAGCTTCCGGTGCAGGCCTCGGAAGAAATCCAGCCATTTGGATTTGGCATGAACCTGACGGATTTCACCATGTCCGACGTGTTGTGGAGCATGTTCGACCCTGCTAGTGCGCTGCCGCGCGATCCGGCGACCATCGCGTTGGATGCAACCGGCACCGCCAAAGTTCTGGTCGATTTCATGGACCCGGAAGCCGTCGAAGAGCTTGAGACATCTGATATCGTTCCGGGCGAACTGCATTCGCTGAAGATCAACAAGCTTCTCGTATCATTGGTCGGAGCCCAATTGAGCGGTGATGGCGACTTTGCGTTCGACAACTCCAACACGGAAGAGTTTGATGGCCTGCCTGCCCCGTCAGGTGTTGCCAACTTGAAACTTGTTGGGGCCAACGCTCTGCTGGACAAGCTGATCGGCATGGGCTTTGTGTCGGAAAACGACGCGCTGGGCGCGCGTATGATGATGGGTCTGATGGCTGTTCCGGGTGAAGAACCGGACACGTTGAACTCGAAAATCGAGTTTACCGAGGATGGACAGATCCTGGCCAACGGTCAGCGTATCAAGTGACAAACAAATTGGGAAAGGCCGCTGCGCTGGCCTTTCCCGCCCGAGGCACATAAAGCCAGTGGGCTGCAGGCCTTGCGGGACAGACTATCCGAGGCTAGGTCCAGAACAACAAGACCGGAGGCCTCATGACGCGAACACCTCAAACAATCAGTGAAGAGCTGCTGAATGCAGCCCGCAAGGCAGGTGCCGAGGCAGCGGATGCCATAGTAATTGATGGCTCATCCGTTTCTGTGGAAGTACGTAGTGGTGCATTGGAACATGCCGAACGCTCGGAAGCGACCGATCTAGGGCTGCGGGTCTTCCTTGGCAAACAGCAGGCAATCGTATCCAGTTCGGATAGTCGCCCCGATACGCTTACCGCGATGGCCGAGCGCGCCGTGGCCATGGCACGGGAAGCGCCGGAAGATCCGTTCACCGGCTTGGCCGCGCCTGACCAATTGGTCGCCAACTGTAATATCGACGCGCTGGAGCTGTTTGACCCAGCCCCTGAACCCAGCGCTGAAGCTCTGATGCAGGATGCGCTGGCGGCAGAGGCAGCAGCGCTGGACGTTACGGGAGTCTCACAGGTGTCAGACGCTGCGGCCGCCTATGGTACCCACCGGGTCCATCTTGCCGCGACAAACGGCTTTTCGGGTGGCTACATGCGCAGCAGCCGTTCAACCTCATGCGTCGCCATTTCCGGCGAAGGGACGGGAATGGAGCGTGACTATGACGGTGACAGCCGGACTTTTCAGTCTGACCTGCGCAGCCCCGCCGAGATTGGTCGCACGGCTGGTGAACGTGCGGTTCAGATCGTGGGAGCACGCAAGCCCCAGACCGGCAGTTTTCCGGTGGTGTTCGACGAACGGATTTCGTCATCC
The DNA here is from genome assembly GCF_056537445.1 of Ruegeria sp. CF1. Classification (NCBI taxonomy): domain Bacteria; kingdom Pseudomonadati; phylum Pseudomonadota; class Alphaproteobacteria; order Rhodobacterales; family Roseobacteraceae; genus Ruegeria; species Ruegeria sp. CF1. Next base: position 68,877 of record NZ_JBQFRN010000008.1, on the reverse strand, counting down.
CTGATCGGCCATCTGCTGGCCGCCAGCAATGGCGCGGCGATAGCCCGCGGGGCCTCATGGCTGAAGGAAAGCCTTGGGCAACAGGTTCTACCGGCACATTTGTCTTTGATTGAAGACCCGTATCGCCCGCGCATTTCGGGCTCGCGCCCGTTCGATGCCGAAGGGCTGGCAACACGGCACAGGGCGATCGTTGAAGATGGCGTTCTGACCGGTTGGACGTTAGACCTGTCCAGCGCCCGCAAATTGGGAATGACCTCGACCGGCAACGCAGCGCGCGGCGTATCCGGGCCGCCGTCGCCTAGCAACTGGAACCTGAGCCTGACGCAAGGCGAGAAGACCCGCGCCGAGTTGTTGCGCGACATGGGTACCGGGCTTTTGGTCACTTCGATGATCGGATCGACCATCAATCCGAATACCGGCGACTATTCACGCGGCGCTTCGGGATTTTGGGTTGAGAACGGCGAGATCACCCATCCCGTCAACGAGTGTACCATCGCTGGCAATCTTCGCGACATGCTGATGCGAATCATTCCGGCAAACGATGCGCGGCCTTACCTATCGCGCGTTGTACCCTCGCTGTTGATCGAAGGGATGACACTTGCCGGCAACTGACCTGCCCCTGCTGATCGACGCTGCGCTTGAGGCCGGAAAGATCGCCACGTGCTATTCGGGTCCAGATGCCCAGCGCTGGGATAAACCCGAAGGCGCAGGCCCGGTGACCGAGGCCGATCTGGCCGTCAACGCGATGCTCGAACGTGATCTGCAGGCGGCCCGACCGGATTATGGCTGGCTGAGTGAAGAGACCGAGGATTCCCCCGACCGTCTGACGTGTGATCGGGTCTTCGTCATCGATCCCATCGACGGCACCCGCAGTTTTGCCGAGGGGTCGCGCACATGGGCCCATTCGCTGGCCGTAACCGAGAACGGTGAGGTCACGGCAGCCGTCATCTACCTGCCCTTACGTGATCTGCTGTATGCGGCTGCAAAAGGGCAAGGTGCAACGTTGAATGGCACTGCAATCCAAGTGTCGGGGCAAGCGCACCTGCCCGAAGCCGAGATTTTGGCGGCAAAACCCAATCTAGATCCGCGCCACTGGCAATCCGGTGCTGCACCTGACTTTCGCCGTGTATACCGCCCGTCTCTGGCCTATCGGATGGCGCTGGTTGCGCAGGGACGGTTCGACGGGATGCTGACGCTGCGACCCAGTTGGGAATGGGATATCGCCGCCGGAGATCTGATCCTGCGCGAGGCAGGCGGGCTCTGTACCGATCGTTTGGGGCAACCTCTGCGCTTCAACAATACCCACCCGCGCCTGAACGGCGTGGTGGCGGCAGGTTCAGCGGTGCATTCGGACCTTCGGGCCCGGCTTGACCCGAATGGGGCCGGAATTCCGGCATGAGCAAGCCGCGATCTCTGAGCCTTGCGGCCTATCGGGTCCTGTCCTGGGGCGTCCCGCAAAGCACGGGCCACCCCGAGATTGCGCGCCCGGAAGGTGAACTTCTGTGGGTCCATGTCAGTACACCCGATCGGTTGCGGGCCGTCGACAATATTTGCCGTCGGCTGCTGTCTGTGCGACCGGGACTTTCGCTGTTGCTGACCGCCCCACCCGATGTTGATCTGAAGGACTGGGAAGATTGCGATACCCCGATCACAATGCTGCCCGCCGAACATACCGGCGCGGCGCGCACGTTCTTGGATCACTGGCGCCCTGATATGGGGCTGTGGTTTGGCGGTGGGCTGATGCCCAATGTGATAACACGCGCACAGGAGCGGGGCATTCCGCTAATTTTGCTTGAGGCTGTGGTCGACGTGAAAACCGCAAGGGGTGGACGTTGGCTACCTGATATCACGCGATACACGCTGGATTGCTTTACAGCGATACTTGCGCCCAATGATGACAGCGCACGCCAAATCCGACGCCTGGGAGTGAACTCGGCAAAAATCTCGGTCGCGCCACCACTTCATATCAGCCCCAACCCAGAGCCCTGGCCCGAAGATGAATTGATCGAGACCACTCACACAATGGCCGGACGCCCGGTTTGGCTGGCCGCATGGGTTCAGGACAAGGAATTCATCTCGGTTCTGACGGCCCATCGTCAGGCCTTGCGGATGCTGCCACGTCTGGCTTTGGTCCTGCATGTGGCGGATATGTCCGAGTCAGCGCCCTTGTTTAAACGCCTCGAAGCGATGGACCTTCGATGCGCCAACTGGGATGAAGGCCATCCAATCGAAGACACCACACAAGTGATTCTAACAGCCGAGCCCGAGGATCTGGGCCTTTGGCATCGTGTATCCGCAGTTACCTTCATGGGAAGTTCACTGGAACGCGGGGCGCGGGGGCACGACCCTCTGACCGCAGTCGCCTTGGGATCTGCGGTAATCCATGGGCCTCATGTCAGCAAGCATAGCAGTCTCTATGACAGATTGGGGCAGGCAAAAGCCGCGTTGAAGATACGAACCGCAACAGAGTTGGGCGATGGCGTTGTCGAATTGTTGGCACCTGACCGCACGGCAGACATGGCATTGGCCGGATGGCGGATTGTCACCGAAGGGGCTCCACAGGCGGACCAACTGATCGATATGGTGCAGGATACACTGGACCGGCGAGGGCGTGACGATGCGGGCACCTGACTTCTGGAACTCAGCCCCTGATCGGTTGGATCTGCGCGCCAGGCTGTTGGCGCCACTTGGTCGCCTCTATGCCGCTGCAACCGCCCGTCGCGTGGCGAGCAGGCAAGGCATCTCGCCGGGCGTACCGGTTATCTGCGTTGGCAACCTGAATGCCGGTGGCACAGGGAAGACACCGACGGTGATCTGGGTTTTAGAATATTTGAGGGATACCTGGCATCAACCTCATGTCGTGACCAAAGGCCATGGTGGCTCGCTGGAAGGCCCGGTGCAGGTCGACCCGCGCAAACACACAGCGGCTCAGGTCGGGGACGAACCCCTGTTGCTCGCCGCGTTTGCCGAGGTCTGGGTCGCCAAAGATCGTGCAGCGGGCGCGCAGGCAGCCGCAGCGGCAGGGGCGACCGCGATCGTGCTGGACGACGGTTTTCAGAACCCCGCAGTTGCCAAGGATTTTTCGATCATCGTAGTGGATGCGCAGCGCGGATTTGGCAATGGCCTTTGCCTGCCTGCCGGTCCACTGCGAGAGCCCGTGGCCGTTGGATTGAAACGTGCCGATCTCGTGTTGTCGCTTGGGGACGCCGCAGCGCAGTCAACATTTTCAGAAAGATGGGAACCTGCCCTGACGGTCCCACACGCCACCGGCGAGGTGTGTCCGCTCCAAACCGGAATGGACTGGAACAATACACCCGTTCTGGCCTTTGCGGGCATAGGCTATCCGGACAAGTTCTTTGGAACTCTGCGACAGCAAGGCGCTAAACTGCTGCGGGCCGAGGCACTGGATGATCACCAACCACTGACTTCAGCGCTGATGACGCGGCTTGAGAACGAGGCCAAAGCACTGGGCGCGCAACTGGTGACAACCGAGAAAGACGCCGTGCGCCTGCCCGCCACTTTCCGCAGCAAAGTTCTGACCCTACCGGTTCGGTTGCAAATCAATCAGGATGACAAAGTCAAAGAGTTGTTGGCGAAGGCTGCGCCTTCACCTTAGGCAGATGGCCAGCCCAAAACAGGCTGACCATTCCGGATTTAGCTGCCAAGCTCGGCTTCGATCAGCGTCTTGAAGTCGTCATAAGGCTGATTTTCAACCTTCTTCCCATTCACGACGAAAGTAGGCGTCGCCTGAATTCCATCGCGTTCGGCATTTTCTTGATACCAGGCCACCAGTGTCTGCGCGCGGGTACCGTCCTGCAGGCAAGCCTCAAGCTGATCATTGTCTATGCCAGCGAGACGCCCGATCTTGCGCAGTTCATCAACGATCTCGGCAGGACCTCCGGCCCGAGTCCATTCCGACTGGCCTTCATACAGCAAGTCGGTGATGCCAAAGAACTTTTCAGGTCCTGCACAGCGCGCGACCATCGAGGCCCACAGGCCATAGCGGTCGAAATACACCTCACGGTAAGTGAACTTTACCTTGCCGGTATCGATGAAGTCCTTTTTGAGCTGCTTGTACGCGCCCTGATGGAAATTCGCGCAATGCGGGCAGGTGTACGATGCATATTCGATGATCTCGACTGGCGCGTCTTCGGCCCCCTGCACCATCTCGACGATGGTCGAGGTGTCCAAATCCGCCTCTTGCGCCTCAGCAGCACCAACAAGCGGGTTCGAAGGGATCGTGTTACTCGACGTTGTCAGCCAATAGCCGCCAGCGGCCACGGCGACAGCCGCACATATTACGGTTGCAATCCGGCTCATTCATCAGCCCTTTCTTAGCGTTTCTGTCTGGATAAAACGTTGCGGCCCAAACGTTCAAGGGCCGCGCGCAAATCTTCATCATCAACCGCGCGCGACACATTGTCGGCCTCAGCTGCGATTTCTGGTGAAACAACCGGTTTCGCCTGTTTCGGTTTGTGATCGAAACTCGCCTGCCCCTCAGCAAATCCGGTAGGCGCGGTCTGGGTGATACGCACCCGATTGATCGCGTTGTAACCATAGACCGCATTCACTTTGTCGCGCAGCTGTTCTTTCTGCATCTCTAGCATTGGCGCCTGCGGCCCGGTTGTCAGCACCGTCAGTGTCGCGCCAAAGCCACCCTTGGCGTATCCCACATTCACCGGCCGGGCGATCGACGCGATGTCCTGGCCCACAATCTCGGCCCAATGGGTCAAAAGGCGCGAGACGGCAAATCCCCGGCTTTCCCCGGCCTGCCTGATCCGGTCGTTCAGCAAAGTGGCGGTGCGCTTGAACCCGCGGGTCGAGGAACGTCTGCGTTGCATCTGGTTTCCAACTCCTGCGTCGCTATTGTAATAGGCTGATACCCGGACGCCAGCGAAACCCGACAGAGAGTTACATAAAACTTGCGTGACTGCACCGAATCTGACCTGAGCAATACGCTGCTGGATTGGTACGACCGCCACGCACGTGAAATGCCTTGGCGTATCGGCCCGGCAGCGCGTGCCGCAGGCGTAGCACCAGACCCCTACCGCGTCTGGCTATCCGAAGTGATGCTGCAACAAACGACCGTTGCCGCCGTTCGCGACTATTTTGTTCGTTTCACCACGCGCTGGCCAACCGTCGAGGCCCTTGCCAATGCGCAAGATGATCAAGTCATGGGGGAATGGGCTGGCCTGGGCTACTACGCCCGCGCCCGCAATCTTCTGAAATGCGCGCGGGTGGTTGCGTCCGCGCATGACGGGCAATTCCCGGACAGCTACGACGCGTTACTGAAACTGCCGGGCGTTGGCCCCTACACGGCGGCGGCCATCGCAGCCATCGCATTTGATCGGCCCGAAACTGTCCTGGACGGCAATGTCGAACGGGTCATAGCAAGGCTCTATGATATTCACGAACCCCTGCCCGCCTCAAAACCCCTGTTAAAGAAAAAAGCCGCGGCATTGACCCCGCAGCACCGGCCTGGAGATTACGCGCAGGCTGTCATGGATTTGGGTGCAACGATCTGTACTCCAAAATCTCCGACTTGCGGTATTTGCCCCCTGCATGCGGCCTGTCTGGCGCGGAAGGCGAGGACGCAGGTGGAACTGCCGCAAAAAACGCCCAGGAAGCCCAAACCCACCCGGCTGGGCCACATCTACATCGCCCAACGCGGCGATGGTGCCCTGCTGTTGGAACGCCGCCCCGATAAGGGCCTGCTGGGCGGAATGTTGGGCTGGCCCGGCTCGGACTGGTCCGAAACACCGCTGGAAAGCCCTCCGTTCCCGGCGCGATGGCACGAAATCCCCGGTGAAGTGAGACACACCTTCACCCACTTTCACCTGATCCTGCGTATTTGGACAACCGAATTGCCAGACGGTTGCAATCCGAACGGTCTGACAGTCATGGACAAACACCAATTCAGGCCCAGCGATCTGCCCACGGTTATGCGCAAGGCTTTTGACCTCTGGCGCGGCCAATAGACCGCTGGGCAAAGCCCAGTGCGCGGTCTACGGTGCCGCCAACGTTTCGGAGCCTCAACATGATCGCATCTGACACCCTGTCCCGATGGCAATCCGCCCTTCCCTTTTGGGTCTCATACCTCCTGATCCCACTGATCTGGATGACCACTACGGCAGGCGGATGGTGGGTCCTGCTGGTACCGCTTTCGACATGGTGGGTCTTTGCGGTGCTAGACCGGCTGACCGGCCTAAACCTTCAAAACGCCGACCCGGATACGCCAGATGCGGGGCTGCAATGGTATATCTGGCTGACCAAAGCCTGGGCGCCGGTGCAATTCCTCACGCTCTATGGGCTGATCTGGTACACTACCCGAGCCGTAAATATGAGCTCGGTCGAAAAAATCGGCGTGTTCTTCGGCATGGGCGTCCTTTCCGGAACGATCGGGATCAACTACAGCCACGAGCTGATGCATCAGAAAGGCAAACTGGAACGCTGGCTTGGCGATTTACTGTTGTCGATGGTCCTTTATTCCCATTTCCGGTCCGAGCACCTGCTGGTTCACCACCGCTACGTCGGAACCCCGCGTGATCCGGTAACCGCTCGCTACAACGAAGGTTTCCACCGGTTCTATCCGCGCGTTCTGCGCCAAAGCCTGATTTCAGCTTTCCGGGCTGAGCGGGAAAAACTGGCCCGCAAAGACCGCCCGTGGACCGACCCGGCAAACCCGTTCTGGCGCTATTGGAGCCTGCAAGGAGCCATGCTGCTGCTAGCATTTCTGATCGGCGGATGGGCAGGGCTAGGCCTGTTTTTGGTACAGGCCGGCACCGCGATCTGGCAGCTTGAACTTGTTAACTATGTCGAGCACTACGGGCTGACGCGCAAATATCTGGGCGATGGCAAATATGAGCATGTGCACCCGCGCCATTCCTGGAACGCGTCACAAAAGGCCTCGAATTGGTTGTTGATAAACTTGCAACGCCACTCGGACCACCACTACAAGCCAAACCGGCGCTTTCCATTGCTGCAACACCATACGCAGGACGCAGCGCCGCAACTGCCTCATGGATATCCGGTCATGACCCTTGCCGCGATGATCCCGCCCTTGTGGCGGCGTATCATGAATCCGAGGGTCCGCGCTTGGCGGCGTCAATACTATCCCGAAATCACCAACTGGAAGCCTTACAACAAAGCGCACAACCCTGCCCCTCGCACCTGACTGCAGCGCGCACCAGCGCGCTGCCCGGCCCAACGGGAAGGATCACATCTTTGATCCGGTGCTGACAGGCGGGAGCCCTGGTTGCTACAGCACCCAGACATCCATCGGGGCTGTAACACCGCGAACAGGCTGGTCCGAGTGCTGTGCAAACCCGGTCATCATGTCTTGCGCATTTGGCGTCTCGCTAAGGGCCTGAGACCGCAATGCATCACTGACAATGATGCGCGCTTGAAAATCGCGCGTCAGGGCCTCTAGCTTCGCGGCAACATTCACCGCATCGCCGATCACTGCAAATTCCAGCCGGTTTGCACCGATATCCCCCAGTACGACCGAGCCATAATGAACCCCGACCCCGATACGAATCTCTGGCTCACCCGCGCGCTTGCGCTCCAAATTCCAACGATCGATCATCTCGACCATGGACCGCGCGCATGCCAGCGCATTGCTTGCATCCAGTTCTCCGGGTACGGGGGTTCCAAACGTGGCCATCAGCCCATCGCCCAAGTATTTGTCGAGTGTTCCGTGATGGCGAAACACCTCGGTCTCCATTCGGGCGTGGAAACCACGCAAAACTTCAATAACCTCATATGGATCACGGCCAGCCGAGAACTTGGTGAAGCCAACGATGTCGATAAATAGAACCGCGATATCCTCTTTGCGGACCTGCTTCAGAGGTTCGTCGTTCTGGCTCAGCTCATCCACCACATTCGGCGAAAAGTATCGAGACAGATTCGCGCGTTCACGTTCAAGCCCAGCATTGGACATCAGCAAGCGATTGAGGCGGCGCATCGACACCCCAAGCGTCACTGCGACCATGACAAAAACGATCACCTGCTGGATGCGTAGGGTTGGCATGAAACTGTTGGGATCCATGAACTCGGCCACATCCGGGTAGCCTGACAAAGCCTCGGCCACACGCTCGCTAATCCCAGGGATCGGGGTGGCGACCCACCAAGCGATCACCCATCCAGCCGTCCACATCATCGCCGTCCACGAACCAATCGCAATGACAGTGCGCCAGGAATAGGCAAGCGTCCCTGCTGCCAGGATAATGAAGAAATACTGAAAATTGTCGAACCGATACTGCATCGCCAGTGGTCGCACGTCGTCGCTGAACGGGTTGGGCACAATCATCCCCAGCGTCATGATCAGCAGATCGACGAAGATCAAAAGCAACTCGGTCCGGGATTGCCCCACACGACCCGCGCGTTGGATCAGCCAACCATTGGCGCAGATCAGAAGCAGGATGAAATGGTACCATAAGACCTCCCACTGGGGATTCAGATAGATCAGCAAAAGCCCGGTCAACGCCATCGCGATCCAACGTGCACGAACGGCCAGTTCAAGCCCCTCTCGCTTGTGTCGTTCCAGTGCTGCCTCGGTATATTTGTTGTCCAGATCGAAGTTGTCGGGTTGCGTAACAAAGAACCGGCTAAGGCGGGATTGACTGGCGGTGGTCTCGGTCATTGCCTTTATCTCCCAAAAGGGCTGTCAGGGGCTGCCCTATGCAATCATCTCACAGGCAAAAACAAAAGACCCCGCCGGTAACGGCGGGGCAAGGCGTAGTGCCTTGTGTCAGGCCACAGGCACCGGCGGTATTCAGTTATGCAATTCGGCCCTGATCTGCTGACGCAACACGTCGATGGGCACGGTTTTGCCATCGCGTTTGAAGCACCAATAGGTCCAGCCATTACAAGACGGAGCATTTTCCAGATGCGCGCCAACCTGATGGATCGAACCTTTGACGTTCTGCCCTACCAGAGTCCCGTCGGCGCGGACCTTGGCTTTATGGCGTTGGTTCATCGAATACAGTTCCTCACCCGGGCGCAGCATGCCGCGTTCGACCAATTGGCCAAAGGGCACGCGCGGCTCAGCACGCTTGCTGGCGCTGACTTCCAACGCTTCGCGGTCAAACTTACGGACCTTTGAGATACGCTTTTCAGCCACCTTGCGATAACTTTCTTCGCGCTCAATCCCAATGAACTCACGCCCCAGCATTTTCGCTACAGCACCTGTGGTGCCCGTGCCAAAGAACGGATCCAGCACCACGTCACCGGGATTGGTCGAGCCAATCAGGACACGATGCAGCAGTGATTCCGGTTTCTGTGTCGGATGCGCTTTGTCGCCGTTTTCGTCCTTGAGCCGTTCATGCCCGGTGCAGATCGGCAGTACCCAATCGCTGCGCATCTGCACACCTTCGTTCAGTGCCTTCAACGCTTCATAGTTGAAAGTGTACTTGGCCCCCTCACGCTTGGACGCCCAGATCATTGTCTCATGTGCGTTGGTAAATCGCTTGCCACGGAAGTTTGGCATCGGGTTGGACTTGCGCCACACAACGTCGTTCAGGATCCAATAGCCCGCATCCTGCAGGGCGGAACCCACGCGGAAAATGTTGTGATAAGACCCAATCACCCAGATCGCACCATTGGGCTTTAGCAGACGATGCGCAGCCTTCAACCATTCCCGCGTGAACTGGTCATAAGCCCCAAAGCTGCTGAACTGATCCCAGTGATCATCGACCGCATCGACCTGAGAATTATCGGGCCGGTGCAATTGACCTTTCAACTGTAAATTATACGGGGGGTCCGCAAAAATCAGGTCAACCGACGCCTCGGGCAGACTGTTCATCGCCTCGATGCAGTCACCGGATAGAATCGTGTTTAAAGGGAGCGCGGCTGCGCCCTTTGTCTTGATTGTGGTCATATCACTGCCTCAGTTCCACGGCGCTTTTGCGCTCATTTGGTTGAGACAAGGATGAGTCAAAGATGATTCGCCGTCAATTTCTTTTTTGAATCAGCGACTTACGATTTACTCTTGATACAAGATATTGTGGACCGGTTTGAACGAACGTCTATGGTGTGGGGTCACGCCAAGATTTTGCAACGCCTCGCGGTGCTGTTTTGTCGGATATCCGGCATTCGCCTCCCACCCATAGCCGGGATGCTGTTGCGCCAAATCCACCATCAGCTGATCACGCCAGATTTTTGCAATGATCGACGCTGCCGAAATCGACACCGACCGTGCGTCGCCCTTCACCACCGCCTGCGAAGGCAATTTCATACCGCGCGGGATCATGTTGCCATCAATCAGCAAGAAATCCGGAGCCGGGTCCAGCGCAGCTACCGCGCGTACCATCGCCAGATGCGAGGCGCGCAGGATGTTGTGCTGATCGATCTCTGCAACCGTGGCTTCGGCCACCGCGACCTCTGCCCGGTCGCGCAATATCTCATCCAAACCGCCGCGACGCTTGGCCGTCAGTTTTTTTGAATCGTTCAACCCAGCGGGAATGTCATCCGGGTTCAAAATAACCGCTGCGGCTACAACCGGGCCGGCCAGCGGACCGCGCCCAACCTCATCCACCCCGGCAATTCGGACATATCCGCGTGCCAGCAAAGCCCGTTCGAGTTCATAATCAGGTGTCGTCATACCCTTGGCAAATCGCGTTTCGTAGCGCTTCGCAAGTAAAAAGAGAGGGCAGCTTGCGCCACCCTCTCCCGCGCGGCGCTTCTATGGCGCCACTCCTGCTCGAAACCTGTTACTGGTAAACGACACGGTATCCTTTCTGGCGCAGGCAGGCGGGTTCGTATGCCCGTTTTACCTTTTTACCATTCCAGAAACCAACCTTGCATTGGTGTGGCAGGCTATCGGCATGTTTATAGTACTTCTTCAGGCAATTTGGCCCAAGCAGCGGACGCTTGTTCGAATAGGCATTGAACGTGCGCAGGCAACGCTGCGGTAGGTCATACCGCGCCACCCGCTTTGGCAACGGGCGTACAGCATGTTTTTTCTTGGCCTTCTTCGCCTTGGTTTCAGCCTGCTTGTGACGCTTGCGGCGCTCTGCCTCTTCGTCGCGCTTTTTCTCCTGATGATAGTGGTTGACCGCAGCACCTATGAGCGCGATCGCAGCCAATCCGCCGAGAATATCTCGGGTATCTGCCGCCCGTGCCTGCGACGCTGAGATCCCCGTAATGGCGACGGCGGTTGCTATGATCAGAGCGATAAATTTCCGGTGCATGATGCGTGTCCTTTCGGATAATGGGCAGGCCGGTTACCGACCGCGAATTTGATAACCTGACACTGCGACCACCCCGTTCAGACAAGCAATAACGGCATACTGTTATTCAATATCAGCACCACAAACCCCCTGAGGTTATTGAATATCCACCCAACCCATGCGCAGGATGCAGCCCATGAAACAGATCCTCTCTTCTCTGGCTCTGACGGCCCTGATATCGGTTGGGTCGCAAGCCATCGCGGCAGATTGCTATGCCGACTACAAGGCCAAGCAGGACAATCCCTTACGCCTGCACTATGGCGTCATGCAGGTCTCAAGCTGCGATAAAGGCTCGGCCCGGAAAGAAGTCGCCAAGCGGCTGAAATCAAACGGCTGGACCCTGCTGAACGTGATGACCGTTTTCGAGGCGGGTGGATTGGATCAAAGGAAGGCCAATGCCGGAAAATACTATCTCCGTTACTGAGGCGCGTCGTTCGGGGGTTCGGCTGGTTGGTCTGGGGATTGCGGCAATCGTCGCGATCCTGGTGACTGCAGCGGTTTTCCTGTTCTGGACGCTACCGGACGCAAATGCCTTCAACGCGCGGGTTGAACGGCTGTTTGTCGAGGCTGACCTGACCTCGCAATCGGAAATCCGTCTGCTCGAGATTCTGGCGCAATCGGGCACCGCCTTTGCCGATACGCTATCCAGCTATCGAATGGTCATCTTCGTGCTGTTGGTCTTTGCCAGCGCCATGCTGATCACCGCGCTTGTTTTTCTGGTCATGCTGGTTCTGCTGAACCGCCGCATGGCCCAGATTGAACGGACGGGGATCCAGGTAACATCCCTGCTGATCAGCCGTGAAGAGAATACCGTTTATCTCAACAACATGGATTTTAAGTTGACCCCCGCCGCGATGGAAACGCTTTCGGTTCTGGCTGAATCCCGGCTGGATGACGAGGTCCTGTCGGGTGCCCAGATCGAAGCGATGATCTCGGGCAGAAACGCTGCAGATTGCGATGAGGCCGCCGGGGCAACCCGGATCAAACGCCTGCGCGACGCCTTGGGAAATCAGATGGTCAGTGAGCTGCTGGTGAAGAACATCGCCAAGAAGGGCTATATGCTGTCGATTGAGAAAGACGTTATTCAAATGGTCTGAGGATGCCATTGCGGTAAAATCTACGTGCGCATCTTGGAATTCTCGCCCTCAAGACCCATGATATAAGGGCTTGGCCAAGGGAGGTTGCAGATGAACGTCCATGCCACACCGAATGTCAAAGGCTATGGGATATCAGTTGAGCCGCTGCAGGGACGGATCGCGATCTACCGTGGTGAAATACTGCTGGCCGAAAGCCACAACGCCAAAGTGATGTACGAAACGCGGCTACCTCCCGCGATCTATGTTCCGCGCGAAGACCTGTGCGTCGAACTCAGCCCTGAGACCGAATTGCAGACGTTCTGCCCCTTCAAGGGTACCGCAACCTATCACGACATTAGCCTGCCGGAAGAGCGCCTTACGAACTCGATTTGGGCTTATGAAGACGCCTTCCCTGAAAGCGCGGCCATTCAGGGCCATATTGGATTCATGCCGGATACCGCGACGCGGATCGACCTCGGCGACAACCAACTGCGTCAACCCGACGATGGCAATATCAGCGGCCCCCTGATCGATTGGCTGATGCGCGGTGCGTCCGAAATTAACACTCCTGATGCCTTTACAAAAACGCTGGCCGAGAAAATGCTGGAACATGGCATCGCTATTCAACGCCTAAGCATTCTGGTCTGGTCGCTGCATCCGCTGATCGCAGGCAAACACTATATCTGGGAGAAAGACTCGGCTGAGATTTCGACCCACACTCCGACCTATGAAATTCATGATCACCCTGCCTTTACCAATAGCCCTCTGCGTCACGTTTCAAACGGGTTGGGTGGTGTCCGCCAGCGCCTGAACAACGACAATCCGCATAACAGCTTTCCGATCATCGAAGACCTGCGCGCAAAAGGGGCCACCGATTACGTTGCCATGCCACTGCCTTTCTCGGATGGGCGAACGAATGTCCTGACCCTGACTTGCGATCATCCCGATGGGTTCACGACTGAGAATCTGGGTCTGGTTTTTGAATGCTCTACCGTCATCGCGCGGTTCTACGAGGTCTTCATGCAGCGCGAAAACGCGCAGGTTCTGCTGGAAACCTATGTAGGCAAGCGCAGCGGTGCGCGCGTTCTGGGGGGCGAGATTCGCCGCGGTGATGGCGATGACATAGATGCGGCGATCATGTTTTGCGATCTTCGAAATTCAACCGCATTGGAAGAAAAACTGGGGCGTGATGACTATATCGAGCTACTGAATGCGTTTTTTGAGACAGTTTCAGGGATCGTGCACGACCATGACGGAGAAGTTCTGAAATTCATCGGCGACGCTGTTCTTGCCGTCTTCCCGGCGGGTGACGATGCCGCCAAAGCCCGATCCAGCGCGCAGCTTTCGGCAACTGAGATCGTCGAAAAACTGGGTGAATTGCGCAGTGACGGAAGTGATCATGATTTCGACTGCACGATTGGTGTCGCCTATGGCCGCGTCACCTATGGCAATGTGGGCTCGCGCGAACGGTTGGACTTTACCGTGATCGGTCAGGCCGCCAATGTCGCTGCCAGATTGGGCGAATATGGCAAAACCGTCGGACATAGAATTGTTGTCTCGCAAGATATCGAACCTGTTTGCAAACAGGCGATCCCTTTAGGGGCGATCAAGCTGCACAACGTCTCGCAACCGATCAAATCATTTGCCCTGCAAACCTCAGCCGATGCCTGATTTGACAGTTTACTTCGCAAGAGTTGAACCTCAAAATGTGCCACCCACTATCTCGGATCGGGCAACCTAGGGCCTTGCGCGAGATACCGTACACACCGTGTCTGGTTGACATCAATGGTTCAAAAACCACCGCCCAGCAGGATCAGAGCCGTCTGCGCAGGTGAGATCGTCTGTTGGATTTGATTGATCTGATTGCGGGCCAGATACGTGTCGGTCAGCTTTTCGATTGCCTCACTTTCAGTGAACTGCGCCAGATCGGATGAACCCGTAACGCGCTGCAACCGATCCTTGAACACCTCAAGCTGCTTGTCGATATCCAGTTGCGCAAATGCTGATGGCAGGCCCAATGCAGTTTCCATCATACTGCGCAAGGGGGGCAGCCCCATCAGATCAAACCACCGTCTGTCCTCACTGCCACCCTGGCCAGCCAGATCGCGCAATGCATGCTGGGTGTACAACGCGATACGCATCGATTCATCTGCTTCACCAACCGAGATTTCAAATCGCGCAATCAAGTTGTCGTCGGCGATCTTTTCCATGGCGTCCACCAATCCGGTCTTGCGCACATCGCCGGGACCAAGTCCAAAGGCATTGGCAAAATCACGGTACCTGCCGTCGGCCAGCCTGTTCGCAAGCGCATCGTCAGCCTGCGTTCCATCGGACAAGATTTTTTGGACAAAATACCGATTGTCGAGATCACCTTCCAAGCCAAACGCACCCAAAGCCACCTGCAACAACCGTCGGTCCGAAACCAGATCCTCGGCCGTTTGGACCTTGCCGATATTGTCTAGAAAATACCTTGCGTCCCGTTCATTGATCCCCGAGGCAGAATAGCTTTGAAGCTGCGCATCATAGGTACGCTGCAAAAAGCGCCAGCCAACCAGACCACCTGAAGGTATGACCGGCTGGAAGGTCACTGCTGATACGCCATCAGACGTTCTTCGCGCGGCAACAGTGAACGCAAGGCCTTTAAACACTTATAGTATTGCTCTGCCACCAATGCTTCAGTTGCGTTGGCCAGGACCCGGCGACTGTCGGCATCCGTGAAAACCTGGCTCAGCTCTTCCACGCGCCGCAGAAGTTGCTGGCGCGCCTGCTCAGGTTCGGTATCGCCTGACAGAACCAACTGCGCGGCATAGCAGACACGGCGTACCGGCGTGTTGACCTCTTCCGGGTGAATGGCATCGCGCAGGCGCAGGACATTTGCCTGAGGTGTCATGATCGAAAACCGACTGCGTCGATCCCCGTTTTCGATTACAACACCATTGATCAGAACCCGTTCCTTTGGGGCAAGTTTCAGGACCAGACCCCCCATCAGTTGCCCCTCATATGACGTAGCCCGCGCAACACGGCCATGTTGATCTCAAGCAGCGGCTCAACGGTCGCCTTGTTCGCCAGCACCTGGCTGCTGTGTTGTTCGGTAAACTCAGCCAAATAGAAAATCCGCGCACGCAGATTGCTCGGCAGCCCGTTATCCGCATCCGCCACATCGGTTGCCAGCACAGTCCACAGGCGGCGATTTTCGTGCAAGGCTTGAACGAACCCTCGGAAATCAGCCGTTTTCCGCGTGGAAGCAGCCTTCAACCGATGTGTAATCCTGGAAATCGCCTCATACTCTGTATCCCGAGGTGTTCGCGTCGGTGCGGCAGATTGCGCATAAGCGCGTTGGGCGAGCGTTTGGGGTGTCACTTGAAATCCTTCCAATTGTCCGTCAGCGGGCAGTTAAGCCCGGGGCACGGCGCGCGCGCCCCGGAGAAGTTTCATGTTTAACGGAACAGTGACAGGATGGACTGTGGCGCCTGGTTCGCGATCGATAGCGATTGTGTCGCCAGCTGTTGCTGGACCTGCAGCGCTTGCAGTCTGGCCGAGGTTTCTTCCATGTCAGCGTCAACCAACGAGCCGATACCGGATTTAAACGAGTCAGACAGGTTCGAGATGAACTCTTTCTGGGTCTCGATCCGACCCTGCGCCGAACCAAAAGCCGCCGAGGCATCAATCGCAGTATCGATGAGGCCTTCGATCGCGCCAAGCGCTGCGGATGCGCCGGCAGAAGTCGACACATCAATCGAGGCCAGAGCGCCTAGACCGCCAGAGTTGGCGTTGGCATATTGACCGCTGATCTGCAGCGAATCTGAACCTTCGTTGGTGATATCGAGCTGTGCAGCGTTCGTGCCCGGATCATAGACGACCGACACATTGGCATCCGAAGCTTCGATGGCAGCTTTCAGCCCCGCAGCGATGATCTCTTCGGGCGCGTTGCCTGCGGCGATATCCTCAGCCCGGACTGTATAAGACGCGACATCGTCGCCCAGTCGGACCGTGAAAGTATCACCAGCGGACAATGTGCCCGGATCAGCGATCACGATGCTTCCATCATCATCGCTTCCGCCGTTTCCATCCAACGAAAATCCGAATGCGTCGGCCGTATCCGCAGTGACCCCGTCAGTTCCAGTGAACACGTCGGCAGCAGTGTAACCACCTGTCGACAGGTTTTGCGCCGATACACTAATGGAAGACGCTGTCACGTTGCCTGCATTGTCTCGATCCAAAGAGGACAGAATGCTTGCGCCAGCCCCACCGTTCACCAGATTGAGGCCATTGAACTGGGCAGCGCCGACAACCGATTCGATCTGATCCCTAAGCGCGGCCACATCGGTGTTGATCTTAGCACGATCAACGTTGTCTTCCTGCGCCGCAACGATCTTGCCTTTCATCTGGTTCAGCAGATCCGTCACAGTTTCTGAGGCGTTTCGAGCAACTGCGACAGTGGATTCACCCAAGGCCAGGCTGTCCTTGATCGCATTGAAGCCGTTGACGTCTGATTCCATCACCTTTGAGATGGCCCAGACAGCCGAGTTATCCTTGGCTGTAGCCACATCCTTGCCGGTCGAGATCGCGTTTTGCGTCTGTGCGAGGTTCTTGTTGACCGATTTGAGAGTTTGCAGCGCAACCATTGCGCCATTGTTCGTCAGAATGCTTGACATATTTGTCATCCTCTTAGCGTTCGGGCGCGTTTGACGCCCATGTTGGACCCACCAAACCGGCAGGCATTCTGTCGTTCTGACCTGTGCGTCGTGCCTTGTGGCCTTCGCGCCACCCGTTGTTTCAGGTGCATCGCCACATTTGACCCTGATCTCCTAACGGAGTGCTAAGACGGGCAAATCCGAAATTTCGGATTTGAATCAAACCTTATGCTATGCCCGTTTTTCCAGCTTTGCCTGCGATCGCAAAACAAACCCGTTGCGCTGACCCGAGGCGTCATACGTGCTGAACTCCTGCTGAACCCGGTTCAGTTCCGACATTCGGTCCGCTACGGCCCGAATACCCTCGGCCGCGCTGTTCAAAAGGGCTTGGTTGCGCACGACCTTCTTCTGAACCCGGATCAGATCATCGCTGTCCAACACCTGCAGATCATTTATTGCACCGATCAGGTTCTCTTTTTCAGGCACCAATCGATCCAGATCGGTCAAATCGCCCTGAATCAGGGCCGTGCGCTCAAGATCCAAAAGGTCTTCCAGTGCGTGAACCGGGTCTTTATCCATCCGACTTCTCCATCATTGCATTGAACAAAACTTCAGAAAGGCCGATTCCTCCCGCCTTGGCCATTTGCTGCGCCTGCTGTTGCACCAGAAATGAGGAAAACTGATCTTCACCCGCGCCACCGCCAAAGGAACTTCGCGCTTGGCCGAGGCCTGCAGACTTGAGCATTTCAGCCAGAAATGCGGCCTCCAGCTCAACCGAGGCGGCTTTCAGCTTCTGTGGAATCTGGGCGGAATACGCCGTCGTACCGGTCGCTGTAATCGTCATCGGATTCTCCAAAAATTGCTTCGAACTTTCTCGATCAAAGAGGAAAGCGGTTAAAATAAACGTAACTTCCTTTGGGCACAGTGCGGGCCAGACCAACGAAAGCCCGGAGCAAAAAATGCCCAACCCGCTGACGATCATGACGGCTGCACCTGCCACGGGCGACAAACCCGGGGCATCTCAGGGTAAGGAGCGGGATGTCAATGGCGGGTTTGCCTTTGAGGATGTGCTGAATGAGGATGCCGATCAGATCGAGTTGAAGGATGTTGATCTGGTGACGGCTGAATCCAGCCTGCCAGCTGAGCAATCAGATATCGCATCTGTTGCCGTGTCTGAATCAGCTGAGGCGATCAAAGCCAAGGAATCAGAGCCCGCCGAGCCACAGATGGTAGCGCAGGAGGTTGCCATTGCGCCCAACCGCCAAGCGGATTTCACGGTCGGTGATACAGACTTTGTCACTCCGCCCAGCCCGATACAGCAAATTTCGCAGTTGGTCGCTGGCAATTCGGCCCTGAGACAAAAGGCAGGCTCGACCGAAGCGGCTGCCCCAAGGCCTGACGCAAACGTGCTTCGAGCGCCAACCCAAGTTCCGATCCCTGATGTTAGCGGAAATGGATATCTATACCAAATGCCGGCCCCACGCGCGCTAGATGCATCCCTTGTGGGGGATACGGTTTCGAAACTTGAACAGCCAAGCTCCGAACCAGAGACGCGTCTCGTTGCCCGAGCAGTCGAGCCTGCAGCCGAGCAAATGGCGCGGCAAACGGTTATGTCCGCCGCCTTGAAACCGCAGATAGCGGCCCAGGGCCTCGGGTGGGCACCGGGCGATGCTATCGCTGATACCGCGATCAGCGCGGAATTTGATGACCCGTCCGTGGTCAAAGATATAGCGGCAAGCCACACGATGCGCGACACGACGCAAACGATGCCCGTCGCCATGGCCCGCGCGGAAACCGCGCGCGCGATTGCGGGGCAACTGGCCGCTTCGATTTCGGCCCGCCCAAGCACCGGCGGCGTTGAAATTGCCCTGAACCCCGAAGAGCTTGGCCGCGTCTCAATCACGCTCAACGGTCGAGAGGACGGGTTTCATCTTACGATCGCGGCTGAACGGCCCGAAACACTGGACCTGATGCGCCGCCACATTGCGATCCTGACTGCCGAGTTCGAAAAGCTGGGATATGGGGATCTGTCGCTTGATCTGAACATGTCCGGGGACACGTCCCAGCATAGTGACCCGTCAGAGTCTGATCCCTCCTCAGAAACCGGCGAAATGACTCGCGACTCTGACCATGAGGCACCTACTCTCCCGACCGGCCCTGACAGGGGCCTTGATATGAGGCTTTAACCGATGATTTCAGCGACCAATTCAGTGACCAATTCAGTGACCGTAACGGGTGCAAATCCCGGCGCAAACAACAATTCGGAACGTTCGGCACTGACTTCGGATTTCGAGACCTTTCTGCTCATGCTGACCGTGCAGGCGCGCAATCAGGATCCGCTTGAGCCACTGGATTCCTCCGAATATGCCTCTCAGCTGGCGCAGTTTTCGATGGTTGAACAACAGGTCAAAGCCAATGAGCTTCTGTCTGATCTGGCGCTGACACTAGGTGCTGTCAATCTGAACCAGCTTACCGGCTGGGTTGGGATGAATGTCAAAACCGACGCACCGTTTCGCTTTGAAGATCAGCCTGTTCCGATCTTTGCGCAGGCCGAAGCAACCGCAGATCGGGCCGAATTGGTCATTCGCAACGACCAAGGCACCGTTGTCGACCGCGTCCCTGTGCCTCTCGATAAGGCCGAATTCGAGTGGGCCGGGGTCAGCAGTGCCGGTGATCCCTTTCCCGCTGGCAGTTACTCAGCCACATTGGAGAGCTTCAAACGAGGTGAGTTACTAACCAGCACGCCCGCATCTGCCTTCGGTCGGGTGGTAGAGGCACAGGTCAGCGAAGGTGGCATCATCCTGAAACTGGAGAGCGGTGCAGAGGTGTCCGCCGAAATGGTCACGCAAATCCGCACGGGCGCTTGATCTGGAAGGCAAGGCGGGCCAAAGCTTGGCGCATCGCGACTCGCCCCCTAACCCGGTATCTGTCCTGTCTGATCATCACCAACCTCCCCCGGGTCTCGTTGCCCAGCTCAGCACCCAAGGTTTGATCCGCCACGACGTGACCTTCGAGGTGTTGTACGGTGGGCGGACCAATCATGTCTGGAAGGTTTTGTCCGGCAATAGTGATGCCGTGCTTAAGCTATACAGTGCGCGGTTTCAGAACCCCTTGTTTCGCAACGATGCCCGGCTTGAGTCAGAATGTCTGCGCACGCTCAACAGCTTTGGCTTCGTGCCCAATTTACGTGCCACGGGTTCCTTTGGAGACGACAGCTGGGTCTACTATGACCACGCACCGGGCGTCCCTTGGCAGGACGATGTTTCGGGCGTGGCCCATCTGCTTGGAAGGTTGCACCAAATTCCGGTCAATCTGGACCTCCCTAACGGTTGCAATGGCAGCGAAGATCTGGAACAGCACGCGTGTCAAATTCTGGCTGATTGCCACGCGGAAGAGCGGCGATCGTTGCTTGCAAAAAAACCTCGGGCCCAAGTACCGCCATTATCCGCGCGGTGCTTGATCCATGGCGATCCGGTCGCGGGAAACATCTTGCAATCGAAAAATGGGCTGACGCTGATCGATTGGCAATGCCCGGCCTTCGGTGACCCATGTGAAGACTTGGCGATATTCCTTTCACCTGCGATGCAGCAACTCTATCGTGGCGCACCCTTATCCGAGGCCGAAGAGACGCTGTTTCTTAAGGCCTACGACCAACCCGATATCACCGAACGCTATCTGTCATTGAGGCCTTGGTTTGCCTGGCGCATGGCCGCTTATTGTCTTTGGCGGGCCGAAAACGGTGCGGCTGATTATGCCATTGGGTATGAGTTGGAAGTTGAGGCCTTATAGGTCCGCCAGACCCAGATACGCATAGGCTGGCGGCATGACAGCGCGACGCCAACGGCCAAAGGGAAACCGCCCCGGCGCACCCGCAATAGGGGACGGAATGTCTGCGGATTGCCCCAGCACCAGTCGCGCCAAAGCACGACCGCTATATGTTCCCATCGCCACGCCATTGCCGTGGTAAGCAAACCCTGCATACATCCCCGGATGCTCAGGAACCGGGCCCACAAAGGGCACAAGGTTCCGGGCAAGGCAAACCATGCCGGACCACTTATGTGTGACATCGACCGTGTCCCAGGCGGGGAACATCCGCCTGAAATCCCCGAAGGCCTTTTGCCGAATGCGCGCCTCAGCCCCAGGGGATGAAAGCAGCCCCCCTCGTGTCCCAAACAGAAATCGTCGATTGGGCATCAATCGGAAATAGTGCAGCAAATTACGCGTGTCATAGGCCATCTGATCCGACGTCCAGCCTTGCGCCTGCAGCTCGACATCAGTCAGAGGCCGCGTCACAAGAACCGTTGACTGTGCAGGCATATAACGCGCGGCCAACCAGGGCGGCAGATCCTCGCTTGAGTAGCCATTTGTGCACACCAGAACGTTCGAAGCACGAACGTGACCCGCAGGCGAGGTCAGCACGAATCCCGAGGCGGCCTGTTTGATCTGCGTGATCGGGCTGTTCTGGAACAGAGTTGCGCCCTTTGCCTGGGCGGCGCCAGCCAAACCGAACAGATACTTTCGGGGGTTCAGGGCAAAGCCAATTGGCGTTGTATAGCCGCCGAAAAACGCCCCACCCAGCCCGAGGCCCTGCAGATCGTCAATCTCATGTAATTGTCCGGCCGGATCGGCCGACCGGCTCAATCGTTCCATCGCGCGCCGTGAATGGGCCAGTTGAGTTTCACCCTTGGAATGCGTTTCGGCGTCGATTTGGTTATCACGCAGAAGGTCAGCAACCAGTGAAACGGCGTCTTCTTCCGCTTGGTAATAGGTCTGCGTTGCCACCTGACCATAGCGACGGGTCAGGCCAGCCTTGCTGAGCTTTGACCCGCCTAGACAACAAAAGCCCCCGTTTCGACCGGACGCCCCCCAGCCCGGTGTTTCCGCCTCGAACACAGCGACCGAAACCCCTGCCTCGGACAGATGCAATGCGGCGGACAAGCCGGTAAACCCGCCCCCGATGACGGCGACATCAACGCTGATATCGTCTTTGAGCTTTGGCCAAGCAGGGGTCGCGATCGTCTCATCCCACCAACACCCCGCGCGTGGCGCGGGGCCGTAGGCATAATCAGGAAATATACGCCTCATTCAGCGCTTGCCGCGGCCAACTCATCCTGTTTCTGCCTAACCATCGCCCGCTTGGTCACCAGGGACGCGGTAATAACGCCCACCGTGACAACCGCGATCATTAATGTTGACAGCGCATTGATCTCGGGACTGACGCCCAAACGCACAGCCGAGAAAATCTTGATCGGCAAGGTGGTGGCAGAAGGCCCAGATGTAAACGAAGCAATCACTAGGTCATCCAGCGACAGGGTGAAAGCCAGCAGCCATCCCGAAATCACTGCCGGTGCAATGATTGGCAAGGTCACCAAGCGAAACGCCTGCGCAGGAGAACAGCCCAGATCCAGTGCGGCCTCTTCCAGCGATCGATCAAAGGTCACAAGGCGCGAGGACACGACGACCGAGACAAAACACATCGAAAACGTCGTGTGCGCCAGAACGATGGTCAAGATCCCCCGGTCCAATCCGATGCCAATGAACAATAACAGCAGCGACAGACCCGTGATCACTTCGGGCATCACGAGCGGGGCATAGATCATCCCGGAAAACAGTGTTCGCCCAAAGAACCGCCCACCGCGTACCAGAACATAGGCCGCTGCGGTGCCCAGAATCGTGGCCAGCGTTGATGAGAATACGGCAACGCGCAGCGTGACCCAGGCTGCATCAAGAAAGGCTTCGTTCTGCATCAACTCGCCGTACCATTTGGTCGAGAACCCGGCCCAAACGGTGACAAGCTTGCTTTCGTTGAAGCTGAAGATGATCAGGATGATCATCGGGATATACAGAAAGGCAAATCCCAGCGTCAGTGAGACAGTGTTGAACCAGCTCAGCCTGTTCATTGTTCTGCCTCCGTCTGCTTTTGCTGGTTGCGCTGGAACAGCACAATCGGGATCACGAGGATGAGCAACAGAACCACGGCCACCGCGCTGGCGACGGGCCAATCGCGGTTCGAGAAGAACTCTTCCCACAGCACCTTACCGATCATCAAGGTCCCCGATCCGCCCAGTAGCGAGGGGATTACGAATTCCCCAATCACCGGAATCATCACGAGGAAGCAGCCCGCGATAATACCGGGGCGCGACAAGGGGATTGTGATCAACCAGAATGCCTGCAGACGCGAACACCCAAGGTCTTCAGCGGCTTCGATCAGCGACCCGTCCATCCGTTCAAGCGACGAATAAATCGGCAGGATCATAAAAGGTAGGTAGGTATAAACGATACCGATATAAACTGCGGTATTCGTGTTCAGAATGGTCAGCGGGGTCGAGATGATGCCCGTCCACAGCAACAATTGGTTCAGATAGCCTTCGTTGCTGAGGATACCCATCCATGCGTAGACCCGGATCAGGAACGAAGTCCAGAACGGCAGGATGACCAGCATCATGAATGTAGGTCGCCACTCTTCAGGTGCGCGCGCCATCGCATATGCGATCGGATACCCGACAATCAGCGTCAACACCGTTGAGATCAGCGCGATCTTTACGCTGGACAGATAGGCCTTCCAATAAAGATCATCTTCAGTCAGCCAGACAAAGTTTTCCAGATCAAGCTGGCTGAAGAAATCCCTGATACCCGCCCAACCTGCGGACAGGTCCAGCGTCGGAGTGTAGGGCGGAATGGCAAGTGCGGTGTCTGAAAGCGATATCTTTAGGACGATAAAGAACGGCACCAAGAACAGTGCCAGCAACCAGACATACGGGACAGCGATAAGAACAGCGCGGCGCATCAGTTTTCCAGCAGAACTGCGG
Organism: Ruegeria sp. CF1; assembly: GCF_056537445.1. Lineage (NCBI taxonomy): Bacteria > Pseudomonadati > Pseudomonadota > Alphaproteobacteria > Rhodobacterales > Roseobacteraceae > Ruegeria > Ruegeria sp. CF1. The sequence continues at coordinate 45,130 of NZ_JBQFRN010000008.1, read as the reverse complement.
CAGTCGCTGTCCAGGACAGCCAAACCGGGTCTTCCCAGGTGAACGAGCGGCGCGAGATGCGGCGGGTATTCGCTGTTTGCGCCTTGATGATCGTGCCGTTTGGCAGTTCGACATGATAGGTCGACAAGTTGCCCAGATAGGCGATGTCATGCACCTTGCCTTGAATGGCGTTGATTGCATCGACCGGGCGCTCGGCAGAGATCGCGACCTTTTCAGGCCGGATCGCCAGATGACAGCTCTGACCATTGGACAGTTGGGTCGCAGAAGACGCCGCTAACGGGGGCTGCCCTTCTGCCCACTCGATCTGATAGCTTTCGTCGCCTGCTGCAGTAGCTCGTCCCTCAATGATATTCACATCCCCAATGAAATCAGCAACATAAACCGAGTTTGGCGTCTCATAGATTCGATCTGGGGTTGCCACTTGCATCAGTTTGCCCTGATCCATCACGGCCACTCGGCTGGCAACGGTCATCGCCTCTTCCTGATCGTGCGTCACGATGACAAAGGTCGTGCCGGTTTTTTCCTGAATGTCCATCAACTCGAACTGAGTATCCTGACGGAGTTTCTTATCCAAAGCGCCCAAAGGTTCGTCGAGCAATAGCAGTTTTGGTGCTTTGGCCAATGACCGGGCCAGCGCAACGCGTTGGCGTTGACCACCCGAGATCTGGTGCGGCTTGCGGCGTGCGAACTGTTCCAGCCGAGTTAGGCGCAGCATCTCATCGACCCGCTCTTCCAGATCGCGTTTGGGCATGTTGTCCCGGCGCAGGCCAAAGGCGATGTTGTCCCAGATGCTGAGATGAGGAAACAGCGCATACGACTGAAACATCATGTTTACCGCCCGTTTGTTGGGCGGGATCGGGTCGATATCCTGTCCACCCAGAAGGATGTGACCATCGGTAGGGGTTTCGAATCCGGCCAGCATCCGCATCATCGTGGTCTTGCCGCAGCCCGACGGGCCGAGCAGCGCAAAGAACTCACGCTCGTAGATATCCAGTGAAAGATTGTCGATTGCGGTGAATGCGCCAAAACGCTTGGTGACGTTCTGGAACTGAATCAAGGGTTTCGCCTGCGGGTCATCCCACGGCGCAAAGACTTCAGAATTCAAGGCGGCCCCCGTTTATCGGTCAGGATAAAAATGGCGCAAGGCAGTGGGCCCGCCTTGCGCTATGATCAGATCAGGTGCCTGATTTCACTTTGGTCCAGAGACGTGTCACCACCCGCTGGGTCTTTGCCGGATAAGGTGTGGTGATGTAGAGGTTCTGCATGGTCGCATCATCCGGATAGATCGCCGGATCACCGATCACGTCCTCTTCAAGAAACTCCTGCGAGGCCTTGTTGCCGTTGGCGTAGTACACATAGTTCGACGCCGCAGCCATGTTGTTGGCATCCAGGATAAAGTTCAGGAACTGGTGCGCGCCTTCGGGGTTTGGTGCGTCGACCGGAATAGCCATCTGGTCAAACCACATCAGCGAGCCTTCCGCAAAGGGATGGTATTCAATTTCCACGCCGTTATCCGCTTCCGCCGCACGGTCGCGTGCCTGCAAGATGTCGCCCGACCAGCCGACAGCAACGCAGATATCACCATTGGCGAGCGCATTGATGTATTCCGAACTATGGAATTTCTGAACATACGGGCGCACACTGGTCAGAATCTCTTCGGTTTTCCCAATTACGTCTGTGTCGTGGCTGTCAGGGTCTTCGCCGATATACTGCAGCACCATCGGAATGATCTCAGACGGTGCGTCGAGGAAATGCACCCCACACGAGGCCAGCTTTTCCATGTTCTCGGGCTTGAGCACCAGATCCATGCTGTTAAGTGCAACATCGTCGCCCAGCACTTCTTTGACCTTGCCGACATTCAACCCGATACCTGTCGTGCCCCACATGTAGTTGATTGAGTAGGCGTTGTTGGGGTCATACCCTGCGGTTCGTTCCTGGATCACATCCCATAGGTTGCCTGCATTCGACAGCTTGGCGGCATCCAGTTCCTGGAACGCGCCGGCCTGGATCTGGCGTTGTAGGAACGTGCCTGAAGGCACAACCACATCATAGCCTGACCCACCGGCCAGCATTTTTGTTTCCAGAACCTCGTTGCTGTCGAACACATCGTAGATCAGGGTTAGCCCTGTTTCTTCTTCGAATTTGCTCAGCAGATCTTCGTCGATGTAGTCGGACCAGTTATAGACGCGCACTTCTTCAGCAAACGCGGCCGAAGTCCCCAATGCGACGATCGCTGTCATCCCCAGCGTTTTCAGTTTCATATTTTTCTCCCTGCAACTGTGCGGCCATTTTGACCTTTTTTTGGATTTGATCAAGTTTTGCGTTTCACGACGGTTTCACCTATGGTCGGAATAGGTGAAGATTCTGGCAAGACAGAAACACTTGGATTGGGGCAAACCTTTTGGATTTGATCAAAAATAAAGCAGATACACCTCCGGTAGATGAAGAAAAACGCCCAGCGCACGAACAGGTCTATCGAACACTGAAATCCCAGATTCTGTTTGGCGATCTCGTGCCCGGGCAGCCCGTCACGATCCAGGGCCTGACTGATTCGCTTGGTGTCGGCATGACTCCGGTGCGCGAGGCAATACGCCGTCTGATTTCCGACGGCGCGCTCATTTTTCAGGGCAATCGTCGCGTGAGCGTCCCGCTGCTTTCAGCCAACGACATCGAGCAGATGATTTTTGCAAGAATTTCAATAGAAACAGAGCTTTCCAGGCGATCCACAAAGAACATATCTATAACCGAGATCGACTATCTTGAGCAGCTGGATCAACGATTGGACAATATGATCGCGGATGGGGACGTAGGGGGTTACCTGCGTTTGAACCACGCCTTTCACCAATCTTTGTATTCCCATGCGGACGCTCCGATACTTGTTGATCTAGCCGAACGGCTATGGCTGCGATTCGGCCCTTCGTTGCGCATCGTTTGCGGTCGCTTCGGCACTCAAAGCCTGCCCGACAGACACAAAGACATTATTGCCGCGCTACGTGAGCGAGATGCAGAAAAGGCCGCGTTAGCAACAGCGCAGGACATTGAGCAGGGTATGGGAATGATGGGCGATGCTTTGCCAAGCACCTAGAAACCAGCGATTCGATTGACAGCATAAAATTTGATCATATTCTATCTGGCAACGACGCTTGCTGGAGAATCCGAGATGTCCACCATCACCAATCACATGCCCACTGCCGAATTGCAGGCGCTGGACGCAGCACACCATTTGCATCCTTTTTCGACCAATGAGGCGCTGGCAGACGAAGGTGTCAGGGTCATCACCCGTGCCAAGGGCGTTTATCTGACCGATAGCGAAGGTCATGAAATTCTGGATGGTATGGCCGGATTGTGGTGCGTAAATATCGGATATGGCCGCAACGAACTGGCCGATGCAGCCGCACGTCAAATGCGCGAGCTGCCGTATTATAATACTTTCTTCAAGACGACCCATACGCCCGCCATTGCGCTGGCTGCAAAGCTGGCTGAGCTTGCGCCAGGTGATCTGAACCATGTCTTCTTTGCCGGAAGCGGGTCCGAGGCCAACGACACCAACATCCGTCTTGTGCGCACCTATTGGGCCGAAAAAGGTCAGCCCGACAAGAACATCATCATCAGTCGCAAGAATGCCTATCACGGTTCCTCTGTTGGATCGGCGTCGTTGGGTGGCATGGCAGGAATGCATGCGCAGGGCGGCATTCCAATCCCGAATGTCCACCATATCAACCAGCCAAATTGGTGGGCGGAAGGCGGCGATATGAGCCCGGAGGAATTCGGCCTTGCCCGCGCGCGCGAGCTGGAAGAAGCCATTCAGGAACTGGGCGAAGATCGCGTCGCTGCCTTTATCGCCGAACCTGTGCAGGGCGCAGGCGGCGTGATAATCGCACCCGACACATATTGGCCTGAAATTCAGCGCATCTGCGACAAGTACGATATACTGCTGATCGCGGATGAGGTGATCTGCGGGTTTGGCCGAACCGGCAACTGGTTTGGCTCGCAAACCGTCGGGATCAAACCGCATATCATGACAATCGCCAAGGGCCTTAGCTCAGGCTATGCACCTATTGGCGGATCGATCGTCTGCGACGAAGTCGCCCGTGTCATCAGCGCCACCGAGTTCAACCATGGCTACACCTATTCCGGCCACCCTGTTGCCGCATCAGTTGCGCTCGAAAATCTGCGCATCCTCGAAGAAGAAAACGTCGTCGATCATGTGCGCAACGTGGCCGCGCCCTATATGAAAAAGAAATGGGACGCATTGGTCGAGCATCCGCTGGTCGGAGAGGCAAAGATCGCAGGCTTGATGGGGTCCATCGCATTGACGCCTGAAAAGGCAAGCCGAGCCAAGTTCGCATCAGATCCCGGCACGATCGGATATATCTGCCGCGAACATTGCTTCAAAAACAATCTGATCATGCGTCATGTGGACGACCGCTTGGTCATCTCTCCGCCGCTGGTCATTACCCCGGCCGAAATCGACGAGATGTTCGTGCGCATTCAAAAATCGTTGGATGATGCGTTGGTTGAAATCAACGAAAAAGGTCTGATGAAGCCTGCGTCCTGATTACTAGATCATGGGCGACCCAATTGGGTCGCCCATGATTATCAGCGCATCCTTTCCAGCAGGCCGAGCGACGGGTATCCATCCGGGATCAACCCCTGAGCAACCTGAAACGCGCGCACCGCGTTAATCGTATTTGGCCCGGTGCGCCCATCGATCCCTTGTGTATCGAAGCCCGCCTGAGTCAGCCGACGCTGTAGTTCTTTCTTTTCAGTAAAGCTCAATACGCGATCGCCACGCGGCCAATCGGCCTCAAACGGAGAGCCTCCTGCAAGCCGGTCGGACAGATGCCCGATGCCGATCACATAGGCATCGGCGCCGTTGTAGGCCTCGATCACTTTGAAATTATTGAAGATCATCAGGGCGACACCCCGACCACCCGCCGGTAACAAGATTGCTGCTTGCCCGTGATCGGGCACTGCCTTGCCCGAGTAAGCAAGAACCCCACGGGCCGCCCATTCCGACGGCATCAGAGTGAAATCTCGCCGCGCGTTGGCGTAGTCAAAGTCGGATGGTAGTTGCACTTCGACCCCCCAAGGTTGGCCTTTGGTCCATCCATGTTTTGCCAAATAAGAAGCGGCTGATGCTAAGGCATCAGTTGGATTATCCGACCAGATCTCGCGACGCCCATCTCCATCGAAATCAACCGCGTAATCAAGAAACGAGGTCGGCATGAACTGTGTATGCCCCATCGCCCCAGCCCAACTGCCAACCATATTCTCAGGGTCGACATCCCCTGCCTGCAGTATCTGCAACGCGGCGATCAGCTGTTCCTCAAAAAAGCTTGCTCGTCGAGCATCAAAGGCCAAAGTCGCCAGTGACCGAATGGTTTGCTTGCTTCCTCGGTAGGTGCCGAACGAAGTCTCAAGACCCCAGATCGCGGTCACGACCTCTTTTTCGACGCCGTACCGGGCTTCGATCCGGGTCAAAGTCTCTCGGTGCTTGTCTAGTCCAACGCGACCGTTGGAAATCCGCGTTTTTGAAACCGCTCCGTCCAGATATTCCCAGATCGGTTTGGAAAACTCCGCCTGATTGCGATCGCGTTTGATGATGTCACTGTCATAGGTCACCCCAGCCAACGCCCGATCCAGCGTATTGACCGAGATGCCCTGCTCTTGCGCCCGCTTGCGAAATGCCCCCAGCCAAGCCTGAAATCGGGCATTCCCGTCTGCCGATACACGTTGCACCTCGACCTTAGGCCGCAGCACGGGCCGTACCGAGACCGTCACATCCGCCGAGGCCAGTTGCACATTGTCGACCATAGGTCGGGCCAGAGGCCGTATCGAATTGTCTGTTGTATCCGCCTGCACGATGGATGCCCATAATGCGGCGGTCATAACGCCACCTACACACTTACGCATTCCGTTTTATCCTGATTACTGCTCAGAGCCGATGATAGCGCACAATCGGGATTTCTCAAAACGCAGAACGTCAGGTTTCCTGATCCTGTTCCTCACGTTCCGCGCGAATACGCGCAATGGCATCACGCAACAGCGATACGCGATTGGGTCGGAAGCTATCCTCGGTCACATCCATGCCCTGCATACGATCCAGCCGAAACACTCGGAAATCCTGTCGCAGGTGGCACCAACTCAGCAATACGCTGGCACGGTCCATATAGACGATGCTCAGCGGATTGACCCGACGACGGGTGTCTGCGCCTTTGGCATCGGTATAGGCGAACTCGATCACGCGTTCGTCCCACGCGGCTTGGCGCAGTTCGGCGACATCGATGGTTGGCACGGCCGGCCTGTCAAATCGCGTGGCGGTCAAAACGGCGTGGCTCAATCGGTGCGACTGGCGCTGCGGCAACCGGCCCTGCAGCTTGCGTAGGGCCGCGCTTGCGGCATCCGACAGCGCCGGGTCACCAATCAGCTGCACCTCGCGCAAACCCAGAACCAACGCTTCAAGCTCATCATTGGTAAAACCCAGCGGCGGTAGGGTCGCATCCTGGATTAGGGTGAACCCGAACCCGGCCTCTCCGTCGATTATCGCCCCGAGGCCACGCAATGCATCGATATCCCGGTGCACTGTGCGCGGCGAAACGCCTAAATCCTGCGCCAATTGAACCGACGTCCTGGGCGAGGGGCCAGATCGTAGGGCCTGCATCAACTGAAAAAGACGAGCGGTGCGGGACATAGTATATTCTACTCTAAGCCTAATGTCAGAATATGTCATCAGTCCGGCGTATCCATCAGGCGTCCCAACTATGGAGCTGATGATGCTGACCCTTCTCACCTTCCCCTCTGCCTTTGGCCTGTTCAGCGCCAGCCCATTCTGTGTGAAAACGGCCCTGATGCTTCAAAACGCGGGCCTGCGCTGGCAACGGTCCGATCTGCTGGATCCACGCAAGATGCCACACCAGAAGCTGCCGGTTCTGCGCACGCCTGAACGTCTGATTCCGGACAGCGACCTGATCCGCGACTGGCTTGAGGCTCAGGGGGCCGATTTCGATGCTGGCCTGACTGACCTGCAAAAGGCCCAGTCCCGCGCACTGGTCCGCATGGCCGAGGAACATCTGTACTTCCATGTAGTCCAGGACCGTTGGGCCAATGATGAGGTTTGGCCAATTCTGCGCGATACTTTCTTTACCGTCATTCCCGCACTGATCCGCAAGCCGGTTTCGAATTCGATCCGGAAATCCGTTCTCAAGGGGCTCGCGTTTCAAGGTGTATCCCGCTTTTCGCCCGTCGAACGACAAGACCGGCTGGAGCGCGACTTTGAGGCGATCTCGGCCTATCTTTGGCAATCGCCTTATCTGATGGGAGAGAAACCAACCTCGGCGGACATGAGCGTCGGTCCAATGCTGGCGGCGATGCGCGCGACACCATCAGACACCCCCCTGACCCGTCGGATTAAACAAGATAAGCTGCTCAACAGCTATATCGACCGAATGGAGCAGGCGATCCCGCTATCATGACAGCCTTTGAGAACAAAAAAGTCGCTGCAGCCTATGAGGCGCTACCGGAAGAGACGCGCAATGGGGCATTAGCGCTGCGCGAGTTGATCTTCGAAACTGCGGCCTCGCTGCCACGCGCTCAGCCTCTGGAAGAAGCGTTGCGGTGGGGCCAGCCCGCCTATCTGGCGCCCAAAGGCTCGACGATTCGTTTGGGCGGACACAAGGCGGCTTGCTTTGCGTTGTTCGTACACTGCCAAAGCCGACTGATGGGGGATTTTACCTCCGCCTTTCCTGGAGAGGATCGGATCGACGGCAATCGCGCGATTCTGTTCGACCGGCCCGATCAGATTGATCCTACGCGCCATGGCTGGCTGATTGCGCGCGCGCTTACTTATCACCTCTGACGGCGTTTGCGTTCGACCTTGCGCTTGATCTTGTCCTTCTTGCGCTTGGTGCTGGCGGCCTTGCGCCGCGTTCCGCGCTTGGCGGGGCCACGGTCGCGCGGCAGCGCCTGATCATCGATGGACAACAACTCCAATTCCAATCCGCCCGTCACCGGCGTCGCCTCGGTCAACCGCACCGTGACACGCTGGCCAATGGCGATGATCAGCCCGGTGTCCGAGCCCATCAGCGTCCCGGCCTCTCGGTCGAAATGGAAAAACTCTCGCCCCAGCGAACGCACTGGAACCAGACCGTCCGCTCCGGTCTCGTCCATCTTCACGAAGGCACCGAACCGGGCAATACCGCTGATCCGGCCAGAAAACTCATTGCCGACCCGCTCGCTGAGATAGGCCGCCAGATAGCGATCAGTCGTATCGCGCTCGGCCATCATCGAGCGGCGCTCGGTATCCGAGATATGGGTTGCCGTTTCTTCCAACCGTGCAATCTCATCCTCGGTCAAACCGTCCTTGCCCCAGCCATGGGCTGAGATCAGCGCGCGATGCACGATCAGATCAGCATAGCGCCGGATGGGAGAAGTGAAATGCGCATAGTTCCGCAGAGCCAGCCCAAAATGGCCGAAATTTTCGGGGTTGTAATAGGCCTGCGCCATCGACCGCAGGGTCGTCAGGTTGATCAGCTCCGCATCCTCGGTACCAGCGGCGGCGTTTAGCAGCGCGTTCAGATGTCGGGTCTGCAATACCTGCCCTTTGGCGAGGTTTAATCCCGCCGCCTGCGCCGTCTCTCTCAGGCTTTCCAGCTTTTCGGGCGCGGGCTCTTCGTGGACGCGGAACAGCAGCGGGCGGCGTTTGGTGATCAGGGTCTCGGCAGCGGCGACATTGGCGAGGATCATGAATTCCTCGATCAGCTTATGCGCATCCAGCCGGTCACGGAACGCGACGCTGGTCACCTCACCCGCATCGCTGAGTACGATTTTGCGTTCAGGTAGGTCCAGCTCCAGCGGCTGCCGCACGGAACGCGCCTTTTTCAGCGCAGCATAGGCGGCGTAAAGCGGATTCAGCACCGTATCCAACAGCGGCCCGGTGCGGTCGTTCGGGTTGCCGTCGATCGCCTCCTGCGCCTCGTTATAATTCAGCGAGGCGGCAGAGCGCATCAGAGCCCGTACAAAACGGTGGCCGATCTTGTTGCCTTCGGCATCAATCTGCATCCGAACCGCGATACAAGCGCGCGGCACGCCTTCGTGCAGGGAGCATAGATCGCCGGACAGGCGATCCGGCAGCATCGGCACTACGCGGTCCGGGAAGTAACTGGAGTTGCCCCGCTTGCGTGCCTCGCGATCTAGCGCCGTACCGGGTTTCACATAGGCGGCGACGTCAGCTATGGCGACCCAGATCACATGGCCACCCGGGTTCTTGGGATCGTCATCGGCATGGGCATAGCAGGCGTCGTCGTGGTCCCGTGCATCCGCAGGATCGATGGTCAGCAAGGGCATATCCCGCAGGTCTTCACGCCCTTTCAGTCCAACGGGTTTGGCCTTGTCGGCTTCTTCGATTACCTTGTCCGGGAAATCGTCGGGAATACCGTGTTGGTGAATGGCAATCAACGAGACAGCCTTGGGCGCGGTCGGATCGCCGAGCCGTTCAACAATACGCGCACGCGGCAGACCCATGCGGTTCTTGGGTCCGGCCTGTTCGGCCTCAACCAACTCACCATCCTTGGCCCCCAGAACGGCCCCGTCCGCGACCAGCCATTCTGTCTGACCAGCCTTGTCGATGGGCACGATCCGCCCGCCTTCGGCCCCTTTGCGGAAAATGCCGACGATCTTGCGCGGGTTGGTGCCGATGCGGCGGATCAAGCGGGCTTCGTAATTGTGATCTTCCTCATGCACCACGGTCAGGCGGGCCAGAATGCGGTCACCCTCACCCAGCGCCGGATCGCTGGCACGCGTTACGAGCAGAACGATGGGCTCGACCCCCTCTCCGTGCCATTCCAACGGGCGCGCAAACAGGTCGCCATCTACGTTCGGGGCCTTCACCTGCAACACGCTGACCGGCGGCAGACGATCCGGATCGCGATAGCTGCGGTTGCGTTTTTCCAGATGGCCGTCGGCCTCAAGTTCTTTCAGGATACGCTTCAGATCGATCCGATCCGCGCCTTTGATGCCAAAAGCCTTGGCGATATCACGTTTCGAGGTCAGGGTAGGGTTCGCCGAGATCCAGTCGAGGACCTCTTGCTTGGTCGGAATGCGTGTCATGAGTTTGGCCTAGCACGGGCATGCGACCGCGTCATGGTCAAAAAGCGGTGCCTCATGTCAGCCGTGCAGATCGGCCACGGTATCCACATCGCGCAGATTATCCAGCAACGCTACTCGGCACCCGCGAACCGAATTCAGTGTGTCTTCCAACGCGTGTTCCGTTGACCAGCGCACATCGCGGAATAACCCTGAGGGCAGCGCCCCATAGCGCTGCGCACCGACCAGCCAATAGCCGCCATCCGGGGCGGGCCCGAACACCATCTCAGCCCGGCCCAACGCGCGAAAGGCCCGCGCAATGTGACCCCGTGTGATGCCCGGAATATCCGCACCGATCAGGCACACCGGGCCATCGGGAGCACCGCGCAACATCCGCCCCATGCGGTCGCCCAGATCTCCGCGCCCCTGAGGCTTCCGGGGTAAATCAACAGGCCAGACCCGACTGTTCATTCCCTCCCTATCCGGAGAGACCGCCAGTACAATCTGCCAGCGCGGATCACGCAGACGCCGGATCAGAGATCGCGTTTGATGCCGAAACCACCAAGCAGCCCCAACCATGCCGATATCGCGCCCCAAACGGGTCTTGACCCGCCCTGGACGTGGCTCTTTCACCATGATGACCAGCGTTTTCTGCATGGATCAGGCGAAGTAATCCGTCAGAATACGGGTGTAGATCGCCTTGAGTTGATGAATTTGCGCCACTTCGACACATTCATCGACCTGATGCATGGTGTGCCCGACCAGACCAAACTCGACCACCGGGCAATGATCTTTGATGAAGCGGGCATCCGAGGTCCCGCCGGTGGTCGAAAGCTCGGGGCGAATATTTGTTTCTGCTTTGACAGCGCAAGCTACCAGATCAGACAATGCCCCCGGAGGGGTCAGAAAGCTTTCACCCGAAATCTTGATCCGGGTCTCGACATCGACGCCAAACGCCTCGGCAACGGTGTCTGCCTCGGATTGCAACCAATCGCTCAAACTGGCCCCGGAATGCAGGTCATTGAACCGGATGTTCACTGTCCCAGAACATTGCGCCGGGATCACATTTGTCGCCGGATTACCGGTGTCGATCGTGACAACCGCCAAGGTCGAGGCGTCAAAGTGGTCGGTCCCCTGATCCAGTTCTTGGCTGGCCAGCCGATCCATCAGCCGCGCCATCGCGGGCACCGGGTTCTTTGCCCGATGCGGATAGGCCGAATGCCCCTGCACTCCGGTCACAGTGAACCACGCAGTCATCGAACCGCGCCGGCCGATCTTCATCATTTCGCCCATCGTGTTCGGGCAAGTGGGTTCTCCCACCAGACAAACCGACATCCGCTCATCCGTTGCGGCCATGTGATCCAGTAAAGCAATAGTGCCATCCAGTGCGTCGCCTTCTTCATCACCTGTGATCGTCAGGATCACCGCCCCATCCGGGGGCGTGTCACGCACAAAATCGATAGCCGCCGCCGCAAAGGCCGCCACCCCAGATTTCATGTCCGTCGCGCCCCTGCCGTACATCACCCCGTCCCGGACCTCGGCGCCGAAAGGGGGCATGGTCCAGGCCGCCTCATCCCCTACCGGAACCACATCCGTATGCCCGTTAAAGCCAAAGCTGCATGCATGACCCTTCTGCCCCCATCGGGCGAAGAGGTTGCAGATTCCACCACGATCTACTCGAGTGCAATAAAATCCGGCCTCCTCCAGCACCTGCTGCAGCAAGACCAAAGCCCCGCCTTCATCGGGTGTGACCGATGGGCAACGGATCAGATTTGCTGTCAGCTCAACTGGATCGGTCATATTGGGCCTCTTGTCCTTAGGGGTGCCTGTGTTCGTGCACAGATTCAACGAATTGCCCGGATTGCCAACCCCGAATAGTCGAATTCCGAGACCGAATGCTCAAGCGGCTTGATTTTGCACCCCAACAAAACATGAGCGTTGACCCAGCGGCTGCCTTGCCGCGCTGCCCTTAAGTGAGTTAGAGGGCCGCGAAACAGGTGATTCCACATGAAGCGTGTCTTCTTCGCATTGATCTGCCTGACTTTCGCGACTCTTGCGCAGCAAAGCCAGGCCCAGTCTCTTACGGTTACAACGGTAACCCGTCCTCCGTTCTCATTTGTCGAGGACGGTGCCCAGACCGGTTTCTCGATGGATCTTCTGGCGGCACTGTCTGAATCGCTCGGCTGGGAATACTCGATCAACCGCGTCGAGACATTTGGAGAAATGTTGGGCGCGGTTCAGGATGGCTCTGCCGATCTGGCGATCGCTAATATATCGATCACCGCCTTGCGCGAAACCCGAATGGATTTCACACAACCGATATTTGAGGCCGGATTACAGATCATGGTCCCGTCAGAGGCCGCTCGCCAGCCATCGCTGTTGCACGCTTTGCTGTCTCGGGAATTGTTCATCGCCATCGGGCTGGCCTTTGCGATCCTGCTTGGTGGCGGCATGCTGATGTGGAGTTTTGAAAAACGCGCGCAGCCCTACTTTGATCGCAAATTGAATGAGGCGTGGTTCCCGTCGTTCTGGTGGGCCCTCAACCTGGTGGTGAACGGTGGCTTTGAAGAGCGGATGCCGCGCACCCCGTTTGGCCGCCTGTTGGGTGTAGTACTGGTGGTGTCATCCCTATTCATCGTCTCCGTTTTCACGGCCCGGATCACCTCGGTGATGACGGTGGACGCAATCACCGGCAGCGTCAATTCGGTCAACGACCTTTACGGCAAACAGGTCGGGACGATTTCCGATTCAACCGCCGCCAGTTTTCTGAACCGGCGCGAGATCGACTATACCGGCTATGGCGATCTGCAGGACATGTTGAACGCGTTTGAGAATAAGGATTTGGATGCGGTCGTTTTCGACGCTCCGATCCTGTCCTATTATGCAAGCCACGAAGGGCGCAGAATGGCGACAATGACCGGGGGCATCTTCCTGCGTGAAAACTATGGGATCGCATTTCCAACCGGATCGCCATTGGTCGAAGACGTCAATCAGGCGCTGCTGTCCCTGCGCGAAGACGGCACCTATGACGAAATCTATCGCAAGTGGTTCGGGGTAAGAAACTAAGCAGTTTCCTCGTCGCCGAAGAATGGCGTCATCTGTGCCACGATAACCGCGTTTTCATCCAGCGCCCGTTGCATCAATGCCCGCTCATCCGGATCGATATCATGTCCTTGCGCCTCACGCTCGGCCAGGGTGCCATAGCCGGTGACATCCAGCGGTGCAGTATCGGCCTGCTTCAGGATCGCTACTGTCTCGCGCACGGCTTCGGCCTCGTCCACGCCGCTGGCAAAACACATCAACGCCGCCCCGGTCGCGCCTTCGGGCAGGCCGTCGCCATCTTTGCGACCGATCTGAACCAACAACGTATAGACTTGCTGGCGCGAAGGTTTTTTCTGCTTTTCCATAGTGCCCGCAATACGCTGGCCCGATGGCACGGTCAACTCAGTCGCAGGTGCTGGCGTATAGGTGGTCCAACAGCATCTGCGCTGCCACGCGCTGCGTGTCGCGCCATTCCGCCCGGGGTCGCAATGGCATCACAGCATCCGTATTGAAATAAATTGCGGACATACCCGCTGCCACGGCTTGGACCCCTTGCACATTGGCAGCAGGCAGTTCGTTCATGATTTCAGCAGCGATCCTTGCCTCGAAGTCATAGACAAACCCAAGCAAGGGTTCTCGCAAATCCGCGTGTCTTTCTGAGGCTGCGACCAAAGCGGCAAAAACCGCAGCACTTTCCGAAGAATAGGTGCCGCGTCCGAACAAAGCGTCCAGCATCGCTGCAACCCGATCAGTGCACGGCAGAGTGTCGAAGAGCGCCTCAACCTGATCCGCGAAGACTTTCAGGACGTGATCCAGCAGCTTGCGAACCATCTCATCCCGGTTGCCCAGATAGTGGCGCAGCAATGGCCGCCCGACGCCCGCCTCTTCTGATATGCGCGCCAAGGTCGAGCCATCCAGCCCGTACCGCGCGACACAACGCATAAATGCGTTCAGGATTTGCTCGGATCTGGCGTCTTTCATACTGGGACGGGGCATCAGAATCCGTTCGCAACTGGTGGAAAAACATCCGCCAGAACGTAGAGAACGCCCAAACCGATCCACAAACCCGTCAGCGACCAGAACAGTGCCGGATCTGTCGCGCGGTTTATCGGTTCGATCAAGAAGGCCTGCCCCGAGCGCACCGCCAAGAGCCCCCAAAATATGAACAACAGACCCCAAAGGCCGTAATACCCGGCGAAGGTCGAGACAAGAAGCGCCGCCAGAATTAGCAGTGTCATCCACCTTTGATTCCTCAGGGTTTGAATAAAAGTCATCCTGCCTCCAAGCGGGTTCAGAAAAATCTTAAGGTGAAATCTGGACATTCGAAGGTTTATTGTCAATATTGATGATTATCATTTTTGACAATAAACGGACTCAACAATGCCGCCTGACGCACTTCCGGATCAACCCAAGCAACAACTGCCGCGTGAGGCATATGTCTCGGACAGTTGGTATGAGGCCGAACAGAAAACCCTGTTCAGCAAGTGCTGGAGTTTTGCCGGCGTGACTATGGATTTCACCGAACCCGGCGATTTCAGGACGATTCAGGCCGGAGCCTACGCTCTGATCGTCATAAGGGACGCAAATGGCGACTTGCGCGCCTTCCACAACCAATGCCGCCATCGCGGAACCGAGTTGTTGGAAGGTTGCGGCAACGCAGGCAAGACCATTGTCTGCCCTTATCACAACTGGGTCTACAATCTGGATGGCGCATTGCGCGGAGTACCAGCCCAGCGCGAGTGCTTTCCGGATCTGGACAAGAAGGCAACCGCGTTGTTCGGTGCCTCAGTCGGTGTCTTCCGCAACCTTGTTTTTGTTCACCCAGAACCGGATCAAAGCTTTGACGCGTGGCTTGGCGATCTGGCTCAAATACCTTGGCCTCATGATCTGGCATCAAGCGAGCTACAAGAAAACCCCGACGACGTGGTCTATGAGATCAACTGCAATTGGAAGGTCTTCTTTGAAAATGCAATCGACGGCTATCATCTGGCCTATCTGCACAAAGACACGTTGGGCGGGCCAACCCATGACAAGAATCTTTGGGAGGTTTTTGGCCACAACATGGTTTGGTGGTCGACCGAGCGCGAAGGAGTCAAACACCGTATCCCGCAGTTTGTTGAAAACTCGGCCAAAGGGTCCGGCCTGAAAACGGTACGGAATGCAGACACGCCGGGCTATGGCGGGGTCTACATGCTGTTTCCGACCACGATCCTGACGCCAAACCCCTGGGGGTTTTCGATATCGACCATGGAACCGGTCGACGCCAACACAACACTTCTGCGGGTCAGAAACTGGTCGCCTAAAGGCTGGTTCACCTATACGCATCGCGCGGCGGACATACCCGGATACGACCCGGAATCCGGTCGGATCAAATCCTCTCACTGGACCCAGCACCCACTGGAGACGGGGGATTTTCAGACCGAGGATGTCTGGGTGTGCGAAAAGATGCAGCGCGCCCTTCAATCGCCCCGATATCAAGTCGGCCCTCTGGCCAAAGGGGCCGGAGGTGAGGCGGCGATTGATTTCTTTCAGCAGACAGTGCTGGAGTTCATGCCAAAATAAGAAAGGCCGCAGAGCATGCACTCTGCGGCCTATTCAGACTGAAACGACGGGATCAATCGCGCAGTAGCTCATTGATCCCGGTTTTCGAACGGGTCTTTTCATCGACGCGTTTCACGATGACCGCGCAATACAGGCTTACATTGTTCTTGGACGGCATCGAACCCGCAACAACCACCGAATAGGGCGGAACCTCGCCATACATGACATCACCGGTTTCGCGGTCCACGATCTTGGTGGATTTACCGATGAACACGCCCATGCCCAGAACCGAACCCTCGCGGACGATGCAGCCTTCGACCACTTCCGAACGCGCACCGATAAAGCAGTTGTCTTCGATAATGGTCGGACCGGCCTGCATCGGCTCCAGTACGCCGCCAATACCAACGCCGCCCGACAAGTGCACGTTTTTGCCGATCTGCGCGCAGGAACCAACGGTGGCCCAGGTATCAACCATCGTGCCTTCATCTACATAAGCACCAAGGTTGACGAACGAAGGCATCAGCACCACACCCGGTGCGACATAGGCCGACTTGCGGACCACACAGTTTGGCACGGCGCGGAACCCTGCCGCGCGCCACTGGTTCTCTCCCCAGCCGGCGAACTTGCTGTCGACCTTATCCCACCAGCCGCCGTCTTGCGGGCCTCCGGTCTGGATTTCCATGTCCTTGATGCGGAACCCCAGCAGAACTGCTTTTTTCGCCCACTGGTTCACGTGCCAATCACCACTGTCGAGCTTTTCAGCCACTCGCAGCGAACCGCTGTCCAGCGCGCTCAGCGTGTCTTCGATTGCTTCTCGTTGCTCGCCAGTGGTCGCAGGGGTTATTGTGTCACGTACTTCCCAGGCGGCTTCGATGGCGGCTTCCAGTTGCGCATTGGACATGGGGCGTCTCCCTAGAGAATCTGTTCACGTTGATGTGGCCTATACGCAAGCGAGACCCATGGCGCAATGCGACGCGGATACCTCGGTTTGCGTCAATCATCGGTAAGTGCGCTGAGTGCGGCAAACATATCCCGGTCATTTTGGGTTCCGGCATTGGGTGCGGTCAGCAACACATCGCCGTAGAAAACCGAATTTGCGCCAGCCAGAAAGCACAAAGCCTGCTCGGCAGTTGAAAAGTCCGACCGTCCTGCCGACAAGCGCACCCGTGTTTGCGGCATGGCGATCCGCGCGGTCGCAACCATGCGCACCAGATCAAAAATGCCTACTTTTTCTAGATGCGCCAGCGGCGTGCCTTTGATCGGGATCAGCGCGTTTATCGGTACGCTTTCGGGATGCGGGTCAAAATTCGCAAGGACCTGCAACAGCGAGGCACGATCCCGCAGGCTTTCACCCATACCGATAATGCCGCCGCAGCACAGATCAATACCTTCGTCCCGGCAATAGCTGAGGGTCTCCAAACGATCCTGATAGGTACGAGTTCCAATAATCTCGCCATAGAATTCCGGCGAAGTATCCAGGTTATGATTGTACGCGGTAAGTCCCGCCTCGGCCAATCGTTTGGCCTGATGTGGCTTGAGCATGCCCAGGGTGACGCAAGCCTCCATGCCCAGATCACGCACGCCCCGCACCATGTCCAGCACATTGTCGAATTCTTCGCCGTCGCGCACCTGACGCCATGCAGCACCCATGCAAAACCGTTCAGCCCCCGCATCGCGCGCCCGTTTGGCAAGCGAGATGACATGCGCAGGGTTCATGAGCTTTTCCTTGGTCAGCTCGACCTCGCGATGATGAGCGGATTGCGGGCAATAGGCGCAATCCTCGGGACAGCTTCCGGTTTTTATCGACAGCAGGCTGGCTTTTTGGATGTCGTTTGGATCGTGATATGTCCGGTGAACTACATTTGCGCGACCTACCAGATCCAACAGTGGGAGGCGCATCAGCGCCTCCACTTCATCCACGGTCCAATCGCTGCGGATATCTTGCCCGGTATCAAGCATCTGGCTGCGGCCCACGGATTTTCTGTATCAGACCCGTCGGCAGGCCAATCACGAGAACGGATGCCAATGCAATCTTCACGAGATCACCCAGAATGAAAGGGCTGAAACCGTAAACCAGAACCTTGTCTGCAGGCACGAACTGAGCCAACCAACCCAGACCCAGCGCATAGATCGCTGCAAGTCCAGCCAGCATCGCCGGAACCAGAAACAGCTTGCGCAGATTGTCCGCGGCCCATCCAACCATGACCGAGGCGACCACGAAACCCAGCAAATAACCTCCGGTTCCGCCCATCATATAGGCCAGCCCGATGCCTTTTTCGGGCGTTCCGGCAAACACCGGCAAACCCACTGCCCCGGCGACCATGTAACCGATCACGGTTGCAGAACCGAGACGCAGCCCAAATGCCGCGGCGATAGCCATGACAACGGCGACTTGAAGGGTCATGGGCACAGGCCAAAATGGCACCTGGACTTTTGCACTGGCGGTCAAAAGAAGAATACCTAACGCGACACGAAGGATCTGACCCGCAGGGGTTATTACTCCGGCGGCCGGAAGGGTGGATTGCAGAGTGGCTTTCATTGTCTTTCTCTTTTTATAGATAATATTGCATAGATTCGGAATTAATCATCATTTTTATCTATTAAAAATCAAGTCAAATCTTCTGAGGAGGCACAGATTGTCGTTTCAAAGGCAGAAAGTATCAGCTTGCACGACGGATATGGCGCACAAGTATCGAGGTTGCGGCGGAAACGTCTTTACTCTTCAGCGCCTGAATGATCGCAGCGTGATCCGTATCGACGCGCTGCACCCATTTGGGCCGCCAATGTGCAAACAGGTGCCTGGCACTGGCGATGTGCAGGTCATCGACAGAATGCAAAAGGCGGGGCAACCCGCAAGGTGTCAGGATGGCACGATGAAAGACCCTGTTCCGCGCCTCCCATTGAGGCATGTTTTCAGCCTGATCACATGCCTTTCGCGCATCATCAGCCACTTTCAGAGCAGCTGGCGTCATATTTTGCACGGAATGCTGCATCGCCAGCGTTTCCAGCGCGACACGCATTTCGATCACTTCACGCACTTCGGCAGGGTCCAACGCGGTGACGCGCATGCCCTTTCGCGGTTCGCTTTTGGCCAATCCATGCGCCTCAAGCCGCAGCAGTGCTTCGCGCACCGGCACATGGCTGGTCTCAAAGTCGCGCGCGATATGGTCCTGACGCAGCTTTTCACCGGCAGGAAGATCGCCGGTGATGATTTTCTGGCTCAGGGCATTATAGATTGTGTCGGCAATGGTTGCGGTCATGAATTATAGATAAAATCCATGAACAACATCTACAAGCCGTATTCTCAACCTGTTAGCGGATCTGGCGCGATGTTCCCGCCGCAAATCAGCACTGCGACACGCTCACCCGGCTCCGGCTGGTAAGCGCCCGAAATCAGTGCGGCAAGCGCAGCAGCCCCTGCTGGTTCAACCAGTATTCGATGCGTCTGCCACAGAGCATTCTGGGCTTGCGCTATCGCATCGTCAGAAACCAGAACCGAACTCATACCTTGGGCCAGCCGAAAGCAAATCTCACCAATTCTCCGTGCGCCCAGTGCGTTCGCTGCGATGCCCGAAACGGAAACATCAACCGGTTCGCCCGCAGCCAACGCCGCATTCAGCGCGCAAGAGGTTTCCGGTTCGACCGCCACGACTTTGCGCGCACCCTGAAACCATGCCAAAGCTCCGGCAATCAGCCCGCCGCCTCCCACGGCCACCAATACTGTGTCCGCCTGCAAGCCCTGCGCGTCCCATTCAGCAAAACATGTCCCCTGCCCTGCCACCGTCGCTGGCGCATCATAGGCGTGGATTTGCATGGCGCCGGTGCTTTCCTCATGCGCCTGCGCCATGGTCAGTGCATTGGCATATTCACCCGAAACAACACTCAGATCAGCCCCGATCCGCTTGATCAGCGCAATCTTGGAGGGACCTGCAAGTTCGGGCACAAAAATCTTCGCTGGGTAGCTCAGTGATTGCGCGGCATAAGCCGCTGCCGCACCGTGGTTGCCACCGGAAGCCGCCACGACGCCTGCCGCAGGCACATCCATGCTGAGCAGGGTATTGAACGCCCCGCGCGCTTTGAAGCTGCCGGTGTGCTGCATATGTTCAAGTTTCATTTCAACCGGATAGCCCGGAATTTGGCTTTCCATCACTGGCGTGACCTGCGCGTGTCCGGCAATGCGATCCCGCGCTGCCAATATTTCACTTTTCCAATCCATTCTTGTCTTTCCGTGACTGGCACTCTGCCCGCGAACCCTATAGCTGTTTTGGAAACACGCAAGCAGGGAACCCCGTTTATGAGAGAAGATCGCCTCAGCCCCTTTCGCGACGCACAGACCGACCGCTCGACCGCAAGCGAGGTACCGGATACCCCGCAGACGCGGTCTTCGGCCTATCGCCTTGCCTTCGCTGATGATGACTTCCTGTGCCGGGATGAGCTGCGCCCCGTGCGGCTGCAACTGGAGCTGCTGAAGCCCGAGATGATCATGACCGAGCGTGAGATCACCTCGACCATCGTCATGTTCGGTGGCGCGCGCATTCCGGAACCCGCTCAGAAACACACAGCGCGGACCGAGACCTTGGCCGGGCTGTCGAAATACTACGATGAGGCGCGCGAGTTTGCGCGTCTGATGACAGAGAAATCAAATCAGACGGGCTGCCGCGAAAATGTGATCGTCACCGGTGGCGGCCCCGGCGTGATGGAGGCGGGTAACCGTGGTGCACAGGATGCAGGCGGGTGTTCGATCGGCCTGAACATCGTGCTTCCGCACGAGCAGGCTCCGAACCTATACGTGACGCCTGATCTCAGCTTCAATTTCCACTACTTCGCCATCCGCAAGATGCACTTCCTTATGCGCGCTCGCGCCATCACCATCTTCCCCGGCGGCTTCGGCACCATGGATGAGCTGTTCGAATCCCTGACCTTGATCCAGACCGGCCGCATGGATCGCGTCCCTTTCCTGCTGTTCGGGCGTGAGTTCTGGGAAAAGGTTATCAACTGGGAGGCTCTGGCTGATGCGGGCACCATCTCGGACGAAGATCTTGACCTGTTCCGCTTTGTCGACACCGCGCAAGAGGCGGTCGAGATCATCGAGAATTGGGAACCCGCGCCCCCACGCGATGAAATACCGGGGCGCTGAGCCATGAGCCCGAAGACCGGCGAAATGTTGCACTTGCGCGGGAATGCCCTGAACAAGGGCGAGCCTGTGGCCCTGCCGCTGACCCAAAGCAGCATGTACCATCTGCCCGGTGCGCCGGATGGGCATGCCAGCTATGGCCGGGTCGACAACCCGACCTGGTTGCATCTGGAACACGTTCTGTCGCATCTCGAAGATGCACCCTGCCTCAGCTTTCCTTCGGGTATGGGTGCGATTTCGGCGGCCTTGTTTGCGACGGTCCAAGCCGGGTCGCGGCTGCTGATCCCGTCCGACGGGTATTATGTGACGCGCCTTTTGGCTGATCGGTTCCTGTCAAATCTGGGCGTCTCGGTTATCGAACGCCCAACCACCGACTTTGCCGAAGGTGGCTTTGATGAATTCGATGTGGTGTTTCTAGAAAGCCCCTCGAACCCCGGTCTGGACATGCTTGAGCTGCCAGTAATCGCCAAGGCCGTGCGCGAGGCCGGCGGCATCACCATCGCCGACAACACAACGATGACCCCATTGGGCCAGCGCCCACTGGACCTTGGCGTTGATGTGGTTGTGAGTTCAGATACCAAAGCGATGGGTGGGCATTCGGACCTGTTGATGGGTCATTTAGCCAGCCGCAATCCGCAAATCATGGAGCGAGTTGAGGAATGGCGCCGCGTCTCCGGTGCGATCCCGGGGCCACATGAAGCGTGGTTGCTACATCGGGGTTTGGAGACTCTGGATGTGCGGTTTGATCGGATGTGTAGCTCAGCACAAATACTGGCTGAGCGGCTGGCGGCGCACCCGGCCGTGAAACAGATCCGCTATCCCGGACTGACCGATGATCCGGCGCACACATTGGCGACGGCTCAAACCACGCGCTTCGGGTTTCTGCTAAGCATCACGCTTGAGACCGAGACCAAAGCCGAACAGTTCATCAACAGCTGCCCACTGCTGCGTCCGGCTACATCCTTCGGCGGCGTCCACAGTTCGGCCGAGCGGCGCGCCCGTTGGGGGGATGCTGTCGATCCTGCTTTCATCCGCCTGTCCGTGGGGTGCGAACCGGTGGACGAGTTGTGGCAGGCCATCGAGGCCAGTTTAGACGCGATATGACTATTTCTTAGGGTCGCGCAGTTCGGGAAACACGTAGATCGGCAGCACAATACTGCCGATCAGAGCGCCCAACCATACCAGCAAGGTTGCGGCCAACAGATTTGAGATACCGCCAATGGTCAGACCGGATGTGATCAGATCGGTGACCAGAAGGCCAACAAAGGTCACGATCAAGGCAATTCCGCCCTTCAGCGCCGGTGCCTTCTTTTCCCCCAGCTTCAGGATCAGCGGTTCGGCTATCACCTGGACCAGGGTGAACACGACTACCACCACGATGAAGGAAATCGGTCGGATCGCAAACTCTGACAGCAGCAAACTGGCCAACAACAGCCCGATGGCGTTCCCAGCCAGCAATGCCAGCACCGATTTGAGCCTGCGCGTCATGGGGTGATCTCCGTCAATGATCAATCTGAAACATCTTAATATTAGCAGAGCTTGACAGATTTACGAGACAATTTAGCCGCCTCTTCTTTTTGACCTGTTGAAATCAATTGATAAAATACCTTCATCAAGGCCAAACCCCACATCGACGAGAGGCAAGATGAGCGACGATCCCTATTCCGTACTTGGCGTCGCCAAAGACGCCAGCGATGCCGAGATCAAGAAAGCCTATCGGAAGATCGCCAAAGAATGCCACCCGGACCTCAAGCCGGGCGATGCCGAGGCAGAGGCCAAGTTCAAAGCCGCTGCTGCTGCTTATGACCTGCTGAAAGACCCCGAGACGCGCAAACGCTACGACAATGGCGAAATTGATGCGTCGGGTCAGGAACGTCCGCAGCAGCAGTATTATCGCGAATATGCCGAGGCTGCTGGCAACCCTTATCGCGGTCACGCGGCTGAACAGGACGATATGTCCGACATCTTTGCCGAATTCATGCGCGGGCGGGGTGGATATGGACAGCGCGCGCAGGAGTTCCATGCACCGGGCCACAACCTGAACTACTCGCTGCAGATCAGCTTTCTTGACGCCGTTTTTGGAGCCAGTCAGAAATTGACCCTGCCAGATGGGAACCGGATTGAAGTGAAGATACCTGCGGGTATCACGACCGGGCAAACCATCCGCCTGCGTGGCAAAGGGGCCCCGGGGTACGGCGATGGGCCTCCCGGCGATGCGCTTGTGACGATCTCGGTTGCGGATCACCCGGTGTTCGACCGTCAGGGCGATGACATCCACATCACGCTGCCCATCACCATTGATGAGGCCGTTCTGGGTGGCAAGGTTCCCGCCCCCACCATCGACGGTGGCGTCAATGTCAGTGTCCCAGCGGGGACCAGCAGCGGCAAAACCCTGCGCCTGCGTGGCAAAGGGGTCAAGAAACGCGGCTCGTCCGAGCGGGGCGATCAGTTCATTGAACTGACCGTCGCAATGCCAGACAAGGTAGACGATGAATTGAAGCACTTCATGGAGACATGGCGCGAAACCCACGGCTATGATCCGCGCAAAGGAATGCCGTCATGAGCCGCACATTGACCGAAGCCGAACTGATCGACGCCATCGCCCGCCTGACTTCGGATCGCCTGACCGAATATCTGGCCGCTGAGATCGTGATCCCCGAGCAATCGGAGCAAGGGCTGCGATATCAGCGTATCGACGTTGCTCGTCTGGAACTGGCATGCGAACTGCATGACCAGTACGACATGGAGGCCGATGCACTATCGATGATGATCTCTCTGATCGACCAGATGCATGGGCTGCGCGCCGAACTGCGCGAGGTTTTGAACGCGGTCGAGGCGCAACCGGAACCGGTTCGCCAACAACTGATCGAAGTGATCGGAACAGCGCGATTCCGTCGCAGTTAACGGGGTTTTGGGAGCCGGGATTTTGGCGTAGAAGGCGCCCTTGATCCTTAGCCCGGTATCCCCATGACCCAGTTCAGATCCGAATTGCTGATGCCTGCGGGCAATCTGCGTAAGTTGAAACTCGCCATCCTCTATGGCGCGGATGCGGTCTATCTGGGCACACCGGATATGTCGCTGCGGACAAAGTCCGAGTTCTCGCTGGAAGAGGTGATAGAGGGAGTCGAGTTCTGCCACAACCATGGCCGGCGCGCGTACCTGACGCTGAACCTGTTCTCGCACAATAAGGACATTCCGAAGCTGGACGAATACATCGACACTGTCCGCACGGTGAAACCTGACGGGCTGATCATCGCCGACCCCGGAGTGTTCCAATACGTCCGCGAACGCGCGCCGGAACTGCCGCTGCATATCTCGACGCAAGCCAATATCTGTTCGTGGTTGTCGGTGAAGTTCTGGCAGGATCAGGGGGCCGAGCTTGTGGTTCTGGCCCGCGAAGTCTCATACCCCGAATTGGTCGAGATTCGCGAGAAATGCCCCGATATCAAGCTTGAGGCGTTTGTGCACGGGGCCATGTGCATGACCTATTCGGGCCGCTGCCTACTGTCGAACTTCATGGCCGAACGCGGGGCCAATCAGGGCAACTGCGCCAATTCCTGCCGCTGGAACTATGGCCTGAAACTGCGCCTCAAAGATGGCACGCATCAGGAGCTGCGCATCACCGATGAAAACGCCGACCTATTCGAATTCCTGCTGGAAGAAGGCTGTCGCCCCGGTGATTTGATGCCCATCGAAGAGGATGATCGGGGATCCTACATCCTCAATTCCCGCGACCTGTGTATCATGCCCAAGCTGGATGAATACTTGAAGATCGGTGTCGACAGTCTGAAAGTCGAAGGGCGCGGCAAATCGGAGTATTATGCCGCCATCGTCGCGCGCGCCTATCGTATGGCCATCGACGACTATCACGCCGACCCCGAGAACTGGGACCCGAAGCCCTATATGCGTGAACTCGAAACAGTCGGGAACCGCGGCTACACGCTGGCTTTCCACGAAGGCCGCCTGACCAATTATGCACATGACTACGAACACACAGCCTCGATCGCGCAGTGGGAATATGCCGGGATCGTCACCGAGGTGACCGAGGATGCCTTTCTGGTCGAGGTAAAAAACAAGCTGGAACCGGGGGATGTATTGGATTTCGTCTCTCCGATTTCGCGCGAGACGGTTCTGCTGCGGGTCTATGACTTTGAACGCGCTCATGATGGGGCGCGGCTGGACGTTGTGCATGGCAGTACCAAAACCATCATCCGCCTTCCTTTCACCCTGTTCGATCACGAGGATATCGACGATCTGCGCACCCGTTTCCCGGTCTACTCCGTCCTGCGCAAAGAACGTGCCCTGACCGACGAACACTGGAGTCGCATTCGGTTTGACAAGCTGGTGCAGGGGCTGGAAACCTCAGGTCGCGACAACCCTAAGGCCTATACCCGCCGTCGTGACGAGCTGGTCGAGAAAATCGGCGAAGACGGCAATGAGCGCCGCTTCAAAACCAATCGTATCGGAACCGAGGGTTGTTGCGGCAAAGGCTGCAACGGCTGTTTGATCTTCTGGCAGGATGAGAAATACGCGCTCGCCCGCGAGGTCCTATCCAAACGCAAACAGGGTGAGCAACTCAGTCGTCAGGAAGCGACCGAGCTGAAGCTGCCTGATCCTGCGGCCTGAAGATCACTCTGCGACACGATACTCTTCGGGTACGTAAAACGTATAGTCCCGGTCCGCGACGGCCTCGTGGCAGACATGGCAATAATCGACCTCTGACGCGCGAAAGCCCATCGTATCACCGAACAGCGAACCGTCCGGCATCACCATGATATAACGCCAGTCGGCTGTTTCCGGGTTGGTGCCTTCTGGCAGTTTCTCCATCACGAACAGGGCACCGGGATGGATATTGCCCTCATCTGTGACAGTCATACTGTCTTTGGCCAGGACCGAGCCTGCAGGTAGCTCTTCGCCTTCTTGCAATGTGCCGTAGTTGTGGGCCATGCGGTTCGCATAGCTGTTGACATAGCGCTGCCCATGCGTGGCCGAGATGTAGGGCGCATCGTTGAACAAAGGCCAGTTCTGATAGTTTCGGATCAAGTCCATCTGTGCCGCCGCATAACCCCGCGACATGCGTCGTATCAATGACTGATAGTGTTTCTGCGCTTGCTCCTTGGTCAGATCAGCTGGGTTTTCAATCGCCAAATGCGCATCCTGATCTTTGGTCTGAGCAGATGCCGCGTGGAGAACAAATCCCGAGATCGCCAGAACAGCCGCGATACCCAAGACTTGCCGGTGACTTACAATCATATTGTGGCCTCCCTGACTGATCAGTTCGCCTAAATGCCGCTTTGCTTCAGAATAATGGTAGCGGCCTTAATTGGTGTTACCAGCACCGCCCCGGCAATCTCACCACCTTGTGTCTGTCGGTGAGTTCCCCATCCAGAGCGGGTCTGCGCCGAAGATACCAAATTTTGAACAAGGAAACAGCACTCAATTCATTAAGTTTTTCGCGTGAAGCCACGGCGCATGCCCTTAGCGGTTTAGCCCGGCTTCAGCCTCGATCTGCTTTCGCGATTTCCGGGCCCGTTCGGTGGCCGATTTTAACTGGCCGCAGGCCGCCATGATATCCTCACCCCGCGTTTTGCGGATGGGTGAGGCATAGCCCGCCTGATAGATGATGTTGGCAAAGGCCCGGATGCGATTGTTCGAGCTGCGCTTGTAGGGCGCGCCCGGCCATTCGTTGAACGGGATCAGGTTGATCTTGGCCGGGATGTTATGGCGCTTGATATGAGCGATCAGACGATGCGCGTCTTCGTCGCTGTCGTTCACGCCATCCAGCATCACGTATTCGAACGTGATCCGTTCAGAATTCGACGCGTTGGGATAGCTGGCCAACGCCTGCAGCAGTTCCTCGATATTCCAGCGCTTGTTGATCGGAACAAGTATGTCGCGAGTTTCATCAGTGGTGGCGTGGAACGAGATCGCCAACAGGCATCCAATTTCTTCAGCCGTGCGCGCGATCTCGGGTACCACACCCGAGGTCGACAGCGTGATGCGGCGACGGGACAGAGAAATCCCCTCGGGGTCCATCGCGATCTTCATTGCGTCACGGACGTTTTCAAAGTTGTAAAGCGGCTCGCCCATACCCATCAGCACGATATTTGACAGCAGGCGTGTTTCATCTTTGGGCGCACCCGGTGTTGGCCATTCCTCAAGATCGTCACGCGCCATCATGACCTGCCCGACAATTTCGGCCGCTGTCAGGTTGCGCACCAATTTCTGCGTGCCCGTGTGGCAGAAGGAACAAGTCAGCGTACAGCCCACCTGAGATGAGATGCATAGCGTTCCGCGATCATCTTCAGGGATATAGACAACCTCAACCTCATGCCCGCCCGCGATGCGGCACAGATACTTGCGGGTGCCGTCCTCTGAAACCTGGCGGGTCACGACTTCGGGGATTTCGATTACGAACTGCTCGGCCAGTTGCGTGCGATAGGCCTTGGCCAGATTGGTCATCTCACCAAAATCACGCACACCCCATTGGTAGATCCATTGCCAAATCTGCCCCGTGCGCATCTTCGCCTGCTTTTCGGGCGTGCCGTGTTCAATTAGCGCCTCACGCAATCGATCGCGGGTCAAACCGACAAGGTTCATCTTCCCCTCGGGCAGTTTGCGGGGGATGGACATGACGTCTTGAGTGATCGGCGCTTTGGGCGACATTGGCGTATCTCGGTGGATTCTGGCTTGGGATGCGCCTCTATATAGGAACACACGTAAAGATCAAAAGAATTCGTGCTTCAATTTGCGTAACGCAACAATTCGTCAACCCGCGCCCGGCCAAGGTCAACCCGACAGGCTGTGATGGCGATCCCCGTACCCGATCCTCCGCCGAACGAAGCACCTACCGCTTCGCACTGCGCATCGCGATAGGCCACCCACGCGTTTTGCGAGGCCTCCAGCGCAGGCACAGCGACGACCCGTCCGGTGACCTCGTCCAGTTCTTGTGCGGAGCCGAGCGCCAGCGAATAGCTGGAGTCTATCGCTGTGTTTACCCGCAATTCCATATTCGAAACACAAGATCCAATTTCCACCTGCGAACCGGCGTCAATACACTCCATAGTTGGATCCGCAATTGCGGATATCGGAAACATCAAAAAAACTAACGCCCATCGCATCCATCAATCCTCCAGACAGAGATATCTGTCTATCACAGATCAAGATGCGCGCCCAATCAAGATGGGCCACTAAAGCAGAAACTTAAGCGGCCCATTGTTGTTAGTTTACTGCTGGCGGGATGTAGCAATCTTCTGCATCCAGGGTCTTTACGGGATCTTCCGGACCACATTGCTCACCCGTTATCGGATAGGTTTCCGATCCTTTCTCACAACCTGCAAGGATCACCGCAGACGCCATCAAGAGCACTGCCAGGTTTTTGCTTAAGTTCATTGCCGACTCCTCAACAAATTCTGAACTAATTAGTTCAGAAAACGGGGAAGCAGGCTTTGACACGGATCAAGAAACACCGCTCTACGTGGCGTAAATTTCTGAAAACACACTGGATCGGACCAAACAAATAAAACCCCGCCGGAAAGCGGGGTTTCGGAATTTGATCTGCTTGTGGCTTAGTTCGTGCAGCGCGTTTCCGCGTCTTCAATCGCGGCCGTAAAGCCCAGCAACGAGAAGGTGTCTTTGGTCTGCGTACCACGTTCCGAACGGGCGGTCAGCACCGCCTCACTTCCGCGCTTCATCGCTGTGACGATCTTGGCATCGTCCGAGGCGGTCGCAGGCCATGCCCACTCACCATCGGTGAACAGCTCGAACTCGCTGCCATCGACAACCAGATTGACAGTAGAACCAGACGCAAACGGATAGCCGCCGGTAAAGGTCACCTGCCCTTTAACCTCGGCATTCGGGCGATAGAACACAAACAGCAGGATATCGCTGCGCCGAACGGAAACGACCCGGCCACCGCGTGTGTTCACGGTCTCTTTCGGGGCAGAAACGCTCCAGCATTCGGTTGGGTCGTCCTCGACAAACACGCTCCAGTCCGTTTTTGCAGCGACGCGATTGGTACTAGTCGCCTGCTGCGCAATTGCCGTTGTCGCCATTCCTGCCATGCACAGGCCCGCGATCACGCGGACGAGCTTTAATCCCATCGGTTCAGCCTCCTAGCCCGACCTATTACCTCATACCCATCGGAAATACGTGCGAACTCTGCCGGTTCGTCTGTTCAGTTGCGTATTCCGATGATTGTCGACATACACACACTAACGCAGGTTTCGCCACAGGCGAAAGGGCGATTGGCAGATTTTTGCGCATGATTGATGGGGTGGACATGACACAAGCCGTACCAATGACAGAACTCTGGCGCGGGTCACTGTTGGAAAGCCTGCATATGGGCCATGCAGTGGTCTGTGACGATAGTGGTCAGATCGTGCGCAGCTGGGGTGATCCAAACGCGGTGATCTATCCCCGTTCCTCGGCCAAAATGATCCAGGCCCTGCCGCTGATTACCTCGGGTGCGGCTGCAAAATACGGTTTGAACGGCGAGCATCTGGCCTTGGCCTGTGCTTCACATAACGGGGCGCATATCCATACTGACCGCGTGTCCGCATGGCTCGATCATCTCGGTCTGTCCGAGCCCGATCTGCGCTGCGGTCCACAGGAACCTGCCGACATGGCGGCCCGCGACGGGTTGATTCTTGCGGACGATACACCCTGCCAGATTCACAACAATTGCTCAGGCAAGCATTGCGGTTTCCTGACTTTGACGCAGCATATGGGGGCCGGGCCGGAATACTTGGAAATCGACCATCCAGTTCAGCAGGCCTGCCTGTCTGCCATCGAGGAAACCACTGGCGAGACCAGCCCAACCTATGGGATCGATGGTTGCTCCGCCCCAAATTTTGCGACATCACTGGTAGGGCTTGCGCGATCGATGGCCTGGTTTGCCTCTGCCGCAGACCGTTCGGACCGCTCCAGCGAAGCAGCGGTGCAGCTCACAGAAGCGATGGTGAAACATCCCGAACTTGTCGCAGGTGAAACCCGCGCTTGTACCGAGTTGATGCGAGCGATGAACGGGCGCGTTGCAATCAAGACAGGGGCCGAGGCCGTCTTTGTTGCCATCATCCCTGAAAAGCGCATGGGCGTTGCGCTAAAAATCACTGACGGCACTACCCGCGCCAGCGAATGCGCCATCGCCGCGATTCTAGTGCATTTAGATGTGCTAGAGGCCGATCACCCGGCCACTCGCAAATTCATGAACGCCACGCAATACAGCCGTCGTGGGCTGGAATGCGGCGCTATCAAACCTGCACCGGGCTTCCCCGGCTGAGGATTACATCTCGATCTCGTGGACCTCGGCCACCTCGACCGAACCCGAGCCGTTCACAACCATCGGGCAACCCTTGGCCATCTCGGTTGCGGCGTCAATGCTATCAGCCTTGACCACCGTGAAACCCGAGGCCGGGTTTGCACCACCATTGTCTTCGATCCCACCACTGCTGACCGTGTAGGACTGGCCTACAGGATTTCCCGGAATCTCTAATGAGCCGCCGATTTCCTGAAACCAAGCGCCCCAAGCGGCCATGGTCGCCTCGATCTCGGCGGGATCGGTTGGGGTGTGACCCCCGTGATAAACAAACAAATATTGGGGCATATCGCTCCTCCCTGATGAAAACCTATTTGCAAAGTGCTTCGAGTTTGCGCAGCGAAGATGTCCAGCCTTCGTTGTGGTTCGTGGCCGACTCGGCATCGACAAGTTCACGGTGATCAACCACCAGCCGTGATCCGCTGTTGGTCGCGGTAACCGAAAAGGTCACATGGCTTTCCGCACCGCGCTGGTCCTGATCGTCATGCCAAGCCCACGTAAATCCAACAGATTTTGGTCGATCGATATGGGTAACGTGACCCGAGACTTTGAACTGCTGACCCTCGCCATTCTGCATAACCGAATACCACGGACCAATGCGCGAAAAGTCGAGATCATGTTCCGGTACATGCAACCCTTCGGGCCCCCACCACTGCAGAAGCTTCGCACCATCGCTGACCCATGCGAACAGGACCTCGGGACTAACGGGAAAATCTCGTTCCAGTTTCAGGTCGGCCATGAATTTTCCCTTTCAATAAGCTCTTCCAAACGGTCGAGGCTGCTTTCCCAGAAATGTCGTTTCGAAATCGTCCATTCGGCTATCGCGCGCAGACCCTCGGGCTGCACCGAGTACATCCGTTGCGTGCCGTGTACCCGCTGCTGCACCAACCCGGCCTCGCGCAAAACCTTCAAATGGCGCGAGATCGCGGCCCCTGACATGCCCTTGCCTTCTATCAAATTACCGACGGGCAGTTCGCCTTCGTCCATCAGTTGCTCGACAATCGAGAACCGAGTGGCATCAGACAAAGCGGAGAATGTGACCAGAAGCGTATTCATGGCTTTATTTAACACAATAGTTAAATTAAAGGAAGCCCCTTAGAGGCCTTGAAATTCTGACCTGCCATAGCCCTGCAGATACAACAACGCTGTCAGATCGCCGTGATTTATGCGGACATCACATTCGGCAGCGACCGAAGGCTTGGCGTGCAACGCGACACCCGTCCCCGCCCGACCCAACATTCCCAGATCATTCGCTCCATCGCCAACGGCAATCACGTCAACCTCGGAGATACCTAGGCGTGTTGTGATCTGCTCCAAAGCCTCTATTTTGGCCTGTCGCCCAAGAATGGGCCGCTTCACGTCACCGGTAAGCTTGCCATCCTCAGCCAGCAATGTATTCGCCCGGTTCTCATCAAACCCAAGCTCTTCGGCGACCTTAGCCGTAAAAGCCGTGAACCCACCCGAGACCAGCGCTGCATAGACCCCATTCGCGCGCATCGTGGCAAGTAACGCCTTGCCGCCGGGCATCAGCGTGATCCGTTCATTCAGAACCTTGCCGATCACGCTTTCATCCAGCCCTTTCAATAAGCCCACACGCTCAGTCAGCGCACCTTCGAAATCCAGCTCGCCGTTCATTGCTCGCGCGGTGATGTCCTTGACCCGATCACCGACACCAGCCTCATCCGCCAGTTCATCGATGCATTCCTGTTGGATCATAGTGCTGTCCATATCGGCCAGCAGCATCTTTTTCCGGCGACCGTCAGCTTTTTGCACGACCAGGTCCACGCCCATCTCTTGCAACTCGCCCCAAACGTCCCAGCGATTGTCGGGAATTTCTGGCAGGGAAAACTCGGCCGCCTCATCGAGGCTCAGCCAGTTCGCATCACCCCCGCCCCATGCATTCCGCAACGACTCAACCAACGTCGCCTCTAAAGAAGGGGCCGCAGGGTTGGTCAGCAGAGTAGCTACATACATATCAGGCCTCCGATTAGCGCACCTGCGGGATATCGCAGGTGCAGCATTTTCACCAGAGGCAGATTGATCTAACCGAGAATACCAGGCAGGCGCAGCCCATGTTCGCGGGCGCAGTCCTTGGCGATCTCATACCCCGCATCCGCGTGGCGCCAGACCCCCGAGGCGGGATCGTTCCACAGAACACGCTCCAATCGCCGTGCGGCATCTTCGGTACCATCTGCACAGATCACCACACCCGCGTGCTGGCTGAAGCCCATACCAACGCCGCCGCCGTGATGCAGCGAGACCCAGGTCGCACCGCTGGCCGTATTGATCAGAGCGTTCAACAGCGGCCAATCCGACACCGCGTCCGAGCCGTCCAGCATCGCCTCGGTCTCGCGGTTCGGGCTGGCGACCGAGCCCGAGTCCAAATGATCACGCCCAATGACAACAGGCGCTTTCAACTCGCCATTGGCAACCATTTCGTTGAAGGCCAACCCCGCGCGGTGGCGATCTCCAAGGCCGATCCAGCATATACGTGCGGGCAGACCCTGAAACGCAATGCGTTCCTGCGCCATATCCAGCCAACGATGCAGATGCTCGTTCTCGGGGAACAGCTCCTTCATCTTGGCGTCGGTCTTGTAGATATCCTCGGGGTCACCCGACAATGCACACCAGCGGAACGGGCCGATGCCCTTGCAGAACAGCGGCCGGATATAGGCGGGCACAAAGCCGGGGAAGGCAAAGGCATTCTCCAAGCCTTCATCCTGCGCCACCTGACGGATGTTGTTGCCGTAATCCAGCGTCGGAACGCCCGCGTTCCAGAAATCGACCATTGCAGCGACATGCTGTTTCATCGAGGCACGGGCGGCCTTTTCAACCGCTTTAGGATCAGTTTCGCGCTTGTCCTTCCACTGCGCCATGCTCCAGCCAATCGGCAGATACCCATTGATCGGGTCATGGGCGCTGGTTTGGTCAGTGACGATATCGGGGCGCATGCCACCGGCCTGCATCCGCGCATAAATTTCGGGGAACACCTCAGCCGCATTGCCTAGCAGACCCACAGATTTCGCCTCGCCCGCCTTGGTCCAGCGGTCGATCATCTCAAGCGCTTCTTCGAGAGTCTCGGCTTTTTCGTCCAGATACTTGGTGCGCAGGCGGAAATCGATAGAATCCGGATTGCACTCGACCGCCAAACAACTGGCCCCGGCGAACACTGCCGCCAAAGGCTGTGCGCCACCCATGCCGCCCAGACCGCCAGTCAGAATCCACTTGCCAGTCAAGTCGCCGCCATAGTGCTGACGGCCAGCCTCGGCAAAGGTTTCATAGGTGCCCTGTACGATGCCCTGCGTACCGATATAGATCCACGAACCGGCCGTCATCTGGCCGTACATCATCAGCCCCTTCTTATCGAGCTCGTTGAAGTGATCCCAATTGGCCCAATGAGGCACGATGTTTGAGTTGGCGATCAGAACTCGAGGCGCATCCTTATGGGTGCGGATGATCGCCACCGGTTTGCCCGACTGGACGATCAGGGTTTCATCCTCTTCCAGATCTTTCAGCCCTGCGACGATCCGGTCGAAATCGTTCCATGTCCGCGCCGCGCGACCGATGCCGCCATAAACCACCAGTTCGTGCGGGTTTTCGGCCACGTCCGGGTGCAGGTTGTTCATCATCATCCGCAAGGGCGCCTCGGTCACCCAGCTTTTTGCGTTCAGTTCGGGGCCGGTGGGCGGATAGATATCGCGGGTATTCTTGCGAGGATCGGTCATGTCAAAGCTCCAATGCAGTGTCTTGGATGGCGTCGAGAATATCCACCAACCAGCGACGCAGGCGCTTGGCTTTCGCCTCGTCAAACGCCCACGGAGGGGTTTCGGCGGACAGATAGGTAGATTGCGCCAGCTCCATCTGGATCGCGTGTTGGCCTTCATCAGGACGGCCATAGTGGCGGGTCGTCCAACCCCCTCGGAATCGCCCGTTCAGGACGGTGCTGTAAGGGGAGGAATGCGAAAATTCATAGGCCGCGGCCTCAATGCCGGGGGCACAGGTCGCGCCACCATCCGTGCCGATGTTCATATCCGGCAGGGTGCCTTCAAAGAGGAACGGAATCTTGCTGCGGATCGAGTGGCAGTCAAACAGGATCGCAACCCCGTGTATTGCCCGCACCCTTTCAAGCTCTTGCTCAAGCGCGTTGTGGTAGGGCGCGTGGTAGGCGGTTCGACGTACCTCGATCTCATCGATTGAGGGCTCCTGCCCCTCGGCCCAGATCGGCTGACCGTCGAAATCGGTCAACGGCACCAGAGTTGTTGTGTTCTGCCCAGGATACAATGATACACCCGCAGGGTCTCGATTAGCGTCAATGACATAGCGGTGGATATGGGATTGCACGACCGTCGCGTTGGCAATGAGCCCATCGTAGAGCTGATTGATATGCCAATCCGTATCCGCCAGAACCTGCCCATTCGCATTCAGTCGCGCAGCAATGTCGTCGGGCACATACGTGCCGCCATGCGGCTGTCCCAGCACGATGGGCCCATCGCCACGCTGAACACTGAAAACCTGCATCACGACAGCTCCGGCATGGGCATTGCAGCTGCCTGCAAAATAGTTCCGCTTTCGACTAGGGACTTCGCGGTTTCCAATTCAGGCGCCAGATAGCGATCATCGCCAAGCGACGGGATATCGTCGCGCAAACGCCCAACCACGCTGGTCAGCGCTTTGCTGGTCGCAAGAGGTGCGCGGAACTCGATGCCTTGCGCGGCGCAGAGCAGTTCGATCCCCAGAATATAGTTCAAATTATCAACCATCCGGC
This sequence comes from Ruegeria sp. CF1, assembly GCF_056537445.1. Lineage (NCBI taxonomy): Bacteria > Pseudomonadati > Pseudomonadota > Alphaproteobacteria > Rhodobacterales > Roseobacteraceae > Ruegeria > Ruegeria sp. CF1. The sequence goes on along the minus strand of NZ_JBQFRN010000008.1, from coordinate 10,249 downwards.
CTAAACGCCGCGCCCCGTGCGCCGCCATCGAGACGTGGTCTTCCTGATTGGCCGATGTAGGTGTGCTGTCGGTCACACATGGGTTGGCCAGATGTTTGTTCTCGCTCATCAACGCAGCCGTCGTGACCTCGGCGATCATCAGACCCGAGTTCAGCCCCGGCTCGGGCGTCAGGAAGGGCGGCAGATCAAAGCTAAGCGCCGGGTCGACCATTAATGCGATCCGACGCTGTGCGATCGCCCCGATCTCTGACAGGGCCAAAGCAATCATATCGGCGGCAAAGCCTACCGGCTCGGCGTGGAAATTCCCGCCCGAAACAATTGCATCCGGATCGGTCAGAACCAGCGGATTATCAGTGGCCGCGTTGGCCTCAGTTACAAGAGTTGCGGACGCCTGCCGGATCACATCCATCGCTGCGCCGGTCACCTGTGGTTGGCAGCGGATGCAATATGGATCCTGCACTCGCGTATCCCCATCACGGTGACTTTCGCGGATCTCAGAGCCCTCCAGAGTGGCCCGCATCGCCGCCGCCGCTTCAATCTGCCCACGATGCCCGCGCAGCGTGTGAATCTCGGGTTGCAGAGGGGCGGTGGATCCCATGATCGCATCAGTTGAAGCCGCCGAAATCACCAGCGCATTTTGTGCTGAACGCCAACCTTCGAACAATCCGGCCAGAGCAAAGGCAGTCGAAAATTGCGTCCCGTTGATGAACGCAAGGCCCTCCTTTGGACCAAGTTGAATCGGCTCTAGCCCAGCTGTTTTCAGAGCCTCTGCACCCGGCATAACAACACCGTTCACCTCTGCCTCGCCCTCACCGATCACCACAGCGGTCATATGGGCCAGTGGCGCAAGATCGCCAGACGCGCCGACCGAACCCTGTGCCGGGATCACAGGTGTCACACCACACGCCAGCATCTGTTGCAGCAATTCGACAAGTTCCCAGCGGACACCCGAAGCACCTCGGCCGAATGACAGCAACTTCAGTGACATCATCAGCCGCGCCAGACGACGCGGCACTGCCGGACCCACCCCGCAACAATGGCTGAGGATCAGGTTGCGCTGCAGGGTTGAGGTATCTTTGGCCGCAATCTTGTGACTCGCCAGTTTGCCAAAGCCGGTGTTGACGCCATAGACGGGCTCGGTCCCTTCGGCAGCCTGCGCAATGCGGGCAGCAGCGACCTCAACCTTGGGTTGGCAGGTGGCGTCAAGCGAAATGGCGGCTTCGGTCCAGTAGATCTGGGCAAGCTGATCCAGCGAAACCTGACCGGGGACAAGCAACAGAGGTGTCATTCCAGACCTCCAAAAATACGTTTATGCAGAGGGTTGAAACCGATGCGATAGGACAGTTCTGCAGGGTGAGTAGCATCCCAGACGGCCAGATCAGCGCGCAATCCGGGCGCGATCACGCCGGTATCATCCAGACCCAAAGCGCGGGCCGCGACGTGGGTAACACCTGCCAATGCTTCTTCAGGCGTCATGCGAAACAAAGTGCACCCCATGTTCATTGTTAGCAGCAGAGAAGTCAGGGGTGAGGACCCCGGATTGCAATCGGTCGCCAGTGCCATGGGAACATTCTTCTGGCGCAACAATTCAATCGGCGGAGCTTGCGTTTCATGCAGCGTATAAAACGCGCCGGGCAGCAGGACCGCGACCGTTCCGGCCCCAGCCATGGCGGTAACGCCGTCGGCGTCCAAATATTCGATATGATCAGCGGATAGCGCTCCGTAAGCTGCCGCCAGCTTAGCCCCACCTAGATTCGAAAGTTGCTCAGCATGCAGCTTCACCGGTAGGCCAAGCTCTTGCGCGACAACAAAAACCCGTTCGATCTGTGTGGGATCAAATGCAATGCCTTCGCAGAACCCATCCACCGCGTCCACCAGCCCTTCGGCATGGGCCGCGCGCAGTGTCGGAATGCAGACCTCGTCAATATAGGCGTCATCCCGACCCGCATATTCTGGCGGAACGGCATGTGCGCCAAGAAAACTGGTATTGACCCGAATAGGGCGCTCCCGCGCAATACGGCGCGCCGCGCGCAACATACGCAGTTCGGTTTCGGCATCGAGCCCATAACCCGACTTCACCTCGATGCAGGACACACCTTCGGCCAGCAATGCGTCCACGCGCGAAAGCGCGCCTGCAAGCAGCTCTTCTTCTGTTGCTGCCCGCGTGCCGTGTACGGTCGACAGGATGCCTCCACCCGCGCGGGCAATTTCTTCGTAGGTCGCGCCCTTCAGGCGCATTTCGAACTCAACCGCGCGGTTGCCGCCAAACACAACATGAGTATGAGCGTCAATCAGAGCAGGCGTGATCAAGCGGTCACCATAGTCGTTCTGCGGCCACTCGGCATATGACGGCGGCATTGCCGACCGAGCGCCAACCCAAACGATTTCCGACCCATCGATGGCAATCGCACCATCCTCGATCATCCCATAAGGTTGGTCGCCCCCCATGGTGGCTACATGTTTGCTACGAAGAACAGTTTTTTTCGTCATGGCGATTCTTTTGGGCTCCCCCTGCGCTTGATTTTTTCGTATACGGCTAAAAATATAAAGTCTACACAAAATGGAATTACGATGACGGTTCATGCCAAAACGGCCCTGTTAGGCTCTGAGTGGGTGCACAACCTACGAGTCGAAATCGAAGACGGTCGGATCGCTGCGCTGAAATCAGGGACCGAGCCAAATCCCGAAGACACTCGGGTCGACGTGTTGCTGCCCGCTTTGGCGAACCTGCACAGCCATGCCTTTCAACGCGCCATGGCGGGCATGACCGAAACGCGCGTAGCAGGGCGCGAAAGCTTCTGGACCTGGCGTACCTTGATGTACCGATTTCTGGACCGCCTCACTCCTGCACAGATCGAGTCCATTGCCGCATTGGTCTATATGGAGATGCAGGAGGCCGGGTATGCTGCGGTCGGGGAATTCCACTACGTCCACCACCAACCCGGCGGCACGCCTTATGCGCAGTTGTCTGAGCTGAGTCAGCGCATCTTCTCGGCGGCCAGCCAAACCGGGATTGGATTGACACATCTACCGGTGCTCTACACCTATGGCGGCGTCGCGCAAGAGCCTCTAACCGGCGGTCAATTGCGGTTCGGCAATGAGGTGGAAAGGTTCCTGCAGCTTGTCGAGGACTGTAAGCCGCTGATGCCTTATGCAGACAGCCAGATCGGCATCGCACCGCACTCTCTGCGTGCGACCTCGCCTGATGACCTACGGCAAGTGCTGAACGCTACCCCGCGTGGCCCTGTGCACATCCACATCTCTGAACAAGAGAAGGAGGTCACGGATGTAGAAGCCGCTCTGGGTCAACGACCGGTAGATTGGCTGCTGAGCAACGTGGATGTGAACGAACGATGGTGCCTGATCCATGCAACTCATATGACAGACGATGAAACCCGCGCTCTTGCCCGATCCGGGGCTGTGGCCGGTCTGTGCCCGATCACAGAGGCCAATCTGGGGGATGGTATTTTCAATGGTGCCGTCTACATCGAGCAGGGCGGTGCCTTTGGTGTCGGTTCAGACTCGAATGTGCGTATTTCACTGCCCGAGGAATTGCGTACGCTGGAGTATTCTCAACGTCTGCGCGACAAGGCCCGCACTGTGCTGGTACGTGGCGAAGGCTCGGTCGGTCAAACGCTGTATACCGGAGCCGCCCGCGGTGGCGCACAGGCGCTGGGGCGCGACGCCGGAGAGATCGCAATAGGTCATCTGGCCGATCTGGTTGCGATCGATCGAAGTCACCCCACCCTGTGTACTTTGCGCGACGATCAATTGATTGACGGCCTGAGCTTTGCCGCGCCTGACGGAACAGTGACCGACCTTTGGTCTGCCGGGCGACATCAGGTGCGCGGCGGGCGGCATATCGCCCGCGGTGCGATCCTGAACAATTATCGTGCCGCGATGAATGACCTTTTGGAAGACATCTGAACTGATATGACCCAAACCAGCGACACAACCAGCTACAAAGACATTAAGCAAACCGTCCTGCGCCGAATCCGCTCGGGCGAATTGCAGCCCGACGCTCTGCTTCCCAATGAGCAAGAATTAGCGGTCGAGTTTTCGTGCACCCGCACCACAGTCAACAGAGCACTGCGGGAACTGGCGGATGAAGGGTTTCTTGAACGGCGCCGAAAGGCAGGCACCCGGGTCCTTAGCGCACCGCAGCGACAGGCGCGCTTCACAATTCCTCTGGTCCGAGATGAAATCGAAGCGGCGGGCGGAACCTATCGCTACGCTCTTGTGTCATGTGAAACGCAGATCGCCCCAGACTGGCTGGCGGCCCGGTTGGCCCTACGTGCTGATCAAAGTGTGATGCACGTGCGATGCATGCATTTCTCCGGCAATTCACCTTTTCAGTTCGAAGACCGCTGGATCGTGATAGACAGCGTACCTCAGGTCACGCAGGCAGATTTCTCTAGCGTCGGACCCAATGACTGGCTGGTGCAAACTGTCCCGTTCACCAATGTCGAGTTGACCTTTCTGGCCAGCCGCGCCGATACCACTTTGGCCGGTTTTCTGGACGTTCCCGAGGGTGAACCCGTTTTTACTGCCGAGCGTATCACATGGCTGCAGGGTCAGCCGGTAACGTTTGCCAAGATGTATTTTGCAGCCGGATATCGGATGACAACCGAGTTCTGATTGTCCGGGCTTTACGCTTCCCCAATTCCACGACAGATTTGCTGCAGAATGTGCGCGTCTGCTGGAAAGGATATCGGGATGGGCAACCCGCTTTATGATCGTTTGCTGGGCATCCATGCAGGCAAGGATACGCCATTTTTGCACCTTCCGGATGGTCAGACTTTGACCCATGCCACGTTTCTGGACACGGCGGCCCGTCTGGCCAACACCATGACAGGACTGGAAATGGAACCGGGCGACCGCGTGGCGGTGCAGGTGGAGAAATCCGTTGAGGCACTGGCGCTTTATGCCGCCTGTGTCCAATCGGGGCTGATCTTTCTACCTCTCAATACGGGCTATACGACGCAAGAGCTAAGCTATTTCATCGAAAACAGCGGAGCCTCACTAGTGGTGTGCGATGAGGCAAACGAGGCAGGGCTTGCCGAGATCGCGCAAAAGAACAATGCCCGGCTTGAAACACTGAACGCCGACGGTTCAGGTAGCCTGATGCGGCGTGCACTTGGGATGCTTCCGGCCTTTCAGCCGGCCCACCGATCCGAAGATGATCTGGCTGCGTTTCTATATACTTCAGGCACGACGGGGCGTTCGAAAGGGGCAATGCTGACGCAGGCGAATCTGCTGTCGAACGCGGAGACCCTTGTGCAGGAATGGCGATTCACAGATGATGACGTGCTGTTGCACGCGCTGCCGATCTTTCACACGCATGGACTGTTTGTTGCGACAAATGTCGTCCTCGCATCGGGCGGGTCGATGATATTTCTGCCGAAGTTCGACCTGGAAGATATGTTACGCCTGATGCCACAGGCAACGGCGATGATGGGGGTGCCGACGTTTTACACCCGCCTGCTAAGCGACGACCGCTTCGCCCAAGATCTGACTCAGGATATGCGGCTGTTCATCTCAGGTTCAGCGCCTTTGCTGGCAGATACCCACGTTCAATTTGAAGACCGTACAGGTCATCGCATTCTGGAACGCTATGGCATGACCGAGACGAACATGAACACTTCTAACCCCTACGACGGCGAACGCCGAGCGGGAACGGTCGGATTTCCCCTGCCGGATGTTGAACTGAAGGTCACAGACCCCAAAACAGGTCAAACCCTAGCAGATGGTGAGATCGGCATCATCGAGGTGCGCGGTCCCAATGTGTTTCGGGGCTACTGGCAAATGCCCGACAAAACCGCCGCAGAACTGCGTGAAGACGGGTTCTTCATCACTGGCGATCTGGGTCGGATCGACGAGGACGGCTATGTCCATATCGTCGGGCGCGAGAAAGACCTGATCATCTCGGGCGGGTATAATATCTACCCCAAAGAGATCGAGCTGCTGCTAGACGAGCAACCCGGCGTGCTGGAAAGCGCGGTAATTGGCGTCCCGCATCCGGATTTCGGAGAAACCCCGGTTGGCATTCTGGTTCCTGCCCCCTGTCACACGCCAGATATCGAGGCCATCATGGGTGCGGTTCGGGACGCGCTCGCCAGGTTCAAACATCCCCGCCAGTTGATCTTGCTGGACGAGCTCCCCCGCAACACAATGGGCAAGGTGCAAAAGAACATCCTGCGTGACCGCTGCAAAGACCTTTTCACCAAGACCTGATATTCAAGGCAAAAGCGCAACGCGACCCTTGTCCGTCAACAACCAGCAATCCTGTCCTTCGAACACCGCAACGCCAACCGGGCGGCCATACCCTGCGCCGCTATCCAGGTTGATGCGATTGCCGTAATGCGTTGATTGATCCACCGGTGTATGCCCATGGACGATCAGTTTCGGATGCGGATCTCGGTGGTTGTGAAAGGTTTGCCTGATCCAGACCAGATCATTTTCCCGTTGTTCGCTCAGCGGAATACCGGGCCGAATGCCCGCATGGACAAAAGCAATCTCGCGCGTTTGATGCATGGAGATGAGCCCTTGTAGAAATATCCGATGCGCATCGGGAACCGCACCCCGCGCTGTTGCATGCAGATCCTCGAGCCGAGTCTGCTGATCGAATAACACGCCATAGCTTTGTAGTGTTTCTACACCACCCAACCGCTCGTGCAGCCAATGATATCCGACCAACATATGCGGATCGTGACGCGGGACATCTTCGAGGAACCATGAAAACATCCGGTCATGGTTGCCCAGCAGAGTGATCCAGCGCTTGCCCGCATCGCGACCAGCGATCAGCCGATCCAGAACGCCCCGGCTGTCGGGGCCCCGATCAACGTAATCGCCCAGATACACGATCTCGGCATCGGGGCCGCCATCGCGTTCGATCAGCGCCAAGGAGCGCTCGAACTCATCCACGCGGCCGTGCAAATCTCCAATTGCGTAGATCGGATTGGTCATCAGCTTCCCCTCGGGCAATGGTGATTGCCGCACTTCTGGCGCAAAATCAGCACTTTGAAAAGGCGATGCCCACGCTTTGGACAAGCGCGGGCATCAATCTGTCACAGAAGTTCAACAGCGACCGTCAGGCCACGTCAAACTCCAACGGTTTGATCTGAGTAAACAGACCTGTCTCGGCGAGTTTGGCGCGCGCCTCGGCTGGTACCGGTTCATCAACATAAAGCAACGCAATCGCCTCACCGCCGGCTTCGGATCGTCCAAGAGTAAAGTTCGCGATGTTCACATCGTTCTCGCCCATGGCCTGTCCTAAAGCACCAATGATGCCCGGCACGTCTTCGTTAGTCGTATAGAGCATATGCGCCCCGATCTCGGCATCGATATTGATGCCCTTGATCTGAATAAACCGCGGCTTGCCGTCACTGAACACCGTGCCACCGATTGAGCGTTCACGCTTTTCCGTCACCACAGTGACCTTGATATAGCCTTCGAACGCACCGGATTTGTCCTGATTGGTCGTCGATATCTGGATGCCACGCTCTCGCGCGACAACCGGGGCCGAGACCATGTTCACCTCGGGATTGAATTTCTTCATGATTCCGGCAACGACCGAACAATTCAACGCAGCCAGGTTCATGTTCGCAGCGACACCGTCATAGAGGATGTTGATTGCCTTGATCGGCTCATCCGTCATCTGACCAATGAAGCTGCCCAGATGCCCGGCCAGCTTGATCCACGGCCCCATGACCTTGGCCTCCTCTGCCGTCACACTGGGCATGTTCAGTGCGTTCTCGACCGCTCCGGTCAGCAGGTAATTCGAGATCTGCTCGGCCACTTGCAGCGCCACGTTCTCCTGCGCCTCAGTCGTGGCCGCACCCAAGTGCGGTGTGCAAACCACATTGGGTAGGTTGAACAGGGCGTTCTCCTTGGCCGGTTCCTCACTGAACACGTCAAAGGCCGCACCGGCGACATGACCCGATTGCAACGCCTCGGCCAGCGCGTCCTCGTCGACCAGACCGCCACGGGCGCAGTTGACAATGCGCACGCCTTTCTTGGTCTTGGCCAGATTCTCACGGCTGAGGATATTGCGCGTCTGATCGGTCAGCGGCACGTGCAGAGTGATAAAGTCAGCGCGGGCCAGAAGCTCGTCCAGTTCGACCTTTTCCACACCCATCTGCGCGGCTTTCTCTTCGCCAAGGTAGGGATCATAGGCGACGACCTTCATCTTCAGACCCAAAGCACGCTCGCATACGATGCCACCAATGTTGCCCGCGCCGATCACGCCCAGGGTCTTGTTGGTCAGCTCAATCCCCATGAACTTGGACTTTTCCCACTTACCCGCATGGGTCGAGGTGCTGGCTTCGGGGATCTGCCGCGCCACGGCAAACATCATCGCGATGGCATGCTCGGCGGTGGTGATCATGTTGCCGAACGGTGTGTTCATCACGATCACGCCTTTTTTCGAGGCCGCATCCTTGTCGATATTGTCGGTGCCGATCCCGGCACGACCAATGACTTTTAACTTGTCTGCTTTCTCCAGAATGGTTGGCGTGACTTTGGTGGCAGAACGGATGGCGAGGCCGTCATACTGACCGATCACCTCGGCCAGCTTGTCTTTGTCCTTTCCCAGATCGGGCATGAAATCCACGTCGATGCCACGGTCGCGGAAGATTTGTACGGCGGTTTCGCTCAGCTTGTCAGAGACGAGTACTTTGGGAGCCATATTTTTGGTCCTTGAACATTGTGGAAGGTCCGGGCCGGATGCGGCCCGGTAGAAAAGGTCAGGCAGCTTCGGTTTGCGCTGCAATCTCGGCTTCAAAAGCCCATGCAAGCCAGGGCAGCATCGCCTCGATATCTGATGTCTCAACCGTGCCGCCGCACCAGATGCGCAGACCCGCAGGGGCGTCGCGATAGGCACCGATATCAAGCGCAATGTTTTCGGCCTCAAGCCGTCTGGCGACGGCTTTGGCAAAAACGGCACCATCTTGAATGCGCGTATCGGTGAACTTCAGACAGACCGACGTATTTGATTGAGTTGTCGAGTCTTCGGCCAGATTGGCGATCCAGTCATTTTGGTCGCAGAACGCATGAACCGCGCCAGCATTGGCATTCGCACGAGCAATCAGCCCCTGCAAGCCTCCGACTGAACGCGCCCAATCCAACGCGAAAAGGTAATCCTCAACCGCAAGCATTGAGGGTGTGTTGATCGTCGCGCCGGTGAATATCCCATCAATCAGCTTGCCACCTTTGGTCAGGCGGAAGATCTTCGGCAATGGCCATGACGGGGTGTAACTCTCCAAGCGCTCGACCGCGCGCGGAGACAGGATAAGCATCCCATGAGCCGCCTCTCCGCCTAGTACCTTCTGCCAGCTGAACGTTGTCACATCCAACTTGTCCCATGGCAAGTCCATCGCGAACGCAGCGGATGTCGCGTCACAGATCGTCAGACCCTGACGATCATCGGCAATCCAGTCGCCATCTGGGACCCGCACACCCGAAGTCGTTCCGTTCCATGTGAACACCACATCGTTGGCGAAATCGACGGACGCGAGATCAATGATCTGCCCGTACTCGGCGGTTTTCACTTCAGCGTCGATTTTCAGTTGCTTGACCACATCAGTCACCCAACCCGCGCCAAAGCTTTCCCAGGCCAGCATTTCAACTTTACGCTCACCCAGCAAAGACCAAAGCGCCATCTCAACTGCACCGGTGTCCGAGGCTGGTACAATGCCGATGCGATAATCCGCCGGTATGCCTAGAATCTCTCGCGTGCCTTCAATGGCCGCCTTCAGCTTGTCCTTGCCGACAGCAGCCCGATGCGAGCGGCCCAAGGCGGCATCCGCCAGTTTGGTCAGATCAAATGTGGGGGGCTTGGCACAGGGGCCCGAGGAAAAACGCGGGTTGGCCGGCCGCGTCGCCGGTTGTTCGATAGTCATGTGTATTACCCTTCCAGATACACGCCCCTCGTTGGGGAGGGGTGTCCCACGCACAGAGGTATGGGTCGTTTGCACCTGCAGCAAGCGTAAAAGACGCTTCATCAGCGGAAAACGACACTGGAAATAGGCTCAGATCGGAACACAGGTTTCCGATGGGCGAAAACCCCCGCCAGTTGGCGGGGGTTTATTGATTGAGGTTTATTCAGCTGCGTCCATGTATTCGGTCATTGGCGGGCATGTGCAGATGAGGTTTCTGTCGCCGTATGCGTTGTCGACGCGGTTGACGGGGGACCAGTATTTGTCGACGCCCATGGAGCCTGGGGGGAAGCAGGCCTGTTCACGGGTGTAGG
>NZ_JBQFRN010000007.1:0-209738 GCF_056537445.1 Ruegeria sp. CF1 | reverse complement strand
CTGCGGTCAGCGTGGTCTTGCCGTGGTCAACGTGGCCAATCGTGCCGATGTTGACGTGCGGCTTATTACGCTCAAACTTTTCCTTTGCCATTCCTCAGGCGCCCTTTTTGCAATTTGGGGGACCCTTGGTCCCGTGGTTACATCTGCGCGCGCGAGATATTTGGTTCAGGGGGGAAAATCAAGCACATCCTGAGGGAAATGCATCCATCACGCCGGATTTTGTGTGACAGCTTCGGTTTCAAGCGGCTGGATCAAGCTGGGGCGCTTGTCAAACCAGCCATCATCCTTGTGCTCTTCGGCCAGCCACTCCTCAACCCGGTCGGCAACCTTCAAGGCCAGACCGTTCATCTGTTCTTCTCGGGTGCGCGCATTTCCTGACCCAGTAAGGGCGCTTTCACCGGTGGTATCTTCGAGCACCTGAAACTGCTTGCCTTTAGCAAGGAACTCTTTCTTTTCGACGTCATAGACGTTTACCAGAACGATGGCGGTGCTTTTGGGGTTGTAAATCACAGGAATTCCCGGAGGTGCCAACATGTAGCCCTCGAGACTGATGCCAATGTCGTATTCCTGCGAACCTTCATACCGGCCAAGCCTGATGTCCACTGCATTCTGGATCGCTTTGGTCCATTCATCCGGCGTGGCATCCCGCGAAACCGGTCCCTGAACGGCCTTTTCCGCAAAGGCATAATTCACGCGTAGCTTGAATTCACCCAGCGACTCGGGGTCTTCATAAACCTGCGTTTGGGTGCATGCGCCCATCAGGGCCAGTCCGGTGATCAGGGTCAGAATGCGCAACATGTCTCTCGTCTCGATAGGCCTGTTTTTCTTGGATGTAGCGCACCGATACGGGTTGTGCCAAGCCGTATCGGCAGAAATTCACCAAACGGGTAATGGATCACGAGAACTTGTAGTCCCGCGGGAAGCCATATGGCGCCTTCTTTCCGACCCCTGCGCGCTTGGCCAGCCACTGGGACATATCGGCCTCGTGCCGGGTTTTGTCGCCGCCCATGGACCATTTCAGGCCTTCTTCCCAGTTGAAGGTCGTCACGTCCGACAAACCGCCATCCAGCTCCAGCGTTCCCTGACGTCCACGAGCCATGTTGTACTTCTGCAGACGCACACCCTTGCCACGGGTCATCTCGGGCAATTCTTCGGTCGGGAACACAAGGAATTTCCCGTTCTGCGACACCACAGCCACGTGATCGCCAGCAACCGGCTTGCAGATCATCGCGGTTTCGTCGCCTTTGACGTTTAGCACCTGCTTGCCGTTTCGGGTCTGGGCCAGAACGTCATCCTCGGGCACCATAAAGCCGTTGCCCGCATCCGAGGCCACCAGCAATTTGCGTCCCGGCTTGTGGATCAGGATATCAATGATTTGCGCTTCGTTCGGCAGATCGACCATCAAACGCAGGGGTTCGCCCATGCCGCGCCCGCCGGGCAGGTTGGCGGCGCTGACGGTATAGAATCGGCCATTTGAAGCGAAGACCAGCAGACGGTCCGTCGTTTCCGCATGGAAGATGAAACGCGGGCCATCGCCGTCCTTGAACTTCAACTCGCGCTTCAGATCGATATGCCCGGTCATGGCGCGAATCCAGCCCATCTGAGAGCAGACGACCGTGATCGGTTCCTTGTCGATCATCGCCTCGAGCGGGACTTCCTCGACCTGCCCAGCCTCGGCAAATTGCGTCCGGCGCGCACCGCCTTCGTAGTCTTTGCCAAAGGTCTTCTTGGTTTCTTTGAGTTGTTCGGCAATCTTGGCCCATTGCAGGGCGGGATCGGCCAGCAGGTCTTCGAGATTGGCGCGTTCCAGCATCAACTCATCGCGTTCGCGGACCAGCTCCATCTCTTCCAGACGTCGCAAGCTGCGCAGGCGCATGTTGAGGATGGCGTCAACCTGAACCTCAGACAATTCGCCCTCACCCGGTTTGGGCGAGACATAGTCGGACTCATCCGTGGCGCGGACGTGATCGATGCCCCAATCTTCGCGCATCAGCGCAGCTTTGGGGTCGTCGTCGTAGCGGATGATGTCGATCACGCGGTCTAGGTTCAGGAAGGCGACGATAAAGCCTTCCAGCACCTCCAAACGGTGATCGATCTTGGCCATGCGATGGCGCGAGCGGCGCAACAGCACCTCTTGCCGGTGGTCGAGGAAGGCGCGCAGCACCTCCTTCATCGAACAGACCTTGGGCGTCACGCCGTCGATCAGCACGTTCATGTTCAGGCTGAAGCGTACCTCAAGGTCCGAGTTGCGGTAGAGCATCCCCATCAGCACCTCGGGGTCCACATTCTTGGAGCGCGGCTCAAGGATCAGACGGATGTCATCGGCGGATTCGTCACGGACGTCTGCGAGGATCGGGATTTTCTTGGTCTGGATTAGCTCGGCGATCTTTTCGATCAGCTTGGATTTCTGAACCTGATAGGGAATCTCGGTGACGATGATCTGCCACTGGCCACGCCCCAGATCTTCAACCTCGTATTTACAGCGCAGCCGGAAGGATCCACGCCCGGTGCGGTAGGCCTGAGCGATATTTTCGGGCGGCTCGACAATGACGCCGCCGGTCGGAAAATCCGGGCCGGGAACGTAATTCAATAGCGTGTCGTCACGCGCATCCGGCGTCTTGATCAGATGCAGACAAGCGTCGCACAGCTCGGAAATATTATGCGGCGGGATATTCGTCGCCATGCCCACCGCGATACCGCTGGCGCCATTGGCCAGTAGATTCGGGAACTGTGCGGGCAACACGACCGGTTCGGTCAGTGTGCCGTCATAGTTGTCGCGGAAATCGACAGCGTCTTCGTTCAACCCTTCCAACAGGGCTTCGGCAACGATGGTCATCCGCGCCTCGGTGTATCGAGAGGCCGCCGGATTATCGCCGTCGATATTGCCAAAATTCCCCTGCCCGTCGACCAGTGGATATCGGACGTTGAAGTCCTGTGCCAAGCGCGCCATTGCGTCGTAAATCGCCGCGTCGCCATGAGGGTGATAGTTACCCATCACGTCGCCAGAGATTTTCGCTGACTTACGGAAACCGCCCGTCGCACTGAGTCGCAACTCGCGCATCGCGTAGAGGATTCGCCGGTGAACCGGCTTCAATCCATCGCGCGCATCTGGCAAAGCGCGGTGCATGATGGTGGAAAGCGCGTAGGTCAGGTAGCGCTCGCCAATTGCGCGGCGCAGCGGCTCGGCTACCTCGCCCCCATTGTCAGGGGTCTCCATATTGGGGTCGTCGATCGTATCGTTCATACATGATGTGATACGACGCAAGCGCGCGCGGGTAAAGCAATCGGCGCATATTTTGCTGGGGACAAGTCGGGCTTTTTGCAACAGGGGGAGGCAAGTATCGGATTTCCCCCGCTTTTCGACTCGAAGCTGAATCTATGGTAGGCTTTCGAACATTAAGACTGCTGCCTTTTATTGATGTTACGATTGCCAGGGGGTGCGCCATGAAGCGTGTTATTGTTATCACTTTCGCCATGCTCGGCTGGAGCTTCTATGTGATGAGCGGGGGCCCGGATTTCGAACCGCGCGGCACCCGCACCGAGCAACCGGTTCGCGTTGCCTCTGTGCCAGAACATGAGCCTGCATCCGACCACGCACCTCGGGCCAAAGACGACCACGCACCTCGGGCTGAAGACCTTGTGACCAACGTTGCCGCGCGCATTGTACAGGCGCGCGCTCAGCCCGAGCCACAAGTAGAGGAGGATGCCGCGGTCGTCCTGTCACAAGTCACCAACGATCCGCTGTCTCAGTTCTCTGCATTTGACGAGAACGGCGTCAGCTTTACTCTGGCTTCGCTTGAAGACGGAGCCGCCGGACTGTTGCAGGTCGAGGCCGAGGTGCAGGATGACATCACACCTGTGAATCAGGTCATCGAGCCAGAGAAAGATATCCGCGAAATCTCGGGCACGCGGGTCAATATGCGCGATGGGCCCGGAACGATTTACCCCATCATCGCCAAAGCCAAACTTGGCCAGCGCGTTGAGGTTCTCAGCGATTCCGGCACCGGCTGGCTGCGGTTGCGATTATACCCTGATCAGCGGGTGGGTTGGATTTCTGCCTCACTGGTTCGGAAACCAACAAACTGACGCAACTGTGTCATTGTCCTGACCTAAAGCTCGCCATAGCTATGGGCGAAATACACAGGCGGGGGCAATATGCAGAAATCGATTCTGATCACAGGCTGCTCATCCGGGATCGGTCTGGACGCGGCGCACGGGATGCGCGCGCGCGGTTGGCGCGTTTTTGCCTCATGCCGTCAACAGCGTGACTGTGATCGGCTACGGGCACAGGGTTTCGACAGCCCGCTGATCGACTATACCGATTCCGATAGCATTACCTCAGGCCTGCAGCAGGTTTTGGACGCGACCGGTGGCACGCTGGATGCGTTGTTCAACAATGGCGCTCACGGACTTCCCGGCGCGGTTGAAGATGTCCCAATCGAAGGGCTTCGCCTAATTTTCGAGACCAACGTATTTGGCTGGCACGAACTGACCCGGCAGGTGATTCCCGTGATGCGGGCTCAGGGCCATGGGCGCATCGTGCAGAACTCATCAGTGTTGGGACTGGTCGCGTTCCCCTGGCGCGGGGCATACGTCGCCACCAAATACGCCATCGAAGGCCTGACCGATACCTTGCGCCTAGAGCTACGAGACACCGACATCAAGGTCATCCTGATCGAACCAGGCCCGGTCACCTCGAAGATCCGTGTGAACGCGATCCCTGTCTTCGAACGCTTTATTGACTGGAAAAGCTCGGCCCTGCGACAGAGATACGAGGATACGCTGCTGAAACGCCTCTACGAATCCTCCGGACCTGACAAGTTCGAACTGCCTGCCTCGGCTGTTACCGCCAAATTGGCGCATGCGGTTGAATCCAAGCGCCCACGTCCGCGATACTATGTGACGACGCCCACCTATATCGCCGGATATCTGCGCCGTATTCTGCCCACCCGGGTCATTGATCGCATCCTCTCGGACATATGAGGCGAAATTACCTGTTCGCTTTTGCCGCTATCAACGCTAGATGACGGCTCAACAACTGAACAAACACGGACGGTGAGCTATGGACCTGACGATGGTCATACTGCTTCTGGCCATGGCGGCGGTCGTCGTCGTGCTGGTGATGGGCATTGCCAATTTTGGAAAACCCGGCAAAGAAGCCGCGCTGAAAAGCAACAAGCTGATGCGCCTGCGGATCCTGTTTCAGTTCATTGCGGTGCTGCTGATCGTACTTTACGTCTATCTGCGTGGGCAGGGAGGGTAAGGCATGGTCGTTCTCAACAAGATTTACACGCGCACCGGCGATGATGGGAAAACCGCTCTGGGCAATGGTGAGCGCGTTGCCAAATATTCCGGGCGTGTCGCGGCCTATGGCACTGTGGATGAGCTGAATTCCTTTGTCGGCGTGGCACGGACCGAAGCAGTCGGAGAAGTCGAAGCCGCCTTGTCCCGTATCCAGAATGACCTGTTTGATCTGGGTGCCGATTTCTGCCGCCCCGACATGGATAAGGATGCCGAGGCCGACTACCCGCCCCTGCGTATCGTTTCCGCTCAGATCGACCGGCTTGAAGCCGAGATCGACGCGATGAATGAAGCGCTCCAGCCCTTGCGCAGTTTCATCCTACCCGGTGGCTCACGTTTGGCCGCGCATCTGCATGTGTGCAGAACAGTTTCGCGCCGGGCCGAGCGGTTGGCGGTTGAGCTGACAAACATGGAACCGGTCAATGAGGTGGCTGTCAAATACCTCAACCGCCTGAGCGATTGGTTCTTTGTCGCCGCGCGCTGTGCCAACAACGGCGGGCACGATGATGTGCTCTGGATTCCCGGCGCAAACCGGTGATCGCGCCTGCCGTCGGGAAACTAAATTTCGTTTCTGGTCCAAAAAATGACAAAACGCGACGTCTCGAAACCATGACGTGACGATTTTGCTCTGTCGCAGAACATCACGACCCGCTATCTAAGCCAGCGAGAGCATTGGTGGAGTCGCTGCGCGGCTTGCCGTTTTTGTAAGGAGCATACGCAAAAATGAAGGTACTCGTGCCTGTCAAGCGCGTGATTGACTACAACGTGAAAGTTCGTGTGAAAGCGGATGGCAGCGGCGTTGATCTCGCCAATGTAAAAATGTCGATGAACCCGTTCGACGAAATTGCCGTGGAAGAGGCGATCCGCCTGAAAGAGGCGGGCAAGGCCGATGAGGTTGTTGCCGTTTCGATCGGTGTGAAACAGTCGCAGGAAACCCTGCGGACCGCACTGGCCATGGGCGCCGACCGTGCCATTCTGGTTGTCGCGGCGGATGACGTGCATCAGGACATCGAACCGCTTGCCGTTGCCAAGATCCTCGCCAAAGTTGTCGAAGAAGAGCAGCCGGGCATCGTTCTGGCGGGCAAGCAGGCGATCGACAATGACATGAACGCCACCGGTCAGATGCTGTCAGCCCTGCTGGGCTGGAGCCAAGGCACTTTCGCGTCCGAACTGGACATCGAAGGCGACACTGCCAAGATCACCCGTGAGGTTGACGGCGGTCTGCAGACCATCTCCGTCAAAATGCCAACCATCGTGACCGTCGACCTGCGCCTGAACGAGCCGCGCTATGCGTCGCTGCCGAACATCATGAAAGCGAAGAAAAAGCCGCTGGATGAGAAAACCGCCGCCGACTATGGCGTCGACGTCACTCCGCGTCTGGAAGTCGTCAAGACCGAAGAGCCGCCGGCACGTGCTGCTGGTATCATCGTGGGCTCGGTTGATGAGCTGGTCGAGAAACTCAAAGAAGCGGGGGCTGTATAATGGCTGTTCTTCTTCTCGCAGAGGTTAACAATGGTGAGCTGTCGGTTGACGCCACCGCCAAGACCGTAGCGGCTGTCAAATCGCTGGGCGACATCACCGTTCTGGCCGCAGGTGGTTCTGCCGCTGCTGCTGGTGAGGCCGCTGCCAAGATCGATGGCGTATCCAAGGTTCTGGTGGCCGAAGACGCCTCGCTGGGTCATCGCCTGGCGGAATCGACCGCAGCCCTGATCGTGGGGCTGGCCGATGGGTACGAGCATATCGTTGCCCCTGCCACCACCGACGCCAAGAACGTGATGCCGCGCGTTGCAGCTCTGCTGGACGTGATGGTGATTTCGGATGCATCCGGCGTGGTCGATGCCACGACCTTCGAGCGTCCGATCTATGCGGGTAACGCGATCCAGACCGTGAAATCGAACGACGCCAAGAAAGTCGTGACCATCCGGACCGCCAGCTTCGATGCGGCGGGCGAAGGTGGTTCGGCGGCGGTCGAGACCATCTCGGTCGGCGAAAACCCCGGCCTGTCGTCGTGGGTCGAGGACAAGGTTGCTGAAAGCGACCGTCCTGAACTAACTTCGGCTGGTGTTGTTGTTTCGGGTGGCCGTGGTGTTGGCTCGGAAGACGACTTCAAACTGATCGAAGGCCTGGCCGATAAGCTGGGAGCCGCCGTTGGTGCCTCACGCGCCGCAGTTGACTCGGGCTACGCCCCGAACGACTGGCAGGTGGGTCAGACCGGTAAGGTTGTTGCCCCTGACCTGTACGTTGCAGTCGGCATCTCGGGTGCGATCCAGCACCTGGCGGGCATGAAGGACTCCAAGGTCATCGTTGCGATCAACAAGGACGAAGAAGCGCCTATCTTCCAGGTCGCAGACTTCGGTCTGGTCGCAGACCTGTTCCAGGCCGTACCGGAACTCACCGAAAAACTCGGCTGATTTCAGACAAAGATTTTTCGACGAAAAATCTTAGAAGGCCCGCCACCGGCGGGCCTTTGCTGTTTATGCGCCCAGGTCGTTGATCACTTGTGCAAGTGAGCCAGCGATATTGCGATGTGTGGCTGGGCCGATCATATGCTCGGCAATCGGTTGTTGCAGGGTGCCAAACAACATGTCTTCAAGCTCATCGGATACGCCGGATACCTGAACCTGCAAGGACAAAATACCCGTACAATGGGGTCTCAAAGGCTCAATCATCTCGGGGTTGATTGCAAAGCCGTCACCCGGTGTCGAATCCAAATCGCTTCTCTCCACTTGCAGATGCAAAAGCAGGACGGGCGGGCCTACTTCTGCAAGAAACTTGCCGAGCTTTTCGATCCAGACATTGCGCAGCTCTTGTTCCACAAGTTCAATACGGGCATCCGAGCGTGCCGACAGGCGGTTCAGCAAGTGCTGTACAAAATGGACATCCGTAAAATCTTCTTCGGGATACAGCGCAACCAGATCGGCATTCGGCGCAACGAAACGGTCATTGCGTCGTGGGTGCACCCGGTAGAATCGGTTCGATAGCCCCAGCATGCCGGGTAACTGCAGGACGCATATATCAGACCGGTTTGCGATCTCCAGTAGCCCTTTGTCCTGCGTCAACGCCTCGGCACCGCAGAACAGGCTGCCCAGATTGACGCAGCGGCGATCCAGACGACGTTCCAACTCATTGGGAAAGGGGGTTTCTACGAAACGGCCAAAGGTCTCTTCGCCCCCCAAACATGCCACATAGGGGTTGTTCAACGCCCTTTGGGGGCCCCTGAAACGCAGTTTCGAATTTTCATATTCGCACGTCGTTTCCGCGGAATGGACCGCATTGATCGATTGATAGCTCATCACACTCACCCAAATATTCACCCGACCGCCATTTTGCCGCCGCAAGTCTTGAGAAAGTCCTAATGCGCGCATTTGAAGCGAAATTGACTGTCCCCGTCCCCTTGCCGCCCATAGGGAACTGCCGATAATGTCGCCGTATTCTGCGAACAAGGGCATCGAACAAATGGACGTAAAATCAGTCGGAGTGATCGGCGCTGGACAGATGGGCAACGGGATTGCTCATGTTATGGCGTTGGCAGAGTATGATGTTCTACTGAACGATGTCAGCCAGGACGCGCTAAACAGCGCGATGGCAACCATTGAAACCAACCTGGCGCGTCAAGCGTCGCGCGGCAAAATCTCGGATGATGCAGTGAAATCCGCGTTGGGTCGGATCACGACGACGCTGAATCTGCCGGATTTGGGGCAGACCGATCTTGTAATCGAAGCCGCGACCGAGCGGGAAACGGTGAAACAGGCAATCTTTGAAGACCTGTTGCCGCACCTACAGCCACATACGATCCTGACATCGAACACTTCGTCGATCTCAATTACCCGGCTGGCCAGCCGCACCGACCGGCCCGAACGTTTCATGGGATTCCACTTCATGAACCCGGTCCCTGTGATGCAGCTCGTCGAGTTGATCCGGGGCATCGCCACCGATGAAGCAACCTTTAACTCCTGTAAAGCCGTAGTGGACCGGCTTGGCAAAACCTCAGCCAGCGCCGAAGATTTTCCGGCCTTTATCGTGAATCGCATTCTGATGCCCATGATCAATGAGGCGGTTTACACATTGTATGAAGGTGTCGGGAATGTGCAGTCCATTGACCAATCGATGAAACTGGGCGCAAACCACCCTATGGGCCCATTGGAACTGGCGGACTTCATCGGCTTGGATACCTGTCTGGCGATCATGAACGTGTTACATGACGGACTGGCAGACACCAAGTATCGTCCCTGCCCGCTGTTGACGAAATATGTCGAAGCCGGATGGCTGGGACGCAAAACCGAACGCGGGTTTTATGATTATCGAGGCGAGGTTCCGGTACCCACACGGTAGAATCTGAGAGGGCCAGCCCTCTCTTGTGCCTATGGCTCAATTCACTCCCGAGATATTTTTGGCCAGATGAAGGGGCGGATCAGGATTTGAGCGTCTTGCCCAGCGCCATGGTGTGATCACGGAGCCATGCCATGAAACCGCGGGGGTCGCGTTCCAGCAGGTCCATGTCTTTATCCGAAATCGGGTCACCGATCACCGGCGACTGGGGCCTGTTGCAGGATCGGACGATTTCGTGCAGCAGTAGGCCCTGGCGCAGGATGGGCGATATCCGGTTGGCAATTTGATACCAGCGCGAGTTGCTGCCAGGGAAGAAGATCGGCACGACCTTGGCACCCGACCTACGGATCATCTTCGCGGTGAAGACATTCCACTCCCGCTCGATGGCTGGTCCGAACCAATCATCCGAAGACATCACAACACCTGACGGGAATAACGCGACAACGCCCCCATCTGCCAGATGTTTCATCGTCTTGCTGCGCATCTCGAGCATCTTGGCCTGCGCTTCAGGATCATGCGGGAACGGCACCGGGATCATGAATGAGGTCGCAGCTTCATCCAACCCGGTCAGGACTGAGCGGGTCAGGATGCGATAGTCACTGCGGACCCGGCCGATGAGTTCAGCGAAGATCATGCCATCAACCATGCCGTGCGGATGGTTCGCGACGACCACTACGGGGCCTTCTTTTGGGATGCGGGCGATCTGTTCGGCTGGGGTTGTCAGCTCGATACCCATGGTCTTGAGCGCACCGCCCCAGAACTTCTGACCTCGATAGCGTTCGTTCTGCTTCTCGAACTTGTTGACCATGCGCAAGATGGTCAGCTTGCCTGTGCACCATTCGATGGCGCGAATGGCCGTAGACGTCCAGGCATCGTCAAACGAGTTGGCGTAGGTCAGGGTTCTGCGGTCGTAGATTTCACCCTGATCGGTGTCGTGATCCACTACAGGACCTGTCTTGGTATCGTGCGTGGTTTCCGCCAATTGCCTTGTCTTTCCGTCCTTGGTGTCGTGGCTGTCAGAACCCTTCGCCGAACTTATCGTTCACCAATGTTTCCAAAGCCTCTGCCAACGCCTCAGCATCCGGGCCGGACGTCTCGACGTCAATAGTGCTTCCGCGCGACGCTGCCAACATCAAAAGGCCCATGATACTGTCGCCCGAGGCAGAAAGCCCGTCTCGTGACACCTCGGCGCGCGCATCAAAGCCCTCGACCACCTCGACCAGCTTGGCAGAAGCGCGGGCGTGAAGGCCCTTTTCATTGATAATTTTCAAACTCTTGGTCGTCATATGAATCTATCCGGTGTCAATCCAATGTCACATTTTGCGCATTGATGTACTTTCGTCCAGCTTCCAAAGCCAAACGTACGGCCTCGGCCAGTGGCAAGTGGCGACTTTTGGCCAGTTTGATCAGCATGGGAAGGTTGGCCCCGTAAAGGATTCGCCGGTCTTGTGGCGCACATGCGCGCAGGCTCAGATTCGAGGGGCTGCCGCCGAACAGATCGGTCACCACAACGACGCCATCGCCCATATCGACCTCGTCCGCCGCGCGGCAGATTTCAACTTGTTTCGCTTCGCGATCATGGTCGGCTTCTATCGGGATGGCCACCAGTCCGGGTTGCTTTCCAACCACATGCTGCGTGGCCGCAAGATACTCCTGAGCCAACCCACCATGTGCAACAATAACGATCCCGATCACTCCGGCCTCACATTCAACGCGCGTCGTTCCATTTCGCGATGCCTAATTGCCACCTGCTGCCCCCCTTCTGCAAGGGCCTTTGCAACTGCTTCAGCCACCGCGACCGAGCGGTGCTGCCCTCCGGTGCACCCAAATGCAACTGAAAGGTGCGCTTTGCCTTCCTCACGGAAGGCCGGAAGCAGTTCGATCAGCAGGTCGACCACCCGGTCAAAGAAGACGCCATAGTTTGCATCTGATTGAACATAGGCCGCCACATCCGAGTTTCGACCATCCGCATCCCGCAGTTCAGGCCGCCAGTATGGATTGGCCAGAAACCGGCAATCGAACACCATGTCCAAACCGCGCGGCAAGCCCCGCTTGTACGAGAAGGATTCGATCGACACCGCCAGATGCCGCCCGCCCTTTGGGGCGAACCAGCGTTCGACCTCTTCCCGCAGCTGATGCACATTCAACGCGCTGGTGTCGATCAGCGTGTCGGCAAACTCGCGAATTGGGGCTAACAGTTCCTTTTCCTGACAAATGCCGGTTTCTGGGCTGGCATCAGTCGCAACCGGGTGACGGCGGCGGGTCTCCGAGAAGCGACGCAGCAGCACCTCGTCACTGCAATCCAGATAGAGGATTGTCAGGTCGACATTCTCCATCCGGCCCAGTTTGGCGGCAAGTTCGATAAACCCGGTGGTTGAAAAATCGCGATTGCGCGCGTCGATACCCAAAGCCATTGGGCGCGCAGGCTCCGAATTGTCGACGAGGCGAGCCAGCAACCCCATCGGCAGGTTGTCAATCGCCTCGAACCCCAGATCTTCAAGCACATGAATTGCGGTCGATCGCCCTGCACCGGAAGGACCTGTTATCAGAACGACGCGCTGTTGTGCTGTCATGTATTCGGCCATTCCGGGGCTACGCGCCCCATTTTCACAAGTTGAATAAGTCCTGCAGCCAAATTGGGCACGCCAGCCCCCCGAAGCAAGGGAACAGTTTGCTTCAGCACAAGAATTTCAGTGGGTTCAGGCAGCCGCGCAGGCTCGGCTTGGTCCATATCCACAACAAATGCCAATCGAACCGGCCTCGCGGCTTCAGCTCGCAGTAACCCGATGCCGCGCGCTTCAATCAGGCCGCGGATCTGCGGAAGTCCAGCTGCCATCACGTGATCGGCCTGTCCGGTCAATTCGACCCGGTCATCAGCGACAAGCTGCGCCCCAAGCGCCATCATCTGTAGCGCCAAAGAAGATTTGCCCGTACCCGAGGCACCAATGATCAATAAGCCCTTTTCCTGAACCGCAATACAGGTCCCATGAATGCAGGCCGACCCTTGATCCGCTATCTCAGAAAGTGGGGTGGTCCTCATAACCTAGACGGGAAGCCCGACAACAAACCGCGCACCTAGCGGGTCCGAGGTGATATCGGCCTCGGTTGGACGGATATTTTCTGCCCAGATCACACCACCATGCGCCTCGACGATTTGTTTCGAAATCGCCAATCCAAGGCCCGAATTGTTGCCGAAATGCTCTTCGGGGCGTTCGGAATAGAAACGCTTGAAGATCTTGGTCAGCGCCTGATCAGGAATGCCGGGACCGGTGTCTTCAACCACCACGAGCACGCGGTTGTCACGACGGCGGACCCAGACCCGGATGGCGTCTTTGTCCTCGCAGAACGAAATCGCATTGGTGATCAGGTTGACAAAGACCTGCGCCAGACGCGCCTCGAGCCCGTTGACCACGATGGGGTCCGAGGGAAGGTCTGTGATATATTCGATGCCTTTCGAACGGGCATCTTCACCCAGAAACTGACTGATATTGCCAAGCAGATTGAGCAGGTCAAAGGGCTGCTCTTCTTCTTTCACCAACTCCGCGTCCAGCCGCGATGCGTTCGAGATATCGCTGACCAGTCGATCCAATCGCCGCACATCATGCTCAATCACGCCCAATAGCTTTTCGCGCTGATCATCGCGTTTGACCATACGCATGGTGCCCACGGCGGATTGCAGGCTCGCCAGTGGGTTCTTGATCTCATGCGCGACATCGGCCGCAAATTGTTCGTTCGCGTCAATGCGGTTATAAAGCGCCGTGACCATCCCGCGCAAAGCCTGGCTCAGACGGCCGATTTCATCCGGGCGCGCACTGAGATCCGGGATGCGGATACGTCCGGGGTTCACGCCGGCTCCGCGGTCCTTGCCCATCTCGGCAGCGGCGGCCAGATCAGCAAGAGGATTGGCAATCGTTGAGGCCAAAACGAGGCTCAGACCGATCGAGACCAGCAGTGCTACCACAAACATCTGCAGGATCCGCTCTTGCTCCTTGCGGGCCAGCGCATCGATCTCGCCCGCCGGGCCCGCCATAGCAACGGCACCCACAGGCGTATCGTCCAATAGGATCGGGGCCACGGCGACAATCACCGTCTTGCCTTTATCGTCGTGCACGGCCTGTACTTGCAATCCGCCGTTCAGCGCCTGCGGGATCATTTCCTGCACCCGTTGCGCCAGCGTCGGAGCCTCGCTTTCGGAAGAACCGCTAAAGACCGCAGACACACCATTCCAAACCGCATTCAATGCGTCGCTGATCAAAGTGCTTCCAGTGGCGCTGTCGGCGTCCTGATGCAAAAGGCTGGGCAATTTGTCGGCCATGGACGCCCCGCGTGTCCAACCGATCAGAGTGCCCGTGCCGTCATAAACAAAAACCTCGCCGCCTTCGGGCAAGCTGAGACCCGCTAGCGTATCACGGACATCCAATGTGCCTGCACCATTGGCAGAGGGTTGACGCAGCTGGGTTTCAAAAACGTTGCTGACAAGTTGCGCATCACCGACCAGGTTCTGCGCGGTTTGTTGAACCCGTTCTTTTCGCGTGTCGTCCAGATACAGCAGCCCTGCCACCAAAATGACAAGGGCAATGAGGTTGAAGGTGATGATCCTGCGCGCCAGGGGCGAATAGCGCATAGAAAACAGGTTTCGTCGCGAACGCTTGGCCTGTAGCTCGGCAGCATCAGGGTCTTGGGGGATGACCCAGTCATCCCCAAGAACGACGTCTGCGTCGTGCACTTGGTTGGCTTGTTCAGTATCGCGCACGAGACCCCTTCGGCTTGATAAAACGGCCGCGCCTATTCTTCGTTATAACGATACCCGATACCGTACAGCGTTTCTATCGCCGAAAACTCGGGATCGGCTGCGCGCATCTTCTTACGCAGTCGCTTGATATGACTGTCAATGGTGCGGTCATCCACGTAGACTTGATCATCATAAGCCACATCCATCAGCTGATCGCGGCTTTTGACAAAGCCCGGACGTTGCGCCAAGGCCTGCAGCAGCAGAAACTCGGTAACTGTCAGCGAGACATCATTGCCTTTCCAGCTGACTGCGTGGCGCAGCGGGTCCATCCGCAGCTCGCCCCGCTCCATCACTTTTGTATCGCCCGAGGCCGCGTTGGTCACATCGCCATCGACCGCTTCCTGACGGCGCAACAAGGCGCGAATCCGTTCGACCAGCAGCCGCTGAGAGAATGGTTTTTTGACGTAGTCATCTGCACCCATGCGCAGACCCAGAACCTCGTCAATCTCGTCATCTTTGGAGGTCAGAAAAATCACGGGCATCTGGGTTTTCTGCCGCAGCCTTTGCAGAAGATCCATGCCGTCCATCCGCGGCATCTTGATATCCAGTACGGCCATGTCTGGCAGCTTTTTGTTGAAAGCGTCCAGCGCAGCCTGACCATCGTTGTATGTTTCGACCTCAAACCCTTCGGCTTCGAGTGTCATGGACACGGACGTCAGGATATTTCTGTCGTCGTCCACCAGTGCAATCTTTGACATCGGGTTCACCCCTATTCCTGCTCACTCGCGCAATAATACGCTTTTTTGTAAGGCATTGTTGGCGGTTTTGAGCCACCGAATCAACTCGTAACCTCGAATCGTGCCATTCTTGCGGCAGGTATGCGGCAAATTTGCCTTGCTGCGCCCAAATAGCTGCCTTGATTTACGGCAGACAAATCGTGATGGCGCTAAACCTCAACTTGGTTGCGCTAACTACCCCCAACCCTCCTGTTCATGTCCCAAAATACCGTGATAAGAGGCGCTTGACCGCCGGCTCTTTCCGGTATCCGCCCCAATGGTGCACCCGGCCCAAGGCCCTCGCGCCGCCACAGGAGAAGACACACATGACATCTGGACGGGTTAACCCGCAATTCTGCCTCGAAGATCAGGGCATCGAGGGTCTGGGCAATGTCTATTACAACTTCATGGAACCGGCGCTGATCGAAGAAGCGCTGAAGCGCGGCGAAGGCACCCTTGGCAATGGCGGCGCCTTTCTGGTCACCACCGGCAAATTCACTGGCCGCTCGCCCAAGGACAAGCATGTCGTCAAGACAGACAGTGTTGCCGACAGCATCTGGTGGGAAAACAACGCCGCCATGAGCCCTGAAGGTTTTGACGCGCTCTATGAAGATATGCTGACCCATATGAAAGGCCGCGACTACTTCGTTCAGGACCTCGTGGGCGGGGCTGATCCCAGCTACTCGATCAATGTGCGCATGGTAACCGAGCTGGCGTGGCACAACCTGTTCATCCGCCACCTGCTGCGCCGTCCGGATCGTGAGGATCTGGATGATTTCACGGCTGACTTTACCATCATCAACTGTCCCAGCTTCCAGGCGGACCCCAAAAAGCATGGCTGCCGCAGCGAAACGGTGATTGCACTGAACTTTGATCGCAAGCTGATCCTGATCGGCGGCACCGAATACGCCGGCGAGAACAAGAAGTCCGTCTTCACCCTGCTGAACTATATGCTGCCCGAAAAAGGCGTGATGCCGATGCACTGCTCGGCTAACCACGCGGTTGGCAACCCGGTCGACACCGCCGTATTCTTCGGCCTGTCCGGCACCGGCAAGACCACCCTGTCTGCCGACCCGTCGCGCACCTTGATCGGTGATGACGAACACGGTTGGTCGGATCGAGGCACCTTCAACTTTGAAGGTGGTTGCTATGCCAAGACCATCAACCTGAATGCCGAAGCCGAGCCAGAAATCTACGCCACCACCTCGAAATTTGGCACTGTGATCGAGAACATGGTTTTTGATCCCGAGACCAAAGAGCTGGATTTCAACGACGACTCTCTGACTGCGAATATGCGCTGCGCCTACCCGTTGGAATACATCTCCAACGCGTCGAAAACTGCATTGGGCGGGCATCCTAAGAACATCATCATGTTGACCTGCGATGCGTTCGGCGTTTTGCCTCCGATCGCTCGGTTGACGCCTGCGCAGGCGATGTATCACTTCCTTTCCGGCTTTACCTCGAAGGTCGCCGGGACCGAACGTGGCGTGACCGAACCGCAGCCCACCTTCTCGACCTGCTTTGGCGCGCCCTTTATGCCACGCCGCCCCGAGGCTTATGGCAACCTTCTACGCGATAAGATTGCTCAGCATGGCGCGACCTGCTGGTTGGTCAACACCGGCTGGACTGGAGGTGCCTACGGCGTGGGCAGCCGCATGCCAATCAAGGCCACCCGCGCGCTGCTGACGGCTGCGCTGGAAGGATCACTGACTGATGCGGAATTCCGCAAGGACGCCAATTTCGGCTTCGATGTGCCGGTCTCTGTCCCTGGTGTGCCCGAGGTCTTGCTGGATCCGCGCCGCACCTGGGACGATCAGGAAGCGTTCGACAAACAGGCGGAAAAGCTGGTGCACATGTTCGCGGAAAACTTCGAGCAGTACCTGCCCTTCATCGACGAAGACATCAAAGCTGTCGCGATCGGTTGATCGAATTTAGGGGCCATCATGGCCCCTGACCCACCAAAGCTTACGCTTCGGCACCTTGTTTGCACACAGACAAGTTCATTGCGATAACGTGCAACATGCGCTATCGCAATTTACCCAAGACGCTTCGAAGCCCGGCGTCCTTTGGCAGCGGCTTCTGTTAAATTTGAACATCGGGCGATCCGGGCTATCTTACTCACATCATGTCTCGGGCCGTTCAACAAGGTAATGATTATTTCTACACGGGGATGGGTGTCGGCGTGATGTGTTCAAAAGGTCAGCCTTTCGAACTGCCTCGGTCCGTCACGGAAACTATAGGCAAGTAATGACTGAAATCTCAAAACTCACCGAACTGCGCAAATTGATGCAAAGCATGGAGCGCACTCTTGGGCTGGAAGAACTCTCACCGGTCGAGCGCGACATCTACTATGCCGCCGAAGAACTGTCGAAAGATGATCGCGAAGTACGCACCTTTGGTCTGATCGAACACACGCTGGTCAAAAGCGTATCTCGCCCGACATTTTTCCGCGCGCTGAAGTCTCTGGTTCAAAAGGGTTATCTGTCGCAAAGCGGTAGCGCCAATCGCGGACGGTATCTGGTTCATGCGCCCAGGTGATCGCCACCCCAGATCTGTAATCGGCTGACCCCGTGCGCAGATGGGCCTCTGAAACATTCTATGCCTCTTTGGCCTATGTCGCTGCATCGTTCCTAACATTCCAGGTGCTGATGCCGCTTCAGAACGTGTTTTTTCCCGCATACCCCAGCTATGCCAGCTTATTGTTCCTGCCGCACGGCGTGCGGGTTCTGTCGGCCTGGTTATTGGGATGGAGGGCGATATTCGCACTGTTGCCCGGCGTTGCCATAGTCTTTGCCCTTGTGGGCGGTTGGGATGTTCTTCTGCCCAGCAGATTGCTGGCGATCACTATCGCGGTCACCACAGTTCCAGCGGTTTTTTATGTCTGCAAGGCGTTGGGCTGGGATTTGTTTCCGCGCGTCGATCGGAAGCCATGCTGGCTGTGCGTGATGGGCGTTGGAATCATCACATCGGTATTGGTGTCCGTTCTCACCAACATGGCCTTCGGCAGCGCAACGGCCGAGTATATCGCCTATCTGATCGGTGATATCTCAGGTCTTTTTTTCCTAATGTTGGGCCTCTATTTCGCCTTTCGGTTTGCTGAAAGACGCAATTAACCCAAAAGACCCCTGCGCAGCAGGTTCAGCCCTGCAATCAGCAGTACAAGCAGAGTGAGTTTGCGGAACTGTGCCTGATCGATACGATCCTGCAGAAACTGACCGCCGCGCATTCCCACCAAGGCAGGGATAATCAGCAGCGCTGAGAACACCGCTGTGTCAGTCCTTAGAATACCCGAACCCAGATGCGCCACAATAAGCGCCACGGCGCCCAGACCGTATATCACGCCCTGTACCCGCATCTGATCCTTCTTCGGTGTATTCAAGGCTGTCAGATAGGCCACGGTTGGTGGTCCCCACACGCCCGAGATGCCGCCGACAGCACCGGCCACCGCACCCACCATAGCCTCAACCCGCATTGAGGGCGCTTGCAGCGTCAGTTTCAGCCCCAGTAGTTGCATCAGAGCGAAGAACGAAACTGGTGCGCCTAAGATCAGCAGAAATGCCTTGGGCGACAAGATGTTGATCAGCTGCGCGCTGGCCAATAGACAGACCAGTCCAACGCTCAGAAATACCTTGAACTTTCGAACTGACGCCGCCGCCGCAGGTAAACCTTCCCGCAAGGCCTGCACCCCATTGGTCACCAGCGTGGGCAAGATTAGACCTGCCAGCGCCAGCTCAGGCGGCAGCATCATGCTAAGACCAGAAACAAGCACCATTGGCATGGCAAAACCGACCATGCCTTTGACCCAGCCCGCGACGAAGGCAACGACCAAAGCCAGACAGAAATCCTGCGGCGACATAAGTGAAAACAGTCCCATCGACCCTTCATACCAGTCCAAAAAATTTCTGCACTGCAAAAGTCACTAAGCAATTTTTGAACTTTTTATGGATGATTTGCGTATTTTTGTTGCGCTGCACGTGCAGCATGATATGACCAGACAACCCAGCAGAGGACGTGATTCATGGCCCATGACGGACAGGATGTGACGAACATGACGCAGCCAGCGGTTTTGCCCGATCTTCTAACACTCAGCGCAGCAGCCCTGCCCGGCGTTCAAGCGGTGTTCGATAAGGCGGTCGAATCGGTTCGCGCGCAGGTGACAAGCGAAGGTCGCATATCGGGCGCACTGATCGAGGCCAATCAGACAGCCGCCCATGGGCTGGCTTGGCTGGCCACATACCACCAGTCGCTGCAGCAGATGCAGCGCTGGGCCGAGGCGCTTCAGGCCGAGGGTAAATTCGGCGAGATGGAGCAGCTGTTGCATCAGATCGCCTTTGGGGAATACTTGCATCAGATCGCCGGTGGTATTCCGATGAACCAGGGCGAGGTTGTACGTTTGCAGGATCTTGGCCTTGGCTGGGATGCTCTGTCGGGATTCCAATGCAGCGAAGTGCAGACACTGATGGCGCAAGCCAACTTTCAGGCCGCGCGCACGCGTCTGGTTGAGTTGATGCAGGACCAGTCCGGTGCCACTATGTTTGGTGCGTCTGGTCTGGACGAAGAACTGGAGATGATCCGAGACCAGTTTCGCCGCTATGCCGTTGAAAAGGTTGAGCCTAATGCCCATGAATGGCACCTGAAGGACGAACTGATCCCAATCGAGATTATCGCGGAACTGGCCGAGATGGGCGTGTTCGGTCTGACCATCCCCGAAGAATTCGGCGGGTTCGGCCTATCCAAAGCCTCAATGTGTGTGGTCTCGGAAGAGCTTTCGCGCGGGTACATCGGTGTGGGTTCTCTGGGCACACGGTCCGAAATCGCCGCAGAACTGATCATCGCGGGCGGTACGGATGAACAAAAGGCCAACTGGCTGCCAAAACTGGCCAGCGCCGAGATCCTGCCAACCGCTGTTTTCACTGAACCCAATACCGGATCGGATTTGGGCAGCCTGCGCACGCGGGCCGTCAAGGGTGAAGATGGTAACTATAAGATAACAGGAAATAAAACATGGATCACACACGCGGCGCGCACCCATGTGATGACCTTGTTGGCGCGGACTAATCCCGACAGTACCGATCATCGTGGGCTGTCCATGTTCCTGGCCGAAAAGACACCTGGAACCGACGAGAACCCCTTCCCCACGCCCGGCATGACTGGTGGTGAGATTGAGGTGTTGGGTTATCGTGGCATGAAGGAATACGAGCTGGGATTTGACGGCTTCGAAGTGAAGGGTGAAAACCTGCTGGGCGGCGAAGAAGGCAAAGGTTTCAAGCAGTTAATGGAAACCTTCGAGTCTGCCCGCATCCAAACGGCTGCCCGCGCCATCGGCGTAGCGCAGAGTGCATTGGACATTGCCATGCAATATGCACAGGACCGCAAGCAGTTCGGCAAATCTCTGATCAATTTCCCTCGCGTCTCGGGCAAGCTGGCGATGATGGCGGTCGAGATCATGATCGCGCGACAGCTAACTTATTATTCTGCTTGGGAAAAAGATCACGGTCAACGTTGCGACCTTGAGGCCGGGATGGCCAAGCTGCTGGGCGCTCGAGTTGCTTGGGCTGCGGCGGATAACGGGCTGCAGATTCATGGCGGCAACGGTTTCGCTCTGGAATACAAAATTAGCCGCGTGCTTTGTGACGCGCGCATCCTAAATATCTTTGAAGGCGCCGCAGAAATACAGGCGCAAGTCATCGCGCGTCGATTGCTGGGCTGACGCCCGAAGCGACGCGGTTTCCCCAACTGAACCCGGCCTTGCGCCGGGTTTTCTTTTTTCTTCCGTGTTGTACGGATCTTCAGGCCTATTTCTTCCGAGTTGTACAACTCGGTTTCAGGGCTTAATGGGCGAAACTTCCCCCTCGGATCGAGCGCAGAAATCGGGTAAAGGGCGTCAACCAAACCCAGCGCTCAAGCTGGCCAGAGGAGAATCGAGCGTGAAGATCATCATCGCAGTTTTGGCCACCTGCATGGCCCTTGCCGGATGCGCCATGGCACCAAACACCGGGCCCGATGATGTGGACCAGTTGGCACAAGCGATCCAGCAGCTTGACCCCAAGGTTGACCCTGCCGAGGCGCGGCGTGCAGCCGAGATATCTTATGCCTATTCCAATCAACTGAAACAGGACTGGAACGTCACCGATCCAGCCATCATCCACAACGCAAAGGTCATCAACGGATTTCGCGAAAAAGGTCTGTGCAATGATTGGGCGCAGGCCATGACCACGCGTTTGAAGCAAGAGAACTTTCGCACTCTGGATTTGCACTGGGCCACGTCGCCTCCAACTGCGTTCCGGATCATCCACCATTCGGCTCTGATCAGCGCTAAGGGAGATTCAATGTATGAAGGCATCATCCTTGACCCGTGGCGCAACAGCGGGGTGCTTTATTGGGATCAGGTGCGCGAGGACACCAAATACAACTGGCGCCCCCGCCTTGAAGTGCGCGAAGAGTTAATCAGCGGTGTGAACCCCTACTGACAGGATATTGCGATGTTACGTATGGCCTTGTTCCTGCCCCTTTTAACCCTGTTCCAATGCGACAAGGATGAGACTGTCGCCGCCTATGGCGCAGCGGATCAGACATGGGCTTTGCAAGAGATCGACGGGCAGCCTTTTGAGGCCAGCGCCCTTTTGCGATTCCCCGAAGAGGGTCGGATTGAGGGCAATGCCCCGTGCAACACTTATTCAGGTACACTGAATGCACCCTACCCGTGGTTTGAGATCACCGATCTTGTCGCCACCCGCGCGGCTTGCGCCGGGCTTGAAGCCGAGGGGTTTTATTTCGCCGCACTGATGGCGATGACCCAGTCCGAGGTGTCCGGCGATGTGCTGATCCTGCGCAATGAGGACGGGCACGAGATGGTGTTCAAAGCCGCCGAGTAAACTGCGCCACAAATCGCGCGCGTGCGTCCGGCAAAGGCGTATGACCCAGCGACGGAGCCAGATGGTTTTCCAGAAAATACCCGGTCGTGCGCAAGGCTTCAGCAATCTCGGTATCCGGAGCCGCGCCTTCGCCGCGCAGGCAGGGGGGCAAAGGCAGCAGCTTATCGGCCCAGTCCCCTGCCCCCGCCGCACTGACCGCGCGGCCGGTTTTCGGAGAGACATGGACCAACCCCTCGGTCGCCCCTGTCACTGCGCAGGCCGAAAGATCCAAGCCAAAGCCCAGCTCTTCCAGCAGCGCCAGTTCCCAGCGCAGATAGGCCAGTGGCCAGATGTCATCCTGACCCAGCAGGTCCATCAACTGTTCTGTTTGCTGATAGGTCGCCGGATGAGGCTCGCGTTCGGGCAGGCAAAAGGACAGCAGCGCCACCACCGCATTTAATCCGGCCAGCGCCAGCCGCCCTGAAAACGCCGCTGCAGCGCGCGAACGCAGGGGTTCGACCTGAAAGGTGCCAAGATGTTCTTCGAGCCGCGCGCGCCAAAGCACGTCCAGTTGCGCGCCGGGTTGCAGGATCGGGGCGATCTTGCGGCTGGTGCCACCGCGCACAATTCCGGCGTGACGACCATGGGCTTCGGTAAAGACCTCGATGATCGCCGCTGTCTCACCATGACGGCGAGAAGTCAGAAGAATGCCGTGATCACGCCAGTCCAAGTTTGGCCTCGTCAGGTCACCAGATATATACGCAGGAAATCTTATGGCCGTTGCAGGTTCAAGATGGAAACGCGTTAGGTTGACCCTGTGGAACACCAAAAACACGTTGCGTGACATCTGTTCACGCAATAGTGTTCACTTTATGTTCTACACGGAGGAATTTAAGAAATGTCACTTAACTATGTCATGATCGGTTCAAATGATGTCGTCAAAGCGCGAAGCTTTTACGATGCGGTTGTGCCCAAAATCGGCGGCAAGGTTATTGCTGAATATATGCCCCACGCTGTTTGTTACGAGCTGCGGGGCGGTGGGTCCATGTGGGTCGCGACGCCCTTTGACAAAGAGGCCGCGACGGTTGGAAACGGCAACATGGTTGGCTTGCTTTGCGAAAGTGAAGCGGAAGTTCGCGAGGTGCATGCGGAGGCTCTTGCCAATGGCGGAACAAATGAAGGTGATCCCGGAGATCGACCTCAATATGGCCCGAACTTCTATGGCGCTTATGCGCGCGATCCTGATGGCAACAAGATGAGCTTTGTCTATTTTAGCGATGCAGGCTGATCGCGCGCCCTAGAACGTCATACCTGCGTGAATCAGAATGCCGATAACCATCAGCAGGTTCAGCACCATTGAGATTCCGTTGCCCACATAGATGGGCAACTTGCCCACCACCAGCCCATAGGCGAACCACAAAAACGACAGCCCAGCATACAGAGACCAGGACAGCAGCGACTGTCCGGTCGCGTGTTCGGAGTGGGTGAAATAAAGCTTGATCAGTTGTGGAAGCGTGGCGAAGGGGCCAACGACGCCGATGAAGACCATGAACCCCTCGAACCGCTGCATCCAGTGACCGAGATTTGAGTTTTCCAGTTTCTGGGCAAGCGTTTCAGCCACTCAACCCCCTCCTGTTCCTGCGGCCCCCGGAAGATTGGGCCGTTTCATTCAGCCGGTTGCAAAGCAAAATAGTCGCTTTGCGCCGTACGTCCAAGATCATTTGGCGCGGGTTAGTCCAGACCTTCTTCACCCAGCAGGTGCCTGCCTTGGCGGTCTTCCACCTCGATCACCCAAAGGTCGGGGTCAAAACTGCGTTGGCGGGTGATGGCGGCATCTACGTCTGCCTCTTCGCCGGATGAGAGCTCCACCCATTTGCGCTCGCCGCTCATCAGATCAAAACTGCGCTGAAAGGCTGCGGCCCGCCCGTTGAGTGTGTTGAGTTTGATAAGCACCGCCCCAGCGGTGTCATCCCCATGCGCCACAACAAAAGCCGGTATTTCCTGAAACCGCAGCCGCGCCAGATAGGCATGCACCCAGAATTCAGCCGTCAGCCGGGTCATGGTTCTGACCTTTCCGTAGGGGTTGAGAATTTTCGACGAAAATTCTTGGCCCGGGTCATGCGTTGCCGTCTTTGAAATCCAGACCCATTTCCGAGTAGCGCTCGGACTCCTCCAGCCAGTTTGGCCGGACTTTCACCTGCAAGAACAGGTGAATCTTGCGGTCCAAAAACTCTTCCAGCTCGGCACGCGCCGCCTGACTGACGGCCTTTATGGTCTCACCACGTTTGCCCAGCACAATCCCTTTGTGGCCATCGCGCATGACATAGATGACCTGATCGATCTTAGCGGAGCCGTCTTTGCGCTCTTCCCAGTTCTCGGTCTCGACGGTCAGCTGATAGGGCAGTTCCTGATGCAGGCGCAGTGTCAGTTTCTCGCGGGTCATCTCGGCGGCGATCATGCGCAGGGGCAGATCGGCGATCTGATCTTCGGGGTAGAGCCACGGTCCTTCGGGCAGTTCCGAGGCGAGCCATTTGCGCAGGTCGTCGACACCATGGCCTTTTTCGGCCGAGATCATGAAGGTCTCGGCAAAGGGATAACGCGCATTCAGGTCACTGGTCAGCGCCAGCAGCTTTTCCGAGGGCACCTTGTCGATCTTGTTGATCGCAAGTGCGATGGTGCGGCCCTGTCCGATCTCTTCCAGGCCTTCGAGGATGCGTTCGACACCTTCGGTGATACCGCGATGCGCCTCGATCATCAGCACGACCACATCCGCATCTGCAGCCCCGCCCCAAGCGGCGGCTACCATGGCACGGTCCAGACGGCGGCGCGGTTTGAAGAGGCCCGGCGTGTCCACAAAGACCAGTTGCGCATCGCCCTCCATCGCCACGCCACGGATACGAGCACGGGTGGTTTGCACCTTATGCGTCACGATCGAGACCTTGGCTCCGACCATGCGGTTCAGAAGGGTGGATTTGCCTGCGTTGGGCTCTCCGATCAGGGCGATAAATCCGGCGCGTGTGCTCATGTGTCCTGCGATCCTGTTTGCAAGTGCGCACCCCTATAGCAGAATGCGCGGACGGGCCAGAGGGATTTGTCGCATCGCGGATATCTGTGAGCGAAGGCCAGTCTGCGGCCCATAGGGCGACGCTGCCCGGTCGGCCGGTGCCGGCATTGGCCGGGCTTGATCGCGCGATCAGGTTGTAGTGTTCAACGCCAGAACTTGGTTCGGATAGGCTTGGTCCCCGATCCGAAAATCTGTGACTCCGACCTGCCGGAACCCTTTGGCTAGATAGAAGTCGATTGCGGGCGTGTTCTCGGAATTGGTTGTCAGCCAAATCGACGGGCGCCCTTTTTCACGCATGTAGTCAATCGCGATATCGAGCAGCGCTGAGCCGATGCCTTTACCTTGATGGCGGTGCTGGACGTAGAACGTCACGATTTCTAGGTCAGAAAGCCCGTCCACAGGTGCGGCGCGACTTTCCGCAAGCCGAATATAGCCGTCGATCCCGTCTTCGTTTTCAGAAACCATCAAGAGATCTTGGCCGTCGTCCAATATGGCTTCGAACCGGGCGGTTGTGAATTCGGACAGTGCGAATTCGGCAAAGAAGGAATTCACACCACGCTTTAGGTAGGTTCCGATCCAGACCTCAATCGACAGGGCCGCAAGGCTGGCGGCGTCGGTTTTTTGGGCGGGTCTGATCTTCATGATCTGGCCGCAAAACGGATCAAGACAACTGTTCCAACAGAGCCTTTGCCGCTGCCTGTTCGGCCTGTCGCTTGGAGCCTGCGGTGGCCTGAGCTTCGGTACCATTTTGCAGACGAGCGGCGATCGTGAAGATCGGGGCATGGTCAGGGCCGGTGCGTTTGACCTCGACATAGCTGGGTGGTTTCTGGCCGCGGGCCTGTGCCCATTCCTGCAGGGCGGTTTTTGCATCGCGGGCGTCGGCCTCGACCTTGTGGATGCGATCGCCCCAGAGGGCGAGGATCACGTCTCGGGCAGCCTCGAATCCTGCGTCGCGGTAGATGGCCGCGATGACCGCCTCCATCGCGTCGCCCAGCAAGGCCTGCTTGCGACGACCTCCGGACAGCATCTCGGACCGGCCCAGTTTCAGCACCGCACCCAAATCAATCTGGCGGGCCACATCGGCGCAGGCTTCCTTGCGCACCAGCGCGTTGAAACGGGGGGCCAGTTGGCCTTCGGAAGCTTTCTTGTCGGCCTCAAGCAAAGCAGTGGCCATGACGAGACCCAGGACGCGGTCGCCCAAAAATTCAAGACGCTGATTGTCGGGGCGCGTGGCAGAGGACACCGAGCCGTGGGTCAGCGCACGCACCAGCAGTTCAGGGTCGGAAAACTCATACCCCAAGCGTTGCTGGAACGCCTTTATCTCAGCCGATAGCTTCAATTGACCGCCTTGAAGAAGCGGTCACCGCGCCATGTCCAGAAGAACAGCATGGACCGGCCAGCGGAGGAGAACATGATCCGGTCGGCGCGACCGATCAGGTTTTCGTAAGGAACATAGCCCACGCCACCGGCGGATTGCGGCAAGCGGCTGTCGGCCGAGTTGTCGCGGTTGTCGCCCATGAAGAAATAGTGGCCCTCGGGTACAGTATAGACCCCGGTATTGTCCGATCCCTGATTGCCGATGTTCAGCACGTCGTAGGACACGCCATTTGGCAGGGTCTCGATCAGGCGGTTCTTTTCGCAAACACCGCCGATCCCGACGGGACCGTTGGAACAGCGCGGGCGCAGGCCTTGTGGGCCCTGCGGTTCAGCAACTTCGGTGAACACACCATCGGGTTGCTGCGGCACAGGAGTGTCGTTGAGGATGATTTGACCTTCACGAATCTGGATACGATCACCCGGCAGGCCGATCAGTCGCTTGATATAGTCGCGCCCTGTTACCGGATGGCGGAAGACGATGACATCGCCCCGCTCGGGATCGCCACCCAGCAGACGGGAGTTGTCATCACCCTGCATCCAACCGCACACATCCTCGGCATCGATGTTCAGGCCGACGCTGGGGATGATCAGGCTAGGGCAGGACGCGTAGGAATAGCCATAGGCCATCTTATTGACGAAGAGGAAATCACCGATCAGCAGCGTCTGCTTCATGGAGCCTGAGGGAATCCAGAACGGCTGAAAGAAAAGCGTGCGGAAAACGCCCG
This sequence comes from Ruegeria sp. CF1, assembly GCF_056537445.1. Classification (NCBI taxonomy): domain Bacteria; kingdom Pseudomonadati; phylum Pseudomonadota; class Alphaproteobacteria; order Rhodobacterales; family Roseobacteraceae; genus Ruegeria; species Ruegeria sp. CF1. Next base: position 182,580 of record NZ_JBQFRN010000007.1, on the reverse strand, counting down.
CGATCAGCAGGGCGTAGACGATAGTTTTGATCGTCTCCCAGACGGCGTTTCCGGATTTGGCTTCCTCGGCCATACTGCTCTCTCCAGTCTATGCGTGGTTGGGGTGCTACATGCGTGTCGGGTGGAGGCAAGTCAAGGCTGCGCGGGTGCTTCTTGCAGCGGGCGGGCCTCGATCACCACAAAGGCCTGCGCCCAGGGATGATCATCGGTCAGGGTGACGTGGATGATCGCCTCGTGGCCTTCGGGAGTCATTTCTTTCAGACGCTCGGCGGCCCAGCCGGTGACATGCATAACGGGCTGACCCGTGCGCAGGTTGGTCACCGCCATATCTTTCCACGCGATCCCCATCCGCAGGCCGGTGCCTAACGCCTTCGAGCACGCCTCTTTCGCGGCCCAGCGTTTGGCGTAGGTGCCCGCAGTATCGGCGCGACGCTCAGCCTTGCGTTGTTCGGTTTCAGTGAAGACACGGTTACGGAAGCGGTCGCCGAACCGGTCGAGCGTGCCCTGAATGCGGTCAATATTAGCGAGGTCGGTGCCGATGCCGAGGATCATGTCAGACCTCCAACACAACGGTCCCGAGCTTTTGCCCCGCTTCGACCATTGCGTGTGCATTTGCCGCATCCATCAGCCCTCCGCCGGGGACGACGGCGTGCGACAGTGCGCCTTGTTCCAGCCACTGGCCCAACTGCGCCTCGCCACGACGGCGGGCCGCGGCGTCGAGTTGGTAGACGATCAGCATATGCAGGCGGATGTTCTTGAACATGAAGCCATAGAAATCCAGTTCGGGCTTCATTTGCGAAGCCGAGGCATAGCTGGCGATGGTGCCACCGGGGCGGATCATAGAAAGGGAAGCGGGTTGGTTGGCGGCGAAATCAACCTCGACAATGCGGTCTATGCCTGCGCCGTTGGTCATGTCCATCGCCGCCTCGGCCACGTCTTGCGTGCGGTACTTGATCCATTCGGACGCGCCGGAATGGGCGGCTTTTTCATCTGAACTGACCGTTGTGATAACGCGCGCGCCACCCAACGCGGCCATCTGGCAGGCGTAGCGCCCAACCGTTCCTGCACCACCGGTCACAAGCACAGTCTGGTCATTGATCGGTCCGTCACAATAGAGCGCATACCATGCAGTCAAGGCTGGGATACCAAAACACGCGCCCTCGGCGAAGCCGGTCGTATCTGGAAGGAATACGGCCTGTTCGGAGGGTAGCGCAATGTATTCGGCCCCAGTGCCAAAAGCGCGTTGCCATTGGCCGTTCCAGATCCAGACACGTTCGCCGACGCGCGCGGGATCGACCCCTTCGCCTACGGCCTCAATCACTCCGGCCCCGTCCGAGTGGGGAACAACCATAGAGTATTGCATCACAGCGCCAGGGCGCGCGCCGCCGCGCAGCTTGACGTCTGAGGGGTTGATGCCGCTGGCGTGGACCCGGACAAGAACGTCGCCTGGGCCGGGGTTGGGCGTGGGCAGGTCGACCAATTCTAGGACGTCCGACGCCGCACCGAATCCGCGATAAGTAATTGCTTTCATGAAAGTCCCTCGTCTCCTATTGGTCAACCGCGTCGGGCATTTCCAGATCGAACACCAAAACGCCCTCGGCCCCGTCCACGCACAAAGCGACAAGCCGAGCGCCCAGCTGCTGGTGGGTTTCGTCACTGGCGTAGCGCCGCAGGTCGGCCTGAGCCGCGAAATCCAGTGTGAAGCCGTAGGGATAGCTTGGGGATTTTGCCTCAAAATCGCGGTTGGGGCCGTGGGTGAAGCCACCGCAGCCAGACAAACGGTCTGCGACCGCGCCCAGCCCATCCATCACAGCTGCAAGCTCTGCGGTGTCGTGATCGGGCTTGAGTCGCAGCATCACGCAATGTCGGATCATCCTTGCACCTCAGAGGTCATGACAGGCGCACCGTGAGGATCTTGTAGCTGGCCACGCCAAAGAAACCCGCGAAGGCAAAATCAAACCATCGGCGGGCGCGGCGATAGGCGTTGACCATGCGCGCAGACGAAAACAGGAAGGCGTAGCCGATGAAGATCAGCAGTGAACCCGCATAGAGCATGGCGAAATAACCCAGCAGCATAGCAAGGCTGGCGTCATTTGGCGCAACGATGGCGTAGATCGAGCCCCAGCTGAGGATCGCCTTGGGGTTGGTCAGGTGGATCGCTGCACCCTTGGCAAATATCGTACCCAATGAGCCGGTGACCGGATTGCCCAGCGCCACTTCATCCGAAGTCAGCGCGCGACGTAGCGCCTTGAGCGCCAGCCAGCCCAGATAAGCGACGCCGATATAGCGGATCACCTCGAACACCCAGACATTGGCCAGCATGATCGCCGACAGCCCCAGTGCGGCGGCGATGCCCCACGCGGCGGACCCGGCGCAGATGCCCAGCGCAAAGGCCAGACCGGCGGTGCGGCCTTCGTTCATGGCGGTTCCGGCGATGCCCATGGTGGCAGGGCCCGGAGAGCCCCCGGCCATGAGCCATGCAAACCAGATCGCCACAAAACCGGGTGTGATCATGCCCGCGCCTCGTCCATCAGGCGGCGCATTTCGTGAACCGCCGGGGTGAGGCCGCGAAAGATGGCCTCGCCGATCAGGAAGTGGCCGATGTTCAGCTCACGCACTTCAGGGAAGGCTGCCACCGGTTGTACGGTGTCGTAAGTCAGCCCGTGACCCGCATGAACTTCAAGACCCAGCGAATGGGCATAGGCGGACATCTCGCGCAGGGCTTCCAGTTCGCGCGCGGCGTCGTCCAGTTTGCCTTCGGCGTGGAAATCGCAATAGGCACCGGTGTGCAGTTCGATCACCTCGGCCCCGATGCGGTGGGCGGCGTCGATCTGGCGCTGGTCGGCGGCGATGAAGATCGACACGCGGCAGCCCACATCGCGCAAGGGCGCAATGAAATGGGCCAGCTTATTTTCCTCGCGCGCGACTTCTAACCCCCCTTCGGTTGTGCGTTCCTCGCGCTTTTCGGGAACGATGCAGACGGCGTGTGGCTTGTGGCGCAGGGCGATTTTCTGCATCTCGTCCGTTGCGGCCATCTCGAAGTTCAGCGGCACCGACAGGATCTCCATCAACCCGTCGATATCGGCGTCCGAGATGTGGCGGCGATCTTCGCGCAGATGTGCTGTGATGCCGTCGGCCCCGGCCTCTTCCGCGATCCGGGCGGCGCGTAGTGGGTCGGGATAGGCCCCGCCGCGCGCATTCCGCACGGTGGCTACGTGGTCGATATTCACGCCCAGACGCAAACGGTTGTCAGACATCTTTCGAATCCTTCATTGTCCCTGAGGTCGAGCCTAGTGGTTTTGTCGGGGGAACGTCAGCCTCTGCCTGAGCAAGGCGTTTGATTTGTTCAAACTTCGCTTTGATTCTGGCGCGGCGGCGTTGCTGATAAGTACGGATAAGCGGCAGGCTAAGATAGGCGCAGATCACTCCGGCCACGATGCCTGGAATGACCCCGCCGATCATATAAGGAAAGAACACATCGTCATAGAACCGGCTAAGCCCGTGCCAGTCCGCCTCGCGATGGGTGAACATGGCGATGCAATTGTCCTTGAGATCGCCCATCGCATCCGCAAATTTCCCCATCAACCCATCGGTATCGTCTTTGCGGAACTTGGTCCCCAGCAGGAAATGCCCGGTTTGCAGGCTGATGACCGCGATCGGCACATAGGTCAGGGGATTGCCAAAGAACGTGCCGCTGAGCGCGGCAAGAATGTTGCCGTTCAGCAGCCGCGCCAGCACGGCGGCGACCAGGAAATGCAAGCCATAGAAAGGCGTGAATGAGGCAAACACCCCTGCCCCGATGCCACGCGCGATGCGTTCCGGGCTGTCAGGCAGGCGCCGAACCCGATGTTTGACATAGTGAAAGGCACGGGTCCATCCGCCGCGCGGATAGACGAACTCTGACGCGACTTGGACAGGCGAGCGGCGATCTCGGCGCTTGAAAACCACTCGTGATCACCCCTTCTCAGCCAGCCGCAACGGCGGGTTTCGCACTTTCCCGGTACCGTTCGACCGCAGCAACGTCGCTTTCAGCCTCGAGCATCAGCATCAGCGAATGCAACTGTTCAAGGTCGCGAAGTTCGACATTGATCATCAGCCGATAAAAATCCGGTTTGCGGTCGACAAATTCGAGGTTCGAGATATTGGCCTTTTTCTCGCCGATCAATGTGCAAATACGCCCCAGCACCCCGGCATCATTGCCGATGGTCAAATCCAGCGTCGCGCCATAGACGGCGGGGTGGGTGCCCGAATGCCAGTGCAGATCAACCCAGCGCTCGGGTTCATTTTCAAACTCGGTCAGGCGATCGCAGTCGATGGCGTGCACGACAACACCCTTGCCGCGATATGTAATTCCGACGATGCGCTCGCCTGGCAGTGGCTGGCAACAGGGGGCACGATCGAATTTCTGGCCCGGTTCAAGCCCGATCACAGCACGACGGGGCGAGATCGCGTCGCCATCATCCTTGGTGAGTTCGGGATATACCGCTTCGACCACCTCATGGGCGGTCAACTCGGCACTGCCCAGACGGGCCAGCAACTCGTCCCGATCTTTTAAACGCAGGTGTTTGGCAGCGGTTTCCAGCGCCTTGTCGGTGGCTTTGCGGCCCAGGTTTTCGAACCCGGCGCGGGCCAGTTCCTTACCCAGCTTGATGAAGCGTTCCCGGTCGACCTCGCGCAAGGCGCGGCGGATCGAGGTGCGGGCTTTGCCGGTGACCGCGATCTCAAGCCAAGTGACCTGCGGGCTCTGGCCATCGGCGGTGATGATGTCCACCGATTGACCGTTCTTGAGCCGGGTCCAAAGCGGCACACGAATGCCATCAACCTTGGCCCCCACGCAGGCATGACCAATGCGGGTGTGGATTGCGTAAGCAAAATCAATCGGCGTCGCCCCACGCGGCAGTTTCACCACATCGCCCTTGGGGGTGAAGCAGAACACCTGGTCCGAATACATCTCGAGCTTCACAGCTTCGAGGAAATCCTCATGATCATCCTCGCTGTCGAATTGCTCGGTCAGGTTTGCGATCCACTTTGCCGGGTCAACCGCAAAGGGGTTTTCGGACCGCACACCGTCGCGATAGGACCAGTGCGCTGCAACGCCGGTTTCGGCCACATCGTGCATCTGGCGGGTGCGGATCTGGACCTCGACCCGTTTGCCGTCGCGCCCCGAAACTGTTGTGTGGATCGAGCGATAACCGTTCGATTTCGGTTGGCTGATATAGTCCTTGAATCGCCCTGGCACCGCGCGCCAGCGCTGGTGGATGGCACCGAGTGTGCGATAGCAGTCTTCCTCGGTCTGGGTGATGATGCGGAACCCGTAGATGTCGGACAAACGTGAGAAACCCTGATCCTTTTCCTGCATCTTACGCCAGATCGAATAGGGTTTCTTGGCGCGACCAAAGACTTCGGCTTCAATGCCCGCCTTTTCCAATTCGTGCCGCATGTCGCCGGTAATGCGATGGATCACGTCGCCGGTTTCGCGTTGCAGAGTGATAAAGCGGCGGATGATCGACTGGCGGCCTTCGGGGTTCAGGACGCGGAAGGCAAGGTCTTCGAGTTCCTCGCGCATCCATTGCATCCCCATCCGGCCCGCAAGCGGCGCGTAAATATCCATTGTCTCACGCGCTTTTTGCACCTGCTTTTCAGGGCGCATCGCCTTGATCGTGCGCATGTTGTGCAGACGGTCGGCGAGCTTGACCAGAATAACCCGAAGATCCTTGGACATGGCCATGAACAGCTTGCGGAAATTCTCGGCCTGTTTGGTCTCACGGCTGGACAGCTGCAGGTTGGTCAGCTTGGTGACGCCATCGACCAGCTTGGCGACCTCATCCCCGAACAGTTCGGTAACCTTGCCATAACTGGCTTTGGTGTCTTCGATCGTGTCGTGCAACAGGGCCGTTATAATGGTCGCATCATCCAGACGCTGTTCGGTCAGGATGGCGGCAACTGCAACGGGATGAGAGAAATAGGGCTCGCCGGAATGGCGGAACTGGCCTTGATGCATCTGTTGGCCAAATTCATAGGCCCTTTCGATGCGGTCGGCATTTGTCTTGGGATTGTAATTGCGGACCAGCGCAATCAGGTCTTCTTCTGAAATCATCCGGTCCGCACCTTTGTCGCTTGGGTTACCCCTGGCCCTGGGCCTCCATCAGAGCGCGCAGGAGCTTTTCTTCCGACATGTCGTCATCCGCAGGCTTGTCAGATTCCGCACCCATCAGCAGGGCCATCTGATCTTCTTCGGGCTCATCAACCTCGATCTGGGTCTGGTTGGCTTCGATCAGACGTTCGCGCAGCTCATCAGCGCTTTGGGTTTCGTCGGCGATTTCGCGTAGCGAGACGACAGGGTTCTTGTCGTTATCGCGGTCAACGGTGATCGGGCCACCAGCAGAAATCTCGCGTGCCCGGTGGGCTGCAAGCATCACCAGTTCGAACCGGTTCGGGACCTTGTCTACACAATCTTCGACCGTAACGCGGGCCATGGGGCGCTCTCCGTAAATGAATCCGTGGCAGGAAGGGGTTTATCTAAGCGCGAATCCCCGCCTTGACAAGCAAGAAATGCCGCAAATGCGAGGATCACAGAGGCTTGACCTCTGCCACCTCATCGGGCGGCAAGGCTGCAACCATCTGCGTCACTGTCCGGTCCAGAACGGGATGGCGCCAATCGGGGGCGACATCCATCATGGGAACAAGCACAAAAGCGCGGTCCTGCAAGCGCGGATGGGGCAGGATAAGGTGTTCCGGCGCAGATTTGGTCTGATCTTCGGGGGGAAGGGTCAGCCAGCGCTGGTATTCGGCGTCATCCGGCAGCACAAGTTCATCCCAACAGACCAGATCGAGGTCCAGAGTGCGCATGCCCCAACGCTGTTCACGGGCGCGCTCAAAATCATGTTCGATGCGGTGCAGCAGGTCCAGAACACCCTGTGGCGTGAGGTCCGATTCGATCAAAACCGCTGCGTTGACATAGTCCGGCCCTGCCCCTGCCGGAAAGCATGGGGTGGCAAAAAACCGGCTTATCTTGCGAATCACCAAGCCAGCCTCGGCCATCGCGATCAGCGACCGCTCAAGTGTCACCTTGGGCCCACAACCTCTCAGACTGAGATTTGCCCCTAGGGCAATGACCGCTTTTGACAAGGTTTTGTCCACTTCAGACCCCATATTCGGACCAGAGAATACTTGCGATAAAGCCTAAAACACCTATTTTTAGGACACCATTGCACTGACCTATTACTTTATCACTCACGGAGCTCACGGTGCGGTGGCTTATACCGGAAGGACCATTTTATGTTTTACAAGGACGAACGGCTAGCGCTGTTCATCGACGGCTCGAATCTTTATGCAGCCGCCAAAGCACTGGGGTTTGACATCGACTACAAGTTGCTGCGTCAGGAATTTATGCGCAGAGGCAAACTGCTTAGAGCTTTCTACTACACAGCGCTACTGGAAAATGACGAGTATTCCCCGATCCGGCCTCTGGTGGACTGGCTGCACTATAATGGCTTCACCATGGTCACCAAACCGGCCAAGGAATACACCGACAGCATGGGGCGTCGGAAGGTCAAGGGAAACATGGATATCGAGCTTACCGTCGATGCCATGGAACTGGCACCACGCGTTGATCATATCGTACTGTTTTCGGGCGATGGGGATTTCCGCCCGCTGATCGCAAGCCTGCAACGGCAGGGCGTACGTGTTTCCGTTGTTTCGACCATCCGTAGCCAGCCGCCGATGATTTCGGACGAACTGCGCCGCCAGGCCGATAACTTCATTGAGCTGGAAGACCTGCGCGACGTGATCGGCCGCCCTCCGCGCGAGATGCCGACTGAACCCCGCAGCGTCGCAGCTGCAGGCGGGCACTGACCCCACCAAACCCCACCACTCACCAATGGGGGTTGGCAAGAATATGCGCGGCCAGGGCCAGAAGCCCTGGCCGCGCGACTTTAAAGGTATAGGTGCTGAAAACACCCTTGTGCTAACAGCGATTCATGTCAGTGAAATGACGCAGTGCTGTCTGGACCATGGCAATGAAAAGACCTAGGTGTTCGGTCCAGGAGATCGCCGAATGACAAAGCCGCCGCTGACATTATATCTGGCCGCCCCGCGCGGGTTCTGCGCCGGTGTGGACCGTGCCATCAAGATTGTGGAAATGGCCCTTCAAAAATGGGGGGCGCCTGTCTATGTGCGCCATGAGATCGTGCACAACAAATTCGTCGTCGACGGGCTGCGCGCCAAGGGTGCCGTGTTTGTAGAGGAGCTGGACGAATGCCCTGATGATCGCCCCGTGATCTTCTCGGCCCACGGTGTGCCAAAATCGGTGCCCGCCACAGCAGCCCAGCGCGAGATGATATATGTCGACGCCACCTGCCCGCTTGTATCCAAGGTACATGTCGAGGCGCAGCGCCATGCGGATGCCGGGCTGCAGATGATCATGATCGGCCACAAGGGCCACCCCGAAACCATCGGCACCATGGGGCAACTGCCCGAGGGCGAGGTGCTGCTGGTTGAAACGGTCGAAGATGTGGCGCAGGTCGCTGTGCGTAACCCCGAAAAGCTGGCCTTTGTCACCCAGACAACCCTATCGGTGGATGACACCAAGGACATTATTGCCGCGCTTGAGGCCCGCTTCCCCGCCATCGTCGGGCCGCACAAGGAAGACATTTGTTATGCCACCACCAACCGGCAGGAAGCGGTGAAAGCTGTCGCTCCGAAGGCCGATGCCTTGCTGGTGGTGGGTGCGCCGAACTCATCGAATTCACGTCGTCTGGTCGAGGTCGCCTCGCGCGCCGGATGCAGTTATGCGCAGCTGGTGCAGCGCGCGACCGAGATCGACTGGCGTGCGCTGGAGGGGATTTCCAGCATTGCGGTCAGCGCCGGGGCGTCCGCGCCCGAGGTGCTGGTGAACGAGGTGATCGATGCATTCCGCGACCACTACGATGTCACCGTCGAACTGGTCGAAACCGCTGTCGAGAATGTCGAGTTCAAAGTTCCCCGCGTATTGCGGGAACCATCATGAGCGGCATCCCCCGCGCGCCGTTATTCCTTGGTTTGACTGGGCTGATCCCGTTTGTCTGGGGCGCGCTGACTTATCTGAACGGTGATTTGAACGATTGGGGTCGGCAGACGCTGGGGTCGCGCTTCGTGGGGCCGTATATTCAGCTATTTTATGGCTCGGTAATCCTGAGTTTCATGTCGGGCGTGTTGTGGGGCTTCGCCACCAAAACCTCAGGCAGCAAAGCTGCGGCCTGTTACACCTTGTCGGTGTTACCTGCACTTTGGGCATTTTTCACGACCGGCGGCGGTCCGGTGAATGCGGGCACCAACCTGATGTATGGGTTTGCGGGCTTGCTTTTGCTGGACGCCATGTTCTCATATTGGCGGTTGACCCCGGTCTGGTGGATGCGGCTGCGCGTCCTGCTAACTGCTGTCGTGCTGACCTGTCTTGCTATGGGAGTTTACCTGTGAGTGATGAACGGACCATCAAGGCCTACACGGATCGCGTTGCGGATTACCTAAGGATCCCCCTGCCCGCCGAGCAGCTAGAGGCGCGTCAGGCTTTTGTAGATGCGGTCCGCGAGGGTGGATATGTGCTGGATCTGGGCTCGGGTCCCGGATCAGACAGCGCGTTTCTGATGCGGCAAGGGCTGAAGGTACGGGCGCTGGATGCAACCCCTGCCTTTGTTGAACATGCGCGGAGCAACGGTGTTGACGCCCACCTTGGCACCTTCGATGACGTCACCGAGGTGGCAGAGTATGACGGCGTCTATGCCAGTTTCTGCCTGCTGCACGCCCCGCGCGCCGATTTCCCGCGTCATCTGAACGCGATCCACACCGCACTGAAGCCGGGCGGGCAGCTGTTTCTAGGAATGAAGCTGGGCACGGGCGAGCATCGCGATGATTTGGACCGTTACTATACCTATTATTCAGAGACCCAGATCAAGGACGCCCTGACCTCGGCAGGTTTCACCATTGATCGTACCATGCAGGGAATGGGGAAAGGTTTGGCCGGGTCTTACGACGGATTCATTCTGGTATTCGCTCATGCCTGATCTCTTTGCCTATACCGATGGTGCCTGTTCCGGAAATCCCGGCCCCGGCGGCTGGGGCGTACTGCTGCGCGCGATGGATGGCGAGACCATCCTGAAAGAACGCGAGCTGAGCGGAGGCGAAGCCGAGACAACCAACAACCGGATGGAACTGCTGGCTGCAATCAGTGCTTTGGAGACGCTGGAGCGGCCCTCGAAACTGACCATCGTCACCGACAGCGCTTATGTGAAGAACGGCGTGACGGGATGGATTTTCGGGTGGAAGCGGAACGGCTGGAAGACGTCGAACAAGAAGCCGGTCAAAAATGTCGATCTGTGGCAGCGGCTGGATGAGGCGCAAGAGCGGCATCAGGTGACCTGGGAATGGGTCAAGGGCCATGCGGGCCATCCCGAAAATGAACGCGCGGATGAGTTGGCACGCGCTGGCATGGCTCCATTCAAACCTAAGAAGGCGCAGGCGTGAGCGGGCTTGCCCTGCTGGATTACGCCTCGGTTTTGGTCTTTGCGCTGACCGGTGCGCTGGTGGCCAGCCGAGCGCAGCTTGATCTGGTCGGGTTTGCCTTCATCGCCTGTCTGACGGCAGTGGGCGGTGGTACCGTACGCGACTTGCTGCTGGACCGACATCCGATCTTCTGGGTCGGTCAGCCCGCTTATATCCTGATCGCTTGCGGCGCTGCGGTGCTGGTATTTTTTACCGCTCATCTGGTCGAAAGCCGGTATAATTGGCTGGTCTGGTTGGACAGTTTCGCCCTGTCCATCGCGGTCGCTGCTGGCACGGGTGCAGCGTTGTCACTGGATCAATCCGGTATCATCGTAGTGCTGATGGGGGTGACCACGGGCTGTTTGGGCGGCTTGATGCGTGACGTGGTGTGCAACGAGGTGCCGCTGGTACTGAAACAGGGTGAGCTTTATGTATCCTGCGCCTTTATCGGAGCCTTGACCGCTGTGTTTGCCACCCGCCTCGGGCTGGAAGGCCTGCTGGCATTGGGCTTATGTGCATTGATTTGCTGGGCGTTGCGCGCCGGATCTCTGCTGTTCGGTTGGCAGTTGCCGGTTTACAAGGCCCGACCGCCTCGGCAATAGGGTAGAAACGGACAAGAGATCGCGATGACCTACAGACTTTCGTTTCTGGCCACGGCACTGCTGCTAACGGCATGTGCAGAGCAATACGCCCCGGTGAGCTTCACGGCAGTGGGCAATCAGATCGTCGCGTCCGGAACGATCGACCACACAACGCTCAGCGCGTTTGAAGAAGTGATGGACGAGAACCCCGAGATCAAGACGCTGGTGCTGCAAAATATCGAAGGTTCGGTCGATGATGACTCGAATGTGGTCTTCAGTCGCGTAGTGCGTGAGGAAGGGTTCGACACGGTGGTTCCGTCAAACGGGCTGGTGGCCTCGGGCGGCACCGATTTGTTTCTAGCCGGTAACCGACGCGTGCTGGAACCCGGCGCCTGCGTGGGCGTACACAGCTGGGGCGGCGGCGGCTATGTCGCTGCGGAGCTACCCGAAGATCACCCCGAGCATGACCGGTATTTGAACTATTTCGAAGATATCGGCGTCGATCCCGACTTCTACTGGTTCACGCTGGATGCAGCATCCGAGGAAGAGATGCACTGGATGACGGCGTCCGAGGCGAACCGGTTCGACATGACTACACGGTCCGCCCCTCGCCTTGGCACTGCCGCAATCTGCGACGAACGTTAGCGACTGAGCAGCTGCGCGCCGATTTCCTTGACGAATTTCGCCGCCACCATGGCGGTCATGCCATAGGGGTCGCGGTGCGGGTTCAACTCGACAATATCCGCGCCGATCAACTGGCCTTTGAACCGATGGATCAGGTCGATCACCTCACGCGTGCTGAGACCGCCGGGTTCGTGATGTGAAACGCCGGGGGCAAAGGCCGGATCCAGCGCATCGAGGTCCAGTGACAGATAGACCGGGCCGTCAAAGCTGATCTCCAGATCGGGGCGCCAGTTGCGCATGTCGATCACCTCGACCCCGAACTTGTCGGCCTGTTCCTGTTGGTGCTTGTTCATGGTGCGGATCCCGACCTGAACAAGACGTTTGATCTTGCCGGTCTCCATCACGCGGGCAAATGGACAGCCATGACCCAGCGGGCCAATCTGCTGGCTGTCATAAAGGTCGGGATGGCTATCAATATGCAGGACATTCAGCCCCTCATACCGGTCCGCATGCGCCTTGATCAGCGGATAGGCGACCGAGTGATCGCCCCCCAACGACAATAATCGTGCACCGGCTTCGATCCGGGCGGCGGCCCCTGCCTCGATCCGGTCGATGGGTTCCTGCCCCATCATCTCGAACACATCCAGATCGCCGGTGTCTTTGAAGCGGTCGGTTGCGCCCAGATCAGTGCCATCCTCGGCGGTCAGGTTGGCCGCGCCGGAATGCAACGCCTCGCGGATGCGACCCGGGGCAAAGGCGGGGCCTTGCAGGAATGAGGAATGCAGGTCCAACGGCACGCCCATCAGCGCGACGTCTCCGGCGGTCAGATCATGCGACATGAGAGGCCTTTCAACAAAGAATTGACGGGACATTGGTCGCAGATCACGGTCGGGTCAAGCGATCAGCGGCGGATATATGTCTGCCAAATCCATATCACCAAAAGCGCGCCCAGAACGGCGCCGATAAACCCTGAGAGCCATCCCATCACGGTGATGAGCGTGCGTAGGACCAAACCGCCTACCAAAGCGCCGACAATGCCGATCAGCATGGTGGTTGGAATATCGGCCTCGATCCGCATTAGGCGGGTGGCGAGGAAACCTGCAGCGGCTCCGACGATGATCAGGGCGATGATCGGCATATCATTTCCTCCAATGCGTGGGCACGATGATCAGCGCACCGATCGAGGACAGCACCGCGTCCAACCCCGGCGGGCCAAAGCTGATGCCGAACATGATGCGCACGAAATAGAACAGGAAAGCACCACCCACGCAGATGATGATCGACTGCAGATAGCCGTTATGGGTAAAGCCAGTCTGTTCAGACAGATAGCCTACGATCCCGGCAATCACGACCGTGCCCATCATGATCATGATCATGTACGCCTACTCCGATGACAGGCGGGTCCCGGCCGGCATGGGCCATCCCCGCAGAAAAGTTTCCCTATCCTGCGCGCCCTTGCCTGCCCGTTGCAAGCGCAGCAACTCAACTGCGCCTTCGCCGCAAGCCACGCGCAGGTGGTCGTCCAGCACCTCGCCCGGAGTGCCCCGTCCTTCGGCCAGCCGCGAAGCCAGTAGTTTGATCCGATTACCCTCGACCTCGGTCCATGCGCCGGGGAACGGGGAGAGACCACGGATTTTTCTATCGACTTCGGACGCGGGGGCCGACCAGTCGATACGTGCCTCGGATTTGTCGATCTTGGCGGCGTAGGTCACGCCCTCATCGGGCTGCGGGTCAGGTGTAAGGCTGTGCAGTTTGGCCAGAGCCTCAACAATCAGAGCCGCGCCCATATCCGACAGGCGGTCATGGAGTTGCGCCGTGGTTTCCTCAATCCCGATCTCGGTGGCTTCGCGCAGCAGAACGGGACCGGTATCCAGCCCGGCCTCCATCTGCATGATACAAACACCGGTTTGCACATCGCCTGCCATGATCGCGCGGTGTATAGGCGCGGCCCCACGCCAGCGCGGCAACAGGCTGGCGTGAATGTTCAGGCAGCCATGGGTTGGCGCGTCCAGAATAGGTTGTGGCAGGATCAGGCCATAGGCGACGACCACCGCGATATCGGCGTTCAGCGCGGCAAAGCTGGCCTGTTCTTCGGGCGATTTCAGCGAGGTCGGATGGCGAACGTCTAAGCCCAGCGCCAAGGCACGCGCGTGCACCGGGGTTGGACGGTCTTTTTTACCGCGACCGGCGGGGCGTGGCGGTTGGCAATAGACGGCGGCGATTTCGTGCCCGGCACGGACCAGCGCATCCAGCACCGGCACCGAGAAATCTGGCGTTCCCATGAAGATGATACGCATCCGTCCCTCCGTAGGATGGGGTTTCACCCCATCTTCTGTGCTTTGCGCAGCAGCATGTCGCGTTTGACCTTGCTGAGCCGGTCGAAATACATCCGCCCGTTCAGGTGGTCGATCTGATGCTGCACGCTGGTGGCCTCGATGCCGACAAAATCGCGGCGGTCGATCTGGCCCTGTTCGTTGAGAAATTTCACAGTCACTGCGCGCGGTCGCTTTACCTTGGCGGACACGCCGGGCAAGTTCGGGCTGGCCTCGTCATGTTCACGCAGCTCAACCGAGCTGTGCAGAATCTCGGGGTTGGCCAGTCGCACAGCTTTGCCCCGCTGGGTCGAGCCATCCACGACAGCCAGCCGCAGCATCACTCCGATCTGCGGCGCAGCGAGGCCAACGCCCGGCATCGCCTCCATCGTATCGATCATGTCATCCCAGATGGTGCGGATGTCGTCGGTGATCTCGGGGACGTCCTCGGCCTTGGTGCGCAGACGTTTGTCGGGCCATGGCAGGCAGGTCCGCACCGTCATGTGCGGGCCTTTTCGCGCTTGAGCTTTTGCATCTTACGCGTGATCATCTGACGCTTGAGCGGTTTGAGATAGTCGATGAACAGCTTACCGTTCAGATGGTCGATCTCATGCTGCACACAAGTCGCCCAGAGATCATCAAAGGTTTCCTGCTGCAGATTACCGTCACGGTCCAGCCAGGTGACATCAACCGTCTTCGGGCGCGTGACTTCGGCATATTGCTCAGGGATCGACAGGCAGCCTTCTTCGTAGACGTTGGTCTCATCCGAGGAGGCGATGACCTCGGGGTTGAACATCACCAGTGGGCGTGGGGCCTCACCTTCTTCTTTGACGCAGTCCACCACGATCAGCCGGTCGAGCACACCGATCTGCGGCGCAGCAAGGCCAATACCGGGCGCGTCATACATCGTCTCCAGCATGTCATCGGCCAGTTTGCGCAGATCATCGGTGATGTCAGCCACCGGCGCGCAGACCTTTTTCAGGCGGGGATCGGGATGGATCAGGATATTACGTTTCATGGGGCTGATTTAGGCCATCGCGCCCGCCTCCGCAACGGCCCCCTTGCACCTTATGGATTTGTGGTTAGCTTTCGCCTCGACAGATGGAGATGACATGACTTTCAACGACCTGATCGACCGCCGGGGCACCAACTCTTCAAAATGGGACAAGATGGAGCAGCTTTACGGTGTCGCCCCCGAGGATGGGCTGGCCATGTGGACGGCTGATTCCGACTATGCCACGGCCCCTTGCGTGATCGAGGCGGTGCGGGAAGCGGCCGATCATGGCGCGTTTGGATATTCATGGATGCACCCGGATTATCTGAATGCAATCCAGTGGTGGATGAAGACACGCCACAACTGGGAGATCGACACCGATTGGATTCTGACCTCGCAAGGGTTGGGCAATGCGATTGCCCTGTGTCTGGATGTTTGGAGTGAACCGGGAGATGGCGTCGTGATCTTCACGCCCGTCTACCATGAGTTTGCCCATAAGGTGAACAAATCCGGCCGCCGCGTGGTGGAATGCCCGCTGGTACGCGATGGCGACAGCTATGGGCTTGATCTGGACGATGCGCAGTCGCGGTTGGACGGATCAGAAAAGCTGCTGCTGTGGTGCTCGCCGCAGAACCCGTCAGGTCGGGTCTGGACGCCGGATGAACTGCGCGCTGTAGCGGCGTTTGCAGAACGCAACGGGCTGATCCTTGTGTCGGACGAGATTCACCATGATCTGGTTTATCCGGGCAACACCTTCGTACCGATGGATACGGCCGCCCCTGATGCGCGCCCGTGGACGGTGACACTGACCGCGGCGTCGAAAACATTCAACATCGCCGGTCAGCGTACCGGCAACATGATCATTCCCGACGCCAAGCTGCGGGCCGAGATGCGGCACCGGATCACCACGCTGGACTATGACCCCAGTGCGTTGGGTGTGGCGATGATCACTGCCGCCTATTCGCCGGAAGGTGCAAAATGGGTCGATGAACAAATTGCCCACCTGGACGCGAACCGGAAGCTGTTTGATGCTGCCATCGCCGAGATACCGGGCCTGTGGTCGATGCCTCTGCAGGCGACCTATCTGGCATGGGTCGATTTTTCGGGCACGGGTATGAGCCACGATGAGTTTGTCCGCCGCCTACGCGAAGATGCGCGGATCGCGACATCCTCAGGCCCCGGTTTTGGCACCGGTGGAGAAACCTTCGAGCGCTTCAATCTGGCCACCCAACGCGAGCGGGTTGAAGAAGCCTGTGCGCGATTGAAGGCAGCCTTTGGCG
The DNA here is from genome assembly GCF_056537445.1 of Ruegeria sp. CF1. Classification (NCBI taxonomy): domain Bacteria; kingdom Pseudomonadati; phylum Pseudomonadota; class Alphaproteobacteria; order Rhodobacterales; family Roseobacteraceae; genus Ruegeria; species Ruegeria sp. CF1. The sequence goes on along the minus strand of NZ_JBQFRN010000007.1, from coordinate 166,271 downwards.
ATTTACAATGAACCCCGTTCAAAAAAACGGAGGCACGTCATGCCCAACCACCTTTTTACGCTTCCGGACATCCCAAGCATCCCGGTGCAGGGGGAACAGGCGACCTATCCGATCGGGCGGATTTTTTGCGTCGGCCGCAACTATGCCGCCCACGCTGCCGAGATGGGGCATGAGGTGGATCGTCAGGCGCCGTTTTACTTCACCAAATCCGCGCCCAACGCGGTTTTGACCGGAGCGCATGTGCCGTATCCGGCAGGCACCGAGGATTATCATCACGAAATGGAACTGGCCGTTGCAATCGGCAAACCGGTTTTTCGGGCCACAGCCACTGAGGCCCGCAACGCGATTTTTGGCTATGGCTGTGCGCTGGACATGACGCGCCGCGACCTGCAGATCCGCGAGCGCAACAAGCAGCGCCCCTGGGATCTGGGCAAGGATGTGGAAAACGGCGCGGTCTTCGCTCCGCTGACCCGCGCCGATGACTGGAGCCCATCTGATGACAAGCGCATCTATCTGAGCGTCAATGAGCGGGTCGCACAAGACGCCACATTGTCTGAGCTGGTCTGGAAGATCGATGAACTGATCTCCCATCTATCGGGTTTCTACCATTTGCGCCCCGGCGATCTGATCCTGACCGGCACACCCGCCGGGGTCGGGCCTGTGGTCGCCGGAGACCGAATTGAAGGCGGCATCGATGGTTTGGCTCCTGTGCACCTGACCCTGACGGCCTCCGACTAAACCGTCCGGCCTGATCCCTGAGAATCTTGAGGCCCCATTACCGCCCGAGCGCCGGTGGCGCGTCGGTGCCAAAGATCAATCGGTGCGCGCGTCAGTCGCGGTTTTCAAGCAATGCGATCGGTGCATCCGGGGCGCGGTAGAAATCCAGTGGAGCCTTGTCCGTCGCCACAGTGTTACGCTTGAACTCATAGCGCATTTCACCCACCGCTTCTTCGTCTGCGATTATCAGGCACTGATACATGTGGTTGGCACCGTCATAGATATCGACGAGCCCACGCAGGCGCGGCGTGGTTTCGGCCTCGACGGTGAAACCATCCTTCCACAATGTCAAAATTTTGAAGCTATTGTCGCCAACCTCCACCCGCAAACGGCTGGATTTCTTGAGGGTAGCGATTCGGGCCGCATCCAATTCGGCGCGAATTTCCTTGGAAACATAGGTACTCATAATAAACTTCCCCCCTTAACACTCATTAGTCTGACGCGATTCCTGTAAAAATCCAGTGAACGGCGTCACATAAGTTTTGGCATTGCGGTTCTGGTGCCCAGACACCGCACCCCACCTGTGCGCGCATGCAGGCCTGATGCGCGCCCGGTGAAATAGGATCGTGACGCAAGACGGCCTATCTTTGACCCAATCGCAATGCGAAAGGAATAACGATGGGCCTGCTTGTCGACGGCGAATGGCATGACACCTGGTATGACACCAAATCCACAGGCGGGGCGTTCAAACGCTCGGCCGCACAGTTTCGCAACTGGATCACCGCCGATGGCGCGCCCGGCCCCTCGGGGCGCGGCGGGTTCGAGGCGGAATCGGGGCGCTATCACCTTTATGTCTCGCACGCCTGCCCTTGGGCGCACCGCACACTGATCTTTCGTGAGTTGAAAGGGCTGAGCGACCACATCTCGGTCTCGGTCGTGCATCCGGATATGCTGGATAAAGGTTGGACCTTTGAGACCGACGACCATGGCGCGACCGGCGACAAACTGTTCGGATCAGAATTTGCCCATCAAATCTACACCCGTGCCGACCCTCACTATTCGGGCCGCGTTACGGTTCCGATCCTGTGGGACAAAGTTGAGAAAACGATCGTGTCGAACGAAAGCTCGGAAATCATCCGCATGTTCAACTCGGCTTTTAACGGGATCACCGGCAACACAGACGACTACTGGCCCGAGGCAATGCGGGACGAGATCGAAGAGGTCAACGCGCGCATCTATTCCGATGTCAATAACGGGGTCTACAAATCCGGCTTTGCCACCTCGCAAGAAGCTTATGACGCCGCGGTTGGCCCTCTGTTCGACACGCTGGACTGGCTTGAGGATCGTCTGGCCCGGAACCGCTATCTTATGGGTGACCGCGTGACCGAGGCCGACTGGCGCCTGTTCACTACATTGATCCGGTTCGACCCGGTTTATCATTTACATTTCAAGTGCAACAAGCGTCGGTTGGTGGACTACCCGAACCTCTGGGCCTTTACGCGGGAGCTATATCAATGGCCCGGCGTGGCGCAGACAGTGAACATGAACCACATCGTGCGCCACTATCACTTCAGCCATGACAGCATCAATCCGCACCGAATTATTCCGGTGAATCCAACGTTGGACTATTCAGAACCCCATGGGCGGGATCAGCGCCCCGCCGCGTAGTGTTCGACCATGGCCGCCAGATCCTCGGGCGGGGTCGAGCTTTGGACATAGGCGCAGGCATTGGCGCTATGGGCAAAGATTGATCCGTCCGAGAAGAATGTGGTGTTGGTGACGAAGATCACTCGCGCCTCGGGCCTGCGATAGCTTGCGAAATCGGCAACCGCCAAGGCGCTGCCGGTTTCCAGAACCAGATCCAGCACGATGATATCGAATGCGGTACCATACAGTGCCAGGATCGCGGCCTCTTGCGTTTCGACCAGCGTGACTTCGGCGTCCTGCCTTTGCAGATGCCGCTGCCAGACCCGACCTAGATCGGGGTTACTCTCAACAATCAGTACTTTCATTTGCAACAACCTCGGCACGTGATATGGGTGAGTGGTGCCGACCCCTGTTGTCCGTGATCACGCGATTTCCTTAACAAAGTGTTAACAAGGCCCGCACAGCGCCGTGATCGGGCGGATTCGCTTGTAAGAACGGCAAAAATCCGCTTGAAGCATGAGAAATAGGCGATTCCGGCTGGGGCAGATGGTTGGACAGGATGACAGATTGAACCCTCGGGCTGCGCGCGATCATGGCGGAGGGCTGGATGGCGCGATGACGCGGTTTGGGGGCACGCGCGCAGACTGGATCGATCTGTCCACGGGGATCAATCCGCATGCTTATGAGGTCTCGGGCCTGCAGCCTCCGGACTGGATGGAACTGCCGGATCATGGCGCGTTCGAACGCCTCTCGGACGCGGCGCGGGTGTTTTGGAACGTGCCTGATGGGGCCGAGATTCTGCCATCGCCTGGTGCCTCTGCGGTGATTGCCCGCGTGCCCGCGCTGACCAAAGCCGGCCGCGTGCAGATCACGATGCCCACCTATAACGAACATGCCGCTGCATTCACCGCTCAGGGTTGGAAGGTGCACGAGAGCGGCCCGGCTCAGGCACGTGTCATCGTACACCCCAACAATCCCGATGGGCGCATCTGGCAGGACGCGGATGTCGACGCGTCGCTGACGGTGATCGATGAAAGCTTCTGCGACGTAACGCCCGAAGCCTCGCTGATTCATCTGGCCCAGCGGCCCGGCATCGTGGTGCTGAAGAGCTTTGGCAAATTTTGGGGGTTGGCCGGGTTGCGACTGGGTTTTGCAATCGGCCATCCCGATCTTATTGCGCGGTTGAATGACCTGACGGGACCATGGGCCGTATCCGGCCCGGCGCTGCGGATCGGCGCGCAAGCGTTGCACGATGTAAAATGGGCTGATCAAACACGCATGCGTCTGGCAAATGAAGCAACACGGTTGGATCAGCTTTTAACGTCCAAAGGTGCGCGGCTGATTGGCGGCACCAGCCTGTTCCGCCTCTACGACGTTGATGACGCGACCGACTGGCAAGACCGATTGGCGCGGGCGCATATCTGGAGCCGTATTTTCCCCTATTCCCGGACCTACCTGCGCCTTGGATTACCGCCAGCAGATGGTTGGGCCCGGTTGGAAGCAGCGCTGTGAGCACCGCGTTCCTATTGGTCTGCGCCATGTGTCTGGACGCAGCATTGGGTGAGCCGGATTGGCTGTGGTCACGTATTCGCCACCCTGCCGTACTGATGGGCAACGCGATTGGCTGGCTGGACAACCGGCTGAACCATGGGGCGTATCGCCGCCTCAAAGGGGTTGCGACGGTACTCATCCTGGTTGCGGTGGCACTCATCCTTGGCCGGTTGCTGGAGCTGCTTGGTCCGATCGTCGAGATCGTGGTCTGCGCCATCCTTCTGGCCCAGAAATCCCTGATCACCCATGTTCGCGCAGTTGGCGAAGGCCTGTTGACCTCGCTTGCCGAAGGGCGCGCGCAGGTCGCCATGATTGTCTCGCGCGATACGCGAGATATGACCGAGGCGCAGGTGGCGCGCTCGGCCATCGAAAGCGCCGCCGAAAACTTGAGCGACGGGGTGATTGCCCCAGCCTTCTGGTTTCTGGTCGCAGGTCTGCCGGGGCTTCTGGTTTACAAGGTCGTCAACACCGCCGACAGTATGATCGGTTATCGCAACGACAAATACCGCGCCTTCGGCTGGGCAGCGGCGCGGCTGGATGATGTGCTGAACCTTGTCCCGGCGCGCCTGACCTTCGTAATGATCGTCGCGCTGTCCAGCCAATGGTCGCGCTGGGGAGAGATGGTTGAGGATGCACGCCGCCATATCTCACCCAACGCAGGCTGGCCCGAGGCCGCGATGGCACGTGCGCTTGATATCGCGCTGGCCGGACCGCGCAGCTATGATGGCCAGATGCGGGATCTCGCCTGGGTGAACGGGAATGCCCGGCAAGAAATCGACGCGGCGGAGGTTTTTCGCGCATCAGACATGCTCTGGCAGGTATGGGGGCTTGCGCTTGGGCTCGTGTCGGTGTGGGTTGGGTTCAACTTCATATTCTGACGGATCAGCCTTATGCGTTTCCTTTCCGGCCTTATTGCCGCCGCCCTCTTCGCCTCGCCTGCACTCGCCCAATGCGGCGGTGGGTTCAATACCTTCGTCAAAGGGCTGAAAGCCGAAGCCATTCAGCAGGGTTACGACAAATCCACCGTCAACAGCTTTTTCAAGGGCGTGCAGCAGGACGGAGCCGTTCTGAAAGCCGACCGCGCGCAGGGCGTATTCCAGAAACCATTCATCGACTTCTCGCGGCGCCTGATTTCACAGAACCGGATCGACCGGGGCAAGGCCATGTCGGGCAAATACGACGCGGTGTTTGACCGGATTGAGCAGGAATACGGCATTTCGCGCGGTGTGCTACTGGCATTTTGGGCGTTCGAGACCGACTACGGGTCCTTTCAGGGCGATTTCAACACCCGCAACGCGCTGGTGACGCTGGCCCACGACTGCCGCCGCCCCGAGTTGTTCCGCCCGCAGATTTTCGCCGCGATCGAGCTGTACAGCCAGGGCAATTTTGACCCCGCCCGCACCACCGGAGCCTGGGCCGGTGAAATCGGCATGGTCCAGATGCTGCCCCGCGACATTCTGGAAAACGGCGTGGATGGGGACGGAGACGGCAAGATTTCGCTAAAAACATCGGCGCCGGATGCACTGATGTCCGGGGCCAAGATGCTGTCGCATCTGGGTTGGCAACCGGGTCAGCCATGGTTGCAAGAGGTCACCGTCCCCGCGCAGATGGACTGGTCTCTCTCTGGCCCCGGCAAGCCCCGCTCGGTGTCCGAATGGCAGGCGATGGGCGTGCAGGCGCGCAGTGGGTCGTTGGCAAATCTGCCTGCCTCGCTGATCCTGCCACAAGGGCATAAAGGACCCGCCTTTCTGGCTTACCCGAATTTCGATGTCTATTTCGAATGGAACCAGAGCTTCGTTTACGTCCTGACCGCCGCCTATTTCGGCACACGGTTGGAAGGCGCGCAGATTTACGATGCAGGTAATCCAGCGCCGGGGCTGACGGGCGCGCAAATGAAACAGTTGCAGAGCAAACTGCAGGCGCGCGGGCACGACGTGGGCAAGATCGACGGCATCCTTGGGGCCGGAACGCGTGCGGCTGTGCAGGCTGAACAATTGCGTCTGGGTTTGCCAGCGGATGCGTGGCCAACGACACAGCTGCTGAAGCAGCTATAAGGGTCAGCGCCTAGGCAACCTTTGCAGGTTCACGTTTCACTGACGGATCAAACGCATGGATAGATACCAGCGAGCCTTCTGTGACGATGGCGGTATTGGGCTGTATTTCAACCCAGCCGTCACTGTCTGCATCAAGCGGCTCGGAAGATATCACTATCCCGTCTTCAGAGGCCCGGTAATGCAAACTGGGTGCATAACGATCAGACGCATAGCGCGCCGCAAATACACGGCTGCCATCTGACCAGCACGCAGCGAACCGCATATAAGGCGACGATCCGCATTGTCGGGACAGCGCTTCCACCCGCCCCACGGCCCGTGCCATTGCGTCGATCGGATTTGAATCCAGACCTTCGCCATGAGCAATCAAAAAGATCGCTTCACTTTCTGTCGCACCCATTCGGTGCCCGTATAAATGTGCCGGGATCATAGCATCGAGCTGCTGCCGGATTTGGTCATGCCCTCCAGCCTGGCCATTGTGCATGAAGCTCCATTTGCCAAATCCAAATGGGTGACAGTTGTTGCGCGAGGTCGCAGTGCCTGTCGACGCTCTTACATGGGCCAAAAACAGTCGTGATCGTGTGTGATGAGCCAGTTGTTTGAGATTTGCATCGGACCACGCGGGATGAGTGTCCTTGTAGAAACAGGGCGTTTCGCGATCAGAATACCAGGCCAGTCCAAACCCATCGGCATTGATTGGTGTCTTCCCAATCAACGCGTTGCGGCTTTGAATGACAAGCGATTGCTCTTGCTCCTGAATCAATTCATCCAGATATCGCTGCTCCCCAACCCAAGCCAAAAAACGGCACATTTGGCATCCCCATCAGTTTTTCGATCCAGGGCATTCTACAACTTGATTTGACGATGATTATCCCGTTTTCTTCCGTTTTTACTCAAAGCCTCTATCAAATTTACCAATAGATCGGGAATAACAGATCAATTACTCGCTCTGACCGGATAGCGATCGCCTTTCTCGTCGATCAGGATCAACCGCTCACCACTGCGGACATATAGGTCGCATCGACTGAACCCATTGCGATACGCGATGCAAACACTGCCGTCCCCGGCGATGGAATAGGTGCCAAAGGCGGATTCTCCGCTGGCATAGGTATAGGAATAGGCCCCTCCGGCCGAGTATTTGGACTGACCGTCATCATAGAATGTCAGAGTCTGGCCCGCCAAAGCCTCAAGCTCTTGCGGAGAAAGCGGCTGGTCTCCGGGTTTAGTGGCCCATTCGGCGGCCGCAAGTGGGGTGGCGCATAGCAGAAAAAAGATCAGTGATCGGGTCATACGCTACCCTAACCCGGCAAGCCGGGAATGGGTCATAACGTTGCGGTGATCGCTCAGGCGACCATCTGCTCGGCCTTTTTCAGGTCGACCGAGACCAGCTGGCTGACGCCCTGTTCCTGCATCGTCACGCCAAACAGACGGTCCATCCGCGCCATGGTCACCGCGTGGTGGGTGATGATCAGGAAACGCGTATCGGTCTGGCGGCACATCTCGTCCAGCAAGTCGCAGAAGCGGGTGACGTTGGCATCGTCCAGCGGGGCGTCGACCTCGTCCAGCACACAGATTGGGGCCGGGTTGGCGAGGAAGACGCCAAAGATCAGAGCGGTGGCGGTCAGGGTCTGTTCGCCGCCCGAAAGCAGGCTGAGAGTCGAGAGCTTTTTGCCCGGCGGCTGGCACATGATCTCAAGGCCCGCATCCAGCGGATCGTCGCTTTCGACCATGACCAGATTGGCCTCACCGCCACCAAACAGGTGCTTGAACAGCATGGCGAAGTTGGAATTCACCTGTTCGAACGCGGTCAGCAGGCGTTCGCGACCCTCGCGGTTGAGGCTGGCGATGCCGCTGCGCAGGGCCTTGATCGCCTCTTCCAGATCGGCCTTTTCGCCGTTCAGCGTGTCGAATTCTTCCTGAACTTCTTTGCTGTCCTCTTCAGCCCGTAGGTTCACTGCGCCCATGGCGTCGCGCTGACGCTTGTGGCGGTTCACTTCGGCTTCAAGTGCGTCGGCGGCGGGCATCTGGTCAGGGTTCACGTCCAGTTGGTTCAGCAGCTGGTTCGGCGTCAGTTGCTGATCCTCGGCAATGCGTTCTGCTGCGGCGACTACGCTTTCCTTGGCGGCGTCGCAACGCGCCTCAGCCGCCGCGCGGCTTTCGCGCGCCTCCGAGGCCAGACGTTCGGCTTCGCGCTCGGCAAGAACCACCTCGCGCTGCTGGGTCTCGGCCTCGGCCAACTTGTCGGCGGCTTCGGCGCGCCGAGCCTCAGCGGTTTCGATCAGCTCGTTCAGTTCTTCCCGTGCCTCGGCGATTTCGCTGGGGGCCGCCATCGCCTCGGTCAGTTCTTCTTCCGAGCTTTCCTTGCGTTCGGCCAGTTCCGATATCCGCTTTTCCGCCGTTTCCAGACGATGCCGCCAACCGCTGAGGTCCTTAGTCACCTCCTGCGTGCGCCGGGTGCGCGCCTCGCCCTCGCGGCGCAATTCATCATGCGTCGAGCGGTGGGTCAGCATGGTGATCCGCGCCGCCTCGACCGTCTGCTTGATGTCCTCGACCTGCGCGCGGGCGCTGTCGAGATCGCCCAGGCCAGTCAACGCGCCTTCAGCCTCACGCAGTTGTGCGCGGGCGGACATGGCGTCTTCCTTATGACGGTCGACCGCGAGGGTCAGTGTTTCCAGCTTGCCCTGCGCCAGATTTCGATCCGCCTCAGCCCGGCTGAGCATCCGCGCGGTTTCCGCCATGCGCTGATCCGCGGCACGGCGGGCCTCGCGGGCGCGGCGGTCAGCCTCGGTTACATTGGCCAGTTGCTGTGACAGCGCTTCATGCGCGGCGCGGGCACCTTCGGCCTGCGCCTCGGTGCGGGTCAGTTCCTGTTTCAGCGCCTCAAGCTTGTTGAGCTGCTCCAAACGCAGGGCGGCAGCGCTTGGTGCATCCTCGGCCCAGGCGCGGAATCCGTCCCAGCGCCACAGATCACCCGAGCGCGACACCAGTCGTTGACCCGGTTTCAACGACGCCTGCAGGCGCGCGCCCTGATCCGCATCGACCAGACCGATCTGCGCAATACGGCGACTTAGGCGGTCGGGGCCGGACACATGCAACGCCAGCGGCTCGGCCCCATCGGGCAAGGGCTGGTCGCTGTCATAGCCCGCTACCTGCACCCAACCTGAAGGTCCGTCGCCCTCGACCAACGGTGCACGCAGGTCATCCGCCAGCGCAGCCCCCAATGCCTTTTCAAAGCCCGTTGCCACCCGCAGCATGTCGAGCACTTGCCCACCCTCAGCCGTGTCGCGTTCGACCAGCTTGGCCAGCGCGGTGGTCTCGGCCCTTATCGCGCCCAGTTCACCCTCGGCCTCGGAGCGTTTGGCGCGGGCCTCGGCCTCACGCGCCTGTGTATCGTTGCGCAGCTCGTCGGCGGCGGCCAGTGCTTCTTCCGCTGCCTCAGCGGCTTCGCGGGCTTCTTCCTCACCCTCTTGCGCGGTCTCGAACGCCTCGCTGGCACGGGAAAGGGCATTGCGCGCCTCGTCCACAGCGGCGCGGGCCTTTTCTTCCTCGCCCTCGGAACGAACCAGTGTCTTGCGGCTGTCTTCAACCAGTCGTTGCGCCGATTGGTGGCGAGCCACCAGACGGGCCATGTCTTCGGTTTCCTGCGACAGGTGATCTTCGCGATCCTGCAACACCGACGCGGCCTCGCGCGCAACTTCAGCAGCTTCAGCGACCTTTTCGTCATAGCCATCGGCGGCTTTTGCAAGCTCGCGGGCCTCCCATTCGAGCCGTTCGATCATCTCACCCGCGTCCCGGTTCAGACCGGATTCGCGTTCGATGTCGTTGCCCAATTGCTGGATACGGTTGGTCAGAGTCTCGATCGTCTGGCGTGCGCGGGTTTCCTGATCCGACAGCTGATCGCGCTGCACCTGCTGGCGCTGCAGGACGGCTGCGGCGATGGCCTCTTCCTCACGCAAGGGCGGCAGGGTTTCCTCGATCTCAGCGCGTTTGGCGGCGGATTCACGGGCGGATGCCTCGGCGCGAGAGGCTTCGGTGATCCGGTCGCGTAGCTTTTCCTCGGCCGCCTGACGGGCCATGTCGGCCTCTTTCCAACGGCGATAGAGCAGCATCCCTTCGGCCTGACGCAACAGCTCGCCGATCTCGCGATACCGCGCCGCCTGCCGGGCCTGACGGGCGAGTTGTGCCAACTGCCCGCCCAATTGTTCCAGCACGTCATCCACGCGGGTCAGGTTGGCCTCGGTGCCTTTCAGTTTCAGTTCTGCCTCGTGGCGGCGTTGATAAAGCCCGGAGATGCCGGCGGCCTCTTCCAGAATGCGACGTCGTGCGCGGGGTTTGGCGTTGATCAGTTCGGCAATGCGGTTTTGCCCCACCAGCGCAGGCGAATGCGCACCGGTCGAGGCGTCCGCGAACAGCATTTGAACGTCGCGGGCGCGCACGTCCTTGCCGTTGGTCTTGTAGGCACTGCCCACATCGCGGGTGATGCGGCGGACAATTTCCAACTGGTCGCTGTCGTTGAAGCCGGATGGCGCCAAACGTTCCGAGTTGTCCATCGTCAGGACCACCTCGGCAAAGTTGCGCGCAGGCCGAGTGGCAGCGCCCGCAAAGATCACATCTTCCATCGCGCCACCGCGCATGGATTTGGGACGGTTTTCACCCATCACCCAGCGCAACGCTTCCAGCAGATTGGACTTGCCGCAGCCATTCGGACCAACCACTCCGGTCAGCCCGTCCGCGATGATCAGATCGGTCGGGTCCACGAAGCTTTTGAAGCCGGTCAGTTTGAGTTTGCTAAAGCGCAATGGCTGCTCTTGGTATGATTCCTATGGGTAAGAAGTCTGCGCAACGGATGGGGGAGGTGTCAACGTGATTGCGCAGGATATGGGAGATTGGACCAAGTTATCCACAACATCTTGGCAAAACTACGCGGAGTCTCGCGTATCTCAGTAAGGCGAGCATTCAAAGACCTGATATCCGTAGTCTTCATAATATCCGTAATCAACGCATTCATAGGGACGGCGAAGGAGTGCGCCGAAAATCAGTTTTTCCCCCAGTTCCTGGTCGCAGCCCAGCACGCCCACAGTGACGGCCGCATCGCCAAGAACCTCCAGAAGCGGGCAACCCGAGACCTGTGCCATGGCCAGCGCGGCCCGGTCACGGATCGGACCCAGACGCGGCGCGTATTGCGGGTTCACGCGGACGGCCTCGGCCAGTTCATTGCGCACGCGGACGTCGAAGATACTGCCATTCACCGCGACGCGCGTTGCGGGCAAGTCGCGAAAATAGGGTGTACCACCCGAGCAGGCGGCGAGGCACAGGAAAGCGAGCACGCGGATCATGCTGCTTTATTAGCGACAATATGGTTAATGAAACCTTTCCCCGGTTCAGGCGCGCAACACTTCTCCTAACCGGCGTATACCCTCGCGGATCGTGTTCTCATCCGAGTTGGAAAAACTCAGTCGAATGGTATTGGACCCGGTGTCGTCGGGATAGAAAGCTTGACCGGGGACAAAGGCCAGCTTGACCGTTTCCAGCGCCCTCGCCAGCAGGTCGGCGCCGTTCATTCCCTTGGGCAGAGTGACCCAAATGAACATGCCGCCCTCGGGTCGGGTCCAGTCGACGCCATTGGGCATGTGCTCGTTGAGCGCCTCAAGCATCGCATCGCGGCGCGCGGCATAGGTCTGGCGCAGCATGGGGACATGAGTGTCAAAGTGATCCCGTGCCACCTGATACACCGCCATCTGGTTGATCGTAGAAGAATGCAGATCAGCCGCCTGTTTCAGCAGCACCAGTTGAGAGATCACCGGTTTTGCTGCAACCACCCAACCCAGCCGCAACCCCGGTGAAAGAGTTTTCGAAAAGCTGCCGCAATAGATCGTCCGGCAGTTCTCGATCGATCCCTTGCGCGCCTGTTCCAACGCGAGGATCGGAGGGATCGGATCGCCGTCATAGCGCAGCGCCTGATAGGCTCCGTCCTCGATCACAGCGCAATCCAATTCATCTGCCAGATCGAGCAGCGCCTCCCTGCCCCGCAGATCGACCGTCTCACCAGTCGGATTTGCAAAATCGGCGGAGAGATAAGCGAATTTGATCGGGCTGTTGCCGGCGGCGGCCTGGTATTCGGCAGCCCCGCGATTGCCATTGATGCTAAGCTGGTCAAAGCGCGGCTCATAAGCGTCAAACGCATTGAGCGCGCCCAGATATGTGGGCCACCCAACCAACGCAGTATCACCCGGTGACAAGAACAACTTACCCAAGTAATCCAGCGCTTGCTGCGAGCCTGAGGTGATCAGGATGTTGTCGATTCCGCACGTAACGCCGATCCCACGCATATGGTCGGCCAGCCATTCACGCAGCGGGGCATAGCCCTCGCTGACCGAATATTGCAGCGCCTGCGCCTGTTGATCTGGGCCAAGCGCATTTTGAAACGCTTCGGCGAAAGCCTCTGCTGGAAACAAAGCGGGGTCGGGAATACCGCCTGCGAAGGAAATGATACCGGGCTCGCCCAGCAGTTTCAGCAATTCGCGGATTTCGGAAGCCTTCATCCGAGCGGTTCGGGTGGCGTAGAGCTGATCCATCGTAGGGGGCCTCCTCCGCCCTTGGGTCGCAGATTAGGCAACGCGCCTCTTATGTCAATAATTCTGACCTAATGTTTCAACCTCTGTGAGCGACTTGAACGCCCCTTACAAACGTGGTCAAGTGATTTGACCAATTCCAAGTGGTAGCCACATGCCTTTTCAAAAAGTTCAAACCGAAAAACTGTCACTGGCTGTTGTGCGCCAGATCGAACTGCTGATCCTGCGCGGCATTCTGCGCCCCGGAGAACGCCTGCCCTCAGAACGGGAGCTGGCCGAGCGGATGGGCGTGTCGCGCCCGTCGCTGCGCGAGGCAATCTCGGACCTCCAGGAGCAGGGATTGCTGACTGCCAAGGCCGGATCGGGCATCTATGTGGCCGAGGTTCTGGGCTCGGCCTTCGCGCCAGCTTTGATCCGGTTGTTCGGCAATCACGACGAGGCAGTGTTCGACTATCTCTCATTCCGGCGTGACATGGAGGGTCTAGCGGCTGAGCGTGCCGCCCGCATGGGCTCGGGCAGCGATCTGAAGGTGGTGCAGACCATACTGGACAAGATGGAAGACGCCCACGCCTGCAATGCAGCCGAAGAAGAGGCGCATCTGGACGCCCAGTTCCATATGGCGATCATCGAGGCCAGTCATAACGTGGTGATGCTGCATATGATGCGGTCGATGTTCGATCTGCTGCGGCAGGGCGTATTCTACAACCGACAGATCATGTTCCAGCAACGCACCACCCGCGACGCAATTCTGGACCAGCACCGCGCCATCAACACAGCCCTGCAGGACCGCGACCCGAGAGGGGCACGGAAGGCGGTCGAAGATCATCTGAACTTTGTCAAAAGCTGCATGGCCGATCAGCAGAAGGCCCTGCGCAATGAAGAGATCGCGCAACAGCGTTTGAAGCATGAGACTGGAGAGGTCTGATCCTTCAAACTGGGAGCCACAAAAAGAAAAAACCCGAGAGCCTGAGGCCCTCGGGTTTTTCAAATCATATGATCCAGGCGATCAGTGTAGCTTTTCACCCACATCCGCGATGGATGCATCGATCAGCTTGTTCGCCTGCGTTGCGGTCATCTGTTTGGCCAGCACGGCGTTGGCTGCCGAAACCGCTACGGTGATGGCCTGATCGCGGACTTCCTTGACGGCAGATGCCTCAGCCGATGCGATCTGATCCTGCGCTGCCGCGAGACGGCGCGCGATGGATTTTTCCAGATCCACCTTAGCTTGTTCAGCCGCCAGAACCGCGTCTTCCTTGGCCGCGGCAACGATAGCTTCGGCCTGACCCTGAACTTCGCGCTGCTTGCGCTCGTACGAGGCCAGCAGACTGCGTGCTTCTTCATGCAGGGCGCGGGCTTCGTCCAGCTCGGCTTGAATACCTTCGGCGCGATTGTCCAGCGCACCACCGATCATACCGGGGACCTTGAAGTAGAACAGGACCGCGATAAAGACGATGAAGCCCAGAGTGACGACAAAGTCAGTGTTGGCAAGCGAGAAGAACGGGCCGCTTGCGGCCAGCGCGGGGCTGGCGGCACCAACGGTCAGGATAAGGGCAAGAGTGTTCCGCATGTCACTTATCCTTTCGTCTGCGCATCTACTGCACTGTTGATGGCTTTGGCATCCGCCTCGCCGCCCAGTGCTGTGACCAGTTCAGCCGCCGTATCCTTGGCAACCACTTGAATGCTTTCCAGCGCACCTGCACGGATTTCGGCAATTGCCTTTTCCGATTCAGCCGCCTTTGCAGCGATTTCCGCATCCGCCTTGGCAATCGCGTCATCCAGACCGGCCTGGATTTCGGCGCGGGCTTCCGCTGCGATACGCTGAGCCTCAGAACGGGCATCGGCCAGCGCTTTGTTATAGGCCTCTTCGGCCTCGACCGCTTTGGCCTTCAGATCTTCGGCCGCAGCCAGGTCATTTGTAATGGTCCCCTGGCGTTCAGCCAGGATTGCCGCGATGCGGGGCAGAGCCACGCGGGACAGGACCAGAAAGATGACGACCAGCGTGATGACCAGCCAGAAAATCTGGTTGGGGAACCAATCGAAGCAGAGCTGCGGCATCCCGACGGCGTAGCCGCTGGAATCAACGCATGTGCCTACTACTTCTTCAGCAATGGGTTCAGTCGCCATGATGTCCTCCGTCGGAACGTTGTCTTTACAACAGATGGGCCGCTATGGCTTGGGCCCATCTGCGCGTAAGGATCAGGTTCCGCAGATTATACGGCGAACATCAGCAGCAGCGAGACCAGGAATGCGAAGATGCCCAGCGCTTCTGCGAACGCGATACCGATGAACAGGGTTGCGGTCTGCGAAGCAGCCGCCGAAGGGTTGCGCAGGGCGCCGGCCAGGAAGTTGCCTGCAACGTTGCCCACCCCGATTGCGGCTGCGCCGGAACCGATTGCTGCCAGGCCTGCGCCGATGTGTGCGAGATCGCCTTCCATGAGAATTCTCCTTACGATTTGGAAGTTTCGATGTTGGGGGTTCGGACCTTAGTGCGACGGATGCAGCGCATCTTTCAGATACACACAGGTCAGAATGGTGAAGACGTAGGCCTGGATGAAGGACACGAGGACCTCAAGGCCATACATTGCGGTGATCGCCAGAACCGACACGGGCGAGATCACGGCAATCGCGGCAAAGCCTGCGAATACCTTGATAACCGCGTGGCCTGCCATGACGTTACCGGCAAGACGAATGGAGTGGCTGACCGGGCGTACGAAGTACGAGATCAGCTCGATAATCGCCAGAACAGGACGCAGCGCCAGCGGCGCGCTGGAGACCCAGAACAAGCCCAGGAACGCAGCGCCGTTCTTGACGAAACCCAAAACGGTCACGGTCAGGAACACGGCCAGCGCCAGCGGGATGGTCACGGCGAAATGCGATGTGGTGGTGAAGGACATGGGCAACATGCCCAGGAAGTTCGCGCAGACGATGAACATGAACAGGGTCATGACATAGGGGAAGTACTTTACGCCTTCCTTGCCGCAGATGTCTTCCAGCATCTTGTAGATGAAACCATAAGCCAGCTCGGCCACCGACTGCATCCGCGTCGGAACAATGGCGCGCTTGGACGTGCTGAGAACCAGCAGGGCAAAGATCGCCGCAATCGCCAGGAACAGCCACAGGGTCACGTTGGTGGGCGTGTACCAGGCAATCGCACCGTCGCCGAACAACGGCTTGACGATAAACTGGTCCATTGGATGGAAAGCCAGGCTGCTGCCTTTTTCTGCGGTGGTCTCGGTTGCCACGTTCAGTCCCTCTCGTCCTTCTCGGTCGCGCTTGCGGCCGCTTGTTTCTCTTGAACCTCTTTCGCGCTGCGGAGCATAACCTTCACGCCCGCGACAAGGCCCAGCAATGTGAACAGCACCAGAAAGATCGGGATCGTCCCGAGCAGGCTGTCCAGCCCGTATCCGATGCCAAATCCGATCCCCAGACCGGAAACCATTTCGATGACCATCCTCCAGGCAAGCTCGCCTCCGGATACGTCAGCATCCGCACGAGGTTTCGGCGCTTTGGCCTTTTTCGCCGCTTCGATCTTGGCCTCCAGCTGCGCCATACGCTGCTTTTGGTCATCTTCGGTCACGGGCGTTTCCCTCGCACAGTCTTGGGTAGGGTGCTAAGGGGCTGAG
This sequence comes from Ruegeria sp. CF1, assembly GCF_056537445.1. Classification (NCBI taxonomy): domain Bacteria; kingdom Pseudomonadati; phylum Pseudomonadota; class Alphaproteobacteria; order Rhodobacterales; family Roseobacteraceae; genus Ruegeria; species Ruegeria sp. CF1. The sequence goes on along the minus strand of NZ_JBQFRN010000007.1, from coordinate 150,110 downwards.
GGCGCAGAGTCAACGGCAATGAAGCCGCAGCATGAACGTCGCTAAGTATATGATTTTTATAATAAAATTACAGACCACGCGAAACCTGCCGATGGCGTATAATACGCTGACCGGGCGGATAAGCCTGAATCCGCATATTCAACCAAATGGTTGACCAAACTCACAGGCTATGGTTCAGCGGAACCATGTCCAACGACCTCGACACTGTCTTCGCAGCCCTCGCCGATCCCACCCGCCGCGCCATCTTAGCGATGCTGCTGGAAGATGACATGGCCGTCACCGACGTGGCCGAACCGTTCGAAATGTCGCTGGCCGCGATTTCAAAGCATCTGGTGATCCTGACCAAAGCAGGTCTGATTTCTCAGGAAAAACGCGGACGGGTGAAGTGGTGCAAACTAGAACCCGACGCGCTTCGAGCGGCCTCGGTTTGGATGCAGGGGTTCGGACAGTTCGAACCGGTCAATCTGGATGCGTTCGAGCGGTTTCTTGAAGTTGAACTGCCCCCGGATGAGGCCTAACGCACAACTAAGACCGACATGCTGGCGTGTTTGGCCAGATATCCCGCGTGGCTGGACAGGATATAGTCTGTGATCCGGGGTGCGTGGGTTCCCACAACAATCAGATCGGCCCCCATTTCCTCTGCTGCGTGGGTCAGGTCCTTGTCGATCTCGACCGCGACATCAACCGAATGAATGTTGCGTGTGTCCACCTGCGCCCCGCTTTGCATCGCGATTTCATTGGCGCAGGTCAGCAATTCTTGTTTGATCGCGTCTGTTGTCAGGTGGCTATCCCCAGGCTGCGGGCCGGTGACGCTGACGATGGTCACTTTTGCGCCCTGCCATTTGGCCAATTGCGCCGCAACCTCGGTGGCTTTCTTGACCTCGGGCGGCAAGTGCAGGTCGACCGGGACCATGATGTGTTTGAACATATTGGCGTCCTCCTGATCCTGAGATATGTCGAACCGGGCAGTTCGCCAGTCTGCCCCGTCGGGACGATCCAAACGGCAGGCTCAGCCCTCGCGGCTATATTCCACCCCGGTCACAACCCCCGTTGGGTCGGCACGACAGAGCCACGGAGCCTCGGCCCCTGCCACGAATACGCTGGTGACCGAGCCTGTCGGGCTGGACTGGGTAGACATCGCTTTGACACCATCAGGCCCTGTGCCGGTTTCGGCGCCCACCAGAGCTTCGCAGCTGGCTTGCAGGTCCGCCTCTGCAGCGTCTTTCGCGCTACCGGGGGCACAGGCGGACAGCGCCAGCAATGCGGGAATAAGTGACATTGTTTTCATGGCCCAGCTCCTTGGTGGTGACAGGCAGGCTGCCACATCAGGTAGAAATCACAAGCTTCAATTCGAGCGCACCGGAGTGTTTGCAGGCGCGTCTTCTCCTTTCAGCAGCAACAACAGCGCAACAGCGGTGAGCCCGGCACCAACCAACACCAATGCCGTCGGCGCAGGACGTCCCAGGGCGATTTCCCACAGGATCACCCAGCTGGGCGTCAGGTAAGTGTAGGCCATGACCTTTGCCGCGGGCAAACGCAGGGCTGCAAACTGAACCAGTACAAAACTGGCGGCGGTCGCAAACAACGAGATATAAAGCAGCGTCACCCAGACAATCCCGGGAAGGTTGCCCCAATCTACTGCACGGATATCGGACCAGCCCCAGACCGTCAGGATCAAACACCCCGCAACCAACGTACCGAAGGTGAACACCACCGCAGGCTCGCCCCGGTTCAATCGCCGTATCATCGGCGTATAGACGGCGTGCGCGGCGCAACCCCAGAAATAGATGATCTCGCCGCCTCCGATCTCGAAGACCTGAAAGGCTTGCCAATCCGCTCTGAAGATCACCCACAGCGCACCGACCGCACCGACCGTCAGGGCCAGCGCCATGCGTGGGGTGGTGATCTGGCGCAGCAGCACCCACCCGGCCAGCGCCGACATGACCGGGGTCAGCGTAAAGACCGCCGCCGCGCTGACCGGGGGAGCGGTTTTCAATCCGTAGAACATCAGGACAAAGTAGGCTCCGAACAATCCGCCAAGCACCAGATAGCGCCATGGTGCCCGAGCCGCGCTGCGCGGAATGCCCGTTGTGGCAATCGCAGCGATGCCGATCACAACCGCCGCAATCGCAAAGCGCGCTGCCGTGATCGCCGACGGTGCGATCTCATTTGCCGCCATTGAGCCAAGCGAGAAACTGCCCGCCACCAAAGCCGAGAATGTTAGCATGGCCAGATGGCCGCGCGCCTGCGGTGTCACGGCAGCCAGCCCTTGGATTGATCTTTCAGGAAGGATAGGAAGGCCTGCACCTTAGTGGTCCGGTGCAGATCCACATGAGTCACCAACCACAGCTTGCCAGACCACTCGGGCAACGGTGCCATCACCTCGACCAGATCGGGATCGCGCGCGGCCTCCCAACGGGCCATAAAGCCGATGCCTGCACCGGCCAGAACAGCCTCTCGCATACAGAAATTATTGGTGCAGCGGAAAGTGATCGCCTGCTCCGGCGCGTTGGCACGCAGCCAGCGGGAAAACGGCGCGCGGCTGTTTTCATCATCATTGCCCACGAAGTAGTGATTGGCGAAATCTGCAACGTTTGCAGGTTTGCCGTGGCGCGCGAGATAGGCCTTGCTAGCGAATAGTCCGACCTCTTGTGGAATGAACGGCTGCACCACATTGTCCGGTTGATCCGGCGCGGCCCCGGCGCGGATCGCCACATGCGCCTCGCCATATTCCAACCGGAACAGGCGGTCGCCGGTCAGATAGCGCACGATCAATCCCGGGTGGGTCTGCTGGAACTCGGTCAGCGTCGGTACGATGAGCGGGGCCAGTGAGGCCAGTGAGGTGACCACGATCTCGCCCGAGACATCGTCTCCGCGCCCCTTCATGCGACCGACCAACTGGTTGAACTGATCTTCGGTTGCCTGCGCGACCCGCAACAGGTCCTCACCCGCTTCGGTTGGTGTGTACCCACGCGCGTGACGCTGGAATAGTTTGACGCCCAACCGTGCCTCGATCGCATCGATATGGCGGATCACGGTGGCGTGGTGCACACCCAGCACATCCGCCGCGCCGCTGACCGTTCCCATGCGCGCCACCTGATAGGCGGTTCTCACTTCATCCCAATTGTCCATTGCATCTGATCCAATGTGCAAATTCTAACAATGCTTGTTGATATATCCGAGTTTTGTTCATGCACGCAACAGCCATATTGGGGCAACAGAAGCTAATTCCGCAACAAAGGACGCCCCGAAATGACCAAAACCATCCTGCATATCGACGCCTCGGCCCGCCGCACTGGATCTGCCACCCGCGATCTGTCCGACCGCGTGGTTCGCCACCTGAACGCCAGCCGCATCATCCGCCGCGATCTGGCCACCCCCCTGCCCCTGCTGACCGAAGACTGGATCGGCGCCAATTTCACCCCCGCCGAACAGCGTGACGCGGTACAGAAAGACCTGCTGGCCCTGTCGGACGAATTGGTGTCCGAGTTGCAAAAGGCCGACACGATCGTCATCGGCCTGCCGATCTACAACTTCTCAGTTCCCGCCGCGTTCAAGGCCTGGATTGATCTGGTCGCCCGTGCCGGTCTGACATTCTCCTATTCCGAAGAAGGACCGAAAGGTCTGCTGGAAGGCAAACGCGCCATCCTTGCTGTTGCATCGGGCGGTACGGCGGTGGGCTCCGAAATCGACTTTGCCACCACCTATGCGCGCCATGTTCTGAGCTTCATCGGCATCCATGATGTCGAGGTCATCGCCGCAGATCGCATGGCACTGGACCCCGAAACAACCCTGTCCAATGCGCAGAAAGCTGTCACCAAACTGGCAGCCTGATTGACCTGACCCCCTTGAACCGTCCAGTCTGCGCCGAGGCAAATCGGCAGACTGGACGGTTCACATGAAAAAGATTGGAATATTGGGTGGTGTTGGCTGGGCCTCAACTGTCGACTACTACCGGGCGATCGCTGAAGGCGCGGGTCGGTATTTTGCTGAACGCGGCCACGGATCGCCGCTGCCCATCCCACCCATGACCATCGAATCCGTCACCCAAGCCAAAACCCGCGCCTTGCGCGGCGTGGCCGGTGACGAAGACAGCTGGGCCGCTTTCGACGCGGTGTTCCGCGAAGCACTGCTGACTTTGGAACACGCAGGCTGCGATTTCGGCATCATCGCCTCCAATACGCCACACGCGCGGCTTCACGCGATCCGCGAAGGCGTCTCCATGCCTATTCTCAGCATTTTTGACGCAACCGCCGACGCGACCGCCTCGACCGGCGCCACCAATGCTTTGGTCCTTGGAACCGCAGTCACCATGCGGGCCACAAACTATGCCGACCGGCTGGCCGCCGAGGGTATCACGGCAAACACACGCCTGCCCGAGCCCGAGATCGCCGAGATGCAGGCGATGATCGACAGTGATTTCTACGGCGGCGCATCCGACACCGCACATGCGCGCCTGCTGGCCTTCTGCAACAAACACGCCACACCCGGAACCGCGATCTTGCTGGCCTGTACCGAGTTGCCTCTGGCCTTCCCCGATCATCTGGACGATCCGGTGTTCGAGGCGGACGGTCACCTGTTCGTCAACCCCTCCGCCGCCCATGTCGCTGCCGCTTTGAACGAAGCGCTTGAAGGGTGATCACGGCAGCCAGTTTATCTCGCACCCGATCTTATCAAAGAACACCATCAGGTCTTCGCGCGACAAAACGACGGTTCGGTCGTTGACCAAAGGGTGCATGTTGATGACATCGGCCTGTTGCGCGGCGGCGTCCATGAAGAACTTAACGTTGTTCTCAACGCCGTTGATCATCGCCAGCGGACTGACCGCGCCAGGGCGGATGCCGAGGTTCTGGAACAGCCGATCCGCCGAGCCGAAGGACAGGTTGCCAACCCCCAACTCCGCGCCCAGCGCCTTGAGGTCGATCTCGCGGCTCTGTTCCAGCGTCATTAGATAATTCCGCTTTTTCTTGTCGCGCAGATACAGGTTCTTAAGCCGCAATGTGTTTTCACCCGGCACCATGAACTGGCCTTCCACCCCCTTTGCATCCTCAACCGTGCGCAGCGGGATATGAGTATGCAACCGATAGGGCAGCCCCCATTCATCCAACTGCGCCAAAAGCGCATCCGAGCTGAGCGGCAACGTATCCTGAAAGACAGATGATGCGTCCATGGGAACCTCCTCGTATGGCGCGCTCATCGCCCAACCGACAGGTAAATTCAAGCCACGACAGGCGCGGCATTCGGTGCTAGCGTGCCGCCATGAAAGTCACGCGTAACACTCCGAGCCAACTGATCCTGTCCAATACGCCATGGTTCATCGGCATCACGCTGGTTTTCTTCATTCTGGCATTTGTCGGCGCGGGCGTCTTCTTGGCCAGTGAAGGTGGCGAGGGTATCTTGTTCGGCATTTTCTTCGCACTACTCGGCGGAGGCATGGGTTTTGGTGCATTTTGCGCCTTTGTCCGGCGCGTGCAGGTCATACTGGATCGCAATAATAACAGCATCCTGATCCGCAGACAGTCAGTCTTTGGATATGATGCCGTGGAACATGAGCTCTCGCACCTCTCGCACGCGGAAACCGAAAGCACGACCTCACGTAGCGACAATGGCACATCGACCCTCTATCGCCCTGTCCTAATACTGGATGAGGGCATGAGCGCCGGACGGCATCCCATTGTCGAGGCTTATTCCAGTGGGCGCGGCGCGCATCGGCTGGTGGATGCGGTCAACGATTGGCTTCCGGCACGCAAGGTTGACTCTGCCAGCCAATCGGCCTAAATCGCCGCCAACATCCGGAAGCGTTTGATCTTCCGGTCCCTTGAGTCGTTCAGGGATCGCCCCCCACCAGCGAGTTTCGCCCGTGGGGGCGTTTGTGCATTTAACCGACGCGTCCTATCTAGGGCACGCCACCAGATAACCGGCTAAGGAGGCCGAAGGCATGTTTGAAAATCTATCCGAACGCCTTTCCGGCGTCTTTGACCGGCTGACCAAACAGGGTGCCCTGTCTGAAGAAGACGTGAAAACCGCCCTGCGCGAAGTCCGCGTTGCCCTGCTTGAGGCCGACGTCTCGCTGCCGGTGGCGCGCGAGTTCGTCAAGAAAGTACAGGAACAGGCGACCGGTCAAGCTGTCACCAAATCGATCACGCCCGGCCAGCAGGTCGTAAAGATCGTGCACGACGCGTTGGTTGATACACTGCGTGGCGAAGAAGACCCCGGCGCGCTGAAGATCGACAACCCGCCTGCCCCGATCCTGATGGTCGGCCTGCAGGGTTCCGGTAAGACAACCACCACCGGTAAGCTGGCGAAACGCCTGAAAGAGAAAGAGGGCAAGAAGGTCCTGATGGCCTCGCTGGACGTCTATCGCCCGGCGGCGATGGATCAGCTTGCGGTCCTGGGCACGCAGGTTGGTGTAGATACGCTGCCGATCGTTCCCGGCCAGACGCCGGTTGATATCGCCAAGCGCGCCAAGCAACAGGCAACGCTGGGCGGCTATGACGTCTACATGCTCGACACCGCGGGCCGTCTGCATATCGACGAAGTCCTGATGGACGAGGTCGAGCAGGTTCGTAACGTGGTCGACCCGCGTGAGACGCTGCTGGTGGTCGACGGCCTGACCGGTCAGGTCGCTGTTGAAGTGGCCGAAGAGTTTGATGCCAAGGTCGGCATCTCGGGCGTGGTCCTGACCCGTATGGACGGTGACGGGCGCGGCGGTGCGGCGCTGTCGATGCGCGCGGTCACCGGCAAGCCGATCCGCTTTGTTGGTCTGGGCGAGAAGATGGACGCGCTCGAAACCTTCGAGCCGGACCGGATCGCGGGGCGTATTCTAGGCATGGGCGACATCGTTGCTCTGGTCGAAAAAGCCCAGGAAACGATGGAGATGGAACAGACCGAGCGCATGATGAAGCGCATGGTCAAAGGTCAGTTCAATATGAACGACCTGAAAATGCAGCTGGAGCAGATGATCCAGATGGGCGGCATGCAGGGCATGATGGGCATGATGCCGGGCATGAACAAGATGGCCAAGCAGATGGATCAGGCCGGTCTGGACGATAAAATCCTGCGCCAGCAAATCGCGCTGATCCAGTCGATGACCAAACGCGAACGCGCCAACCCGCAACTGCTGCAAGCCAGCCGCAAGAAACGCATCGCCGCCGGTTCGGGTATGGAGGTCAGCGATCTCAACAAGCTGCTCAAGATGCACCGGCAGATGTCCGACATGATGAAAAAGATGGGCAAGATGGGCAAAGGCAAGATGCTGAAACAGGCCATGAAAGGCATGTTCGGCAAAGGTGGCCCCAGCCCCGAGGAAATGGCTGCAGGCATGGACCCCAAGGCGCTGGAACAAGCCGCCAAAGCGATGGGCGGCAAGATGCCCGGCGGTCTGCCCGGAATGGGTGGCGGCATTGGCCTGCCCCCGGGGTTGAGCGGTTTTGGAAAGAAAAAGTGACGTCAGCACGCTGCACCCAGCCCCCGTCCGGAAAGGCGGCGATGGCAGCAGCGCAGTATCGCGCGGCCCTGCCGGTTATTCAGACCCGGCGGCTGGTTCTGCGTGCGCCCACTCTGGACGACCTGCCGGTTTGGACCTCGATCTGCAAGGACAGCTTTGGCGATACCGAGCAGGACGCCTGGACTGAGTTTTCCTACTACACATCAGGCTGGCTTTTGCATGGTCACGGCTTGTTCACCGTCACGTTTAACGACGATGATCAGGTCATTGGCTTCGTCATTCTGGGCCTAGAATGGGACGATCACGAGCCCGAGCTTGGCTATATGTTCGATAGCAAGTTCCGCATGCAAGGTTACGCGACCGAAGCGTGCAGCGCTGTTCGCGATTTTGGCTTCGATCTGCTCGGGTCCGGTCAGTTCGTAAGTTACGTTTCGCAATCTAACACGCGTTCGAACGCATTGGCACAGCGTCTGGGTGCAACGCGCGACGCCGTTGCCGAAAGCGCCTTTGGCCCAACCCAGCATGTCTGGCGATACGGCGAGGTGCAGGCATGACACTTGCCATGGCCATACCAACGCTGGAAACCGAACGCCTGATCTTGCGGGCCCCTTGCGAGGCCGATTTTGAGGCTGAGGCAGAGTTTTTTGCCAGCGACGCCTCGAAATTCGTCGGCGGCCCGAAACGCCCGGATGAGACATGGCGCGCTGTTGCGATGCTGTTAGGCCACTGGGCGATGCGTGGTTATGGCTTCTGGGGTGTCGAGGAAAAAGACACCGGCACCTATGTAGGCCATGTTGGCTTGTGGAACCCTCACGGCTGGCCCGAGCCCGAAATTGGCTGGACCCTGATGAACCACGCCACCGGCAAGGGTTATGCGACCGAAGCGGCACTGGCTGCACGTGCACATGCCTATGACGTGCTGGGCTGGGAAACCGCAATCTCGCTGATCGATCCGGACAATCTGGGAAGCAAGGCTGTCGCGGAACGGCTGGGCGCGCAGTTTGAATATATGTTCGAACACCCGGCTTTCGGGGCGATGCAGGTCTGGCGTCATTCTGCGCCTGCCGATCTGGTAAATGGTGGCGTGGAGGCATACGCATGACCTCGTTCACTATACCCACCGTCGAAACCGATCGCCTGATCCTGCGCGCGCCGCATCTGGACGATCTGCCTGCGATGACCGCGTTCTACGCGACCGAGCGCAGCCATATGGTTGGTGGTCCCAAGGACGCGCTTGGAAGCTGGAGCTCTCTTTCGAACAGATTGGGTCATTGGGCGCTGCGCGGTTATGGTCTGTGGCATCTGACTGAAAAGGCCAGCGGCGCATTCGTGGGATGGGCAGGCATGATTTACGTCCCCGGCTGGGCCGAGCCCGAGCTGGGCTGGACCCTGATGGCAGAGGCCGAAGGCAAAGGTCTGGGCTTTGAGGCCGCCGCGGCTGCACGCGACTATGCAGCTCGGCATCAGGGCCTGAACGGTGTGATTTCCTACATCGCCCATGCCAATGACCGCTCGCGCGCTTTGGCCGAACGCCTCGGCGCAACGCTGGAGATTGAGAGAGCCGAGCTTTTGGGCAAGCACGCTCAGATCTGGCGTCATCCGCAGATTGATTTGACCACCGAAAGGACCGGCCAATGAACAACCCCGTGACACAGGCTGCTGCGCTGTTGAAAGACCATCGAGAAAGCATCGACCGGCTGGATGCGATCCTGGTCTATACGCTGGGCGAGCGGTTCAAGCACACGCAGGCTGTGGGCAAACTCAAGGCCGCACACGACCTTCCCCCGTCCGATCCCTCGCGCGAGGCCGCGCAGATCGCACGGTTAGAAGACCTGGCGAAAGAGGCCGATCTGGACCCCGATTTCGCCAAGGCTTTCCTGAACTTCATCATTCAGGAAGTCATCCGACACCACAAGAAACACCAGAACTAAACCGGCACCACGCTGGATACGCCATTCAAAGGAGATACCACCATGGCAATGAAAATTCGTCTCGCCCGCGGCGGCTCGAAAAAACGTCCCTTCTATCGCATTGTTGCGGCTGACAGCCGTATGCCCCGCGATGGCCGTTTCATCGAGAAACTGGGCACCTACAACCCGCTGCTGCCGAAAGACAGCGAAGAGCGCGTGAAAATGAACATGGAGCGCATCCAGTACTGGCTGGATCAGGGCGCACAGCCCACCGACCGGATCGCACGTATGCTGGAAGCTGCTGGCGCACGCGACAAGGCCGAGCGCAACAACCCCAACAAGGGTACTCCGGGCAAGAAAGCTCAGGAACGCGCGGAAGAGAAAGCTGCCAAGGCTGCTGAAGCTGCCGAAGCGGCTGCTGCACCGGCTGAAGAAGCTGCTGCAGAAGAATAAGCAGTCGGGCGCGTGCAGGATCAGGCCTTTTCCGACGATTTTCGCACGCAGTTCGATCTGTTGATGCGGCTCCGGCGTGATGTGCGCCGGTTTCGCACCGATGCAATTGACGAGGCAGTGCTTACGCGCTGCCTCGACGCGTTTCGACTGGCCCCTTCTGTTGGGCTCAGCGAACCCTGGCGCGTGATCCGCATCGAAAGTCAGGCCGCGCGCGACGCGGCGCTGAAGAATTTCCAAGCGGCCAACGAGCGGGCGCTGAGCGGGTATTCCGGCGAAAAGGCGCAGCTGTACAGCCAGTTGAAACTGTCCGGGATGAAAGAAGCTCCGGTGCAGCTGGCCGTGTTTTGCGACGATGCCACCGACAAAGGTCAAGGTCTCGGCGCAGGCACTATGCCCGAAATGCGGCGTTATTCCGTCGTCTCAGCCATCACGCTCTTCTGGCTTGCCTTGCGGGCAGAAGGCTTGGGCCTGGGCTGGGTCTCGATCCTCGACCCGGACCAGATGGTGCGCGATCTGGATGTCCCCGAGGACTGGCGGTTGATCGGATATTTCTGCTTGGGCTGGCCCGAGGCCCAATCCGATACGCCGGAACTGGAGCAGGTCGGCTGGGAATGCAGAGACACCTCTCTGCCCATCGGGGTGCGCTAGACATGTTCGGATTGTTACGTCTTCCCATCCTGCTGGCGATCGCATTTATTGTGGGCGTATTCTTCGAACGCTCGAACCAGCGCGAGGCGTGCGAGGTGATCGGACAATGGCGGGACGGGCTATGTGTGACGGATGGTCGAAATGAGTGATCTGATCTGTGTAGGCAGCATCGCGGGCTCGTATGGGGTGCGCGGCGAGGTGCGGCTGAAAAGCTTTTGCGCCATCCCCGAGGATATCGAAGGCTATTCGCCCTTGACCGACGAAGCCGGAAAGGAGCGCTATCCGGTGGTGCTGACCCGCGCGATCAAGAACGGCTTTGCCGCCCGGCTGGGTGGCATTGAGACGAAGGAAGCGGCGGATGCGCTGAATGGCCTGCGCCTTTACGCGCGGCGCGATCAATTGCCGTCGCTGCCGGATGATGAGTTTTACCACACCGACCTTATCGGGCTTGAGGTTTATGACACCGGCGGCACCCTGCTGGGTCGGGTGAAATCGGTTCAAAATCACGGCGCGGCGGATCTGTTGGAACTGCACGGTCCGGGCTTAAAGGCCACCGTGCTGCTGCCGTTTACACTCGAATCCGTTCCGACCGTTGATCTGGACAAGGGCCGCATCATCGCTGATCCGCCCGAGGGCCTGCTGTAATGCGCCGCGTGTTGCTGCATCTGGGTCTGCACAAGACCGGGACGACAGCGGCACAGTCCTTTCTGTTCGAAAACCGCTCACTGATCTGGCCGCACCATGCGTTGGTCCTGCCCTATCGGACCCGCAAAACCGGCTTGTCCGAAGCAGCCACACGCTATTCCGTCTACGGCACCCCCGGCGCGATGAGCGATTTCAAGGATCAGATGCGGCACTTTCTGAATTCGCTGGAATTCGGCCAGAAACGCGGGCTGGTTCTGAGTGAAGAAAACTTCTCGGGCCTGCGCCCCAGCCGCAATGTCGCGGTGGGCTATGAGGCCGCGCCCGAGCTTGCCTCGTGCCTTGTCGGCCTGATCCGCGACCGGTTTGCCGGGGAAGAGGTGCATATCACGATCTACTACTCCTTGCGCCAACGCGGAAGCTGGCTGCGCAGCCTGTGGGCACATGATCTTCAACGCTCGCGCCTAATTCAGGATTTTGAGGCTTTCCGCGCAAGACTTGAACCGGTGCCGTCGCCTCAGGTTGCTGCGGCGGCTGTGCGCGACCGTTTGCCCTCGGTCTCGGTCCGCACCGAATGGCTGGAAGACCTGCAGGGCCAGCGACATGGGCTTGGAAGCACTTTTGCTGAATTCCTTGACCTGCCTGCGGACAAAGCCGCCGAATTGGTAGGCCCGACCCGATCAAACCCACGCCTGCCCGAGGATGTCTTGCAGCAGATGCTGGAAATGAACCGATCCGATCTGGACGATGCTGCGCTGATCGATCAAAAGACGGCTTTGGTTCAAAGCACCCAAAATGATCTGATCGGCTCGAGATGACAGATAAACCCGGAAAGTCCCATGGCCGCAAAGCCATCCGTCCAACGTTGAAGCCGCGCGAGTTGATGACGCCGACGCCCGATCTGCACGGGGTGTGGAAGGCCAAGATTATCACGTTGTTCCCATCTGCCTTCCCCGGTGTTCTAGGCGAAAGCCTGACCGGCAAGGCCCTGCAAGAAGGGCTATGGCAGTTGGAAACTGTGGATTTGCGCCAATTCGGGATCGGCAAGCACCGCAATGTGGATGACACCCCGGCGGGCGGCGGTGCGGGCATGGTGCTGCGTGCCGATGTGCTGGGTGAGGCCATTGAGCATACGATGGCGGGCATCCGGGGCAACTGGCCGTTGATCTACCTCAGCCCGCGTGGGCGTCGGATGGATCAGAAAATGATGCAAAACCTGGCTCGCTGCGATGGCATGACCCTGTTATGTGGTCGTTTCGAAGGCGTCGATGAGCGCGTGCTGGAGCACTACGGCGTGCAAGAGATCAGCTTGGGTGATTTTGTCATGACCGGGGGTGAAATCGCCGCACAGGCCCTGATCGACGCCACCGTGCGGCTGATCCCGGGCGTTCTGGGCAACCAGGCCTCAGCCGAGGAGGAGAGCTTTTCCTCTGGCTTATTGGAGCATCCGCAATACACCCGCCCCGCCGACTGGAAAGGCCGCCCGATCCCCGAGATCCTGATGTCAGGCCACCATGGACGCATTGCGGATTGGCGTCATGAAATGTCGGAACAGATCACCCGCGAACGGCGGCCCGATCTGTGGGACGCCTATCGAAAATCAGAAGATAAGGGCTAAGACTAACGGGTTGCCTTCCACAACGCCCAGGTTTCCGGCGTGCCGTTGAAGGTGTTGATGTCCACCTTACCCTGAACCCCCGGCACCAGCCCGGTGCCGGTGTATTGCCAGAACCGCCAGACCGAGCCTGGATAAACGTTGCGCGGGTGGCCCGCGACCGAGCGCAGCCAGAACTCGGTTTTGGGAAGTCGTCCGATATCGGTGTCGCCGTAGAAATCTACCGTCGTGTAGACAATCGGGCGTCGGCCATAGTGGCGCTCGAGAATATCAAGGAACCGCTGCGCCTCGGCCCGAACGGTTCGGCCATCAGGGCGCAGGGTGCAGGTTTTGGAATGGGGCGTCCATTCCATATCCAGCACATGCGGCAGGTCGGCCCCTTTGGGCACGTTCTGGATGAACCAACGCGCCTGTTCTTGGGCCGGTCGGCAGAAATAGTAATAGTGATAGGCCCCCCACGGCACTCCGGCAGCTTGTGCGCCGCGTCGGTGCTCGTCGAACATCGGGTCGGTAAAATCTCCGCCCTCGGTGGCTTTGATGAAGGCAAAGCTGACACCGTTCTTCTGCGCGGTGCGCCAATCAATCGGCCCCTGCCAACGCGAGACATCCAGCCCGTGCACGGGGTACTGGCCGGGGTGGCGACCTTCCCAAGGGTGCGGGTCAGCGTCACCAAAGGCGGGGTAGATGATCGAAGGCGGGGTCGTGTCCGCGAAGGCCTGCGGCTCAACCGCCTGAGGTTGCGGGCCGCGGCGACCACATGAGACAAGTGCAAGCGCCATAACGGCCAGCAGAAGTGCTTTGCGCATCTTATGATCCTGTATCAAATATCTGCTCTTATAATTAACCCCAGAATGCCTGATCTGGTGAACAAGGCAACGGTGGATTTGACGGGTGGCAAAAACTCACCTGTTTCACCAAGAATAAGGCTTGATCCCCGCCCACAAAGCCCGTAAAGCAGCCCAATCCGGTGTGGCGTTACGCGACTCCGGCTTTTTGGTTTGCATCCTGACGTGACGCCCGGCTTTCTTCGGCCACGGCGCGACAGGGCGGACCGGACCAAAAGGAACATTCGATCTGACCTCTGGCGGGCTGTACGCAGGACCCGGTGAAGACCAAGAGCTCTCAGGCCGTGCCCAAACTTCGTGGACCAACCGCGAGCATATAGGAGTAACTGCGATGGACCTAATCGCACAGCTTGAGGCGGAACAGATTGCCGCCCTGGGGAAAGACATCCCCGATTTCAAAGCCGGTGACACCATCCGTGTCGGCTTTAAAGTGACCGAAGGGTCGCGTACCCGTGTGCAGAACTATGAAGGCGTCTGCATCGCGCGCAAAGGTGGCAGCGGCATCGCCGGTTCGTTCACCGTTCGCAAGATTTCGTTTGGCGAAGGCGTGGAGCGTGTGTTCCCGCTGCATTCGACCAATATCGACAGCATCACCGTTGTCCGCCGTGGCCGCGTTCGTCGCGCCAAACTTTACTACCTGCGCTCGCGCCGTGGTAAATCCGCGCGTATCGCAGAAGTCACCAACTACAAGCCCAAGGCTGGCGCCGAGGCGTAAGGAGCGGAAAGATGAAAAAAGACATCCATCCCGATTATCACGTCATCAACGTCAAAATGACCGATGGCTCTGTGGTTCAGATGAAATCCACCTGGGGCAGCGAAGGCGACCAGTTGGCTCTGGAAATCGACCCTTCCGTGCACCCCGCATGGACCGGTGGTTCGTCGCGCCTGATGGACGCAGGCGGCCGCGTGTCGAAGTTCAAGAAGAAATACGAAGGTCTGGGCTTCTAATCCCGACCTGGTTGAAATGCGAAAGGCCGTCCAATTGGGCGGCCTTTTTTGTTTTGGAATTGCGCCACTGCACTTTGCGGCTGTTTCAGAAATCAAACCCGGTCTGGACCGGGGGCGTGTAAGGCTCAATCATATCTTCGCCCTCAGCTCCGCGTTTGATGGGTTTGACGGTGTGATATTCAAACCGGCCTTCGTACTGCGTGCCCAACGACTGCTGCGCCTCTTGCGCGGTCGTGACGCCTGATAGCCAGTTTTCGATCTCATCCGGGGTCAGGATCACTGGCATGCGGTTGTGAATATGCGCGATCTGCGGGCTGGGTGTCCGGGTCAGGATAGTGCAGCTATGGCTGCTGTCATCAGTCCTGTAAAACCCCGCAAAAAACATCACCGGGGCATTGCGCTGAACCGTGATGTAGACCGGGCAATCATGGCCCTGGTCCTTGGGCCACTCGTAATATCCCAGCGCCGGAATAAGACAGCGCCCCTTGTTCCAGTATTGCTGCCAGAAGCTGACATTTTCGATCTTCGAATTGATCATCGGCTTCTTGCTGCGCGGGTCCTTGATCTGCCAGCGCGCCGTCGCCAGCTCGGCCCGGTCGCCGTCCCAACGGACCATGCCAACCCGATTGGTCGGAGACACATTGTACCCACCCGAAGGCAGCTGTTCGGGCAGATCAGGCGAGACCTTGCCGTAGAGAAAATACTCGGTAATTGCCAGCATTTCCCGCTGTGTCAGGTGACCGGCTGCAAATTTTCCACACATGGCAAAAGCCTAGGCCGATTGGGTGCCGGTCACAAGTGGCCCCACCGACGATCAGTCCCTTGTCAGATCAACCGCGCTGTGCGGTGGAGGCACGGGGCCTCGCAGCATTACGGCAGCCAGGATCATCCCCAAAAGCGCAGCGATAGCGGCGACAAGCATGGCACTGTTAAATGCATCATCCTGCAGATCTCGTAAGGCGCGCGCCAACGCTTCGCCCGTGGTCGGATCAAGCGCCGCTATAAGCTGCTGCACCTGACTGGCGGTGCCATGTGTCAGTGCATGGGCCAGGTCGGCCCGTTGCTCGGACCCGGTGGGCAAGGCGTTGATCACTTCGGTCAGGCCGCGCCGGGTGGTGATCGCTTCAGCCAACCCGCCGACAACCGCACCAAGCGTGGCCCCAAAATAAAGGAACGCATTCACTACGCCCGAGCCCTGCCCCATATGTTCTTCCGGCAACAAGCGCAGCCCGAGACGCGGCAATAACGAAAAACCGATGCCAAGCCCGATCCCGATAATCACCAGCTTCCACCAAATCGCACCCATGCCTGTTGTGTTCGTCGTTGTCGTCAACAGCATGAACCCACAGGTCATGAACCCCATGCCCAGGATCACCGGCCATCGAAAACTGTAAGGTGCAAGAAAACGCGGAGCCACCACAGACACGACGAACATACTGAGGCTCAACGGCAGGATCGCCACCCCCGCCCCAACAGCGGACAGGCCAAACGCATCTGGCGATTGCACGAAGACGTTGAAATAGACGAAAAAGCTGAACAGCGCGAAGCCGGTAATGAACATCCCTGCCGCCGCCATGAAATAACGGGGGTGGCGGAAGTAGCGCAGCTCGATCAGAGGGTCCGCGCTGCGGCGCGAGGTGATGATCAGTGCAATCACCGCTACAGCCGACATGGCAAGCGGGATCAGGGTCGATCTTGTGGCCCATCCGTGGCTTTCCCCGTTGCTGAGCGCGAAGGATAGCGGGCCAAGCAGCAGGACCAATGCGACTGCACCCGCAAGATCGAACTTTGCGCCTGCAAGACGGGTGTCGGGGACGTAATGCTCTTTGCTGACCCGCAACCCGACCGCAAACGCCACGATCAGCAGCGCAAGATCGGTGGCAAATACGCCGCGCCAGCTGAGGTAATGTGCAAACGCGCCGCCAACAATCGGACCAACGCCGATTGCCAGCCCGACGATTGCGCCCCAGGCACCGGTGACGCTGGCCCGTTGTTTCTCGGGCGTGGCGGCAGTTAGCAGCGAAAGCGAGGTGCCAAACAGCGCTGCCGCCCCGGCACCTTGGGCCCCGCGGCCTGCCAGCAACATGGCTGCATCCTGCGAAAACAATACAAGGGCCGAGCCAAGACCGAACACGATCATTCCGGCAAAGAAGACGCCCATCTTGCCGGTGATATCGCCAAGTCGGCTGACGATGGTGACGAGGGTCGCGCTAACCACTGTATAGATCGCCATCACCCATTGCAGGCTGGAAGGCGACAGATCGAACTCGGCCTTCAGATTTGGCAGGATCGTCGCAACGGCGGTTGTGTTGAAGCCAACAACCATCATGCACAGCGCGGTCATCACCAGAACCAGACGTGCCCCTCCCGCGCCGGATATGTCCTCAGTGACGTCTTTTGGCATCTGCCTGTCCCCCGTTCAGGAATAGCGCGCTGGCCCTTCGGGCACCGTGTTGTGCCTATTATTAAACGGTTTTTTGCTGATAGATACTGTTTTTAGCGCGCTGCGCGCCCAGCGCCTATTAGATCCAGTAGGACAGCGCCACTGGCAGCACCAGGATCGTGGACAGAGTCGAAACCAGAATGAACCCGGCCACATCGGGTCCGTATTCCGGCACATGCTGATCGATAAACAAATAGGTCGCGACAGAGGATGGCATCAAACAGCACAGGATCACCGCGCCCCGCTCAGCCCCGGTGAAGCCGAAGCTCCAGACCAACGCGCTGGCAATCACCGCAGCCATCAGCAGGTGCAGCGCTGTCAGCAAAACGGCTCGGCCAAGGCTTTTGATCCGCAGGGTCGCCAGCGTGTGGCCCAGCGTCAGCAACATCAGCGGGATTGAAAGACCTCCCAGAATATCAAAGGATTTGGCCACCGGTTGCGGCAGGCTGGTGCCCGTCGCCATCAACACCAGCGACAGTGCGACCGCGTAAATAATCGGCGAAGTCGCCAGTTTCTTGGGCGAGAACTCTCCGGCCGGAATCCACATGCCGATCGTGAAGATACTGATCAGCACAACCACCACAAATGCCATCGTATAGGCCATACCCGCATCGCCCAGCGCCAAAAGGGTAATGGGCAGGCCGATATTGCCGACATTGCCATGCATCAGTGGCGTCAGAAATGCCCGCACCGGCAGCCGCATCAGTTTGAGCGCGACAAGCCCCAACAGCCCAAAACCTGCAATCGCCAAAGCGGCGGCCATCATGACATCAAGAAAGGTGCCGACCGCAATCTGGGTGGTTGAAAGGTGCGAGATAATCAGCGTCGGATACCCGACCCGCGAGACGATCCCGCCAATAACCTTGTTGTCATAGGGGGCCCTGATCAAAGCCAGAGCGTAACCGATTCCAGCGCAAATCAGGACAGGCAGAACCACGTTCAAAACGTTCAGAAACAGATGATCCAATGGCTGCCCTCGATCACAAATCCATAGGATGGACAGTGAATCAGGGGTGTGTGTTTGGCAAGGATTTACCCTAACCCCCAAGTACCAAGCACTTTTCCAATTTGAGGCTTGATAATACCGCTCAAGACGGCCCGAGGTTCTTCCCTTCCCGGCCTACACAACATATAGTGGCTGCCAACAACGTGTAGGCAAACACGGCGGGACTTGGGAATACAGGCATGGCACATATCATTGTGGTCGGGAACGAAAAGGGCGGCGCAGGCAAATCAACCGTGTCGATGCATGTGGCCACTGCATTGGCACGGCTGGGGCACAAGGTCAGCACACTCGATCTTGACCTGCGGCAGCGCAGTCTGGGTCGTTATTTCGAGAACCGCTTGAACTTCCTGAACGGCTCGGACCTGTCTCTGCCCAGCCCACGCCACCACGACCTGCCCGAGATTGACGCCAGCGCTCTGCAACCCGGTGAAAACATCTATGACCACCGCCTTTCAGCCGCCGTGGCCGAACTGGAAAGCGATAGCGATTTCATCCTGATCGACTGCCCCGGTTCGCACACTCGACTCAGCCAGGTTGCACATTCGCTGGCCGATACGCTGATTACACCGCTGAACGACAGTTTCATCGATTTTGACCTGCTGGCGCGGATCGATTCCAAAGGTGAGAGAATCCTTGGCCCCTCAGTCTATTCCGAGATGGTCTGGAATGCCCGCCAACTGCGCGCCCAAGCTGGGCTGAAACCGATCGACTGGGTCGTCGTCCGCAACCGGGTCGGCACCCAGCGCATGGTCAACAAGGAAAAGATGCAACGCGCGATCGAGATGCTGTCACAGCGCATCGGCTTCCGCGTCGCCTCGGGCTTTTCCGAGCGAGTGATTTTCCGCGAGTTGTTCCCGCGCGGACTGACTTTGCTGGACCTCAAGGATATCGGGGTCAAGCAGCTCAATATCTCCAACATCGCCGCACGCCAGGAACTGCGCGACATGATGAAGGAACTGAGCTTGCCGGGTGTTGAGATCGATTTCTGAGCGACCACAGCTCGAATTACCCAACATATCCGCCCAAGACCCCGGAAAATTTAAAAGTTTCCGGATCGATTTCATTCTATGAAATCGTGCGCAGCAGCAGTCGCACGCGTTGGCACAGGTGTCGGTGATCGGTTAGCCCGCCGTTCTGTAAATCGTAAACAGCTCTTTCGGCTCTGCCACGCCCCGCAACATATAGCGACCGACCGAGATCAGATCCTGATCGCAGGGATGGGCCGCGCGGGCTACATCGTCGGAAATCAGGATGCGCTGCCCCAGTGACCGATGCATCCCCGCAATTCTGGACGTCTGGTTGACCGCCGGACCAATTACCGTGAAATCCAGCCGACTTTCGGAGCCGATGTTTCCATAGAGGATCTCACCAGAGTGCAATGCCAGCGTATAGTTCGAAACCGGTTGTCCCCGTGAACTCCGCTGAGTGTTCAATTCGGCCATACGCTCTTGCAGCATGGTCGCCGCAGCCAGCGCAGCGCGGGCATCGGCATCGATCTCGCCGACATCAAACATCGCCATGACACCGTCGCCCATGAACTTCAGGATGTTGCCTTCGCATTGATGAACAACATCGACCACCACACCCAGGTAGTCATTCAGCATATCTATGACTTCGATCCCTGGCATCTCTTCTGACAGGCTGGTGAACCCTTCCAGATCGAAGTTCCAGATCACCGCATCAATCTGCTGCAGTGACCCGCGACGGATTTCACCGGACAAGACCCGACGACCGGCATCGCGCCCCAGATAAACCCGCATCAAATCTTTCGACACCCGCGCGTTCGAGGCTGACTTCAGAGCCAGCCCCAGATGCGGTAACGCCGTATTGATTACGTCCAGATCATCGTCGCAGAATCCTTCCGGCGCATTGCTGGACCAGGACATCAAGACGCCGTCGATTGCCTCTTTCGCATCATAGGGGTTGCGTTGAGCCGGCACATCAAAGCTGATGCCAGTCGCGTAATAGTCCGTGGCTCCGTTTTCCCGCAACTCGTTTAGCAGAGGAAAGCGGCTGGGTTCGTTCTGGTCGACCAGCCGTTCACGGATAGCATCGATATCTTCGTGCAATACGGCATACAGCGGACTTTGTGTCCAAACTTCACTGGGCTCTTCGGAATACTCGAAGGTTTCCAGATTACTTCCTTTGCTGCGGTACCAGCTATAGCCCGTTCCGCCATAGACGGGATGCAAGGCCGGTTGCGCCGCATGAAAGCGCATCAAGGGCACACCAAGATCAACTAAACGGGTGCAATACCCGTCCAGAAGTTCTTGTTTGTCGGCCCCTTCCAGGCCTCGGGTCACCAACCAATCTATCAGATCATGGGATTTTGCCGTTGGGGAAACCGGCGCTGTCATGTGTCGTTCCTGTGTCCGTTATGACGTTGATCTGGGGGCAGCTGTACCGGATTACCAGTACCCTAATCCATTCCGGCCAGACGTCGCAGCATCATGCGCAGCAAAGCGGCCTCACCCGTGGTGAAACGCGATGCCAGTTTCTGATCATAATCCTGCGCGATACCGCTTAACTCGCGATAAACCTTCTGGCCAGCCGAGGTCAGCGATAGCCGCTCAACCCGCCGGTCATTTTCATCCCGCAACCTTTGCAGATATCGGCGCTGTTGCAATCGGCTGACCGCACGGCTGACCTTGGTTTTGTGGATTTTGGCACGCTCAACAATGTCGCGTGCGGTCATCTCACCATGATTGCCCAGATGAAACAGCACCCTCCATTCGGTGCGCAGCATTCCGTAGCGATCCTTGTAAACGCGCTGAAACTCAAGCGAACTTTCCTCGGCCGCCTGATTCAACAGGAACGGCAGGAAATTTCGCAAATCAAACTCATCTTTTTGGTCATTTTTAGGCTGGGTCATCCTTGTTAGTTACAAAATCAACTATTATTCGACAAGTGACAAGTTGAAGGATCACCGGAGACGAGATGAGTTTTGATATCTGGATCACCTATGTGGCGACGGTGTTGCTGCTGATGAGCACACCGGGGCCAAGCCAGTTGCTGATGCTGTCGAACTCGGCAACCAATGGGCTGCGGCGAGGTTTTTTTACCGCTGCGGGTGATTTGACGGCCAATTTCTTTCAAATGTTGGCCGCCGGTCTGGGTCTGGCTGCCCTGATCGCCACGTCCGGGACCGCCTTTACCGTGATCAAGTGGTTGGGCGTGGCCTATCTGGTCTATCTCGGCGTCAAGCAAATCGTGAAGGCACGTGTTGCCGAAACCAACGATGCGCCACGTGCCAGCCGCAAGGCGCTCTGGATGCAGGGCTTCATCACCTCTGCCGCGAATCCCAAGGCAGTGGTGTTCTTCGCCGCTCTGTTTCCGCTGTTCATCGATGGCGCGTTGCCATTCTGGCCGCAATTCGCCCTCCTCTCGGCCACATATCTGATCATAGACGGGTTGTTTCTGATGGCCTATGGCTCCACTGCCAGTTGGCTGGCCCGGCGCCTGCAGGGGCCGGCAAGGCTTTGGCTCGACCGGATCGGTGGCAGCTTCATGATATTGGCGGCAGTCCTGCTGGGCTTCAAATCCCTGCGCGCCGCCTCGTAACCGAAAGACATAAGGACGCAATATGCCTTTGAAGAAATCCTGGGTCGCATCGGCCAATTCCGCCGACCACCCCTTCCCGCTGAACAACCTGCCTTATGGCGTGTTCTCGACCGAAACCACCGAGCCCCGCTGCGGCGTTGCCATCGGCGACATGATCTTCGACGTGACTGCTGCCGAAGCTGATGGATTAATCGCGCTGTCGGATGAGCCGCTGTTCGATCTGCCCTTCTGGAATCCGCTGATGGAAGAAGGCCCTGCCGTATGGGCTGCATTGCGCGACCGCCTAACTACGCTATTGGCTGAAGATTCGGACGAACAGCACAAGATCGAAGGTCTGTTGATCCCGCAGGACGAGGCCGAGATGCACATGCCCTTTGCCGTCAGCGAGTACACCGATTTCTACGCGGGCCGCCACCATGCCCAGAACGTGGGCACCATGTTCCGCGGTCCGGAAAACGCGTTGCCGCCGAACTGGCTGCACATCCCCATCGGCTATAACGGCCGCGCGTCGTCTGTTGTCGTTTCAGGCACGGATATCCGTCGCCCCTGGGGTCAGTTGAAATCGCCCGATCAGGAGCTGCCTGCTTTCCTGCCCAGCCGCCGCTTTGACATCGAGCTTGAGATGGGCGCTATCGTCGGCACACCCTCGGATGGGCCGATCACGGTGCAGGAAGCCGATGACAACATCTTTGGCTATGTCCTGCTAAACGACTGGTCCGCGCGTGATATTCAGGCTTGGGAATACCAGCCGCTGGGGCCATTTCAGGCCAAGGCGACCGCGACCTCGATCAGCTCGTGGATCGTGACCAAAGCGGCGCTGGAACCGTTCCGCTGCGATACGCCCGATCGTGAGTTTGCCCTGCTGGACCACCTGAAGGATTGCGGCCCGATGCTCTATGACATCGATTTGGCCGTGACGATGGCGCCCGAGAATAAAGACGCCACGACCATCGCACGAACCAATTATCGCGAGATGTACTACTCGGCGGCGCAGCAGTTAGCGCATCACTCGACGTCTGGGTGTCCGATGAACACGGGCGACCTGTTGGGGTCCGGCACCATTTCGGGACCGAACAAGCCAGAGCGCGGATCACTTCTGGAACTCAGCTGGGGCGGGAAAGAGCCGCTGACGCTGGACACAGGCGAGACCCGCACCTTCATCGAGAACGGCGACACGCTGACCCTGACCGGCGCAGCCAAGGGCGACGGCTATTCCATCGGGTTCGGCGATTGCACCGGCACTGTGCTGCCCGCACTCGAAAATCCATTCGCCAGAGATTGATGCAGGTCCAGTCCGCATATTCAGAGCGCGCTCTGCCAGTCCTTAACGGCCTCGATGGGATAAAGCAGCATCAGCACGTTCAGCGTCAGACCATCGCGGATCAGCGTGGTGGTCAGGATCTCGAATCCCAGCGCAATGGTGACCGTCATCCAGATCGGCAGGCGACGCGCCAACCAGAACCCCAGCATCATCGCGCCAATATCGGCGATCGAGTTGACGACACTGTCGCCGTAGTAATCCAGCGAGATCGTGACCGCGCGGTAATGTTCGATCACGGCATTGGTGTTCTCGGAAATCTCCCACGCGACTTCTATCAAGGTGGCGATGAACAACCGCCAGCCAACGGCAAGGCGGCGCGCCACCAGCCACAGAAGACCGTAAAACAGAAAGCCATGAATGATGTGGCTGGGCGTGTACCAATCGGTCAGATGCTGCGAGCTTTCGGAACTGAAGGTTTCACCATGCCACAGCTTGACATAACCGCATTTGCAAATCGGTTCGCGGCCCATCCACAGCAGGATGATGGCGCAGGCAATGACAACACAAGCGGTTGCCCAATAAGGCAAAAATCGACGTTCAAACATATGGCGACAACATCATCAAAGCCAGTCGCTGTCCAGAAGGGAAATCACTGATATGGCCAAGGCATTTGCGTCCCAGGGGGACATGTCGGAAAAGAAAATCTCGTTCACCGAGGTGGGCGAAGGGCTCTATGCCTTCACCGCCGAAGGCGACCCGAACTCGGGCGTGATCATCGGCGATGACAGCGTGATGATTGTCGAGGCGCAGGCGACCCCGCGTCTGGCCAACAAGGTGATCGAATGCGTGCGGTCGGTGACTGACAAGCCGATCACCCATGTGGCGCTGACCCATTACCACGCAGTACGCGTGCTGGGCGCGAGCGCCTTTGGTGCGCAACAGATCCTGATGTCGGATATGGCGCGCGCCATGGTGGTTGAACGCGGTCAGGAAGACTGGGACAGCGAATTCCAACGCTTCCCGCGTCTCTTTGAAGGACACGAAAGCATTCCCGGCCTCACATGGCCCACCACCACCTTCAGCGACACCATGACGGTTTATCTGGGCAACCGCCGGATCGACCTGATGCATCTGGGCCGCGCCCATACCGCTGGCGATATCGTCATCCACGTGCCCGATCAGAACGTCATGTTCACCGGTGATATCGTCGAATACCACTCGGCCTGCTATTGCGGCGACGGGCATTTCGGCGATTGGGGCGATACGCTGGATGAGATCAAGTGGTTTGACGTGGACGCCATCGCGCCGGGGCGCGGCGACGCTCTGGTTGGTAAGGACATGGTCAATGCGGCCATCGAGAACACTCGCGATTTCGTCGAAAGCACCTATCGCCCGGCGGCCAAGGTTGCGGCGCGCGGTGGCAGCCTGAAAGAAGCCTGGGACGCCGTGCGCGCAGAATGCGACCCAAAATTCGCTGACTATGCGATCTACGAACACTGCCTGCCCTTCAATGTTGCCCGCGCCTATGACGAGGCCCGCGGCATCGACACGCCCCGGATCTGGACCGCCCAGCGCGATCTGGAGATGTGGGAGGCCCTGCAGGGCTAAGATTTCCGGGCCGGATTTGATCCAGATCGTGGCGGCCCGGATTTGACAGTGAAACGCTAAGACCAACCCTCCGGCGCTATCCCGCCGGAGAACAGATGAGTTGTGCCCGCTGCACCAGAACTGGGAGAGAGACCGTGAACAAGATTTTCGAAGTTCCACTTTATGCCTACGAGGCCAGCCCGGATCAATCCGCGCCAGCGCCCGTGCGTCACAAGGTCATCGTTGTTGGGGCCGGTCCGGTGGGTCTGGCCGCCGCCATCGATCTGGCCCAGCAAGGGGTTGAGGTGCTGGTGCTGGACGACAACGACAAGGTCAGCTTTGGCAGCCGCGCCATCTGTTTTGCCAAGCGCCCGCTGGAAATCCTCGACCGACTGGGTTGCGGGCAGCCGATGGTGGACAAGGGCGTTCTTTGGAACAAGGGCAAAGTGTTCTTCGACGAACGTCAGGTTTACGAGTTCGACCTGCAGCCCGACAGCGGCGATCAGCGCCCGGCCTTCATCAACCTGCAGCAATACTATTTCGAGCAGTTTCTGGTCGACCGCGTCCGCGAATTGCAAGCGCAGGGTGCACCGATCGAAATCCGCGGCCGCAACAAGGTCGAAGCCGTTGGAACCCACCCCGATCACGTCAAGCTTGAGGTCGAAACGCCTGAGGGTTCATACACCATCGAGGCGGATTGGGTCATCGCCTGCGACGGCGCGGGCTCACCCATGCGCGCCATGATGGGTAAGGATTTTGTGGGCCGCGTGTTCGAAGACAACTTCCTGATCGCTGATGTGATTATGGAGGCCGATTTCCCCTCGGAACGCTGGTTCTGGTTCGATCCGCCGTTCAACAAAGGCCAATCTGCGTTGCTGCATAAACAACCCGATGGCGTCTGGCGCATCGATCTGCAACTGGGATGGGATATCGACAAGGAACGCGAAAAGCGCCCGGAAAACGTGATCCCGCGCCTCAAGGCCATGCTGGGCGAGGAGGTAAATTTCGAGCTGGAATGGGTCAGCATCTACACCTTCCAGTGCCGCCGGATGGAGCAATTCCGCCATGGCCGCGTGATCTTTGCCGGTGACAGTGCCCATCAGGTCAGCCCGTTTGGCGCACGGGGCGCAAACTCGGGCGTGCAGGATACCGACAACCTGTGCTGGAAACTGAAACTGGTGATTGAGGGCAACGCCCCTGAATCTTTGCTGGACAGTTACGATCAGGAACGCATTCACGGCGCGGACGAGAATATCCTGAACTCAACCCGCTCGACCGATTTCATCACCCCGAAATCGCAGATGTCACGCATCCTGCGCGACGCGGTGCTGGACTTGAGCGAGCACTATGACTTCGCCCGCCCGATGGTGAATTCTGGCCGCCTGAGCGTACCTTGCGTCTATGACGGCTCGTCGTTGAATTCGGCGGATGCGTTGAACGGGCCGACGCAGACGCGTCCCGGAGCGTCCTGCCCCGATGCGCCTTTGGGTGACGGCTTTCTACTGCCTAAACTGGCTGGACAGTTCACGCTGCTGACCATCGACGCCGATGCACCAGATGAGATCGAGGTCGATGGCATCATCGTCAAACGCCTGGCACTCTCGGTCAAAGACGACCCGACCCTAACGCTGAAGCGCCGCTATTTAGGCGATGCCAGCGGAGCGGTTTATCTGATCCGTCCCGATCAGCACGTGGCCGCCCGCCGCGACACCTACGAAGAAAATGCATTCCGGCACGCGGTGCGCCGCGCCACAGGCAAGGAGTAAGCGACATGGCTGATCTGATCCTCTCATCCAATCTGACCCAGGCAGACGATTTCTATGCCGATCTGGTGGCCGCCCATGAAGGGCTTGAGAAAGCCGAAAGCGATGCGTTCAACGCGCGCCTTGTGCTGGTTCTGGCAAACCACATCGGCGACAACGCGGTGCTGAAGCAGGCGTTGGACGCCGCTGCCCTGAAACAGGAGTAAGCCCATGAAAATCGAACAGATTCACCACGTCGCCTATCGCTGCAAGGACGCGAAAGAGACCGTAGAATGGTATGGCAAGATGCTGAACATGGATTTCATTCTGGCGATTGCCGAAGACCATGTGCCTTCCACCCATGAACCTGATCCCTACATGCACCTGTTTCTGGATGCCGGAAATGGCAATGTGCTGTCGTTTTTTGAGCTGCCTACCAAGCCGGAAATGGGGCGCGATCCCAACACGCCGGTTTGGGTGCAGCACATCGCATTCAAGGTGAAGGACCGTGATGAGCTGATCGCATTCAAGGACCATCTCGAAGCCAACGGCGTCGAGGTTCTGGGTGTCACGGATCATTCGATCTTTCATTCGATCTATTTCTTCGATCCGAACGGTCACCGGGTGGAACTGGCTTGCCCCGACCCCGAGGAAGAGGCCATGCTGGCCCGGCTGGATTCGGTCAAATGGGATATGCTCGAAGAATGGTCGCGCACAAAACGAGCCCCTCAGCATGCCGACTGGCTGCATGCCAAGGAACTAAGCAAAGGCTAACCATCGTATGTCCGAAGTGGTTCTGTTTGATTACTGGCGTTCGTCCGCCAGTTACCGGGTGCGGATTGCACTGAATCTGGCTGGGATCACCTACCGCCCGGTCGTCGTGGATCTGGTGAACGGGGCGCATCGCGCCCCGGATCATTTGGACCGCAACCCGCAAGGTCTGGTCCCGGTGCTGGATATCGATGGGGTTCGGTTGACCCAATCGCTGGCGATCATCGATTATCTGGATGAGACCCGCGAACTGGGTCTGCTGCCAACCGATCCGGCCAAGCGAGCCGCGGCGCGGGCATTGGCGCACAGTATCGCGGTGGATATCCATCCGGTCTGCAATCTGTCGGTTGCCAAACATGCCACCGCGCTCAGCCAAGGTGCAGGCGACATGCCCGGCGACTGGATGCGTCACTTCATCCGGCCGGGTCTGCTCGCGTTTGAATCGCTGCTGGGCGGCTTTGATCAATCCCCGTTCTGCACCGGTGAAACGCCGGGCCTGGCCGATATCTGCCTGATCCCACAGCTTTATAATGCGCGCCGGTGGGAAGTTGATCTATCCGATATGCCACGCCTGACAGCACTCGAGGCCGTCTGCGCCGAGCATTCGGCCTTTGCCGCAGCCCATCCTGACCTGCACGCTCCGCTCTGAACCGGCGCACAGAGTCTGTGTGGCGGTGCGGGTGCACAAATCCTCGCGCCGTCCTTAGGTTTCTATGCAACGACAGATGGAGAACCCCATGCCCAAGATCACCGGCTACCACGCCCATGTCTATTTCGACGCCGACACTCAGGACACGGCACGGCAGGTCTGTGAAGAGGCCGCGCGTCTGTTTCCCGCTGTCCAGATGGGCCACATGCATGCGCGCAATGTTGGCCCGCATCCGCGATGGAGTTGCCAGCTGGGCTTTCCAGCCGAAGCCTTTGATCAGGTCTTTCCCTGGCTGATCCTGAACCGGCAAGGGCTGACCATTTTCACCCATCCAGAAACCGGCGATCACGTGGCTGATCACCGGGATCGCGCTATCTGGATGGGCGAGATGCTGCCGCTTGATTTGTCGATCTTCGATTAAGCCAATTCACGCGCCCGGTCGCGCAGGATGAACTTCTGAATCTTCCCCGTCGACGTCTTGGGCAACGCCCCAAACACAACCGTCTTGGGTGCTTTGAAATGGGCCATGTGATCCCGGCAGAAAGCGATGATCTCCGCCTCATTCGCCTCTGCCTGCGGTTTCAATTCAACAAATGCACACGGCGTTTCACCCCATTTCTCATCCGGGCGGGCCACCACCGCCGCCTCCATCACGGCCGGGTGTTTATAAAGCGTGTCTTCGACCTCAACGGATGAGATATTCTCGCCGCCCGAGATGATGATGTCCTTGGACCGATCCTTCAGCGCGATATAGCCATCCGGATGCATCACCCCCAGATCGCCCGAGGCAAACCACCCGCCTTTGAAGGCTTTGTCTGTCGCCTCAGCGTTCTTGAGATAGCCCTTCATGACAATGTTGCCCTGCATGAATATCTCACCCATGGTTTCGCCATCCGAAGGAACAGGCTCCATGGTTTCCGGGTCTGCAACCATCAAGCCAGACAATGCCACGTATTTCACACCCTGACGCACCTTGAGCGCGGCGCGGTCGTCTGCACCCTTGTCGTTCCATTCGTCCTTCCACGCGCAGACGACGGATGGACCATAAGTCTCGGTCAACCCATAAACATGGGTCACCTCGACACCCATCCCTTCCATCGCTTCGATCACCTTGGCCGGCGGTGGAGCGCCAGCGGTCATCGCCTTAATCTGCTGCGTGAAATCCTTGAGGTGATCCGGTGCATTGGCCAGCATGTTCAGCACGATCGGCGCGCCGCAGAAATGAGTTACGCCCTCTTCTCGGAAGGCGCGATAGATCGGTTCGTCCCGTACGGCGCGCAGGCAGACGGAGGTGCCCGCATTGGCCGCCATCGTCCACGGGAAACACCAGCCGTTGCAGTGGAACATCGGCAAGGTCCACAGATAGACCGAATGCTGCGGCATCCCCCATGTCAGAATGTTCGACGTTGCATTCAGCGCCGCGCCGCGGTGGTGATAGACTACACCTTTGGGGTTGCCGGTGGTGCCCGAAGTATAGTTCAGCGTGATCGCATCCCATTCATCTGCGGGCAAAGACCAGTCGAACTCTGGATCATCCTCGGCCAGCAGACCCTCATAGGTCAGATCTCCCAATCGCTCGCCACCGTCAAAACTGGCGTCTTCGATGTCGATCACCAGAATGTTGTGATCCACCTGCGCTAACGCCTGTTTCACGACGCCTGAAAACTCGGGATCGACCAGCAGAACCTTGGCTTCGGCATGGTTCAGAATGAAGGCGATGATCGGCGCATCCAACCGCGTGTTGATCGCGTTCAGCACCGCCCCTGCCATGGGCACGCCAAAATGCGCCTCATACAGCTC
This sequence comes from Ruegeria sp. CF1, assembly GCF_056537445.1. Classification (NCBI taxonomy): domain Bacteria; kingdom Pseudomonadati; phylum Pseudomonadota; class Alphaproteobacteria; order Rhodobacterales; family Roseobacteraceae; genus Ruegeria; species Ruegeria sp. CF1. Next base: position 120,782 of record NZ_JBQFRN010000007.1, on the reverse strand, counting down.
GGGGATATTGGCCGCGATGATCGAGACTGTATCGCCCACGCCTACGCCACGCGTAGTCAGCGCGCTGGCCAGACGTCGGCTCCGCGCATAGGTTTCTGCCCAGCTATACCGGCGCTCGCCATACACAACGGATGGGTAATCCGGATACACTGCCGCCGTCCGCTCAAGATAGCTCAGCGGAGACAACGGCGTGAAATTCGCCGGGGTTTTATCCAGATGTTGCTGGTAGATAGGTGTGGCTGTCATCCGGCGATCCTCCCAAACTCGTCAGATTGTCGTATTGAGCACAAAGTTTACGTCATAACAAACCCGTATTAATACGCGTTTGAGCTACACTGGAGATATCCTATGGGCTAATCTGGCCCTACTTCACGCGCACCATTCGCGTTGATCTGCAGTATCACGTCACTTTGCGCCCGCCGGGACCTACTGATTCCCCGCGCGCCCCACTTTTGAAAGGACATGTCATGGACGGCACGTTCAACGAAAACGATCTTTCCCGCGTCGTCGAAGCCGACCGCGCCCACCTCTGGCATCACCTGATCCAGCACAAGCCGTTTGAGACCAACGATCCCCGTATCATTGTCGAAGGCAAAGGCATGCGCGTGTGGGACCAAAAGGGCAAAGAGCACCTGGATGCCGTATCAGGCGGTGTCTGGACCGTGAACGTGGGCTATGGCCGCGAATCTATCTGTAAGGCGGTTTATGACCAGCTGATGAAGCTGTGCTACTTCGCCAACACCGCAGGCTCGATCCCCGGTTCGAATTTCGCGGAAATGCTGATCGACAAGATGCCGGGCATGAGCCGCGTGTACTACACCAACTCAGGTTCTGAGGCGAACGAGAAGGCGTTCAAGATGATCCGCCAGATCGCGCACAAGAAATATGGCGGCAAGAAAACCAAGATCCTGTATCGCGACCGCGACTATCACGGCTCCACCCTGGCGACCATGTCGGCAGGTGGTCAGGACGAGCGCACCGCACAATACGGTCCCTTTGCACCCGATTTCGTGCGCGTGCCTCACTGCATGGAGTACCGCAAGCACGAGCTGGACGGCGCACCGGAAGAGAACTTTGGCGAATGGGCTGCAGATCAGATCGAAGAGGTCATCCTGCGCGAAGGCCCCGACACCGTTGGCGCCCTGTGCCTTGAGCCCGTGACCGCAGGCGGTGGCGTCATCGAAGCGCCTGAAGGCTATTGGCCCCGCGTGCAGGAGATCTGTATGAAATACGACATCCTGCTGCACATTGACGAGGTTGTCTGCGGCGTAGGTCGGACCGGCACGTGGTTCGGCTATCAGCAGTACGGCATCAAGCCGGACTTCGTGACCATGGCCAAGGGCGTTGCCTCGGGTTATGCCGCGATCGCCTGCATGGTCACCACCGAGGAAGTCTTTGACATGTTCAAGGACGACGCGGCAGACCCGATGAACTATTTCCGTGATATCTCGACCTTTGGCGGCTGCACTGCCGGTCCGGCGGCAGCGGTTGAAAACATGCGCATCATTCAGGATGAAAACCTGCTGCAGAACTGCGTCGACATGGGTGATCGCATGATGGGCAACCTGCAGGCGCTGATGGAAAAGCACAAAGTCATCGGCGACGTGCGCGGCAAGGGTCTGTTCCTCGGCGCCGAGCTGGTAACCGATCGGACCACCAAGGATCCGATGGACGAAAAGCGCGTTCAGGCCGTTGTCGCAGATTGTATGGCGCAGGGCGTCATCATCGGTGCCACCAACCGCTCGATCCCCAGCCGCAACAACACGCTGTGCTTCTCACCGGCGCTGATCGCGACAGCGGACGACATCGATCAGATCACCGACGCCGTAGACGGCGCGCTGGGGCGTGTGTTCGGCTGATCTAGGCAACGAACTACCATTGAACCACATGAAACCCGCCAAATTTCGGCGGGTTTCTTTTCATGAGGACATCAGCCAAGCGTATGAGCTGATGCCAAAGATACTCAATTTTCATTCAAATGGCGGGAAAGAGTCCAAATTGGCCCTGAGCGCCGACGTTTTCTGCTGATGAAACGTCCCAAAATATCCATCTCAAAACTTACCTGCGTCCTATGTTTCAGGAGTTTGGGAGGGAAATCGAATGGCGACGCACGGGTATTGTCTGTGTAAAAGAACGAGCTGGGCCTACCAGGGCAGTCAAACATGGGCATGCTATTGCCACTGCGATGATTGCCGTCGGAATTGTGCCGCGCCGGTGGTTGCCTGGTTAGGCGTGCCGATAGAGAACTTTGAGTGGACCGGCGATAAACCCGGCACTTATGAAAGTTCCAAAGGCGTTTTCAGGCACTTTTGCGGGACGTGCGGATCACCTATTGGATTTGAAGCCGATCATTATCCGGGTGGTATGCACCTTTACGCAGCGTCGCTCGAAAACCCGGAAGATTTCAAACCGACTTTTCACGTCAACAAGCAAAGCAAATTGCCTTGGCTGCAAATGACTGATGATCTCGACGCGTTTGAAGGCACATTGCTACACACCCCTAACGACCCAGACGGATATCGTTAGATGAGGAAGCCACCTGGTTTTCAAGTGGCTGCTTTGCGCTGCCCTGCAGTCATTGATCATGTGTCAATGTAAACATACCCGCCACCGAACACACGCGCACGGATGACAGCGGCAGGTCGGACGCTCGGCTTCACCGTACCAGCTACCGGCCGGGGCGCGGAGAGCTCAGATTACTCACCAAAATTCGGATAGATAAACCCGTTCACCGGGTACGAACTGCCGTAACTGCCCGGCCGGCTTTCAACCCGGACAAGCGTCCAATCATTGTTTTTGGACACGTCCCTCACGCCCATCTGCAACGACACCTTATTCCGGAGCCAGTTTGCGTGGTTCACAATGACTTCCCGCTCGGTGACAATATCGGACACGACAGCCACATGTCCCAGGGGCATCCCTCTGGTGGCCCGAAACGACATCACCGCACCGACCTCCGGTTCATTACCCCGGTCAAATCCATTGCGGGCCTTGCCCCACCAATCCTTGGCATTGCCACGAATTTCGATGCCGCTGAGGTTGCGTGCGTAGGGCACGCACCACACCCTTTGTCCCAGCGCATGTTTTCTTGAGACCTCTTGCAACGCCATGGCCTGACGTTCGGGATCCAAGTCCACCTCATTCGGATTCTTAGCACAGGCCGAGATCAGACTGAAAAGTCCCAAAACAACGGCAATTCGCGCGACGCCGGGCAGGCGCGACCAGATCGTATCGGTATTGCGTGCGTTGTACTGCAAGAAGGTTCTTTGCCGGTTTGAGTGGTGAAGCAGTTTTAATAATATCTTTAGGAAAAAGAAAAGAGCCCAACTGTTCTCCGGCAGAATATTGCCAGTTCCTGCGCCGCATTCCGACCGTTGGCCGAGCGTGCGGTCACTGATGCAACAGGTTTCCTCACTGTGTCGTCCCTGGGATTCCTGGCAGGCGAAGAGACCGGCACAATGTCATCGGACACATGAACGCCAACCCGTCCTGCAGGTCGACGATCAAGCATCCGCTGGACAGTCGGGTTAGGCAGAATTACTTTGACCGCAACCCAATCCAACAGGAGGTTTGTATCGGATGTCCAAGACACTCTCGATCGCGGCAACTTCAATTCTGTTTTTGTCAACAGCAGCCTATGCACAAGACCAATGCGCTGCCGGCAAAACGCTGACAGACGGCAAATTCACCATCGCAACGGGCAACCCGGCCTACTATCCGTGGGTGATTGATGACGCGCCTGAAAGTGGCGAAGGGTTCGAGGCTGCTGTGGCTTACGCCGTCGCCGAAGAAATGGGGTTCGCGGCCGATGATGTGGTCTGGGTCCGATCCTCGTTCGATGAGGCGATCCAACCCGGCGCCAAGGAATTTGACGTCAACATGCAGCAATACTCGATCACGCCCGAACGGGATCAGGTGGTCGATTTCTCTACCCCTTACTACACCGCCCCGATGGCAGTTCTGGTCAGCCCCAATTCGACCGACACTGCCCCGACGCTTGAAGCGCTGAAAGGTTTGCAATGGGGGGCCGTTGGCTCGACCACGGCGGTGCCAAAACTGGCCAGCATCATCCAACCTGACAGTGATCCGCTGCTTTATGGTGACAATGCTGACGTTAACGCCGCCATGTCGGCCAACCAGATTGATGCGGCCCTGTTCGATCTGCCCACCGCCCTGTTCCTCAGCGCGGTGATGATCGAAGGCTCAAAGGTCATCGGTCAGTTCCCGGCGGATGAAAATGACAATCCGGATCATTTCGGCATGCTGATGGAAGAAGGCAACCCTCTGAAAGCCTGCGTGGACGAGGCGCTGGCGGCACTCGCAGCTAACGGCAAACTGGCCGAAATCGAAGCCGTATGGCTGCAGGACACCACTGGTGTCCCTCTGATCAAGTAACATGGCAGATCATAAGGCGGCGGGGATGACCCGCCGCGAACGGTACGAGGCGCACCAACGACGCAGGTCGTTGGTGATCGCCACGATAAGCACGGTCACAGTTGTGGCCGCGATTTACTTTCTGGTGCCGCTGGCTCCGGGCTGGTCGAAGGTTCAGCAGAGCTTTTTTAACGGCGAGACGCTTGTCAAAACCTTCCCGAAACTGCTTGAGGCGTTTCGGATCAACGTGATGATCTTTTTGTGGTCCGCACCGGCGATCGCCGTGCTTGGCCTGTTGATTGCCTTGGCGCGGGATGCCAAATCACCTGCCCTGTTTCCGCTGCGCATCTTTGGCGCGGCGTTCACCGACATTTTCCGCGGCGTGCCAGTGATCCTGACGGTCTATCTGATCGGCTTCGGCATTCCGGGGCTCGGCCTGCCGCGCCCGTGGAATTCGCCTTACATATGGGGCTCGCTGGCGCTGATCCTGACTTACTCGGCCTATGTGGCTGAAATCTTCCGCTCAGGCATCGACAGCGTCCACCACAGCCAGCGCGCCGCCGCATTATCGCTGGGTCTGTCGGAACGGCAGGTGATGCGCGACGTGGTGCTGCCGCAGGCGATCCGCAACGTGGTGCCCTCACAGATGAACATGCTGATTGCGCTGCAAAAGGATGTCTCGCTGCTCAGCTTTATCGGCCCGGTCGAAATCTTCCGTCAGGCCGGGGTGTTCAAATCGCTGCTGGCGAATTTCACCCCTTATGTGGGGGCTGCGATCATCTTCCTGATCGTCACCATCCCCGCCACCCGCTACGCCGATCACCTGATGGCCCGCCAAATGCGAGAGAGGCGCTGATGCCCAAACTGGAACTTCAGGGCGTGGTGAAACGCTTTGGCGACCGCACGGTCTGTGACGGGATCAACCTGACCGTGGATGAGGGCCAGATGGTCTGCCTGATCGGCGCATCCGGGTCGGGCAAATCCACCCTGCTGCGCTGCATCAACCTGCTGGAACCCATCGAAGACGGCGCAATCTTTCTGGATGGCGAGGATATCTCGATCCCTGGTCTCAACCCGCAATCGGTGCGCGCCCGGATCGGGATCGTGTTCCAAAGCTTTAACCTGTTCCCGCATATGACCGCGCTTGAGAATGTCATGCTCGCACCTCGCCGGGTGCGTGGACTGACCCGCGCCGAATTGCAGCCCGAGGTCGAGGCGCTGTTCGCCCGGTTCGGGCTGTCCGATCGGATGCATAATTACCCTGACCAATTGTCGGGCGGTCAGCAGCAGCGTGTCGCCATCGTGCGCGCCTTGGCCATGCAGCCTGAGGTCATGCTGTTTGATGAGATCACCTCGGCCCTCGATCCCCAACTTGTGGGCGAGGTGCTGGATGTTCTGCTGATGCTGAAGAAACAGGGCATGACGATGGTGATGGCCACGCATGAAATGGGCTTTGCCCGCGAGGCCGCCGACAAGATCTGTTTCCTCGACAGCGGTCGGATCATTGAAGAAGGCCCGCCCGAAGCGGTGTTCGACCACCCTTCGCACCAGACCACGCAGGCCTTTCTGGCGCGGGCGCTGAAGTAAGCGCGCGGGCTCTGAATTCCTGACGATCTGGCCCTCAAGGACTCGACTCTTTGAGGGTCAAGAACATATAAGAACAAATGTAGAACATTTGAGGGTTTTATATGTTCGGCGGGATGCAGCGCCGCATCGTTTCACTCTGGTTTCCCCGGCTGGCAAGCGACCGGGCTTTGCGTGTGCGCCCGGCGGATGGGCCGTTTGTTCTGACGCTGAAACAGAACAATGCAAACCGGGTGTATTGCCTGAATGTGCAGGCCCAGCGGCAAGGCCTGCACAGCGGCATGCCCTATTCCGATGCCCGCGCCTTTTGCCCCGATCTGCAAAGCCATCCTGCCGACCCGCAAGGAGATCAACGGTTTCTGCACGCCCTGCGCCGCTGGGCCACGCGCTATTGCCCCTGGGTCGGGCTCGAGGGTGAGGATGGGCTGGTTCTGGACATCACCGGATCGGCGCATCTTGCGGGCGGGGAAGAGATGATGCTGACCGACATGCGCAGGCGTCTGGCCCGGGCCGGGCTGGCGGTGCAGATCGGTCTGGCCCCGACACGCGGCGCGGCCTGGGCTTTGGCCCATTATGGCGAAGGGGTTGCGACCCAGGATACGCTGAAGGCCATCCGCGCCCTGCCGGTGGCAGCGCTGCGGCTGGATGAGGATACCTCGGTCGCGCTGCAACGGTTGGGCCTGCGCCGGATTGGCGAGCTGGCGCAAACCCCGCGCGCACCGCTGACACGCCGCTTTGGCCCCGAGGTGCTGATGCGGCTGGATCAGGCGCTGGGGGATCAACCCGAACAGATTACCCCGCTGGCCGACCCGCCCCATTACGGCGTGCGCATGACCCTGCCCGAGCCCATTGGGCTGTTGTCCGACATGATGGCCGGGGCGGAACGGCTGCTGGAACGGCTCTGCGACAAGCTGAAAGCGCAGGAAATGGGCGCGCGCAAGCTGTGCATCACCTTGCGCCGGGTGGATCAGGACCACCAGCAGGTCGAACTGCGGCTGGCCCGCCCTCTGCGTGATCCATATCGCATCCTGCCCCTGTTCGAGCGTGGATTGACCGAGGTGGATGCAGGCTTTGGCGTCGATCAACTGCGGCTGGAGGCTACGCTGGTGGAACCCCTGCCGGTGCGCCAGATCAGCCGCGCCGCAAGCCGGGGCAAAGATCAACTGGATGACCTGATCACCCGCATCGGCACCCGGATCGGGTTGGATCAGATCCACCGCCTGCTGCCCGCGCAAAGCCACATCCCCGAACGCAGCTTTATCATCTCGCCCGCCGCCTATTCCGACCCTGCAGGCGGTTGGGTCGCCCTGCGCCCTCGCCCTCTGCAGCTGTTTCCGCCAGAACCTATCGCCGGATCAGGCCCGCACCCGCCGCGCCGCTTTCGCTGGCGGCGCATGTCGCTGACCACAGGCCGATCAACCGGCCCCGAACGCATCTGCCCCGAATGGTGGCTCGAGGATGAAAACTGGCGCACGGGCTTGCGCGATTACTGGCAGGTTGAAACCCGGCAGGGGCGGCGGTTGTGGCTGTATTACACGCCGCAAAATCCGGGATGGTTTGTGCATGGGGAATTCGCATGAGCAAACCGAACCCGCCCAGCTCGCACGCGCAGGACCCCGGCTATGCCGAGCTGGGCGTGACCACCAACTTCACCTTCCTGACCGGAGCCTCGCACCCAGAAGAGCTGGTGACCCGCGCGGCAGAGCTGGGCCTGAAGGCCATCGCGATCACCGACCGGAACTCACTGGCCGGGGTGGTCCGGGGCTGGAGCGCGTTGAAAGAACTGCGGCGCGAGGCGGAAGGCGCAGTTCAAATCCGCTCGCAACACCGGCTCGATTCCTCATCCCGGCAAGAGGTCGGGCATGTGCAGCCGATCGACAAACCAGATGTGCCCGCTCTGCCCAAGCTGATCGTCGGCTGCCGTCTGGTTCTGCGCGACAGCGCGGTGCACTGGCTGGCCCTGCCCCGCGACCGAGCCGCCTATCAGCGGCTGACCCGGCTGCTGACGCTGGGCAAGCGACGGGCCGAGAAAGGCGACTGTCATCTGGACCTGCAGGACATGCTGGCGGCCTGTCAGGGGATGATCCTAATCGCGCTGCCTCAGGCAGGGTTGAAACAGGCCATCCCCGACATTCAGACCGTCCGGCGGCAGTTCCCCAATGCGGTGTTTCTGGGGGCCGTGCCGCGTTATGACGGCAGTGACCGGGCCTATCTGGCGGCCTGTGCGCAGGCGGCGCTGCGGGCCTCGGCCCCGATGGTGGCGGTAGGCGATGTGCTGATGCACCGTGGCAACCGCCGCCAACTGGCCGATGTGCTGACCTGCATGCGCGAACACATCACGATTGACCAGATCGGCACCCGCGCCCTGCCCAATGCCGAGCGGCGGCTAAAAGGCTACGCGGATATGGCCCGGCTGTTTCAGGACCACCCCGGCGCGCTGCGCCGCACGCTGGAAATCGCCGACCGCTGCAGCTTTGACCTGAGCGAGCTGTCTTACGAATACCCAGACGAGATCGCCAGCACTGAAACCCCGCTGGCGCGGCTGGAACGTTTGGCCCACGAGGGGCTAAAACGACGCTATCCGGGTGGCCCGCCCAAGCGTGCGCTGCAATTGATGCAGAAAGAGCTGGCCCTGGTCGCCGATCTGGATTTCCCGGCCTATTTCCTGACCGTGCATGACATTGTGCAATTCGCCCGCTCGCAGGGCATTCTGTGTCAGGGGCGGGGCTCGGCCGCCAATTCGATCCTGTGCTATCTGCTGGGCATCACCGATGTCAGCCCCGACATGATCGCCATGGTGTTCGAGCGTTTTGTCTCGAAATACCGAGGTGAGCCGCCGGATATCGATGTGGATTTCGAACACGAGCGGCGCGAAGAGGTGATCCAATGGATTTACGAGCAATATGGCCGCCACCGCGCGGGCCTCTGTGCCACGGTCATCCATTTCCGATCCCGCGCGGCAATCCGCGAGGTGGGCAAGGTGATGGGCCTGTCTCAGGACGTGACCGCGGGCCTGTCCGGCCAGATCTGGGGGATGAGCAATGGCGGCGTTGATGCCGAGCGGCTGCAGGAACTGGGCCTCGACCTCAAAGACTGGCGCCTGATGCAGACGGTTCGCCTGATTGGCGAGATCATCGGCTTCCCGCGCCATCTGTCGCAGCATGTGGGTGGGTTCGTCATCACCAAAGGGCGGCTGGATGAGCTATGCCCGATCGAAAACGCCGCGATGGAAGACCGCACCGTGATCGAATGGGACAAGGATGACATCGACGCGCTTGGCATTCTGAAGGTGGATATATTGGGGCTGGGGATGCTCAGTTGCATCCGCAAGGCGTTTGACCTGATGCAACAGCACAACAGCGAAACCCTCAGCATCGCGACCGTCCCGCAAGAGGACGTGGCGACCTATGACATGCTGTGTGCCGCTGATGCGGTGGGCGTGTTTCAGGTCGAAAGCCGGGCACAAATGAATTTCCTGCCCCGGATGCGACCGCGCGAATTCTACGATCTGGTGATCGAGGTTGCCATCGTCCGCCCCGGCCCTATCCAGGGCGATATGGTGCAGCCCTATATCCGACGGCGCAACGGGCTGGAAAAATCCGAACCCTTCGGCCCTGCCTTGGAAGAGGTGACGCGGCGCACGCTGGGCGTGCCGCTGTTTCAGGAACAGGCCCTGCAAATCGCCGTGGTTGGTGCAGGGTTTTCGGCGGAAGAGGCGGATCACCTGCGCCGCTCGCTGGCCTCGTTCCGGCGCATGGGGACGATTGGCACATATCGTGACAAGTTCATCGCGGGGATGCTGAACAACGGCTATACGCCCGAGGTCGCCGACCGCTGCTTTGGCCAGATCGAAGGCTTTGCCGATTACGGCTTTCCCGAAAGCCACGCAGCGGCTTTTGCCATGCTGGCCTATGTCTCGGCCTGGATGAAATGCCACCACCCGGCGATCTTTGCCTGCGCGCTGCTGAATTCGCAGCCCATGGGGTTTTACGCGCCTGCCCAAATCGTGCGCGACGCGCGCGAGCATGGGGTCGAGATCCGCCCAGTCTGCGTAAACGCCTCGACCTGGGACAATCTGCTGGAACGTCGTGCTGACGGGGCGCTGGCCCTGCGGCTGGGCTTTCGCCAGATCAAGGGGTTCAAGCAGGAGGACGCAGATTGGATCGTGGCTGCGCGGGGCAATGGCTATCCGGACCCCGAAACGCTGTGGCTGCGCGCAGGGCTGCGCCCGGATGTTCTGACCCGTCTGGCCGAGGCAGATGCGTTCTCCGGCATGGACCTGACCCGGCGCGACGCCCTGTGGCATGTCAAAGCCATCCGCAGCCGAAGCGCCCTGCCGCTGTTCAATGACCCCATCGATGGCGAGAGCATCAATGAGCCGCAGGTCAACCTGCCGGTGATGCATCTGGGCGAGGAGGTTGTCGAAGACTACGTCTCGACCCGTCTGACCCTACGCTCGCACCCGATGGAGCTGTTGCGCCCGTCCCTGCCCGGCCTTGTGCCGCATGCCACGCTGCAGGACATCCCGCTGGGCCGCTACAGCGTCTGCGGGCTGGTGATCACGCGCCAACGGCCAGGAACCGCCTCGGGCGTGATCTTTCTGACGCTCGAGGATGAAACCGGGGTCAGCAATGTGGTTGTCTGGCCCAAGGTCTATGAACGATTTCGCCGCATCGTGATGGGCGGGCGCTTGCTGCAGGTCCGCGGGTATCTGCAGCGCGAGGGGATCGTCGTGCATCTGATCGCGCAGGAAATCACCGATATGTCGCATAAACTGTCCGAGCTTGGGCATCCGCTGGACGAGGCCATCGGCATCACCCAACCGCAAGCGGATGACACCCCGCGCCCCCGGCAGAACGGCCCAAGCGCCCGCCATCCGCGCGAACAGGCCAAGCGTCTGTTCCCAAGCCGGGATTTTCACTAGAACCCGCGCCAGCATAAGGCCAGTTTCAAAGAAACATCTGGCTAACGTGATCCGGTCACCTCTTTCCCTTGCCCTTGCCCGCAATATGTTGCACCACACACGGGTTCAAACCCGGTGAACGGGCCAAAGGATAAGGACAAGGCGCATGGCTGACGGATCGATCGACATCAACGCAAAACCCACCGAGGACATTTCGGTTCGCGAGGTGTTTGGCATTGACAGCGATATGGCAGTCAAAGGCTTTGCCGAACGCAGCGACCGCGTGCCGGTGATCGACCCGACCTACAAGTTCGATCCCGAAACCACGTTGGCGATTCTTGCGGGCTTTACCCATAACCGCCGGGTGATGATTCAGGGCTATCACGGCACCGGGAAATCGACCCATATCGAACAGGTTGCCGCCCGTCTGAACTGGCCTGCCGTGCGCGTGAACCTCGACAGCCATATCAGCCGGATCGACCTGATTGGTAAGGACGCGATCAAACTGCGCGACGGCAAGCAGGTCACTGAATTCCACGAAGGCATCCTGCCCTGGGCGCTGCGCAACCCCGTTGCCATCGTCTTCGACGAATACGACGCAGGCCGTGCGGATGTGATGTTCGTGATCCAGCGCGTGCTGGAACATGACGGCAAACTGACCTTGCTGGACCAGAACGAGATCATCACACCGAACCCGAACTTCCGCCTGTTTGCGACGGCCAACACCGTCGGTCTGGGCGACACCACCGGCCTCTATCACGGTACACAGCAGATCAACCAGGCGCAGATGGACCGCTGGTCTCTGGTTTCGACGCTGAACTATCTCAGCCACGATGCCGAGACTATGATCGTTCTGTCGAAAGCGCCGCATTACAACACCGCCGAGGGCCGCAAGACCGTCAGCCAGATGGTCACCGTCGCCGACCTGACCCGGACCGCCTTCATGAACGGCGATCTGTCCACCGTGATGAGCCCCCGGACCGTGATCAACTGGGCCCAAAACGCAGAAATCTTCCGCAACATCGGCTATGCCTTCCGCCTGTCGTTCCTGAACAAATGTGACGAGCTAGAGCGCCAGACGGTTGCCGAGTTCTATCAGCGCTGCTTTGATGAGGAACTGCCGGAAAGCGCGGCGAGCGCGAGCTTGGGCTAAGCAATATGAATTGCGCCCTCCGGGGCGCAATACCTCCGGCGGAGGTATTTTTGGCCAGATGAAGGGGGATCCGGTTTCGCATTGATGCGGCGGGTCACTGCAACACAAAGGGCGATTGAACATGGTGCAGAAGAACGACAATCCTGCTGATCCGTTCAAGAAGGCTCTGGCCGAGGCTACTAAAGTTATGGCCGACGACCCCGAATTGTCGGTGAGCTACACTGTTGATCCATCGGGCCTGTCGGGCGAGTCGATGCGTTTGCCGCAGGTCTCACGCCGGATGACGCGCGAAGAGGTTCTGTTGGCGCGCGGGACGGCAGACGCGTTAGCTTTACAACGCAAATATCATGATGACGCGACCCATGCGCGATATGCCCCTCCGGGTGATATGGCACGGGATCTTTATGAGGCGATGGAGACCGCCCGGTGCGAGGCGATGGGTGCGCGGGACATGCCCGGCACCGCGTCGAATATCGACGTCAAGATCGGGCATGAGGCGATCCGGCGCGGCTATGATCAGTGCAAACAGCCTGCGGATGCGCCATTGGCTGTGGCGGCGGGTTATCTGATCCGGCATCTGGCCACCGGGCGCGACATGCCGCCTGCCGCCGAGAATGTCATGAACCTGTGGCGCGGATTTATCGAGGAACAGGCCGGCGGGACGCTGGAAAATCTTGACGAAATCCTCTCGGACCAGGCCGAATTTGCCAAATTCGCCCGACAGATGATCAAAGATCTGGGTTACGGCGATCAGCTGGGTGATGACCCGGATGAACTGGACGACGAACAGGAAGATCAGGCCGAAGATGACGCCGAAGAGCAGCCCGATCCCGACAGCACCGGGCAGGATGATCAGGACGAACAGGACGCCGATGCAACCCCTGAACAAACTCAGGAAGAACAGCAGGACCAGTCTCAGGCTCAGGTCTCGATGGACGAGATGGCCGAGGATGAGATGGGTGATGAGGCTGAAATGCCCGAGGGCGAGGCTCCGCTAGAACCGCCAGCCCCGCCACCTGCGTCGGAGGCGGACCCGGATTACAAGGTCTATCTGAACACCCACGACGAAGAGATCGCAGCTGAAGATCTGGCCGAACCGGCCGAGCTGGAACGCCTTCGCGCCTATCTGGACCAGCAGTTGGAGCCCTTGAAGGGCGCGGTCAGCCGTCTCGCCAACAAGCTGCAACGCCGCTTGCAGGCACAGCAGAACCGGTCTTGGGAATTCGACCGCGAGGAAGGCATTCTGGATGCCGGACGTCTGGCGCGCGTCGTGGCCAACCCGACCACGCCACTAAGCTTCAAGGTCGAAAAAGATACCGAATTCCGCGATACGGTGGTGACGCTGCTTCTGGACAATTCCGGCTCGATGCGCGGACGTCCGATTTCGATCGCCGCGATCTGCGCGGATGTTCTGGCCCGAACGCTGGAACGCTGCAACGTCAAGGTCGAGATTCTGGGCTTTACCACCCGCGCGTGGAAAGGCGGTCAGGCGCGTGAGGCGTGGCTGAACGATGGCCGCCCGCAGCAACCGGGGCGTCTGAACGACCTGCGCCATATCATCTACAAGGGCGCCGATGCCCCATGGCGGCGTGCGCGGCCCAATCTGGGGCTGATGATGAAAGAAGGCCTGCTGAAGGAAAACATCGACGGTGAAGCTCTGGAATGGGCGCATCGCCGGATGCTTGCCCGGCGCGAGGCACGCAAGATCCTGATGGTGATCTCGGATGGCGCTCCGGTCGATGATTCAACGCTCAGCGTGAACCCGGCGAACTATCTGGAAAAACACCTGCGCGACGTGATTGCGATGGTGGAAAAACGCAAGATGGTGGAATTGCTGGCCATAGGGATCGGCCATGACGTGACCCGCTATTATGACCGCGCCGTCACGATCACCGATGTCGAGCAGCTTGCAGGTGCCATGACCGAGCAGTTGGCCGCGCTGTTCGACAGCGACCCCCGCGCCCGAGCGCGTGTGATGGGGATGAAGCGGGCCAGTTGACGGCCCTGCTTCGACGGTGCAGACTTAGTGCCATCCAAGCCAGTTTTTGCACCGCTGAAGTCGACTTTGCTTATGGTGGCGTAACGGATAGCGCATAAGCGCTATATCGAAGGGCAGGAACATTATTCGTTCTCCTGTTTATCTGCTTGGATAGTGTCCCAACCCTGCCCGGCCTGCTTGTAGCTGGTCCTGAGATACGCCCTAGAAACCCTTGAGATTGTTGTTGAACCTTGTCGTTCCGCGAGAAACGGAGTGTATTTGCCCCATGCGCTATAAGTTTGCAGATTGTATTCTGGATGTGGATCGACACGTCCTGACCCGCCGGGATGAGCCCGTCGCAATCGAACCTCAGGTATTCGATCTGTTGGTCCTCTTGGCCCAGCACCCAGGTAAGCTGGTGCCCCGGGACGAGATCATCGCGCGGGTATGGAGTGGCCGCTTTGTCTCGGATTCTACCATCAGCGCACGTATCGCAGCGGCGCGTAAAGCAGTCGGCGACGATGGCAAAGCGCAGCGGATCATTCGGACAGTCGTACGGCGCGGGTTGCAAATGGCGACGGATGTGACCTGTGACGCCGACACCGATTCAGGCGTAGACAACCATACGCAACGGCTGCGTTACGCGCGCGGTGCAAAGGGCCGCGCTGTTCCATACACGCTTTCCGGTGATGGGTTGCCGGTGCTGCGCATCGGTTCGGTCGTGCACGATCTGGAGGCGGAATGGCGCATCCCGTCCGAGCGTACCCGGTTACAGGACATGGCAAACCGTTTCCGCCTGTTACGCTACAACAAGGACAATGACGTCAGCTCAAACATCGATCATCAGGCGGTGTATGACCGCAGAATAGAAGAAATCCTGACCGTCGTGAATGCAGCGGGGTTTGACCGCTTTTCCATTCTCGGTGAAATGGGCGGCACCTTCCCTGCCCTACACTTCGCCGCAAGATACCCCGAGCGGATTGACAAGCTGGTTATCTCCGGCGGATGGGCTGAAGGGCGAGATTACCGGGAAGACACCAAACAACCCGACTCGATCCGGTCACTGATCGCGGAAGGCTGGAACAAGCCGGGCAGCGGCTATGCTATGGGCGCTGAATTCAGCTATTTTCCCGAAGGTCCGCTGGATAGCGTTCGGCACATGGTGAATGAATTGCAGACACTTTATTCAAGCGAGGAAAGACTTCACTACCGTGACATCGCCAATAGCACCTCGGTGCTGCAACTTCTTCCGATGGTGCAATGCCCCACTCTGGTTCTGCACGGGCGGCACACAGCCGTTCACCCCCTGTCCGAGGCGCGCAAACTGGCGGCTGGAATCCCCAATGCCTCGCTTGTGATCCTTGAGACCGGCAACCAGATACCATTGCCTGGAAATGAGGCCTACAACCCGTATATCCAGGCCATTCAACGCTTTCTTGAGACAGAAGAATAGTGTGCGCCGGGGCGCTGGACATTTCCCACCGCAGGCCGCAGGTTTGCGCGCAGCAAGACCGACGAATGAGGCCGCCCATGTTCCAGAGTTTCGAAGTGACCGCACGCCCCGAGCAAGGCCCACCACGACTGGCCGCTTTGCGGGACGAGCTGGCGCGCGAAGGCCTGCAGGGCTTCCTGATCCCGCGTGCGGATGCGCATCAGGGTGAATATGTGGCCCCTCGGGATGAAAGGCTGGCCTGGCTTACCGGATTCACCGGTTCTGCGGGGTTTTGCGCGGCGCTCACGGACATTGCCGGGGTTTTCATCGACGGGCGCTATCGCACTCAGGTAAAGGCCCAGGTCGCACAGGATTACACGCCGGTCCCATGGCCAGATGTCAGCCTGAGCGCCTGGTTGAAAGAGCAATTGCCAAATGGCGGCAAAGTCGGGTTTGATCCGTGGCTCCACGCTGCAGGACAGATTTCGTCTGCACAGAAAGAGCTTGAAGGCAGCGGCGTCGAACTGGTGCGCTGTGATAACCTTGTAGACCGAATTTGGGCGGATCAACCCGACCCTCCGATGAATCCTGTCAGGGCACATCCGATTGAATTTGCAGGTGAAAGCGCCGAGAGCAAAATCAAGCGCCTCGCGAGTGACCTGCAGAGCGCAGATCGTGCGGCAGCGGTGATCACCTTGCCGGATTCGATCATGTGGTTGTTGAATATCCGCGGCGCGGACATCGCATACAACCCTGTGGCCCATGGCTTTGCCATCCTGCACGGTGATGGGCGGGTGGATCTGTTCATGGCCGCTGCCAAACTGACCGGGATCGGGGATCATCTGGGCCCGCAGGTCACCCAACACCAACCCGACGCGTTCCTGACAGCGGTTGAGGCACTTGAAGGCAAGGTACAGGTCGATCCGGGAACGGTTCCGCAGATCGTAGCGGATGCGTTGGGGGACCGTATGGTCGATGGCGGCGATCCCTGCGCCCTGCCCAAAGCCCGCAAGAACCCGGCCGAAATCGCAGGCACGGCCGAGGCACATCTGCGAGATGCCGCAGCGGTGATCGAACTGCTGTGTTGGCTGGACGCGCAGAAGCCCAGCACCCTGACCGAGACACAGGTAGTAACGCGGCTGGAAGAAAGCCGCCGCCGGGACAACGCGCTGCAGGATATCTCATTCGACACCATCGCGGGCACCGGGCCGAACGGGGCCATCATGCATTATCGCGTGACCGAGGAAACCGACAGCAGGCTGGAAAACGGTCACCTGCTGGTGCTGGACAGCGGTGGGCAATATCTGGACGGCACCACCGATATCACCCGCACAATTGCAATCGGCGATGTTGGGGATGAGGAGAAGGCCTGCTTTACACGCGTCCTCAAAGGCATGATCGCCATGTCGATGCTACGCTGGCCTGTTGGCTTGGCAGGACGCGATATCGAATGCGTAGCGCGGCTGCCGCTGTGGCTGGCCGGGCAGGATTTCAACCATGGGGTCGGTCATGGGGTCGGTACCTATCTCAGCGTGCATGAAGGCCCTCAGCGCCTGTCTCGGGTCAGCCATGTCCCGCTTGAGCCGGGTATGATCCTGTCGAACGAGCCGGGATATTACCGCGAGGGTGCTTTTGGCATCCGGCTTGAGAACCTTGTCGTAGTGGAAGAGGCCCCAAACCTGCCCAGCGGTGACGACGAACGCGCCATGCTGAACTGGCGTACGCTGACTTATGTCCCAATCGACAGGCGTTTGATTGTAGTCGAAATGCTGACACGAGAGGAACGTGCTTGGCTGAACGCCTATCACCGCGACGTGGCGGAAAAAGTCCGGCCAAGGCTGGGCGACGCCGCTCAACTGTGGTTGGATGCCGCAACCGCACCGGTCTGACACCGGATTGTTACATAGTTTGGGCAGAGGAGAAGCCCTGACACGACGAGGGAAGGAACAGGAATGACAGACACCATCACGATCCGCAAAGCACCGGGCAAATGGAGCGTCCGTTCAGGCGGCGCGATTTTGGGTGAAACCAACAACGCGCTGGAACTTCTGGAAGGCGACAAAGACCCGGTTATCTACTTCCCGCGTGCGGACATTGCGATGGCCTTTCTGGATCGGACCAACAAAGTCACCCAATGCGCAGGCAAGGGAGACGCCACGCATTTCTCGATCGTAAACAAATCCTCAGTCACCGAAAACGCCGCTTGGAGTTATGAAAACCCGATCGACGCGGTGGCCGAAATCAAGGATCACTTGGCCTTTTATCCCGCAGACTCGATCAAGGTGGAACAACTCTGATCCAAGTATCCGTGCAGGACCGGATCGATCTGCAAAACGGCGAAAATCCTCAGAACCTGCCCTGTCCACAATGTTGCGAGGTGACCATGACAAAGCGTCTATTGAATTCCGCAGGCCCGATTGCGGCCCTGACGATGGCCTTTTCAATGGCCCTGCCCGCCGCAAGCTCTGCCAACACCGGTCTGGCCAATCCCGCGGCAACATATTGCATCGCGCAAGGCGGGCTCTACGGTATACATGACGGCCCGGACGGTCAGAGCGGTATCTGCCAATTGCCCGACGGCACCCGGATCGATGCCTGGACCTATTTTCGTGAACACCATGCGGGCGCGGATGGCAGCAAGCCGGTCGGCCTTGCAAATCCCGCCGCCGTGTACTGTGGCTCAATTGGAGGCGAATATGACCTGACCACGTCTCGCTGCGCACTGAGCGACGGTACGTCCGCCGATGCATGGGAGCTGTACCGCAAGGCACATGGAAAAACGCATCAGGTGGTGAACCCAGCAGCAGCCTACTGCCTTGAGACCGGAGGCAGCTACAAGATCAAAGACACTGGTTCGGGTCAGGTGGGTATATGCACCAAGCCGGACGGCACCTCGCAGGACGCATGGGCCCTGTTCCGTGCGGAAAATCCCGAGTGATCCGATCCGGTAATCAAGCCCGACATCCACACCCAAAATGAACTTGAAGCCCCGATTGAGCCGCAGTTTACCGACGATCAGAGCGCGTGTTAGTGACCGTTTTGCGACAGCCTGATCGCGTCCATTAAGTCGCCTTGGCTAATTTTCAGGTTTTCCTGCAACGCAAGCATATTATCTGGCTGCTGATTACACTGGGGTTCGCCTTCCTCGCTTTCGATGAAGGGTTCGAGATTCACGAAGGTCTGGACAAAGCGTTTCACCGCTTTTTCGGGATTTCG
Source organism: Ruegeria sp. CF1 (assembly GCF_056537445.1). Taxonomy (NCBI): domain Bacteria; kingdom Pseudomonadati; phylum Pseudomonadota; class Alphaproteobacteria; order Rhodobacterales; family Roseobacteraceae; genus Ruegeria; species Ruegeria sp. CF1. The sequence goes on along the minus strand of NZ_JBQFRN010000007.1, from coordinate 102,142 downwards.
CAAACAAGCCTGACCGACCAGATCGAGGACATACCTGATCCCCGGATTTGCCCTTCTGGCCGCATCCTTGGTGCACGATGCCGTTACAAATGACAACGCCTTGTTTCTGTGAGTCGATATCCCCGGGGCCAATGTTCTTGATGTAAAACGGCCCCTTCGCGCGCTTGAAGAAGTTGCAAAGTTGATGCCCAAGGTGGAGTTCCTTGCCTGTTTCGTTCAGGTTCTTCGATAGGTCAACTCGACCTCTGATCAGCCATTCGATGCAATCTCTGCACCGGCGGCCGAGAAAGCCTGCCAATAAACACACACCCGCCTCGAAACAGTAAGTCGCAACATAGGTTTCAGAACCACCCGCGCCGCGATTGCAGTAGCCCTGGACGATCTGCTGTTCTAGTGTCGCGCAGCGACCAGACATAGGACTTGGGAATGAAAATCGCCACCGCCGCCTACGACCTCGATTGGCTCGATAGTTGGGCTCAATATGAAGACAAGCTTGAGGCATGGGTTTCCGAGGCCGCAGGACAAGGTGCCGACCTTCTGGTCTTTCCCGAATACGGCGCGATGGAGTTGTCGACGCTCGACGGCCCTAAGGTGGCAGGTGATCTCGAACGCTCAATCCGGGCGGTTTCCGACCGGATGGAAGATGTACAAGTTGTGCATTCGCGCCTTGCAAAGATGTACAACACATACATTCTGGGGGCTTCCGCCCCGGTCATCGACGGACCAGGGCGCCCGGTGAACCGCGCAATGTTCTACGCTCCTGACGGTCGTCTCGATCATCAGGACAAGCAGATCATGACACGGTTTGAACGCGAGGCCTGGGACATCGCCCCGGGCGGTTCGTTGAAGCTGTTTGATACCGCATTGGGTAAAATCGGCGTTCTGATCTGCTATGACAGTGAGTTCCCTCTCTTGGGTCGGACCCTGAGAGAGGCCGACTTGATCCTCGTACCATCCTGCACCGAAGCCCTGTCCGGGTATTGGCGTGTGCGGATCGGCGCCATGTCTCGTGCCCTTGAAAATCAATGTGTTACGGTAATGTCATCGTTAGTTGGCGGCAATGAATGGTCCGAAGCAGTCGACATGAATACCGGCATGGGTGGCGTGTTTGGCCCGCCCGATATCGGGTTCCCACCGACGGGAGTGCTTGCCGAGGGCACGCTGAATACCGCCGGCTGGACCTATGCCGAGGCCGACCTGTCCACAATTGCAAACGTCCGCGCAGACGGGTGGGTGTTGAACCGCACGCACTGGACCGAGCAAGACGCTCGGGTCGATTCAGTCACAATATCACCCCTTTAGGTGACTTCGCCCTTGAAATAAGGCCGAAATAGGCTCATTTAAGCGCACGATCTGCAGATTCTGCAGGTGCAACCTAATGATGGAGACAACATGGCCAAGGAAGATACGCTCGAATTTCCCGGTGTCGTGAAGGAACTCCTGCCTAATGCGACGTTTCGGGTCGAGCTGGAAAACGGCCATGAGATCATCGCACATACGGCAGGCAAGATGCGCAAGAACCGCATCCGTGTTCTGGCCGGCGACAAAGTTCAGGTCGAAATGACCCCATATGATCTGACCAAGGGTCGGATCAACTATCGCTTCAAGTAACGCTTCGTACATGGCGTTTATCCTCGGATCGGGCAGCCCGCGGCGGCTGGACCTGCTGGCGCAGCTTGGCGTTCAGCCCGATGCGATCCGTCCGCCGGATATCGATGAAACGCCGCTGAATGGCGAACTGCCGACCCCCTATTGTAGCCGCATCACCCGGCAAAAAGTTCAGGCTGTTCAAGCTGATAGCGATGATATCACCTTATGTGCTGACACAACGGTCGCACTGGGTCGCCGCATTCTTGGCAAACCCGAAGACGCGGGACAAGCTGCTGAGTTTCTGCACGCCCTGTCCGGCCGACGCCATCGGGTGATCACTTCGGTCGCTGTGCGGCGCGGGGCTAAAATCCTCCAGCGTGACGTGGTTTCTCAGGTAAAAGTGAAACGTCTGTCCGACAGCGAAATCAATGCCTATCTTGCGACGGATGACTGGCAGGGCAAGGCCGGAGCCTATGCAATACAAGGTCCTGCCGGTGCGTTCATCCCGTGGATTTCAGGCTCGTTCACCGGTATCGTCGGCCTACCCCTGTCCGAAACTGCTGCACTGCTGCAAGGCATCGGCTATCCCTTGTATCGCGAGGTATCATGAAGGGTCGTACCATCATTCTGGATCATATTCAGGGACGCGAAGCTGCAGCTCTGATGGTGGATGGTATTCTCGACGATTTCCTGATCGCCACAGATGCCCCTGCGCCAGGTACGATCTATCGCGCCCGCGCCGATCGCCCGGTCAAAGGTCAGGGCGGCATGTTTCTCACCACACCCGACGGCCCGGCTTTTCTGAGGCAAGTCAAAGGGTTGGCACCCGGCACTTTGCTACTGGTGCAGGTGACCGGATATGCCGAGCCCGGCAAAGCCATACCCGTCTCGAACCGTATTTTGTTCAAAAGCCGCTTTGCGATCGTGACACCTGACGCGCCCGGCCTGAACATCTCGCGCCGTATCCGTGATGAAGATATGCGCGACCAACTTCTCGAAATCGCGCATGAGCAAATGGGAAACAGCATGCACGGCCTGATCCTGCGCTCGTGCTGTCAGACGGCGGATACAGATGAAATCGCTGAAGATATCTCAGCCATGCTGGTACTTGCCGAGCAGGTATTGGCTGATACGGGCAGTGAACCAGAATTGCTGAGCGAGGGCGATGGTCCGCATATCCTGGCCTGGCGTGATTGGACGGACCCGGCCGAGGTCGTGACCGCATCCGGCGGATTTGAGGACCACGGTGTCGTTGATGCGCTCGATGCAGCAAAGGGGATTTCCGAAGCGCTTCCCGGTGGAGGACACCTCTATATCCAACCGACCCGCGCGCTGGTTGCGGTGGATGTAAACACCGGCGCCGACACATCTCTCGCGGCGGGAACCAAAGCTAACTTCGCCTGCGCCAAAGCCCTGCCGCGCGCCCTGCGCGTGCGCGGGTTGGGGGGGCAGATCACTCTGGACCTTGCACCGATGCCCAAGAAAGACCGGAGGGGTTTCGAATCGGCCTTGCGGGCGGCATTCAAGTCCGATCCTGACGAGACGATTTTGGCCGGTTGGACCCCGCTTGGCCATTTCGAACTACAGCGCAAACGTGGTCGTATCCCATTGACGGAGATTCTGAAATGAGCTGCCCGATCTGCGGAGAAGATACCCAGCAGGCCTTTCGACCATTCTGCTCCAAACGCTGCGCGGATATCGATCTGGCAAAATGGCTAAACGGTTCTTATGCGGTGCCATCGCAACGTGAAGAAGACGCCGAGACGACCTCGGAACCAACCGAAAGCCCCACGTCTCGCCCGCATTGAAAAAATGTCAAAAAGCCTCTGGACACTGCCTGTGGCAAGTCATAGAAGGCCTCCACCCAATGGCAAACGCCATTCCCGTGCCCGGGTAGCTCAGGGGTAGAGCAGTGGATTGAAAATCCTCGTGTCGGTGGTTCGATTCCGCCCCCGGGCACCATAAAAATCAAAGGGTTAGACTTCATCCGGCTTGATGAATTCAAATGCACGTGTAATTCGTGTGTAATCAGGCCGAATTTTTCGGCTTCAGCCTGCGGATGTTGTCATGCTGTGTGCCGCTGACCCGAACTTCCAGCCGATCCATTGCGGCTTCGATGTGCGAGCCGCTTTGATGCGCGTAGCGTGCAACCATTGACAACGTCTTGTGACCGGAAATCCGCTGGACCGTAGGCAGGTCTACACCCGCCTGAACCAAATGCGTCACCGCCGTGTGGCGAAGGGTGTGAGGGGTGATCTGATCGCGACACCCATGTGCCCATCTTGTTTTCCGGCCCAGGCATTGAGCCGCAACGCGTCGCGCGCCGAGTGTGCACAACATCCATAGCATCTACTCTGTCCGCCTTGCTGAGCACAGCGCGCCCAAATGGCGTAAGCGGCGAAGTGCTTCAAGAAGTCGTGCGTTAGAGAACTAGAATTTTTGCATTGATTGGTGCCATTGCGTTTACGCATGGAGACCTCTGAGTCAGCATTTTCGGTGCCTCGCCGCATAAAGCTCAGAATAGACGAAATCATTGGTTGGTGGGCAATGTCTGCTTATCATGCTCGGTCGAAACTCAACCGCTGTATCGTAGAACGGCTGCAAAAATAGGGCTAGGTGGTGCGAGATACTTTGGGCTAATTGCTACCGATCAAACGAAAACAGTATGTTCCAGCTAATCTGACTTACGAGCGGTCATAATGTAAGCGGTTGTTGGGAATACGGCAGTTCCATTGGATGTAGCGTATTTTCCTAGTTTCGGTTCGGCCTCAATCAACACTTCCGAAACCTTCTCCTCGCTAAGATGTATATCGAAAAGCGGTAACCATCCGCGAAGCTCAACTTCCACCATTGTTCGAGTGCTGGGAAAATTTGCACGTTCGGTTTTTGTTTCAAAATCAATATCTTCAAAGCCGGAAAGTGATAGCAGTTCAGCGACCTGATCCGGATTACCTAAACAGAACGGCAACCTGACTGCATCCCCTGCTGCAGAAGATACGTGTTCATCCAATACCGAAACGATGTCACCATACGCGGGGTTCTGATCGATGGAATGCCAGGCCGCTATGGCCAGTCTCCCACCCGGCTTGATCACCCGAAACATTTCATTGGCTGCTTTCTGGCGGTCCTGAAAGAACATGACTCCAAACTGAGAAACAACACATTCGAATGAATCATTACCAAATGGCAGTTCCTCAGCAGTACCAAAAACCCATTCGATTTTGGATTCAACTTCTCCTGCAGCAGCAATCATTCCGGGAGCTGGATCGAGACCAACCACGCGCCCTTTCTGGCCAGCACGCGCGAGTACATCTCTTGCAAGCGCGCCCGACCCGCAAGCAATGTCCAAAACATGGTCGCCGTCATTGACACCTACTCCATTTACTAGGTGCTTGGTCCAAGGGGCAAAAAGAGCTGGGACGAAAAGAGTTTCATATCCGCGGCCAGCCTCAAGTTGTTCTTGGGTTGCTTCAACCGCCATTGGTTTGCCTCCATACTAGAGTTTTCCTGCCCTACCATATCACGATGTTTTTCCTGCTTTGATAAATCCCTCGGGTGGACACAAATGATGTCCGCTTCGGGCCCAAAGCGGTCACTCAGCCAAATTCATTGAACGACTGCATTGCGGACAAAGCGGCCACATGGGCCGCTCAACAATTCAAATGACATGCGCGGTCGTCTATTACAAAGTGCAGGTTGAGGAGTGCGTCATGTCCGATGTTTTCGACCGTATTGCAGACTGGTTGCAAAAGCTGGCCTTTTTCGACGGCGATGTTGGTGGCCTGGTTGAGCATCTCAGTCACAGGCTGATCGACGGCGGTGTGCCAGTCGCGCGGGTTTCGCTGGGCCGTCTCATGATGCATCCCGTCATCGGACTGGTCGATGCAACTTGGGATGCATCAACGGACCGCATAGACTGGACTGTCATGCCACGGAGTTCAGTGACCGATGACCTTTTTGACAAGGCGCCGTTCGGCGAAAACACCAAGCTGACCGCCAAAATAGCCACTAAGTTCTTTCAAAGTGATATCTGGGATCTGGCCGACGGGCTGGTCGGCGAGACGGAAATGATGCCGGTGCTGCGTGCCAATCTGACCGATCCGTCAACCCGTGACAAATATCCGATTTACCAGAAGCTGGCTGCATCGGGCATCACCGATTACCTGGTATTTTCCGTTCCGTTTGGCAAACGGAGCATTACCTTCGAAAGCGGCACTCAGTGGGTACTGGGCGCTTCGGTGTCCTTCGCGACAAAAAGGCGCTCCGGCTTTACACAGCGGGAAATCGACGGCCTCACGCGACTGTCGATACCACTGTTTGGCACCGTCCACGTCTTCACGGAGCAGTTCCTGGCGGCTGAACTGATGGAGGCCTACCTGGGCAGGATTTCAGGCCGATCCGTCTTGAACGGCCAAATTTCGCGTGGCGATGTCCGCGAGATCGATTGTGCACTTCTGTTCAGCGACATGCACGGCTCTACGGCCCTGAGCCAACGCCTGTCACCGGGTGACTACGTGGCCGCGGTCAACCGGTACTTTGACTCTGTCGCGGGTGCGGTACACGACCATGGTGGCGAGGTGCTGAAGTTCGTCGGTGATGGATTGCTCGCGATTTTCCCGTTTGATGGTCATCGGCGGCTGCCCGAGGACATGTGCGAGGCAGCCCTGTCGGCGGCACGGGAAGCGTTTCAAAGGCGCGAGGAAATTGAGCCCGAGAATCGAACGGATTTTGGAATCGGCCTGCACATGGGCGCGGCGATCTACGGCAACGTGGGAACTGAAAGCAGGCTGGACTTCACGGTGACCGGGACTTCCGTCGCAATGGTCAGCAGGTTGGAGGGGCTGACCCGGTCCGTTGATGCACCCATTCTTGCAACGAGCGAGTTTGCCGAACTTGTCACCGAAACACCCAGCACTTTGGGATCACACACCTTGCGCGGTTTCGACGACGGCGTGGAAGTCTTCTCATTCGAACCCCTGGTTTGACAGCCCACCGCTCCGGTAATTGATGCAGAGTTACCCGGCGGCCGATGTCCGCTTTGGGCTCAACGCGGCCATCTGAGCGATATTGTCAGATGACTGCTTAAGGACCGTTTGCGGTCGTCGCCTTTTGGTGAATGTAAACAAGTTGGCAACCTCCGACGAATGCTTGTGTAATTTTTGTGTAACTCGGCCCAGATTGTTCTGGGTTCGTTCGACATAGACTGGACGTGATAAGGTAGTCGCTTGGAAGAAAGGTCTTAGCTCTTCAAGAATATCTGGCATTATTGGTACAGTTCGGATGCTCGGGGCCAATAATTGAAAATCCTCGTGTCGGTGGTTCGATTCCGCCCCCGGGCACCATCGCTTCCATACCAAGAAGGCTGTCTCCCCTTCCCGATGGGTTGAACAGGCTTTCGAAGTCCCCATAGAGATCAATATCTCGGCCTCTAGGATCATCCTTGGGGTATATGATGATTTCGTCGATCAAATCCCGAACGGCCGTCATGACTTCTTTCTTGTAAGCGTAGTTGTCCTCAAGTGAGCTTACCAACAAGCTGTCGACCACTCGGGTATATCTAGAAACCGCTTCCTCAGGATCGACAGAGATTGGTTCGGGAGCGTTCCTTAGTTGCGACTTCTTTGATCTCTCTTCTTCATCAAGTTCCAGCAGTCTCACTTCTATAGCATCTGGTTCCACACCTCGCTCAAGAAGAAAGAAAAGTTTGCGCCGTGCGTCAGCTATTTGCTTAAGCCTCTTCTTTAGTCTCGGGCGTGTGTCATCAAGAGTGGCCAAATACTTCTTTAAATCCGAGTTGTATTTCTTTACTGCGACTTTCACCAAATCGCTGCGAAGTAAGTGTTCTCTCAGAGCGAAGAGTATACAGTTGTCAACTATGGACCGAGAAATCATTCGCCTGTTTGAACACGTAGAGCGCTCTCGCCGCGCGCTACACCCAAATTTGACATACCTTCCACCACCATTGGAAATAAAAGACGACCCACAAACGCCACACTTCAAAAGGCCGCTAAGGAGGTAATCCGTTCGTTTTCGGTAAGTCGAGTTGATCCTGTTCGGGATACGTTTCTGAACCCTGTCCCAGAGGTTCTGCTCAATTATCCGCAGTTCTGGAACTTCATGGCTAAGCCTATCGCCTTTCTTGACGCGGATAACGACCTTGCCTGTATCCGGGTTTCTAGTCTTTTCAGTCTTACCCCAGATCCTCTTCCCAACGTACAGCTGGTTTCTCAAAATTCCAACACCACGCTGCCGATGACCGTTTATGCTGCTAGCATTCCAAACGCCTCCTCGAGGTGCGGGTATGCCCTCGGAGTTCAACTTGCCGGCGATCATTCGAGGCGAGTAGCCATCCGCATACATTTGAAATATTCGCCGTACAACCTCTGCCTCTTCATTGTTGATCTTGTGAACGCCTGGCTCACCAGTTTTTTCGTAGCCATACGACATCCCACCCGCGGATCTGCCGCTTCTGATCGTTGCGGCAAGGCCGCGTTTTGTTTTCTGGGATAAATCGATCAAAAATTGGCCACTTATGATCCCCTTAAAGCCAACATCGAGTTCGGTGACAAAGCCGCCTTTCGACAAGCTATAAATCAAAACACCATAGAAACTCATTCGCTTATAAAACTTTGCAGAGTCACCCAAGTCGCGACTGAGGCGATCCAAATCTTCAACAACAATTACATCAAACTGGCCGCGTCGCGCATCTTCTTGGATTTGAGCAAAACCGCCGCGCCCATATTCACAAAATCCGGAAGCCGAAGTGTCTGTATAAGCGCGTAAAAAGGTCCAACCCTTAGCTTCCCCTGATCGCTTCGCTTCAAAGATCTGATCTTCCGCAGACAACGGGTTTTGCTTGTCAGTTGAATATCTTCCATAGGCTACAAATCTCATGTTGGGCCCCGCTAGATTCTTTCTGAGAAGTGGCGCACGCTCAACTCTTTGAAGCGGTCGGCAGCAAGTCTTTTGGCGATAGCCAAAGACACTGTTCGGACCTTTTTCAGCGCGTCTTTTCGCTCAGTTGCAGTCGTACACGTTCGACACCTGTACAAGGGCCGCGTGCTGCTTCTTTTGTAAACTCTTATCTTCATGTCGGCTCCCTTCACCCTTGAAAGCAGTTCGAATTTTTTCCGGATCAACTGGGATCAAGATCGTTGACCAGAAATTTCCTCCTAGTGTAAATGTCGCGAGGATACTGAGTCAATCTATTGTAAAGTAAGGATAAATTATCCTTGCGCCTTTGCGCCCCCATTCCTTGCAATTCAAGAAGAAGGGCCAAGTAAGAAAGAATAAGACAGCGAAACACTGGCCCAACAAGGATAGAGTGAACTCTTAGATGCCCGTTCGTGGGAACAACCTAAGTTGCACGCGAAAAGGGTTTGAGTTGCTGATTTATGGTAGCTCAACACGCAAATCGAATCAGTCGATTTGAAGCGTGGTTGATGGAAGCTGAGACGCAGAATAACTCTTGATTTGGCTGTCCTATCCTGAGTTGCAGTCGAGGTCGCGCCCTGACAGGGCGACGGACGCGATAACCGCTGAACAGCAGCGGCTCTGACCGCTTGGAGGTGCCGGCGCGTACAAAGCCGCTGTTTTTTTTGCCCTCCACGAGCCAGTAGGGCATGATCGATAGATTTTGATTCCAAGGTACTGGAATGCAAACCTTTTATTGAAGTCACTCAACCAAAAGGATACTACTAACCTATCTTCGCTTTGGCGGTGCTTCTAGAATATGAAACTGGTTTCTTGAATGATCACAACTGACTACGGCCCGCACAACGGCGAAACATGGGAGGAGCTTTGCCAGCTTGTCTTCAAAAAGAAGTATGCGGACGATTTCTATCAAGAGATGAAGGCGACCCCGGGTGATTTTGGGATAGAGGGGTACACTAATGATACTGGACATGCGTTCCAATGCTATTGTCCAGAAAAGTTGTATACCCGAGAGGAATTGTACAAAAAAGTTAGAAATAAGATTAGAGATGATCTCAAGAAATTGAGAAAATATGAAGCACAGATCGTTGCAAGGATCGGTGATGTCAAAATCAGAAGGTGGATTTTCGTAACTCCGGATATCAGCAAAAACGATCTCTTGGCTTATGCCAAAAGAAAGGAACGTGAAGTACGTGGTTGGAAACTAAGTTTCATAACTAACGACTTTACTATAATAATTAGAGATGGATCCGACTATCACACCGAAATAAATGATATACGACGGTCAAACGGATCCCATTTAATAATTGAAAAGCCAAATGATGGAATTTTGGACAACCCTCCGACACAGAGCGAGTGGGAAGAGAATATTAAACGGAAAAGCTCTATGAGAGTAGCCTCGACTGTAAGTCAAGAGGCGAGAGAAAGAAAACTTGAAAGACTAATTTCAAAAACAAGAGAAGAATTTCTCGCCAGCGATGGTTATTTCCGAAAAATATCATCTGATCACCCTGCGGTCTACTTTGATCTAACGAGAATAATTAAGGAGTTTGAGCAAAAAGCCCAGGACTACTCACTGACTTGGAATGGGGAGGCAAACGAACTCACCCAAAAAATCCAAGAGGAATTGAAGAGTATTGTGAATAGTTCACTTGCGCCGAACTTGGATGAAACAGAAGCCGCCAAAGTTAGCCGTCTAATGACAGCGAGATGGATTGCCATCTGTCAGCTCGACTATGAGTAGTCCAATGACCAAAAGCCTCAAATTCACTCCCCGTGCAAGCGAAGTTCTTCCTGACCATCGACCAATTTACAAAATATCTCAGCTCCTGTTGGTTCTAAATATCTCTTCAAGATCGGGAAAGTCTACCGCAGCACGTTTGCAGCTGTTTAGCTGGGCGTTGAAAAGTGACGAAAGACAAGCGATCTTAGTCCGTGCTTCAAAGTCTGGAAGGCTCGAGACTCCTGTCTGGGGCTTCGATCCTACAGTTGTCGCCGCGCTTCGCGTCGCGCAAGCGGAAGGTCTTCTAACTAGGAAGGGAAGGGACTTTGTAACATCCGAAACGGGGCGGGATTTTTCGACGAAAGTACTGGAAGACAGTCTGGTCATGCGCACTGAGAAAGAATTCTTAAATCAAGTGGGAAAGAAGATCACACAGAAAATGGTCGATGCCACTATGGATGCTTGGGCGAGAAAATGAAGATCGAGAGAATTAAGCTTAGAGCCGCGACAGGAAAAGGCGACTTTGGATTCGACATGGCTTTCGAAGAAGGCCTGAACATCATTAAGGCCGGCAACGCACACGGAAAAAGTACCGCTTTTAACTCTATTGTTTACGCTCTTGGTATGGAGGAGTTGATAGGGGGAAAGGGCCCAACTACTCTTCCCTATTGCGTCAGAGACTATCTAATTAATGAGGGGGTAAACCTTCCTATTCTTGAGTCGGCGGTTTCGATTCAAATCAAGAATAAATCGGAGCGTACTGCTGTCTTCCGAAGACCGATCAAAAGCCCAAAGAAAAGTCAAAAACTCATTGAGGTTTACGAAGATGCTACATTGGATGATCCTTCCACTCTAAACAATGTGAGACACACCTTCGTTCACGATCCGGGCGGGGCCAGTACGGACGCTGGGTTTCATAGATTTTTAGCAGAATTCCTTTCACTCGAATTGCCTCGAGTTGCTGCGACTAAGGGCGGTGATGTGCCGCTATATCTTCAAGCTATCTTCTCTGGAGCAATAGTAGAGCAAAAAAGAGGATGGTCGGATTATTTGGCGAACCTACCCTTTTTTGGAATTCGCGATGCGCGGAAGAAGGTAATTGAGTACCTTTTGTCCCTAGAAGTATTCGAAACTGAAATAAAAAAGTCATCGTTAGAAAAACGTAGGGAGGAAATTCATCGCTCTTGGGGAGTTACGTACGCTGCATTAACAACAGATATCGAGTCTATTGGTGGGGGTATTTCTGGCATCTCTGAGAACCCGAGTTCCCTATTCAAATTGGAGGAGGTGAACATCGTTATTTTTGAGAAAGGAGAGCCTATTCCTTTCGAAGACTACGTGGAAAATCTTCGCCTCAGTATATTTGAACTAGAGGTAAATTCAGGTTCAGACGAAGGGGCTGACGTCACGGTAGAACTGGCCAGAGCACTCGAAGAGCTAAAGGCCTTGTCTGCGAAACTGGAAGAGGTTGAAGAGCGTATTATTTACACTCAGGCCTCGCTCGGGGAGATCGAACAACTTCTCCTTGAAAACAGTTTAGACTTGGAGAAAAACAAGTCTACCCAGAAGCTTATGTCTTTGGGAGCCGAATTAAATATTGAGTACGTCAGCTCTCGGTGTCCTACGTGTAGTCAAGATGTGGCAGATTCTCTTGTTCTTACTCCGGATCACCTTCCGGTAATGGATGTAAGTGAGAACATTTCTTACCTTGAAGCTCAAGGTAGTATGCTGAAGCGACAAAGGGACGGCATGTCCGCTGAAATGGATGAGTTGCTTCAGATCGAAACAACAATTAGGGGAGATGTTGTTGAGCAACGCGCGCTTCTCAAGGCCGCACGCTCGGATGTAACCTCCGCAAGCCAATTGAGCAAACAAAGGATAAGACGGCAAGTACTTCTGGAGAGCAAGTTGGAAAGGCTCGCCAAAGCAAATAACAAGATTGCTGAAGGTGTAGAACTACTGTCGAATCTATCCAAGAAATGGAGAGAAGTATCCGGGGAGTTAAGTAAACTCCCCAAGAATAGATATTCGGATAATGATATCAATGTAATAAGAAAGCTGCAAAGCAAGTTTCGAACCAACGCGCGAAAATTTCAGTACAGAAGTGCGAACGTTGGGGATGTTGAAATAAGCTTGGACAATTTGACTCCATGTTTGGCAAATGTGGAACTCAAACAGTATCGCTCAAATATCCGGAATGACTCTAGCGCCAGCGACTTTGTTAGACTTATCTGGAGCTACACACTGGCGTTATTCCAATCAAGGTTGCGTGCGGAAGGTCAAAGCGGAAACCACCCAGGATTTTTGATGTTTGATGAGCCGGGACAACATTCCATGTCAGTTGAAAGCCAGAGGGAGCTGCTGACGACGCTTGGCAGCGAGAAAGAGCTTCAATCGATTGTTGCGGCCTCGTTTGATGAGGATGAGGAGGTGTTCCGAAAGGCAACTGATGGTGTCTCATTCTCCTTTCAACAGTGGGAAGACTTTTTGCTAAAACCTATCAATGAGTAGTTAGTCATATTGGCTTCCACCGCCGTAGCTGCGTCGAAACCGTGCGCGTCGTCTCGGGCCTGCCGCCGCTGAATGAACAGGAGTGAACTCCTTGAGTCGGAAAACGAAATGAAGATCGCAAAACCTCTGAATCCGGTACAGGTCGAATTCAACGAACTCTGCGACAAAGGCGGCGGCGCGGGTGGTGGCCCAGCGCGCACCAAGGTTCAAGAATTGCTGTTTCAGGGCAGCAAGAAACTGAACGCGATGGCATTCGACGAAATCTCGCATCACCTGAAGACCTTCCCAGACGCGAATCCGTGGCAGGTTTGCTTTGCCGTAGGCTTGGGCTGGGGGCATCTAGCGAAAATCGACGAAGACTTCACAGCCGCCGCTATCGAGGCGCTGACCGATCTAGACCCAGTCGCCCTGAGCGTTGCAAAGACCTTCCACCTGGAGCGTGGCCCAACACCCATCGAACAGTCGCTTCGGGGCGGCCACCTGATGTTTCAAAGGGTGAAGCTACCCGCGACCTTGCCGGATGATTTGCGCATGATTGGACGTGCGCAGGAACGATGGCTTTCGCCTCTCGTGTCCCCGTCAATGGACCGGCCCAAGTATATCGGCAGTTGGAACGCGACCGCGATGTTCATGGTGTCCCTGTTTTCCAAGCCCGCGTTGGCAGCGACCCTGACCAATCGGGAAGTCATGCTGCCGCCGGGTGGCCCGATCTTCAACGGTCTCAAAATTCTGCATAAGGCCAAGATTCTGAAGACGCCCCCGTCCGGGAACGAACTGGACGATGAAGCCTTCGAACCCGGCTCGATTTACGAGAACAATGCCCTGATGGCTGAACTACTCCAAGGCAGATCGGGATGGAGCATGATCGACGTTCACTCGGGCCTTTACATGCTGGGCACGAGATACCCCGCTTCAAAAGGTTGGGCGTAGCGTGACTATCGAGGCCGCAGAGGACTTTTTTTGCCGCGCCTTGCAAGAGGTAATTGGTCAGGTAAACCGGGGGGAATTGGGAGAGACAAACGAGGCGACAGTTCAGCACCACTTGGCCCTTTGCCTGCACCTTTTGGCAAGACGGGAAAATTTGCCTTTCTCAATCATTATGGAAAGGCGGATTCAGCGCTCTAATGGTGGCGTTTTTCCCAAGAAGGGGCGCAACAACGCTGAAATCGACGTTTTCTTTACTGTTGGCGAAGACGAAACCCGGTGCGCGGTTGAACTCAAACTCTTCAAGCGGATCAATCAAAGAGAACCCAACAACCGATACGACTCCTATGCCGACCTGGCAAACTTGGAAATCTATCTTGAAGAGCATTGCGAAGTTGGTTTCTTCGTGCTGCTCACTGATCACCCACACTACTATGACCCCGAGTTTGGCGATCACAGGCCCGGCACCGCTGACTTTTCCTTGAGAGAAGGGCACATCTACCAAGCGCAGCGCGAGTTGACTTATCGGACCAATAGGCCCTATGGCCCGCCGTTAACGCTTGGGCACGACTACTCATTTCACTGGCAAAACGATGGCAATGATTGGCGGTTTCTGATCCTCAAGGTCTCGCCCTGATCGGCGTCGACACGGATCAGCCACCGAAACCACGCGCTGGGCGGAAGGATGATCAATCGTCTTTCACCCAACCCGCGTGTCCTTCGCAGAACACGCGACCGGTGTAGTGGCTGTGGTAGCTAGCGGTAGTTTCTTAAGTACCTTAATAGCCTCCTACGTTTTCTTGTCGCATCAACCCACCTAGTGTCTACGGAAAGAATGAATTTTAGATTGGTATGTAAGCGTTGGATTCCCGCCCCGGGCACCATACCAACATCCAAGATCATCCGAGTTCGCCCGAACTAACTGATATTGTTTAAAATTCGGAGACTGACTGTCCAGCGTGTTCCGCATTTGTCCAATTCAATCCGCCAGAGTTGTTGGTATTATGCGGGGTATCAACAATACATGTGATTGAAATGCCTCTGACAGATATGGCCTTAAAAAACATGAAGCCTGAAGAACGTTCCTAAAAGCGGTCAGATGCACATGGGCTCTACATACTAGTAGAACCAAACGGGTCTATGCTTTGGCAGAAGCATTATCGCTTCAACGGTAAGCAAAAAGTAATGTCATACGGACCTTATCCGTTGATATCGTTGAAGGAAGCCCGAGAGAAGCGCGACAATGATCGCAAACTTCTGTTGGAAGGTATTGACCCGATGGCCGTCAAGAAGGAACGCAAACTTGCTTCAGAGCGAGCTCAGCGTGGTCGCTTCGACATCTTGGCTGGCGAACCCTTGGAGAAAAACAAGGCTGAAGGTCGCGCAGAAGCGACAATGAAAAAGAAAGCCTGGCTGATCGAGATTGCAAACAAAGACATCGGCGACCGTTCAGTCATGGAGATTACGCCCAGCGACGTTCTTGCGGTACTGAAGAAACAGGAGCGCGCCGGAAACATTGAGACGGCCAGTCGTCTGCGAACAACAATCGGAGAGGTCTTTCGATACGCAGTTGCATGCGGTCTAACCGAAAACGACCCGACGGCGTCGTTGAAAGGTGCATTGATCCAAAAAAGAGTTCAGAACAGACCGGCAATCACAAACCGGGATAGGTTGGGTGAATTGCTCTGCGCTATCGAAGACTATTCCGGCTATCGATAAACTCTTGGTTTCACTCCAGCTTTTAACGTAGGTTGGAGCGGTAGACCATCTCAGAGACCATTTCGCCGAAGTACACCTTTGTGAAAGAAGGTGTTTTTTTCTTCAGTCACCGCATCCACAAGGAGCTTTGCCGCTATTACTTTTCTTCTTGGATCGCATTTTCTTTGCGTGCTCACTCGGCAAACGTAGAGGCGACGAGAACAAGAAGAGCGGCTGATCAACTGCATGAGTATTGGTTTCATCTGAGGTCGCAGGATATGCAAGTGCCTGGAAAGCATATGTTACGACTCGGCGCAGCCAATTCTGCCGCAACGCCGGTTGTACTGAACGAGACTTCTGCTGCCTCTGTACCGTTGTCAGAGGCAGTCGAGATATACCTTACACAGAGGGGCCAAGGACGCCCCGTAACATTTCACAAGGGTGCTGAGAGAGCGTGTGGTTATTCATAGCTTCCTAGTCTGATGCCCCTCTTCTTCATCAACACAGTGACTACATCCGCAATGGCGTTGTAAATTCGATGCCAGTTGTACGGCGCTAACCGTTACATACCTGCACCTACAGCTCGCATTGACCGAGAGCCTCGGGTGAGCGGCGATAGCAAAACAAAGGTGATCGCGCCTTCCGGCTTAGCGGGCAGATTTTTGCGGGAATCGACAATAAATGTTACGATAGCTTTGTTGGCAGGATCGCCGCTGGGTCTCTCCGGCCATCGCGCTTCGTTATTCTTTTTTTATTACAACAAGTTCTTTTTCTTTGCCGTTCGGCCGGGCGATCCGGGGCCTCTGGGCCAGCGTTTCAGATTGCTTTTGAACGGAGGCAGACATGCCCGAAACAGTATTTGAACGTGCGCCAGACGGCGCGATCATTGGACTTCAGCATCATGGCGACCCTCTTGGAGGGCGTTCTAAAGGAACCAGTGCGCTGGATGTGGCGCAGGCTTATGCCGCCGAAGTGGCGGGGCTTTACCGGATAAAGCCCGATTTTCTTGACAGGCTCGGCGAGAGTGTTTCAGGCAAGTATAATCGCGAGGAGGGCAGCAAGCTGCGGCTGGAAGAAGCCAAGGCAGTACAGTCCTTTCTGGTCTACACATTTCGTCAGACACATCACGGCATCCCGGTCTGGGAGCGCGGTCTGACACTGCGCATGGCCGGCCCAGACAATGTGGTCACCGGTTCGTCCTCAAGTGTTGCTGCCGATATCGAACTCAGCAACGCCCCTACTCCGCCTGCTGGCCGCGACAAACAAGCTGGCACGGTTCTGCGCGAAGCTGTGAAAGGGGCCAAGTTCACAAAATTCAAGGTTAATGACACCCGGGACTTTGTCTATCGCTACGACGCAGAACATCGCCTGCCACACAAGGAACCGGGCGAGATCGAAGGGGCCGAGTTAACCCCGCTGCCAGAGATTGGTCGTGTGCCAAAGGGCATCAAGGACGGCGAATGGCGTTTCGTAAGCCTTGTACATTTTGGCTGCAAAATTCCCGACTACGGAGAGCTGAACTGGCGAGCATTGGTCGATTGGGAAACCGGCGCGGCGCTTTACATCCGGCCATTGGTGGGGTGTGTTTCGGGTTACGTCTTCACAGACGACCCGATATCACTTTCAGGAGATTCAGAGCTTGATCCGACGGCCCCGGTTGCGCTTTTGGATGCGCAACGCGAACTGGTGGCGCTGGAACGGTTGATATTACCGGGCGGTGGCACACCGGTGGAACTAAGCGGCGAATTGGTGGCGGTACGGGATCTCGACACACCAAACATCGCCCCACCGACTGAAAACGCCGGTGCAGCATCGATCTTTGATTATCCCGCCGACAGCGACGATTTCGCGGCGGTCTGTGCGTACTACAACCATGATTTCCTGTATCGCTTCGTCCAGTCTTTGGGCTTCGATCTGCCCAGCTATTTCGACGGGGTGACCTTCCCAGTGGATGTTGATCACCGCTGGTTCAATCCCATTGCAGGACCGGTGAATGCTCAGGCGCCAGGCAATGCCATAGGCAATGGTGTGCTACGCTTTCGTTATGCGCTTGCGGCAAATGGCTCCACAGTCGGCATGGCCACAGACTCGCGCGTATCGGCGCATGAATTCGGGCACGCGGTGCTATGGGATCATCTCAATTGGCCCAATTTCGGCTTTTGTCATGGGTTTGGTGACGCGCTGGCGGCAATACTCTACGATCCTCAAGGTATTGCGCCGGATCGTTTCCGTACCTTCCCCTTCAGCAACCTGATCACCCGGCGATGGGACCGGTCGGTCGCCTCGGGTTGGGGCTGGGGTGGCACGATGGACGTGGGCGGATATCGGTCGACCGAGATCAATGCCACTACGTTAGGCCGAATCTATCGATCTCTCGGAGGTGATTCCACAGAACTCGACGACAGGCTGCATGCCAGCCGCTACACGATCTATCTGATCCTGCAGGCGGTGCCGCTTTTGGCCGGGATCGTGCCCAACACAGTCGAAGGTTTTTCCCGCGCCTTACAGGAATCAGACGAGAACACCGCTCAATTCGACGGTGCAGCCGGAGGCTGGGCACACAAAGTGGTACGCTGGGGCTTTGAGAAACAGGCGCTCTACAACGGATCCCCGCCTGATGTTGACGTCTTCATTGATGACGGACGACAGGGTGAATACCCTTGGCACCAACCGGGCAACAATGCTCCCGGCATCTGGAATCGGCACCGCCCTGACGGCGGCACCGACCACGAGACTCCGCGCCGCTGCGTCGAGAATTATCTGTATGTCCGGATCGGCAATCGCGGCAACTACCCAGCCCAATCAGTGACTTTGTCACTAGCCCGCGCGACGGAAGGCAAGGGCACCACATGGCCGGATGACTGGGATCCGCTTATCGTAGGCGAACCTATCGGCCAATCAGTGCATTGTGGCGACGAAGTGATCGTCGGCCCGATCCCATGGTGCCCCGAGGACCTGTGCGAGGAATACATTCTTGCCAGCGTGGATACGCCAGAAGACCGCAGCAATGTCGAAACGATCGCAGGCAGTCTGCCTGTCGATCGACTGGCGCTTGGTGACAACAACGTCGCCCTTCGCCGAATGGAGGTTAACCGTGCCGAAGATGACACCCCTTGCTGCGAGGAGGAAGAACCGAAGATGACCTATCGTTACGCTGTCAAGTTCGTCTGCGGCTGTTCCAAGGGCCGCATTTTGTCCCAGGGCCGCTATCACACAGCAATCAACATCGGAAACGGCAGCGGCGATGCTGTGCGTTTTCGTAAACGGGTGTCGTCGGCCTTGCCAAACGAAAAACCGGGCAATGTCTCGGCCAGAACGAAAAACAAACTCGGTCCCTGGGAATCGATGGAGATCGATTGCGAGGATGTGGCACGACACCTGCGGGTGGCCGAATGCTGTTTCCTGAAAGGGTTTGTCTTTATCGACAGCGAAACACCGCTGGACGTGGTCGCGGTCTACACCGCCGCCCATGGTGAAGGCGAAGTGGAAACCATCGATGTCGAACCGGTCGTGCCTCGGCTGATCAAAAAGGTACCGCCCCCGCCACCGCCACCTCCGCCGCCGCCTCCACCCGAGGACAAGCCGGACCTGATCCCGGTGCAGCCCTTCCCTCCCGGTCCGCCACCCTTCCCGGCTTGGTATTGTGAGGAGCCGCGCAAGTTGAGGATCATTGTGCGTAACATTGGTGCAGGGGCTGCCGGGCCTTCCACCACGCGGGTCGATTTCTTCCAGAGCGGCGTGGTGGTCGATCTGCCGACACCCGCACTGGGGCCAAACGGGGATGAGACCACGCTATCGCTCGAATTCCCGGACGAGGTCAAAGGTGGCGAGCAGATCCCCTTCAAGATCACCGTCAATGCCAATCCGGCCGATGGTGTGACGGAGACAGACACCACCAACAACAGCGACTCTTCCTCCTGCGGCCTGGCCAGCTAAAGCAAACTGGGAGTGGCCCGGGCCATTATCGGCCCGGGCTGCGCGATCTAGAGGTGCTGGTCGCAAGGCTGCATCATGATCGTGATTGCGCTCTACGTACGGGAGGGCAATTTGCTTCAACGACACCAAGGTGGGACCGCCCTGTCTGATCCCAAAGTCAGACCTCAAGCTGCGATTTAAGTTTACTTTTTCACCGTTTCCCAAGGAGCGACAGGGTCGCCGCAGCCTAGTAACTATCTCTTTTCCGTTGCGCATCTTTGATAAGAGCAGCAAGCCGATAGAAACCGTGGGCCATCTTGGTGTAGGGCGTTAGCAGGAAGAATGTCAGGACCGATCCAAGATGAATAGCAAGCAACGCGGGCATCAAAGCCGTTGATCCGAAAGCGTAAAGAGCAAGTCCGCTAAAACCGACGAATCCCAGCAACAGGATGAAACCGATATCGCCGCCCCATGCCGAAGCATCACCGAGATTGCGATCGGACCTTTGCTTGAGAATTGCCATGGCGCAGCAACCCACTGTCAACAACACACCGCCGGAGATTCCGAATAGTTTGGGCAAAGACCAGAACCCGTACGGCGCATGCATTCCAAAGCCATAATGCATAACCGTTGCAATCGAGGTCGACGCGAAGCAAAGCAGGAAGCCATACTTGATCGCGTGGTGAATATGACGTCGCGCCTGACTGAACCGGTCTTCTTCTTCAAAATTACAGCCTTCACCATGACCTGCGGCAAGATCCTGCATTCTACCCGCTCGTTTGAAGGCGGCCAGCAGGTCCGCCATTTTGATGGGTTTTCCCCCCACCTCGGCCCAATAGCGCCTTAGGCTGATGGCAATGCTAAAGAGTGGCAGCAAGAATGCCGGAGCAAAAATCGCAACCATCGCATTATGCGACAGAACGGCATAAAACCCGTCCCCTCCGCTAGAACCTATCGCGCGAATTGCCCAGAACAACAGGGCAAATCCGACCACAAGTGCCAGCGCAATCGCCCCGCCCTGGGTGTGAAATCGGCGCGCCAGCGGCTGCGGCCATGCGAAGCTTTCCCAGCTGTCCCTCCGTACCTCGGCCAGAGCCTTCGGCAAATTCAGGTCGAACTCGTGCGGGGCTGTGTACTGGCAGGCGTAGTAGCAGCCGCGGCAGTTGTGGCACAGGTTGGCCAGTTGCGTGATGTCCCCATCCGAGAACGCGCGTTCCGCATGAAGCGACGGAAAGACCGAGCAATAGCCCTCGCAATAGCGGCAGGCGTTGCAAATTTCAGCCTGACGGCGGGCTTCCTGTATCAATTCAATTTGCATAAGCGGCGGCCTCACGTCCTGCGATGCGTCCAAAGACGGTTCCGATGGTCATGCCGAAACCGGCTAGATAACCTTGCCCAAGGATCGAGCCCGCCATGGTTTCGCCAGCCGCCCACATGTTTTTGATTTTGCCGTCGGCGCTCGAACATTGCGCGGCATCGTCGACTTTGAGGCCCAAATAGGTGAAGGTTACGCCCGTACGCAGCGAATAACCGTAAAATGGCGGCTCGGTGATCGGACGCGCCCAGTTGGTCTTGGGCGGGTTCAAGCCAGATGTTGAAACGCCGTCCAGCTCTGTCGGATGAAAGGCGCTTGTATCTCCGCAGGCGGCGTTGAATTCAGCGATTGTTGCGGTCAACTTTCCGGCAGGCAGGCCCATCATCCCGGCCAGTTCTTCCAACGTATCTGCCTTCAGCGGTGGAAACACCGACGGCATGAACAGATTCAACGAATTGGCGTCGATGATCACATAGCCAACTTGATCTGGTTGGGCTGCCACCAAGCGCCCCCAGATTGCATAGCGCTTGGGCCAGACATCCTCGCCCTCATCGTAGAAGCGCTCGGCATCCTTGTTCACGACGATCGAAAACGGCACACAATCCAGACGGGTGACAATACCACCGTCAAATTTCGGTGCACGCCCATCGATAGCAACGGCGTGGCATTGGGTCGGGTCGCCAACACTCTCGACGCCTTGATCCAGAAGATCAGCCAGGACCACGCCTCGGTTATAAGGAGTGCCTCGGATCAGAAAGTTTTTTGCAGGCTCACCCCATGCACGGGTCAGCCAATCCGTATCGGCCTGAAACCCGCCCGAGGCGACGATGACTGCTTTTGGCATTATCCGGTGGTTTTGACCTTCATAGGTATAGTCGACCCATTCGATCCGATCCCCGTTCAGCTCCAAATGCATGACGGCGGCTTCATACAAAACATCGATACCCAAACCCGCCGCAGTTCGGTAATAAGCATTCACCAGAGACTTCCCGCCTCCCATAAAAAAGGCATTTGTCCGTGCCAAAGAAAGTGTTCCGGAAAGAGAGGGTTGAAACCTGACACCGTGCTCTTCCATCCATGGCAGGCATTCCTCGGAAGTGCGGATCGCAAGGCGTGCCAGATGCTCATCAGTTTTGCCGCCGGTGACCTTCATCAAGTCCGCGAGATATTCGTCTTCGCTATACTCTTCGATCAACGGGCCCAAAGGGCCACCATGCATGCAGCGAAAATTGCGCGTATGGCGCGAGTTTCCTCCGCGATAGGGTTTTGGCGCGGTTTCCAGTATCAGAACGCGGGCACCGGCTTCGGCGGCGGTCATCGCGGCGCATAAAGCAGCGTTCCCGCCACCGATCACAGCGATATCGTAAGCTTCCTTTTGGGTGGCCATATCCTGTCTTCCTAGTGATTTTCGTCGGTTGTCCGATCGCGTTCCTGCAACGCCCGGATACGCATTCGTTGTGCGGCCTGAATATGCCCGCGCATTTCTGTCTCGGCCGCCGCGCCATCACGTGCCTTCAGCGCGGCCATGATACGCCGATGTTCAGCGACTGCCGCTTCGGCCCGATCCCCGTCCGACAATTGCGACGGCCCAAGGATCAGCAGCGCCTTCTGCAAGGACAGCATGGATTTCGCGAGAAATCGGTTCTTGGCTGCATCCAAAAGCGTGGCGTGAAATATCCGGTTGATCCGAGCCGCGTCTGGACCTGTGCCAGCCTCGGCCAAACGATCATTCAAAACGTCCAACTCGTCCAATTCGACATCCGACGCCGCACGCGCTGCTAGACGGGCCGCAGTGCCCTCGAGCACTGCGCGCATCTCATAGAGTTCCATCACCTCGGCGTAATCCAGACTGCGGACGGTCGCGCCCTGCCGCGGTACATGCGTGACCAGGCCGTCGGTCTCCAGCTGCCGGATCGCCTCGCGCACCGGTGTTCGGCTGACACCCAACCGTTCAGACAGCTCAATCTCGCGCAGGCGCTCGCCGGGCAGAAGGGTGCCCTCGCGAATCTCATCCAACAGGCGTTGATACGCCGAATTGCCTTGCGGGCCAGGCTGTAAGGGGTCGTCCTGAATGGTCATCGCGTGCTCACTTGTCTTCTTGCGTCCATTTGTATACACTTGGATACATAGTGAGTCAATATTGTCGGAAGCTGCACTTTGCCCACCCAGAACAAAACACCTTCTCTCCTCGCAAAGCGGGCCTTAACACTGGGCTTGGCACTTCTTGGCACAGGGCTATTCTGGGCGTTGGATCTGCCATTACCTTTTCTGTTCGGCCCGATGAGCGCGTGTCTGATTGCGGCTCTGGCTCATGCTCCAATGGAAGGCTTTGGTCAGGTCTCGATTGCGGCGCGAACCATACTTGGCGTGGCTGTAGGGGCTTCGATTACCCCAGCCCTATTTGCAGAACTGCCGAAGATGGCAGCGTCGATTGCACTGATCCCGTTCTTTATCCTGCTGATCGCACTGGTCGGAGTGCCTTTCTTCCGCAAGGTCTGGGGCTTTGATACCACGACCGCGTTTTACGCGGCCATGCCCGGCGGATTGCAGGATATGATCATCTTCGGGGCAGAGGCTGGCGCTAACCCGCGAACGCTGTCCCTGATCCACGGAACCCGCGTTCTGATTATTGTAACGCTGGCCCCTCTGTTTCTTACGGTGTTTTACGACGCCCAACTCACCAACCCAATCGGAGAGCCCGCGCGCAACCTGCCGATACATGAATTGGCGCTGATGGTTCTTGCTGCCTTTGTCGGCTGGAAAGGCGGTGAGCGGATCGGCTTGTTCGGGGCGTCGATTCTAGGGCCAATGATCCTGACGGCTGCGTTGTCACTGGGCGACTTCATTCACACCCGACCGCCTCGCGAGGCCATCCTTGCGGCTCAGTTCTTTATCGGCTGCGGAATCGGCGTGAAATTCGTAGGTGTCACATGGGTCGAACTACGCCGTGTGGTAGCGGCGGGCTTCGCCTATGTCATTGTCCTCGCCGTTCTGGCAGCCGCTTTCACCGCCGTTGTCACCACCTTGGGGCTGGGCCAACCGGTCGAGGCATTTTTAGCCTTTGCCCCCGGCGGGCAGGCAGAAATGACAGTTCTGGCCATCGTCTCAGGCGCGGATCTGGGCTTTGTGATCACGCATCATCTGACAAGGATCGTGTTGGTAATCATCGGTGCGCCGATAGCGGCCAACCTTATCCTGCGCTGGTCCAAACCTCGGGGTTGATCATGTGAACCGGAGCGCCTGCAGCGTAGGCGTTCACTTGATCGAAAATGTCCGAAAATTGCAGATCGAACTCATCCTCGGTCACAAAGCCGATATGCGGCGTCGCAATCAGATTTGGATGCGAAAGCAAGGGGTCTTTCGGATCATTGAGGGGTTCGGAATCGAAGACATCGATTGCGGCCTTCCCGGGATGGCCGGCATTCAGCGCCCCAAGCAATGCCCCTTTTGCAATAAGGCCAGCACGAGATGTATTCACAAACAGTGATCCCGGCTTCATGTGCGCGAAGTCTGACGCAGTAATGATGCCGTTTGTGCCTGGCTTCAGACGAACATGGATCGAGACAACATCGCTGTTGGCAAAGAAAGCTTCGCGGTTCGCGGCGACCTGAACACCATCTGCCTGCGCCCGAACCCGGCCTTCATCTGAGGACCACCAGACTACATTCATTCCAAATGCCTCGGCGTAGCCCGCGACAGCGCGTGCGATACGGCCATAGCCGTACAGTCCCAGCTGCCGCCCTCTCAGCGTCTTGCCAACTCCGGCCTGCCACCGCCCCGCTTTGACCGAGGCCATCTGCGCCGGTAAATCGCGCATCCCAGCCATGATCAGCGCCCAAGTGAGTTCGGCTGCAGCATATGAAGGCGTTCCACCATGCATGTTCGAACACAGCAGAACACCGTTGTCCGAGCATGCCTGCACATCAACGTGCGGATACACGCTGCGCTGACTTATCAATCTCAGGTTCGGCAGCTTTTCGATCAACTCGCGGGTTACCTTGGTGCGTTCGCGAAACAGAACCAACGCTTCGGCCTTCTGCAACCGTGCTGCCAATTCATCGGTATCCTCGACATGATCTGTCCAGATCTTCACTTCATGGTCGGATAGCTTCCCAAAACAAGGCAAGCCCTGCAGTGTATCAAACCAATCATCCAGAATGTGAACCTTCATCGACTTTCCAAACCCTGCCCGGTATTCAGTTTTCTTGGCGTCGGCACAAAATGCAGCGTATCGAGTGCTGCAAGCGCATTGCGGACCCGCTCGCTTTGATCCAGCAAATGGTTGTACTGCTCATCGCACCCGGCGATCGGTGTCGGGTATTCCGCAATGTCCCGCCGCAGGACCGACTGCGCCAGCCTTAGTTCCTGACGCGCAATATCGAGGCATTCAGAATAATTGTTCATCGTGGCACCTTCATATTGTATACCTTAGTATACATAACGGAGATCCCAGTTTCAACTGCCACTCCACACAGATCCGGGTATGTAAACATGCCCATCTGCAAGCTTTCGCGCAGTCCGCACCAGACCAGCAGAGTTTACGTTGAAGTCCCCGTCATTCGAGAAGTCCACCAGCACATCAATCTTCCCAGAAGCGTGTTCCAGCACAACTTCAGCCGGGCTTGCCTTAGGTCGGTTCAACAACCCATCAGCGACGGTTCCGGGCGTCAAAGCACAAGACGCCATGCACTGCGCACCCGTAACGGCCATTGTCGGGTGAGTTTTCCATGGCATGAAATACCGAACTGCAAGGGTTCCGCCCTCTTCGGCTGGTGCCAACAGCCCGAATTTGGGGGTTACCGATTTCGATACATCCCCCATACCCATCAGTTCCCCGGCTTCGATCCGAACTGCCTCCATCTGGGCAAAGAACGAGCGGTTGGCGTCCAGTTCTTCTGCGCTTTCATACCCAGTTAGTCCAAAATCGGTGGCGCGGGCCATAGCCATAGGCATGGCGACATCCATACAGGTCAGTTCGACCCCTTGCACCGTATCGCGCAGATTTCCGGTGGGCAGAAATGCACCCGTTGCCGAACCCACAACTCCCATAAAACTCAGTTGTACCGGTGCAGATTGCCCGGGAACTCCGGCAATCTCGGCATCGCCCTCATAGGCCAGTTCACCACCCGGGGTCTGCACTTTGGCAACCACTCGCGCACCCGTATTAACTGCGCGTATCCGGACCACGGTCTCATCGCCTTGAGGCTGAAACAAACCCATTTCAATTGCGGCCGGAGCGACGCCGGAAAGAATGTTTCCGCAAGTTGGCTTGAAGTCGACCAGCTTTTCCTCAACCG
Source organism: Ruegeria sp. CF1 (assembly GCF_056537445.1). Classification (NCBI taxonomy): domain Bacteria; kingdom Pseudomonadati; phylum Pseudomonadota; class Alphaproteobacteria; order Rhodobacterales; family Roseobacteraceae; genus Ruegeria; species Ruegeria sp. CF1. The sequence continues at coordinate 76,236 of NZ_JBQFRN010000007.1, read as the reverse complement.
AAACCTGCGCGAAGAAATAATCGATATCGGCCCATTCATCATCGCTGACAGATAACATGGCTACCTTGGTCGTCACAGCAGTACCGCCACCGATTCCGTCAATGTTAAACGCCTGCCCGGCCCCTAGGGCAGCGACCAGCACATCAGCCAACGTGTCCATATCCACGGGCAGGTCAGAGCGACGAAAATAGGGCCCCCGCGAAGTGCCGCCACGCATGAAAATATACGGGATTGCTGTCTGGGTCATCTCGAACCCCTCCTCTACAAACCGTCAAAAACTGTTGTGTTTTCAGCTTTGTCCGACCTGTCTGCTTCGCAGGCCGGACCTCAGTGGAGCATTCATTTCAGTGGCCATGGCAGGCTCACCATGTCTTGCAACAGTCCCGGTGGGAAATCCCGGTTCAGAGCGCCTGCCATGATGCACATGAAACCGATGCCGCAGGCTGTCAGGATCAGCGTCATCTGCCAGCTTGAACCGGCTCGAATGCGGAAGAAGGCAATCAGAAACCCGATCAGGGCTAGGATGAAACCAACAACCCACGTTGCCGCGATAAGACCTGCAAACCACGCCAACGTCGACCAAAGCCCATGCGGAGCGCTCGCATCTTCACCGGCAATTTCCTTATCGGCAAAGATTGCATCACCCTCGGGTCTCCGCATCATCTGGATCAGCAGGATCACGCAGCAGAACAAGGACACACTGCCGATCACCAACGGGATGATCTTGTCGGTCATGTTGTAGTCTGGGATCATGTTGGCGTTGATCAATGCCGCGATTAGGTAGGCCATGATCACCAGCAGGAAGATCAACGGCGCGCGCTTGCTGCCAGACTGGACTTCACCTTCGGCCATGATCATCTTAGCCTGCCGAATTCCTAAAATGACCGAAGCCACAGTGACCAAGATCAGAACAATCACGATCGGGCTGAAGACATACTCCATGCCCTCACCAAAGCTTTTGCGGAACCGGAATGAGGCAATCTGGAACGCCTGATTGGTAAACTTCTCAACCGGGTTCGACAGCACGAACCCAATAAGAAAGGCAGGGCGCGACCAATCGAACCGGCGCAGGAAGATCCCGATCAGGCCGATCACGAACAGCGCCAGAAGGTCTTCGAAGTTCTGACCGGACTGGAAGGCTGCAAAGCTGATCAGCATGAACAGGAAAGGTGCCAGATAGGTGAAGCGGATCGTTGTCAGCTTGGCGATGCCTCCGGAAGCCGCGATGCACAGGATGGTGCCCACGACGTTGGCAAGCGCCAAAAGCCAAACGATCGAATAGGTGATGTCGAGATTGTCCTTGAGCATGCTTGGACCGACCTCGATGTCACCAGATCCCAACAGAGCCACTGCACCGATGAAGATCGCCATCGAGCCCGAGCCGGGAATGCCGAACAGTAGCGTAGGCACCAGCCCGCCGCCTTCCTTGGCGTTGTTTGAGCTTTCCGGCCCGATGACGCCACGTACTTCGCCCTTGCCGAAGTTGCTTTTATCTTTGGTCGATTGAACCGAATGGCCGTAAGCGATCCAGTCGACGACCGAACCTCCTAGGCCGGGAATGACGCCAACGACCACCCCGATGATCGAGCAGCGAACAGACAGCCAGATATTCGCGGCCCAGTCTTTGACGCCGTCCAGCCAACCCGCCCCCAGCGAAGCCCCTTTGGCAATCGATCGATCCTGCCGCAGCAGCGAGACGATTTCGGGAACGGCAAAGATGCCCAATCCAACGATGACCAGCTTCAAACCATCTGTCAGATACGGAATGTCATAGGTTGCCATACGGAGCGAACCGCCAGCGTCCGCCTCACCAATTGTGCCAACCATCAACCCAAGCCCAGCAGCTGCGACGCCCTTTAAGGGGATGCGCCCAGCCAGAATGGCAACCATGGAAAGGCCGAGGATGGTGATCATCAACATCTCTGGTAGACCAAACGCCAGAACGATGGGCCGCGCGACCAGAATGAACATTGTTAGGAAGGTTGCGCCGACCAAACCGCCAAACAGCGATGAAGCGAACGCGGCAGATAGTGCCCGCGCGGCCTCACCCTTCTTCGCCATTGGGAAGCCGTCTAGGACAGTTGCCTGAGAGGCGGAGCTGCCGGGGATCCCCATAAGAACAGAAGCAAAGGTGTCAGAGGTCGGAACAACGGCGACCATCCCGATCATCAGCGCCAAACCAAGGATTGGGTCCATCCCGAACATGAAAGGAAGCAACAAGGACAAACCGGCAATACCGCCAAGTCCCGGGAAAACACCTACGGCCAGTCCCATAACGACACCGAGAACAAGATATCCCAGTACGATAGGTTGCAGGATCAAACCCCACGCATCATTGAGCGCAGGAAGAGCGGTGGCGAAAACCTCCATAGCGGCCGCCTTTCATATACTGTCTTGTGTTTAAAAAAACGCGCACCCGAGATTGGGGTGCGCGCTGTGGTGTGTGGGCTTAGTTCAGCTCGACACCATAGGCTTCTTTGAGCCAGTTCAGAACATAGCCTTTGGCATTGTCGTCGACGTTTGTCGCGGTTTGCAGCGCCGCCTTGGAACCGTCGCCCACAAATACCGGGTACTTACCGACGCGTTTGGACGAAATATCAGCAAAGTCGCCGCGCTCGGTCACAGCCTGAAACGCTGCAGTGTAGGCGTCAACCACTTCCTGTGGTGTATCACCCGGCAGAAAAGCCAACTTCTGAACCGGGAAACCCGCGACAAAGAACGCTTTCCAAGCGTCCCACGCCTCGCCACTGGTTTCACAGCCATCCGTTGCCTCGCAAACCTCTTTGAAGGTTGGAATATCAGGGAAGGTCGGATCACGGACAATGTTTCCATCGGCATCCAGCGCCCCCCAGGTCATCATCGGCACAGCCTGACCGGCCTCAACCAGCGGGGCCGATCCACCCAAGTAACCGGATGAGGTCTGATAGTCGATGTTAGCTTCGCCACGTTCGAACATTAGACGACCATCGCCACGGCCTTTGATGCCAAAGACTGGCTCAACGTTCATACCCAGCATTTGCCATGCCAACAGCGGCACGAGATCCAGACGCGTTGCGCCCTGCGAGCCGTAGATGAAGTTCGTGTCTTTCAACGCATTTGCGGAGCCATCAAACTTGGCACCATCTTCTGCGTTCAGATAGGCGACACCTCCCGTCCCGGACGCCATAACCGGGATCCAGTCGTTGTATTCATAACGCACGCGCGGATCGCTCAGCAGATAAGGGAATTGAGTTGAACCGGAAGTGCCGAACAACAAGGTTCCATCATCGTGGCTTTGGTCTTGGAACCAGTTTGCGCCTTTGGTCGAACCGGCACCCGGCATGAATTTCACGACCACGGTCGGTTGACCCGGAAGAGCTTCGGACAGAAGCGGCGCAAAGAAGTTGGCCCATTTCGCCGAACCACCCGTTTCCGAGAACGGGATGACCCATTCGATGGTCTTGCCCGAGAAATCAACCTCGGCAGCGGCAGGTGCAGCGATACCGGCGGCGGCGATCAGCCCCACGACGGCGCGACGGGTGAAGTTGGAAATGGTCATTGGTTCCTCCCTGTTGACCAGACAATCACGTCATCGCCCCCGGCGCTACCGTGATCGCAAATAGAACTGTGGGGTTGATTCCCCCTCCCATCTGGCAATCATGGAGCGCCAACCTTGCGCGAAACTTGCAGGAGACCCAATGCGGATCGTCATAGTCGAGGACAATGAGCCACTCGCCAATGCCATTGCTTATCGCCTTCGTGACCGAGGTCATGCGGCAGATATACTGACTGACGGAGATGCGGCTGACCTGTACCTTCAACAAGAAGGCGCGGATTTGATCGTTCTGGATATCAACCTACCCGGCCGGTCAGGGTTGGACATCCTGAGGTCGCTTCGCGAACGTGGTGACAGTGCGCCCGTGATCCTGCTAACAGCGCGCACCGAAACAAGCGACCGGGTGACCGGTTTGGATATGGGCGCAGATGACTATCTGGTAAAACCCTTCGAAATGGACGAGTTAGAAGCACGCGTCCGAGCACTTTCTCGGCGCAAAGAACTTGACTACGGAGCGCGGGAGAGCATCGGTAGCCTCGAATTCGACCGCGCATCGCGTCAGGTTAGTGTTCAGGGCCAAGTCATGGATATACCACGGCGGGAAATAGCGGTGCTTGAATGCCTGTTGGAGCGTCGGGGCAGAATTGTTCCTAAAAGCCAACTCACAGATTATGTCTATGGCGTTGGGGCCGATGTCGATGACTCAGCTGTTGAACCTCATGTTTCGCGGTTACGAAAACGCCTTCAGAATCTCGGCATTAAGATCAAGACAGCGCGCGGTCTGGGGTACCTTCTTGAGGTGCAGAAGTGATCAGGCACGGCTCCCTCAGGCTACGACTCTTCATTCTTATCCTGACACCCTTGGTATTGCTTGCGATCCTTCTTGGGCTTTGGCGCTTTATGATTGCCCAGGAAACGGCTCAGGAGCTGTTTGACGACAGCCTGCTATCTGCCGGTCTTGCAATTTCACGAGATGTTGCGATTTCAGGAGGTGACGCACTTTCGCCCACCACGCGCAGCTTGATCCGCGACGCGTCGGGCGGAGAGATCTTTTATCATGTTACGGGCCCGGGTGGCATCTACGTGACTGGCTATGCATACCCTCCGGCACCCGCGAACCCGTTTGCACAAGAGGCGAACAGGCCGCAGTTTTTCGAAGCACTCTATCGCGACGAGCCGGTGCGAGTTCTTAAGCTGACAGAACGTGTGACCATAGAAAATCTCATAGGAGATGCGACGGTCACAGTTTGGCAACGTATGGCGGATCGCAACGCGTTTGCAAATGAGCTGTCAATCCGCGCAGGAATTCTCATGGGAATCCTACTTGCCACTCTGGCATTTGTGGTATGGTTCGGAGTTGCTCGCGGGCTGCGGCCCCTCCTGGATTTACAGGACGCAATCGACCTGCGCTCACCAGATGACCTGAGTGAGATCAAACGCCCGGTACCGGTCGAGGTTCAAGGTGTCGTCAAAACCTTGAATCGACTCTTTGGACAGGTGGAAAAAAGTATCAATGCCCATCAGGTGTTCATATCCGAAGCGGCACATCAGCTACGTAACCCTGCGGCCGCCGTTCAGTCGATGGCCGAAGCGCTTCGAGATGCGAAAACCGATGAAGACCGCGATAAACGCATCATCGAGCTTGTCGCAGCGGCAAAGAACTCAGCAACAGTCGCTGAACAACTGCTATCACTTGAACGGCTCAGGCAACCGACGCACCAAGATCAAATGGTTGAAATTGATTTCCGCTCGGTTGTCGAAGAAGCCTGCGCAGAAATGGGAGTTCACATTCTTGCAAAAGGCATCGAGTTTGATGTCACGATGCCCGAGACGGCGGTCATAGTATCAGGTGATCAGGTGTTTCTAACTGAAGCTCTAAAGAACCTGTTAGACAATGCTGTTAAGCACGGTGGCGCTAAACTGAGCCGCATTTCAGTCGTCCTGCGTTCTGACGGCGGAAACGTTAGGCTTACTGTCGCTGATGACGGCGCTGGCCTTTCGCCCGACCAAAGCGAAACTGCATTTAGTCGGTTCTCCCAGTTGGAATATTCCGAAGGCAGTGGCCTGGGTTTGTCAATCGTCTCTGCGGTGGCGCAGCGCCACGACGGATCAGTCTTAATCAACCAAGTCGAAAGAGGAGCGAGCGTTACGCTTGAGCTTCCGATAATCCTTTGAATTGTTTCGTTTTTGACAAGTCCGACACCTATAAGGGTTGAATTGCTCCTCGACTAAATCCGGCGCTCGAGAGATTGAAACAGAGTCCCCGCAGGTCAAATAACTGTCGAAAATGATCAAACTAGCGGCCGATTAAGCATATCCCCGAATCTCACTTGAAATAGGTTTAAGTTTAACGGGAGAGGGCAGCATGACCGATTCAGAAACAATTTCCTTGGGCTATCACGTCGATCCATCACGCTCTAGCTCGTTACAGGCTGCGGCATACACTCAGGACAAGTGGTTTGACGCAGACCTTCGCTCCATCCTCTCCAAAACTTGGCAATGGGTGTGTCATGTCGAGAAAACACGAGAGCCGGGGTCCTTTGTAACAGTGGATGTTGCCGGTCAACCTATTGCGGTTGTGCGCGACAAAGAGGGTAAGCTTCGCGCCTTTTACAACGTATGCAAACACCGTGCCCATGAACTGCTATCAGGCGAAGGCAATACCACACGGATTATGTGCCCCTATCATGCCTGGGTCTATAAGCTTGACGGGCAATTGGCGCGTGCGCCACATACTGAAAACCTCGAAGACTTCAACAAGGATGAGATTTGCCTCGACGAAGTGCAGGTCGAAGAGTTTTGCGGCTTTGTTTTTGTCAATTTGGATCCGACGGCTGCCTCTTTGTCAGAGCAATCCGGAAACCTGGAAACCGAGGTGCGCCATTGGGCACCGGATGTGGATCAACTCACTTTTGGCCACCGTCTGACCTACGACATCAAGTCGAATTGGAAGAACGTCGTGGACAATTTCCTTGAGTGCTATCATTGCCCTACGGCCCATAAGGATTTTTGTGACCTCGTGGATATGGATACCTACAAGGTTACAACCTACGGCATTTACTCCAGCCATATGGCTGACGCAGGCAACAGTCCAAATACCGCCTATGACGTTTCGAACGCCACGGTGAAAACTCACGCGGTTTGGTGGCTCTATCCAACCACTTGCCTAATGCGATATCCCGGACGGTCCAGCATGATCGTGTTGAACATCATCCCTGTTGGGCCAGATCGGACGCTTGAGACCTATGACTTCTTCCTTGAGACGCCGGAACCTGACGCGATGGAGCTGGATGCAATTCGCTATCTGGACGAGGTACTTCAGGTCGAAGATATCAGCCTCGTCGAAAGTGTGCAGCGCGGGATGAATACACCTGCGTTCACCCAAGGTCGGATCGTCAATGACCCGGACGGGTCCGGCAAGTCCGAGCACGCCGTTCATCACTTCCATGGCTTAGTCTTGGACGCTTACGCAAAAGGTGCCACGTGACGCGGCCAAACATCCTTTTGGTCATGGCGGACCAATTGGCTCCGCATTTCACAGGGGCGTACGGGCATAAGGTCGCCAAGACGCCACATCTTGACGCGTTGGCCGCGCGCGGCATGCGCTTTGATGCAGCTTACTGCAATTCCCCTCTTTGTGCGCCTTCACGGTTTTCCTTTATGTCGGGTCAGCACATCAGTCGCATCGCAGCTTACGACAATGCATCCGAGTTCAAGGCTTCGGTGCCGACATTTGCGCATTATCTGAAATCGCTGGGCTATCGTACTTGTTTGGCAGGCAAGATGCATTTTGTCGGACCGGATCAGATGCATGGGTTTGAGGATCGTGTGACAACCGACATCTATCCTGCTGATTTTGCGTGGACCCCGGATTGGGAGGCCCAGGACGAGCGGATCGACAAGTGGTATCACAACATGCAAACGGTGAAGGAAAGCGGCGTTGCCCACGCTACCTTCCAGATCGACTATGACGACGAAGTTGGCTTTGCCGCCAATCGCTGGCTCTTCGATGTTGCCCGAGACAAAGCACGTGGGAACGATGCGCCCTTTGCGATGGTGGTGAGCTTCATTCACCCGCATGATCCTTACGTTGCGCGGCCCGAATGGTGGAACCTGTATACGGATGATGAAATTGACTTGCCCGCGTTTGTGCCCGCGTTGGAGGATCAAGACCCCTTTTCACGACGTTTATTGGATGGGATCGAAGCGTCTTATGTGCCACTGACCGAGGAAGAAATCCTGCGCGCGCGCCATGCCTACCTGGCAAACGTCAGTTACTTCGACAGCAAAATCGGAGAGCTGGTTCAAACACTCGAAGAAACGGGCGAGTTGGACAGCACCATTGTGATTGTCACAGCCGACCATGGCGACATGCTGGGTGAACGTGGGCTGTGGTACAAAATGAACTTCTTCGAACACTCCGCACGCGTTCCACTGGTCATGGCCGGGCCAGGCATCTCAGTTGGGGCCGCTCAAAATGCAGTGTCACTGATCGATCTTTTGCCGACATTTATCGACATCGGCGGCGGTGATGAGACGATGATCGGAGAGCCGATCGACGGTCGTAGCCTTATGCCTTTGGCTCGGGGTGAAGAAGATTCAGTTGATGAGGCGATCGGAGAATATTGTGCCGAGATGACGGGCTATCCTGTGATCATGATCCGGCGCGGGCCCTTAAAATATATTCATTGTGATAGCGACCCACCGCAGCTCTATGACCTGGGTGCTGACCCGATGGAAACGAAGAATTTAGCTTCGGACCCAAGCTACTCCGACGCGAAAACTCGTTTTGCAGCCGAAGTCGCCGAACGGTGGGACGGCAGTGCTTTGCGAAAGAAGATAATCGCCACGCAAAAATCGCGCCGTGCATTACATGCCGCGATGAAGGCCGGTGCCAGCGAGCCTTGGGACTACAACCCGCCGTCCGATGCAAGTCAGCAGTATGTACGCAACAATATGGATTGGACAGTGGCTGCACGCCGCTACCGCTATCCGCCATTGAAGGATTGAAACCAATGATGCTGAACGGAAAAGTTGCTCTCGTGACTGGTGCCCGCGGTGGGATCGGGCGCGCGATTGTCGCTCGGTTTCTAAGAGAAGGCGCAACGGTATTTGCCGCTGACCTCACACCGGAAGGGTCGTTAGATCAACACGACGACGACGGCAGTCATTTTGTTAAGCTGGATGTGACTCAAGAAGCAGACTCGGTTGCGGCGATGGATCATGTGCGCGCCGCACACGGAAAGTTGGACATCCTAGTGAACGCGGCGGGGATCGAGATCGAAAAAACGGTTGAAGAGACCACGTTGGAGGAATGGAATCAAAGCTTTGCGGTTAATTCCACGGGCACGTTCCTGACCTCGAAATACGCCATCCCATTGCTGCGCGAAGCGGCGAAGACAGGGAATAGCGCAAGCCTTATCAATTTTGGCTCCTACGACGGGTTCATCGCAGACCCTGGGCTTGCGGCCTATTGCGCGACCAAGGGTGCAGTTCACGCTTTGACCCGCGCAATGGCTTGCGATCATGGCCCAGAAGGTATCCGGGTGAATGCCATCTGCCCTGGCTATATCGACACTCCAATGCTGCAGAGCTTCTTCAACGGCGATGGATCCGGCGGAGGAGGTGGCAACATTGAAACGCTGCAAAAGGCCGTGCGCGATGTTCATCCGATGCGGACCTACGGGACGCCCGAGGATATTGCAAATCTGGTCAACTGGCTTGCCTCGGACGAGGCGCGCTATGCCTCTGGCCAGTTGTGGGTTCTGGACGGGGGGCTGTCTGCACAAGTGCAGCAGATGAAGCTCTGATGCCCAAGCCAGTCATTATCACTTGCGCGCCGACCGGAGGCATCCATACGCCGTCAATGTCACCGCATCTGCCGATTACACCGGCCGAGATTGCGACGGCCAGTATTGAGGCGGCCCAGGCAGGGGCATCAATCATTCACCTGCACGCACGGCACCCGGAGACAGGAAAACCCGATCCCCGACCTGAGCTGTTCAAGCAGTTTCTACCCGTAATCAAGCAGTCCACCGATGTTGTGATGAATGTCTCGACCGGCGGCGGCTTGGGGATGTCGATGGATGAGCGGCTGCTGGCGGCGACATCTACCAGCCCAGAGATGGCATCGCTCAACATGGGATCCATGAACTTTGGTATCTTTCCGATGCTGCAGAAATACACCGAGTTTCAGCACGACTGGGAACGGCCATTTTTGGAGATGACGGAAGACTTTATCTTTCCCAACACTTTCAAAACAATTCGTTACGCCATCGAAAAACTTGGTGGAGATCACGGCACCAAGTTCGAGTTCGAATGCTATGATCTTGGACATCTCTACAACGTCAAATGGTTCGTGGATCAGGGCCTGATCAAACCGCCATTTTTCATTCAGATGGTATTTGGCATCTTGGGTGGCGCTGGCGCAGATGCCGACCATCTGACCCACATGCACAACACAGCCGATAAGCTGTTCGGAGCAGAGAATTACGAATGGTCGGTCCTTGCCGCTGGTCGTCACCAAATGCCATTTGCGACCCAAAGCGCCATGCGGGGCGGTAACCTGCGTGTCGGTCTCGAAGACAGCCTGTTCATCGGCAAGGGTGAGTTGGCAAAATCTAACGCGGAACAGGTCACGCGCATCCGATCAATCGTTGAAAACCTTGGCCTTACGGTCGCGACGCCAGCAGAAGCGCGCATGCGGCTCGCACTAAAAGGCGGCGATCAGGTTGGCTTCTGAGGAGACGCATATGCAGACGAACATGTTGATCAACGGTGAAATGGTTGAAGGCACCGGCGATGCCTTGAACATCCTGAACCCTGCAACAGGAGAGGTTATTGGTACCGCAAAAGAAGCCAGCGATGCACAGATCGAGGCGGCGGTGCGCGGCTCAGCAGAGGCATTTGAGACCTTTTCGGTTACGACCCCTGCAGAACGCGCTGCAATCTTGCTTCAGATAGCTGATGTTATCGAGGCGAACAGCCAGGAGTTGGCAGAACTTGAGAGCCTAGATGTGGGAAAACCCTGGCCATCGGCTCATGATGATGAAATGCCGCTGACGATTGATGTCTTTCGCTTTTTCGCCGGGGCTGCGCGCACCATGATGGGGTCTGCCTCTGGAGAGTATGTCGCGGGTCATACGTCGATGATCCGGCGCGACCCCATTGGCCCTGTCGCAGCCATCGCCCCTTGGAACTACCCGCTGATGATGGCGTCCTGGAAGATTGCTGCACCAATTGCGGCAGGATGTTCGGTGGTGTTGAAACCGTCCGAGATCACGCCGCTATCTACTCTGCGACTTGCAGAACTGTTACAAGATGTTCTGCCAAAAGGCGTGCTTAACGTGATCCATGGTCGCGGGCCCGGCGTGGGGAATGCCCTGATGAACAGCCCACAGATGGAAGGGATCAGTGTTACGGGTTCTCCGGCGACAGGCATGGCTGCAATGCGGGCTGCTTCCCAGAAAATTAAACACGTTCATCTGGAATTGGGCGGCAAGGCGCCAGTCATTGTCTTTGATGATGCTGATCTCGATGCTGTGGCCGAGACGATCCGATATGGCAGCTACTTCAATGCCGGTCAGGACTGCGCACAGCCTTGCCGCGTGATGGTTGCAGACAGAGTTTACGACAAACTTGTGGCCGCGATTGCCGATCAGGTTGGCCAGATCCAGATCGGTGCACCGAAAGCTCAAGGAACGGAAATGGGCCCGCTTGTCTCTGCGACACAGCGGGATCGTGTAGCGGGTTTTGTGGATCGCGCGCGCAGCAGCTCTGAAATCGTTTCCGGTGGGGTGTCTGGCGAAGAAGACGGCTTTTTCTACCAGCCGACAGTCATCGCCAATGTCGACAACACTGCAGAGATTGCCTGCAATGAGGTTTTTGGACCCGTTGTAACTGTCTCTCGGTTTTCTGAGGCAGAAGATGCGTTGAAGACCGCCAACAACGGACCTTACGGGTTGGCCTCATCGGTTTGGACACGAGATGTTGGGAGAGCAATGCAAATGACGTCCAAGTTGCGCTATGGATTCACCTGGGTAAACACGCATGGGGTTGCGACCCCCGAGATGCCATGGGCCGCGATGAAGGGCTCAGGCACGGGCAGCGATATGTCGGTCTATGCGCTGGATGCTTACACCGCAGTCCGTCACGTTATGGTGGCACACTGATGCAGTTAGCTGGGAAACGCGCCTTTGTTACAGGCGGCAAACAGGGCATTGGTCGCGGCATCGTTGAGGCCTTCGCAGCCGAAGGTGCGGCTGTCGCCACCTGCGGGCGCGGCCCTAAGCCAGATGATCTACCGGATCAAGTAACCTGGTACACGCTGGATGTATCCAATCCCGAAGCGGTTGCACGTACTGCCCGAACAATCGGCCTGGTAGATATCCTGGTAAACAACGCCGGCGTTCAGGTCGAAAAAACAGTGACCGAAAGCTCAGACGCGGATTGGGATTTGGTGATGGGAGTAAACGCACGAGGCGTTTTTAACTGTTGCCGCGCCCTCATTCCGAAAATGTCTCAGGGTGGTTCGATCATCAACATTGGTTCGATCTCGGGCAATGCCGCTGACCCATCGATGGCGCTCTACAATGCTTCAAAAGCCTTTGTGCATGGGCTTACACGCTCTATCGCGGTGGACCATGGACCTGCGGTGCGCTGCAATGCAATCTGCCCGGGATGGATTGAGACGGGCATGCTGGACGCAGCATTCGAACTCGCCCATGACCCGGAAAAGGCTAGATCAGACGCGCTGGCACGCCATGCGGTCAAACGCTTTGGTAAGCCCGCAGACATTGCTGCGATGGCTGTTTGGCTAGCTTCTGACGAGTCGTCTTTTGCGACTGGCCAACTGTTCACTGTGGACGGTGGTATGACAGCGGCCTCCCCCCTGAATCCGGGACTGTTCTGATGTCGGAAATCGAAAGAACCGCCATTCTCGGAGCCGGTGTCATCGGGGCAAGCTGGGCAGCGCTGTTCCTCGCGTCGGGTCGCAGCGTGACCGTATTTGATCCCGATCCGAACGCTGAGGCATCCGCCCGTAAATACATTGAAATGGCGTGGCCTGCGTTGGAAGAATTGGGCCAAGTTGGCCACGCCACCCGAGATGCGATCACCTTTGCACCGACCGCAGCTGAGGCCGTGCGAAACGCGCAGTTCATTCAGGAGAATGTGCCCGAGCGGTTGCCGATCAAACATTCCACCTATGCGGAAGTTGAGCCAGAGTTGAGCACTGATGCAATAGTTTCAAGCTCAACATCCGGCCTAACACTCGAGGCTCTCCAACAGGGATGGCGCGATCCGAGTAAGCTCATCTTAGGTCATCCGTTCAACCCGCCACATCTCATTCCGCTGGTCGAGTTGACGGCGAACGACGCCACCGGTTCAGATGTTCTGAACCGAACAGAGACGTTCTACGAAGACCTGGGCAAAGTCACGATCCGGATCAAGAAGGGCATGCCCGGACACGTCGCAAACCGCTTACAAGCTGCAGTATGGCGCGAGGCCGTCCATATGGCGATTGAAGGCGTTGCCAGTGTCGAAGACATCGATAAAGCGATGTGGGCCGGCCCCGGATTGCGGTGGGCCGCGATGGGTCCGACGACGCTTTTCCATCTGGGTGCTGGCGACGGCGGTCTGCGGGCCTTCTGTGACCATTTCAAGGATACATTCAATGGCTGGTGGGACGACCTGGGCAACCCTCGTCTTGATGAGGATGTCATCAATAAACTGGTCGATGGCATTAACGATCAAACTCAAGGGCAAAGCACCGAAGAGTTATCAGCGCAACGCGACAAGATGCTTACGGCGATGCAAAAAGCTACCCAACACCTTCGGACTTAATATCAGGCTTGAACATTGGCCACGCGCGGAACTCGAATGGAGTACGGCCTTCAATACGGTCTGCAGTTGGTGTGAGGCCAAAACGGCTTCGATATGCCCGGCTGAAATGAACTTGCCCGTTAAATCCTGATGCTTCTGCAATCTCGCTGAATTTCAGCTCTGTTTGGGTTACTAGTCCACGCGCGCGATCAAGGCGTATGTCACGGTAGTACTCGATCGGCGACTTCTGGACATATTGCCGAAACAATCTGCTAAGTTGTCGTTGCGAAATCTTCAACCTCGCTGATATTTCAGGGATCGACAAAGTGGCTTCCAAATGTGCCTCCATCAAGTCGATCGCGTCCCTTACCACCCCAGAGGTGACATACCCCAGTGGCTCCACGTCTTTGGGGTTCTGTGATTGGCCCTCACCGCGTACATTGTGATGAAAAAGATATCGCGCAGATGCATTGGCGATACTCTCACCATCGACAGAGTGCACAAACCGCAAACCCAGATCAGTCGCTGCGGAACCCCCGCAACAAGTGAACATCTTTCCATCCATAACAATCATGTTCTCTGACACTGTGGTATCATGGGCCATTTCAGCAAAGGCATCGATGTGCTCATAGTGAACCGTCGCTGTCTTGCCGTTAAGCAGTCCAGCAGCCGCAAGAACAATCGCACCAGTATCCAAGCCGCCAACGATTGCTCCGCACGCCTCCCACTTCTGAAGGGCCACCTTAAACTGAGATGTTCCGTGACGTTCAGGTGACCAACTTGTACTCACCAGAACCAGCCAGGGCTTGCGCCCCGTCACGGCCGCCAATGGGGCAGTGTCAACGACTAGGCCGCTGCTAGACTCAACTGGTCCACCGAGGTCCGAGACATAGGTCCAAGAAAATCGAGCCGAACCTGTCAGGTAATTGGCTATTCTGAAAGGATCCACGAAAGACGTAGTCGCCGAAACATTGAAATGCGGACTCACCAGGACAACGATATCTAGCTTGCGATCAATTGGATGGATCATGGCCGATTCTGTAAAATGGAGTCCAAAATTGTCAATTGTGTTTCGCAGGAGTGCAAAAGTTACCAATTCACGGGCTCAGTGTCGTGATGCACACCATGACGGAATGCCTCAAATACATTGATGACGTGAAAGCGTTTGTTTGCACGCAACCCGCGTCCATCAATGTCATGTCAAAGGTATCGATGGACGCGATGGGGCTGGCTGCGTTTCATAACGTTCTGGGCGAAGAGATTGAAAAGATTAAAGGCTTGCCCTTGGACAAAATGACCCCTCATCTTCACGCCAAAAACGTTACCATGCCGACATACACTGTGCAGAACAAGGATGATGTCTGGACGATCCCCGAAGACGTTCAGACCACTTTTGACCTGAATCCGGGTGAAGAAAAGAAACTGCACTGGATCGAGGACGGCGATACGCGGCGCTTCATCGGCTACAACTTCTTCGGGGAACATCCCGAAACGATGATTGAGTTCTTCGACAAGCACATGGGATGACGGTAAAATTCCCGAGTGCACGATCAATTGATACGCGCTCCATCAATCGAAATGGCGGAGGTCACGGAATGACCTCCGCCTAATCTGTTTATCTGCCAAAGAATTCAGCAACAGCGTCCGTCGACGCCTTCACAGCATCTGGCTTGTAGTAGAAGTCCACGTGGCTGAATTCATCGAAAGCCAACTCCTCATGTTCATTCGTCAACTTCGCGACAAATTGGGTGGAGCACGGCGCTGTAAAGGCCGTGCTGCTGTAGATGGTTAGGGACGGCTGCACGATCTTATCGGCATAAGCCTCTCCAATGGAAATCAGAGACTGCATGCCCTGATCGCCGATATGCATGTTGGTATAGGTCGGAACCGCAACCGGGCCTTTGACTCCATCGCGTCCGTAGTAGTCATAGGATTCTCCGGCCATCGGGTTGACACCCGATCCAACAAATTCTTCTCGGGTTTGCTCATCATTTAGCCCAAATGGTTCGACATAATCCGGCTCGCCGGTTTCATACATCTTCTGCATCGAGGCGTTCGAGGCCGCGATTTGCTGATTGACCATATCGCGGTCGGTCCATTGAAAACCATCAGCCGCCATCATGCCCGACACCATGGCGATCTTCTTGATGCGATGATCGGTCACGGCGGCGGATGCGATGATCGAGCCGCCTTGGCAAACACCCAGACCGTAAATCTCGTCAACGAACGGCAGAGTGCCGAGGTAAGACACGGCGTCCCAGGTGTTTTCGATCAGCCGGAACATGTAGCGGGATTGCTTGTACTCTCCGGGCAGCGCAGGGGACGAGCCCATGCCGAGGTAATCGAAACCGAGGTAGATGAAACCCCGCGCGGCCATTTCCGGCCCGTAAGTAGCCGGGATCTGATCTTTGACCTGAGGGAACGGGCTGGCCCCCACGATGGCCTTGTAGGTCTTGGTCTCATCAAAGCCTTCGGGCAGGTAGAGATCGCCCGCCAAATCCACGCCAAAGGATTTGAAGGTGACTTCGTTTTTGCCCGCTGTGAGATTTTGAGTTGTCATGGTCTTGGTCCTTTCGGGATCAGGCAGCATTGCGCCTTGCTAAAGTAAATCGTTGTGTTTACTTATGGTGATGGGCAGTGTTTTGTAAACATGTCTTTTTACTTTTTGAGGCTGAAATCTTGAAGCGCACTGAAAAAAAACGAAAAGATATCATCGACGCAGCCATCGATGAATTCAAAGAACAGGGGTTTCTGGGGGCCAAGACCACCTCCATTGCCAAAAAAGCGAACGTATCGAGTCGCACGCTCTACAATCACTTCGAGAGCAAGGAGGCCCTTTTCGAGGCGATCTCACAGATCATGCTGGAGCAGAACCGGAGCATGGAGCCAGTGCCCTATGATCCGGATCGAGACTTCGTTGAGCAACTGAAGAACGCCTTGTGGCGCTACATTGGGGTGATCACCGATGAGACCGCCATCGGATTGAACCGGATGGTCATCTCAGAATTGATCCGTGACCTTGAACGTTCCCGGCAATTCTTCACTGAAACAGCAACACATGATTACCCAATAACGAGGCTGATCAGCGAAGCCATGGATGCAGGCGTGATCCGAAAGGCTGATCCGGTTCTTGCGACCAACCAGCTTCTGGCGCTTGTAAAAAACTTCTTCTTCTGGCCAGAGTTCTTCCTTGGCGAGAACCCGACGCCCAAAGATGTATTGGACGATTGCGTCGCGATGTTTCTGGCACACTACAAAGCAGACGTTTGATCGGTCATCACCGAAACAGATCTTGGATGGCGGGTTCTTGCACCCACCGTGTGAATGACGGCATAGTAATGAACCGAGTAGCTCGCTGGTCATAATGTTTGATGCGAGATCTGGTTGTACCTCAGGTAAAGAGCAAGGCATCTGAAAAGCACCCCCAGTTTGAACGCTTAGCGTTTAGTTTCAAAAGGGTTACACTCCCTTTTTGCGATGCGTGTCGCGCCAAGATCATCGTCCTAAGGCCTACCGGAACTTTCAACTGCGACAAATGCGAGACCCTTTAGGATCAAACACTTGATCGATGAACATTTGACTGGATTTCGATCAAACGACTGATAACTTGCCTCGCAGCGGTTTTTGGTTGCAACAGCGTTGCACAGAAAATCTATTGGAGCGCGCTATTGGTAATTCCGTTTCATGTCCGGGAAATGCTTCAACGCATAAAAGCACGATTTGATGCTGACCAGATACCTCAGCAGATGGCGCCAAGCGATGCAGAGTTTTCAACCTTACGCCCATCTCGCAAGCCGACCAAGGAGATGGTCGCACGATTCTGGGAGAAGTTGAAACCAACGGCCAGCGACAAGGATCAGGCACAAATTGCAGATTCGGCGGCTATCGAAAATGCCGAAACCTATGGCGCCAATATCGAGAATTTCATCGGGACGGTTAAGCTTCCAGTCGGGGTTATTGGCCCCTTACGCCTGAACGGAATGAACGCCAACGGCGACTTTCATGTCCCCCTCGCAACAACCGAGGCAGCGCTGGTCGCATCTTATGCCCGGGGCGCCTACGCCGCCACTCGGTCGGGCGGTATCAGTACCGCTGTTTTATACGAAGGCGTGCTGCGGACCCCGGCCTTTGTGTTCGATAGCCTGCTAAGAGCGGGGCAATTTGTGGATTGGGTGGTGACCAATGTTGACATGCTCAAATCTGCGGCCGAAGCGACGACCCGTCATGGCAAGCTTGTATCGCTGGAGCCATTCATTGACACCAACGTCGTTTTCCTGATTTGCCGCTATACCACTGGTGATGCTGCAGGTCAGAACATGGTGACAATCGCCACCGACGCCCTTTGCCACGCAATCGCGGATAGCTGTCCTGTTGCGATTGAGAACTGGTATGTCGAAGGTAATTTCTCGGGCGACAAAAAGGCCTCGGCGCTGGGGTTGGTGACGGGGCGCGGGCGGAAAGTCAGCGCCTCGGTTACGCTTCCGGCTGAGATTGTCGAAAAGACACTGGGAACGACGGTCGAGGCGATGCTGGACTATGGCCGTGTCGCCAATCTGGGCGCACATTTGTCTGGCCAGTTTGGCGCACAGGCGCATTATGCCAACGGGCTGGCTGCGTTCTATATCGCAACCGGACAGGACGCGGCCTGCGTTGCCGAAAGTGCAATGGGCGTCACGCGTATGGAACCTAGGGGCGGCGATCTATTCTGCTCGGTTACGCTTCCGAATATCCTTGTCGGCTCGGTTGGCGGCGGAACCGGTTTGCCAAGCCAGGCAGCAGCACTGAACATACTCGGTCTACGGGGCAGCGGGTGTGGCACGGCTTTGGCCGAAGTTGCTGCGGCCACGTGCTTATGCGGCGAAATCTCCATTGTCGCCGCGATTGCTGCCGGTCATTTCACCCGCGCCCATGAAAGTCTGGCCCGCCACAGATGAGCTTTCAGAACCGATTTTGGATTTACCAATCCGAGCGCTTTCCGCTTAAGAAAACCGTCCCCCTGTTGCTGGTGTTTTCCTCGGCCAGCATTTGTGTGTCTGCCCGTCTGGCAGACCGCCCCTTGCCCGAGTGGCCTGCCTTTGCCGCCGGTTTTGTGCTGGCCATGGCGCTGTTCTTCCAGATGCGGGTCTGTGACGAGTTCAAGGACGCCGAGGATGACCGACGTTACCGACCCAACAGGCCAATCCCACGCGGATTGGTCTCACCAGGCGAAGTTTTGAGCTTGGGCTTATTGACCATTCCAATTGCACTTGCGGCTGCCTGGTTCTGGCACCCGTCGGTTTTGTGGCTGTTGGGCGCGGTTTGGATCTGGCTCGCTGCGATGACAATTGAATTCGGTGTCCCGGCCTGGCTGAAGGCCCGGCCGGTTCTGTACCTGCTCAGCCATATGGCAATCATGCCCTTGATCGATCTATTGCTGACTGGCCTCGAATGGCTGCCGGCAGGCGGCGCGGCACCCTCAATATGGCTGTTCCTGGCGTTGTCCTTTGTGAATGGCTGCGTCCTTGAGATCGGGCGGAAATTGTGGGCGCCCGAAAACGAGATCGAAGGGGTCGACACCTATTCCTCCCTATGGGGTCCGCGTACGGCGGGACGTATCTGGATCGGCTGCGTTCTGTTATCCTACGCGCTTCTCGCCGGCACAGGAAGCGCCACCGGGGTTGGCTGGCCAAGCGCCCTGATCGGCACACTGGCGCTGGTTCCCTGCGGGGTTGCTGTATTCCACTACAGTCAGACACCCACTGAGAAAGCACAAAACAGGATGGACGCTGTTTCCGGTCTGTGGGTATTTTTCAGCTATGCCACGGCTGGTTTCCTACCCTACCTGATCGGAGCCGTAGCATGACTTTCATCGTCGACCAAATGGATGCCAACGACATCTCTGTGGTTGGAGGCAAAGCGGCAGCCCTGTCGCATCTGTCACAGCACGGGTTTTCCCCGCCCGCATTCTTTGTCATCACAAATGACGCGTTTCGTATGGGGCAATCGGGCCCGATCGCGCAAAAAGGCCTGCGACCGGCGGTGTCCACCGCGCTTGAAACACTCGGGTCCGGGCCTTACGCGGTACGCAGTTCTGGCCAGCCCGAAGATGGCGTGGACCACAGCCATGCAGGACAGTTCGCAACGGTCCTGAATGTTCCCGGCAAGAGTGTGATCGCGGCGGCCAAGCAGGTTTGGCAATCCGGTTTCTCATCAACGATCGAAACCTACCGCGCGGTCAAATCCGGTGGCGAGGCCGAGGCCCCCGCAATCATCGTGCAACGCATGATCGATGCCAAAGCGGCCGGGGTAGCCTTTTCCGCCGATCCGGTCAGTGGCCGGCGCGATGTGGTCGTGATCTCAGCGATTGACGGGCTTGCAGAGCAGCTTGTGTCGGGGAAAGCGGACGGAGAAGACTGGGTCATCGATGCAGATGGCGTACCGGAAAGCGCTCCTGACGCCCCTGCACATTTGACCGTCACGGAGGCGCGATCCATCGCGGCCCTCGCCCGAAAGGCCGAGGCGTTATTCGGTTCTCCTCAGGACATCGAATGGGCCATTGATGCGCAAGGGCTGCATATTCTGCAGGCCCGCCCGATCACCACGGCCCTGCGCCCTGCCCCGCTCGAAGATCAGACGCTTACCATTTTCGACAATTCCAATATCGTCGAAAGCTATCCGGGCATCGTCAGCCCGCTGACTTATTCCTTTGCCCTGCACGTGTATTCTCAGGTATATCGCGCTTTCGTTAGGCTGCTGGGCGTGTCCCGGCACACGGTCGCGCTGAACCCCACTGTGTTTGACAATTTACTGGGGCGGGTGGACGGGCGCGCCTATTACAATCTGATCAACTGGTATCGCGCGCTGGCACTGTTGCCCGGGTTTTCACTGAACCGCAACTATATGGAAACGATGATGGGCGTTTCTGAACCGATGCCGCGTGAGGTCACGGATGCTCTTGCCCCACCCCCCACCACCGGCTGGCACAAGATCGTGGAGTACGCGAAACTGGCCAAGGTTGCGGGCGGCCTGATCTGGCAGGCCATCCGCCTACCGCAGACCCGGCGTGATTTTTACCGCAGGCTGAACGACATATTACAGACGGGGCTGAACGTGGATGCCTCTAACGCGACCCAACTGGCTGCGGAATACCGGCGCATTGAAAGCACTCTGCTGGATCGGTGGGATGCCCCGCTGATCAACGATTTCCTGTGCATGATTGCCTTTGGCGGCTCGCGCAACCTGCTGCAAAAGTGGCTGGGCGAGGCCGGGTTGACCCTGCACAACGACCTCATGATCGGGCAAGGTGATATCGTTTCGGCGGAACCCGCGCAACGCATCGCCCGGATGGGAGAGTTGGTTCGGCAGGCAGGGCTTGCCGCTCCTTTGAAGGCCAATGCAAATCTGTCGGTTTTGTCAGGACACCGACAAATCGAAGCCGAGGTTGATGCGTATCTTGAGAAGTTCGGCGACCGGTGTACGGAAGAGCTCAAGCTAGAAAGCGTTCCGTTACGCGATGACCCGACCAGTCTGTTGCTGGCCATTGCAGCCAGCGCTGAACGTCCACCTTCCGGGCGTCAGGACGGCGATGAACCGGACTGGAAGGCTCTGTTTCCGTCAAACCCACTCAAACGGTACTTCGCCAAATGGATTTTGGGCTGGACCAAGGCGCGGGTGCGCGACCGAGAAAACCTGCGCTTTGAACGCACGCGCATATTTGGTTATGCGCGGCGCGTGTTTCTGGGCATCGGCCGCGAATTCGCTGCGCGTGACCTGCTTTCATCGCCAAAGGATGTATTCTTCCTGACAACACATGAAGTTCTCGGAGCAGTCGAAGGTTATAGCCTGACATCTGATCTGAAAGGCATCGTTGCGCGGCGCAAACTGGAAGACGAAGCCTCGTCCCGACGCCCCGACCCGCCGGAACGCATCGAAATCCGTGGCCCCGCCATCGCGCCGGTCTGGTCCGAGAGCGTAGACGCCGAGGTGGACCCTGCACGGATGAAGCAGGGCACGGGCTGTTCCGCAGGTCAGATCAAGGCGCGCGCGCGCGTGATCCGCGACCCGCGCACCGAGGCCTTGAACCCCGGAGATATACTTGTGGCGCGCCACACCGATCCGGGCTGGATCGCCGTATTCTCGAACGCATCCGCCATCGTCGTCGAACGGGGATCTCTGTTGTCACATTCTGCGATTGTCGCACGCGAACTGGGTATCCCCTGCGTGGTTGGCCTGAAAGGCGCCACAAACTGGATCGAAGATGGCGAGATGATCCGGGTCGACGGGGCAAGCGGTGCGGTGGAACGCTGCGATGGGTAGCAGTGAGATTGAGAAAAAGGCGGATTTCGACCATATCCGCTATGCCCAACTGTGGGAAGACGCGGATGTTCTCACCTCCGCCCTGGGCGATTGTGCGGGCAAGACATTGGTCTCCATCTGCTCTGCCGGGGATAATGCGCTGGCAATGCTGACACTCGATCCCGCGCGCGTTGTAGTTCTGGATCTTTCACCGGCCCAGATCGCCTGCCTTAAGCTCAGGATCGCGGCCTATAAGGTGCTGACCCATCCCGAATTCATTGAACTCACCGGCTCGCGGCGAAGTACCCGACGGGGCGCATTGCTGAACCAGGTTTTGGAAGCCACAGATGCCGAAACGCGCGCGTTCTGGCGGACTCTGATCACGGAAGTCGAAAAACACGGCATCGGTGGCGTCGGCAAGTTCGAGCGTTATTTTCGCATCTTTCGAACTTGGCTACTGCCTCTTGTGCATTCACGCCGAACGATTGACGCAGTGTTTGTACCCCGCTCGCCCGCAGAGCGACAGTCGTTCTTCGACACACGGTTCAACACGGTGCGATGGCGTCTTTTGCTGAACATCTTCTTCTCTCGCCTCGTCATGGGTCGCATGGGCCGGGACAGTGCGTTTTTCGATCATGTCGAGGGTAGCCCGGCCCAACATGTCGCCCGCCGCATCCGTCATGCGGGGGTCACCACCGATCCCTCGCAAAATCCCTATCTGCACTGGATTCTCAAAGGCGATCATGGCGACGCGCTGCCAATGGCGTGGCGTCCCGAGCATTATGAGACAATCCGATCCCGGTTGGATCGTCTCGACATCCGCCTTGGATCGCTTGAGGCTTTTGTGTCGACCGACGAAAAAGCCAGAGGATTCAACCTGTCCGACATCTTCGAGTACATGTCGCCCGAGACCTTCCATCAGGTTTACGGGTCGATCCTGACCGCTGCAGAGCCAAATGCCCGACTAGTCTATTGGAACATGATGGCACCCCGGAGGGTTCCGCCGGAATTCAGAAACAAGGTTGAAACCCTGACCGACATCGAAACACAGCAGAAGGCCCGCGACATGGCATTCTTCTATTCGGATTTCGTCGTCGAAGAGTTTCAACCGTGACTGTTATTGGGCAGATTCTGCTGGCGGCGGGGTCGGTGCTGGCTCTGGTCGGCGTAATGATGGTCATACGCCATCTGGCCAATACAGCGGGCCTGAAACCCGAAGTGCAGCGCAAGCTTATGCATGTCAGCACCGGCCTATTTGCGTTGCTGCTGCCCTGGTTGTTTCCCGATCGCTGGCCGGTTTACATGCTGATTGCGGCCACAATCCTGGTGATGCTGGTGCTGCGCCTGCCTCGTTTTTCGTCGGGTCTGGGTGCAACTTTGCATGGTGTGGATCGTACGTCCTACGGCGACTTTCTGCTCGCCCTGTCAGTTGGGCTATGCTTTCTGCTAGCCGGGGAAAACACGCTGTTCTACATCCTGCCAATCGCCGTTCTAACACTGGCGGATGCAGCCGCTGCGCTTGCCGGGACCACGTATGGAACCAAACGCTACGTGGTAGAAGATGGCGACAAGAGCTTAGAAGGGTCCGTGGTGTTTTTTGTCGTAACGCTATTGGTTGCGATCATCTGCTTCTTGTTCTTATCGAAACTCCCGCCATCTAACATCATGATGTTGTGCCTTATGGTTGCGGCTTTTGGCACATTGGTCGAGGCACAAAGCTGGCGTGGGTTTGACAACCTTTTCCTGCCGCTTGGCTTGTTGATTTTCCTAAACGGCCACTATTTCAGCTCTTTGGCAGAGCTCGCCCTGTTGGCCGCCATGTTCTTTGCCGCCCTTGCCAGTTTTGGCGTGGTGGGAACCAAACTGGGCCTGACCAAACATGCGACCCGTGTGTATGTTGTCGCGGTTTTTTTGCTACTGGCCGCCGCAAAGCTGCAGAACACAGTACTGCCGATCATGGTTCTTGCCGCACATGGCTGGGCGCGTACTGCGTCGCCTTGTGACAGTAGGTACCCCGATCTGGATATCATAGCCGCCTTGGGGCTTTTGGGGTTCGGTTGGCTTGCGGCTGGAAATGCAACGGGATGGGATGCAGTTTCCTTTTTTGGGCTCAGTGCGATGGGGTTAGCTATGGGGCTCACTGCTGTGGCGCTGCGTCCCATTCCTGTTGTTATACCACTTGCTGCGGCTGTCCTTTATTTCATTCGGACTTGGGCTGTTTCCCAGAATTCTGAACAGTCGAACTGGGTCGAACCGCTGACGGTACTGGCCCTGTTCTCATTAGCTTGTTCAGCCGCAGCGCCGTTGCTCCGACCACATTGGTTCGAAAAAGATAGGGTGCTCAGGCTGACGCTATTGGCCCTCGCGCCGCCGTTGCTTTATTACGTTTGGATCGTTGCTGGATCGCTAAGTGCTGGGTTCTTTGCCGGAGTTTTTTCATGACCAAAGAGAACATCAGAACGGCGGATGCAAAGCTGACCGTTTATCTGAACGGTCCGAACTGGGAAGGCGCGCGCGCCGCGACCTTCGGCGATTTTTCCTGCAAAACGTCCGAAGCCGGTGCCGAAATCCTGCGCAAAGGGATCGAGAGGGTGCAAGACGCAGGCCTGGATCGCATCATCGGGCCGATGTCAGGCGATACCTGGCACAGTTACCGGTTCGTCTCGGATAGCGACGGGTCCGCTCCGTTCCTGATGGAGCCTACCAACAAACTTCATGAGCCGGGGGTTTTCCAGTCGGCAGGATTTACAGAGATCAGCCGGTATTTTTCGGCCCGGGTGCCGTTGCGGACCGCCGCTGGATCAGCACCGCCAGAAACCGATGGTTTTGTCGTGGAAGAATGGGATGGAACAGACCCCGAGGCCCTGTTTCGTCAGGTCTTTAAACTTTCAATCCGTGCGTTCTCAAACAACGCGTTCTACAAGCCGATTGCCGAGGCAGATTTTCTGGCCATGTATATGCCAGTTGTGCCGATGATGAAGCCCGACCTGATCCTTTTTGCGCGCCGCCATGACGGGACATTGGCCGGGTTTCTGTTTGGCATTCCCAATTATGCCGAAGGCCCCAATCCGGCATCCGCAATCCTCAAGACCTATGCAAGTCTCGAACCGGGCGCCGGACGGCATCTGGCTCACCGGTTTCACAAGGCGGCGTTCAGGATGGGGTACGAAACCGCCATTCATGCGCTGATCCATGATGACAATACCTCCGCCGACCGCAGCGCAGCGGAAGGCGCGACAATATTCCGGCGCTATACCTTGCTTGGACGGAAGCTGAATGGCTGACCTGCTGTCCCAATTCGCCGCGGCGGTTAAACGGGTTCCTGACCGGACAGCCATAGTGGACGGCAAGGGCCGCGAGATCACCTTTCAAACCCTGCGCACGCGCGTTCAGCACTTGGCAGGTCGGTGGCAGGACAAGGGTATCCAGTCAGGTGATCGCGTGTTGTTGGCCATGCCTGTCAACGCGGACCTATATGCGAGTCTGGCTGCGCTTTGGACTCTTGGCGCAACCGTTGTCTTACCAGAGCCAGCCTTGGGGCTGGCCGGTCTGCGCCACGCCGCCCGAACAACGAAGCCAAAAGCGTTCTGTGCAGCGGGTGCGTATTCTTTGCTGAAATTTCTGGTTCCGGATCTCTGGGCCCTACCCCTGCTGACGCCTGGTAAAAGCCGCAGCAACCCGGTGGCGCAAAAGGTACAACCGGACGATATCGCCCTTATTTCCTTTACTTCTGGTACTACTGGCCAGCCCAAGGCCATTCCGCGCTCGCACGCGTTTCTGATGGCGCAGCACGATGCCATCGCACCCCTCCTCGACAGCCGCAAGGCCGAGCGCGATCTGGTGGCCTTTCCGGTGTTCACCCTGATCAATCTGGCGGCCGGGCGCACAAGTGTTTTACCGAACTGGAGGTTTAGCAAGCTGGACCGATTGTCGTCCGTGCAGTTGGAAAGTTGGCTTCAAACGCAACAGATCACCCGGGCCCTCATCCCACCATCGCTATGTGAAAAACTGATTCAATCCGACGATACCGGACCGTTGCACACGGTGTTCACCGGCGGCGGTCCGGTGTTTCCGAATCTTGTCGAGGCGTTGAGAACCCGGCACAGTCTGTCGGTTGTGTGCGTCTATGGGTCGACCGAGGCTGAACCGATTGCCCATCTCGACGCCGCGGATATCACTGTGAAGGATCACCACGACATGGCTGTTGGAAGGGGTCTTCTTGTGGGATACCCAGTGCCCGAAATCACGCTCCGCATCCGCGACAATGAAATTCAGGTCGCCGGCGCACATGTGAATGACGGGTATTTGGACCCGACCCACTCGAAGAACAATAAAATCGAAGAAGGTGGTGTCATATGGCACCGGACCGGTGACGCTGGCGCGCTGGATGATGACGGGCGTTTATGGTTATGGGGGCGCGTCGAGTCCGAAATTGAAGTCTTTTCAGGTACGCTCTTCCCCTTTGCTATCGAAGTCGCGGCACAGCGATGGCCAGGTGTAGATCGATGCGCGCTCGTCAATACCAAAGCAGGCCCCACACTTTGCGTCCAAGGTTCCGCGGATCACATCGACGATTGGAGTGAATCTGCGCTTGGTTTTGGCGTTCCAAATGTGATTTCGATTAAGAACATCCCTATGGACAAGCGTCATGCCTCCAAAGTCGATCGTACGAAACTTACACGCATAATAGAAACCTGACGCAATATGGCTCGTAGGCCACTGAGCCTGCACGCCACTACCCAAATTGCGATACAAATTGGGGGAAAGGCCAAGCATAACCTCAGTACGATATGAAGTCCTTCACTTGATCAAAACAATTCTCCGCTCAAGGCAGGGGTCAGCGAACGACGGTATCTCAAAAGGAAAAACTGTTAGTACTTAACATGTTCGTAGGGTCAAACTATGTCCCGAACTAAATCTGGATTTCATCCTTCACTTCCGAAAGCAATTTCAAGTATCAGCACTAGACTGTTACAGCCTGCAGCAACTCACCGCGTGTCACGTCTTCCCTGGTGCCGTTGCTTATGACTTCTCCTCGTCGCAACGCGATAAATCTGTCGGCAAGTTCATAGGCAAAGTCAAAGTATTGCTCCACCAGAATGATTGCCATTCCGCTCGTGGTTCTGAGGTGTCGGATGACTTCGCCTATCTGTTGGATGATGTTGGGCTGAATACCTTCGGTCGGCTCGTCCAACAGAAGCAGGCCTGGTCGTGTTATCAATGCCCGTGCAATCGCCAGCTGTTGCTGCTGACCGCCAGAAAGGTCACCTCCGCGACGGTTTTGCATCTGTTTGAGGACCGGGAACATATCAAATATATCACCTGGAATGAAATGTTCGCTGGCAGGCAGACAGGCATACCCCGTTTCAAGATTTTCGCGAACTGTGAGCAAAGGAAATATCTCACGACCTTGTGGGACATAGGCCACACCTTTCCACGCCATTTGATGAGCAGGCAGGACGCCCAGAATTTCCCCGTCCAGTTCCAGACTGCCGCCCGATCGCGGATGCGTACCTGATATTGCTTTCATAAGGCTGGTTTTCCCGACACCATTGGTCCCCATGACGCAAGTCACTTCACCTTGTCTGGCTTCCATGGAAATCCCGTTGAGGATTTGCGAATGCCCATAATGCAAAGTCAGTTCTGTTAGCTTCAGCATTGTTTAGCGCCCTAGATATACGTCGATGACGTCCTGGTTAGATGTCACGTGATCAAGACTGCCTTCAGCCAAGGCGGACCCTTCGTGTAGAACCGTGACTTTGCAATTCAGGCGTCGTACAAATTCCATATCGTGTTCCACCACGACAACGGCACGGGTTCTGGCGGCTTGTACTAGCAAGTCGGTGGTGTGTTCGCGCTCCTGCGGTGTCATGCCAGCGGCAGGCTCGTCCACCAGCAAAAGTCGTGGCTCCTGAGCCAGCAGCATGCCAATTTCCAGCCACTGCTTTTGACCGTGGCTCAGTTCACCAGCTTTGCGGCTTAAACTCTGATTCAGACCGATTTCGACAGCCAGATCTTCAACTTTTTGCAAATCGTCAGTGGAGGTTCGATAGAAAAGCACGTGAAGCCAGCCACGTTTGTTCTGAAGCGCCATCAACAGGTTTTCCTGCACGGTCTGGTCTTCGAAAACCGTGGGTTTCTGAAACTTCCTTCCGATCCCAGCCTGCGCGATCTTTGCCTCGGACAGCCCCAACAAAGATACCGATTTCTCCCCCCAGATGACACGTCCTTCATCGGGCCGGGTTTTACCTGTAATGATGTCCATGAACGTGGTCTTGCCTGCCCCGTTTGGGCCGATCACGGCGCGAAGCTCGGCCTCGCCGATCTGAAACGACAAGTTGTTGATAGCACGGAAACCATCGAAAGTGACCGAAACGCCGCTAACCTCAAGCAAAGTGCTCATTCGATGGCCTCCTTCTCGCGCAGAGCGCCGTCATCCGGTCCCAGATTTGCCCCATGCCTGTCCGGGTGGCGGCTGTCGGTCCACAAGTCGAACAATCCTCCGATACCCTGCGGGGCGAACAGCGTAACCAACACAAAAGTTATGCCCAATAGCACCTGCCACCAGTCGACCCATTTGATCGTGTAAAATCCAAGCGGAATATCCGGGGCCTGTCCGCCCGTGAACCACGTGCTCAGAAGACTGACAAAAGCTGCACCAATTACCGCGCCATACAATCGGCCTCGTCCACCGATGGCGACCCAGACGGCCAAATAGATCGAGGCGATAGGGGCCATTTCCTCGGGATTGATGATGCCTGCTTGCGGGTAATAAAGCGCGCCGGCAATGGCTGCGATACAAGCAGTCAGGGTGAAGACGGCCAGCTCGAATACCTCGACTGAATAGCCAAGGAAGCGCACCCGTGCCTCGTTATCGCGAATGCCGCGGATGACCGAGCCGAACTTGCCTGACACGATCCAGGCTGCCAGCATATAGCCCAGACCCAAGGCCAGCGCCGAGGCCCAGAGGAACCAGATCGACACCACGTCCTGCGAGGCGGTGACACCTGGCAGGTTCTGCAGGCCGGACAAGCCGTTGTTCCCACGCAACCCGCTGTCGTTCTGAAACAGATACAGGGCCAGTGCCAACGTCATCGCCTGTGTCAGGATCGATAGGTATACACCGGTGACACGGCTCCGGAAAGCCAACCATCCGAAGACCAGCGCCAACAGACCCGGGACCAGCACAACCAGGATCAGTTGCAGGGTCAGGCTGTGGGAGAACGCCCAGATCAACGGAAACTCCGACGATCCGACAACGCCAAAGACTTGTGTTCCAATCGCGTCCACCACTTCGGACGACGTCGGTGGAATTTCGGCCTGTGCCAGCGAGTCGACCACGATCAGGCGGGTGCGTTCGTACATCAGCCACATGCCGATCATGTAGCCCCCCAGCCCGAAGAAGGCGAAGTGACCCAGTGACAGGATGCCGGTGAAGCCCCAGACCAGATCCATCGCCACTGCGATCAGGCAAAGGCACAGGGTTTTGCCCAGCGTTTTGACGAAACTGGTCGAGATTACACCGATCCCGAATCCCTCGGACAGGATGGTTACGCTCAGGGTGAACAGGGACAGGATGGCAAGAAAGACCAGCACGGATGGGTTCTTGGCGATAAAGCTGCGTTCCATGGCTCAATCCCCCGCCGCGCGACCCTTGAGGGCGATAATGCCCCGCGGCCGAAACTGGATGAAAATGATGATGAAGATGATCATGTAGGTTTGGGCCGCGAGGGTGTTCGACGGGTTCATCCACTCGATCCCCTTCTGCAAGAAGCCGATCATGCCCGCACCTGCAAGCGCGCCCCAGATGTTACCAACACCACCCACAACCACTGTCATGAAACTTTGCACGATATAGTCGCTGCCCAGATCGGACGTGACCTTGGCGAATAGGCCAATCGCGACCCCGGCGATGCCGGCAATGCCGGAGCCAAGCCCAAAGGTCAGCATATTCACTCGCCCGGGATTAATCCCCATTGACGCCGCCATGCGCGAGTTCTGCGTTACTGCACGCATCTCAAGCCCTAGCCTCGTCCGCTTGATGATGTAGAGGAAAAGTCCCAGAAAAATAAGCGCCAGAACGAAGATCGCAATGCGGATGTAGCTGATTGAAACCACGTCATTCAGCATCCACGAACCATCCAACCAACCTGGAGCAGTCAGCGGGCGCGCCTGCGTGCCAAAGATATTCTTGGCCAGTTGCTGTAGGGCAATTGAGATGCCGAAAGTCGCCAGCAACGTCTCCAACGGGCGAGCGTAAAGCCAGCGGATCACCAACCGCTCCATAGCGACGCCCATCGCGAAGGTGACGGCAAAAGCCATTGGAATAGCAACCATGATCGAAAGCGTATGATCAGGGATAATCTGCTGCACCACGTAGCCAGTATAGGCACCCATCATGATGAACTCGCCATGGGCCATGTTGATCACGCCCATCACGCCGAAGGTGATGGCCAGACCGATGGCGGCGAGGAAATAGATCGACGCCAGTGAGATCGCGTCCAGCGTCAGGTCGAGTGTTTGGTTCAGGCCGACCTTCAGTTCGATCTGTTGCAGGGCTTTCTCTGCTGCTTCAGTGACCTCGGCAGATGGCTCACTGTAGGTTTCGAAGAATACATGCGTGTTAACTGCAGCGTTGACATCCGCCTTCGTGACCAAGGCTGGCACAGTCCCCGCCTCTGCCAGAGAGGTATACGCACGCGCGCGCATTGCATCTGAATTCAGCTGTGCGACGGGAGTACCACCTACACGACCACCTTCTATATTGGCCGCCAGTGCCGATCTGATATCTTCCGCCGAAACACGCGGTGCGGCCAGGTTTCCTGCAACGAGCAAGTCATATGCTTCATCAGACGTTAAGGCGTCTGACCCCGCTTCAAGAATAACGGCGACGTTCAGGTCCTGGGGCAATTCGGTAGCGGCTTGGCGGGCAGTGACGACCAACGGGTTCAGAGCCGCACGAACGTCTACGCCCAGATCGCCGGACATTTCTTCGATTGCGGCCACGCGGGCTGCGGCATCTTCGTCAAAACCGATCGTCAGCAACCGTTCCAGCCGCTGCTTTTGCGCCTTCAATTCTGCTTCGGGTTCATCCCCTATCGAAGCGCGAAGTGGCTCCAAGAGTGCACTTTCGGGATCACGTTGGATGGATTGCAATGCGGCCAGACGTTTTGCGCGATCCGGATCGGTCAGTTGGAACCGGACCAGAGCGGTCCCGATCATCGCGCGGATACCGCTGTTGGGCTTCAGCTGCCTAAGCTCGGATTTCTCAAATGTACCGACGACTTCTCCGGTATCGAAGTCGGTCAATTCATACGACCGCCCCTCTCCTTTCTGGCCAGCGAAGAACAGACCGTCCGACTTGCGCATCCACATGTTCTTGGCTGCCCATGTCTCAAGCATCACTTGCGCTTGGGGCAAGCCGCTTGACGCAATCGCATCAATCGCCGGTTTGATCGTCTTGCGCGAGCTTTTGGCGATGATCTCCTGATGCTCTTGCAGGATCGGTTGTAGACCGACCTCTTGAGCGTTGGCAGTCAGGCAGGCGCACAGGATTGCGAGGCCCGCAAGGAAAAGTCGTACCATGTGGTGAAACCCGAATGTCTTTTGTGGCAAGGCGGGCAAACAAACCCGCCTTGCGTGGTCTGTTAGTAGTTCGACAGGGTCTGAACGCAGGTCTTGGTCTCGGTGTTGTACATACCGCAACCCAGCTCTTTCCAATCCGAGACGAGCACAGCCGACTCCGGCAGGAAGTCGGTCCAGGCGTCACCCGGCACGACATCAGTCTCACTGATGATATCGAACTGGCCGTCTTCCTGAATCTCGCCGATCAGAACCGGTTTCGCGAGGTGATGGTTCGGCAGCATCACAGCGGTGCCTCCGGTCAGGTTCGGGAATTCCTGCCCATACATCGCGGCGCGCACGGCATCGACCTCGGTCGAACCGGCCTCGGTCGCGGCGTTTACCCACATGTTGAAGCCGATGTAATGCGCCTCCATCGGGTCATTGGTCACACGTTCATCACCCATGGTGGCTTTCCAGGTGTCCACAAATTCCGCGTTGGCCTCAGTATCCGCCGACTGGAAGTAGTTCCAAGCGGCGAGGTGACCGACGAGGTTGGTGGTGTCCAAACCGGACAGTTCTTCCTCACCGACCGAGAAGGCCACGACCGGAATGTCATCTGCCGAAACACCAGCCGCTGCCAATTCCTTGTAAAAACCAATATTGGCGTCACCATTGATGGTCGAGATCACACCGACTTTTTTACCATCCGCGCCCAGCGCGACCACGTCCGCCACGATCTTGGACCAGTCGGAATGGCCGAAAGGCGTGTAATTGACGAAGATATCTGCTTCCGCGATACCTTTTTGCTTCAAATAGCTTTCCAAGATATTGTTGGTGGTCCTGGGGTAGACATAGTCTGTGCCGAGCAGAGCGAATTTCTCGACCCCCAGTTCCTCCAGGAAATAGTCCGTGGCGGGGATGGCCTGTTGGTTCGGAGCGGCACCGGTATAAAAGACGTTTTTAGAGCTTTCTTCGCCCTCATACTGGACCGGATAGAACAGAAGACCGTTTAGTTCCTCGATCACTGGCAGAACCGACTTGCGGCTCACCGAAGTCCAATTGCCAAAGATTACATCCACCTCATGGACGGTTAGCAGCTCACGCGCTTTTTCGGCAAACAGAGGCCAGTCAGAGGCCGGGTCGACCACGACAGCTTCAAGCTGTTTACCCAACAGACCGCCCTTGGCGTTTTGCTGGTCAATCAGCATCAGCATGGTGTCTTTCAACGTCGTTTCCGAGATCGCCATCGTACCGGAAAGCGAATGCAGCACTCCAACCTTGATCGTGTCTTCGGTCGACAAGGCGGCGGTGGCCATGACAGCAAATGCTGCCGATCCGGCGAGTGTGGATTTGATCGATTTCATGTGATCCTCCTGGCGGGGCCGGGAGAGAGGGCTTGCGCAAAGGCACACTCTTCTTCTACCTGATCCCCGCAACTGTTGTTGCGTTCCGTGTGGCGGTTGTGTTCGAGGTCCAATTCGCGCAGCCGTCACACACCCCCGGGTCATCTCCGCGGCGGCACCCATACGGTTTCTGCATCGCAGCAAGCTTGGCAACTTACCTTTAACCCAATTCGGAAAATCGGCGCGATCCGCCTATTTTTTCATCCAAGACCGAGGTCGCTGTCTAAAATTTAGCCGCGCGATGTCGAATTAAGCAGATTTCGACACTGTAGATTAGTGTTCCGCCCCTTCAACAGAGAAACAAGTGGCACCAATCAAAGCTCCAAAGGTGCCCTATTACACACGTTGCAGCCATATTGCCTACGCACAGTGCTATTCCACCGCGCGCTGCAGGTGCCGTCAGTTTGAGTACCAAGCAATTGGGTGACAGGACGGTGCTGAACAAGTTTCGCCAGTCCGGGTCTTATAAATGTCTGTTCCCCAGAACCAACACACCTGATCTTGACGCGGTTCTTCTTAACACGGCAGGCGGCGTAACCGGAGGCGACTCATTTCGACTTTCCGGTAAGGCAGCAAAAGGAACGGCGCTGACTTTGACAACACAAGCCTGCGAGCGCGCCTACAAGGCCAAGCCGCAAGAATGTGGCCAGATTACCAATCATCTGACTGTTGAGACTGAAGCCCGGCTGAACTGGTTGCCGCAAGAGACTATTCTGTTCAATGGCAGCGCTCTGGAGCGACGCCTGAAAATCGAGATGGCGCCAGATGCCGAGATGCTGATGGTAGAGCCGCTGGTCTTCGGCCGTATTGCGATGGGCGAGACGCTGACCGATATCCGTCTAAACGATCGGATCGAGATACGGTACCAAGGAAAAAAGGTGTTCCTTGACGCGATCCAGTTCTCGGGTGATTGGCACAAACATCTGTCCAAACCGCATATTGCAAACGGCGCGGGTGCGATGGCGTTGATCGTCTTCGTATCGGTGTCAGCCGAAGGTCATCTGAATGCCATTCGTCAGATGCTGCCCGATACCGCAGGTGCAACTATGATCCGCAATGACCTGTTGGTTGCTCGTGTTCTTGCCAAAAACAGCTTTGCCCTCCGTCGCACATTGATGCCTATCTTGCGACGGTTGAACAAAGACGCGCTACCTCGATGCTGGATGCTTTGACATGAACCTGACCCCTCGCGAAAAAGACAAACTGTTGGTCGCCATGGCCGCCGAAGTCGCCCGCAAACGGCTGGACCGCGGCGTCAAACTGAACCACCCCGAGGCGATCGCCCTGATCACCGATGCCGTGGTCGAAGGTGCACGCGATGGGCGTTCAGTTGCTGACATGATGCAAGTCGGGGCCGAGGTGATCACCCGAGAGCAATGCATGGAAGGTGTGCCCGAAATGATCCACGAAGTTCAGGTCGAAGCCACCTTTCCAGATGGCACCAAGCTGGTGACCGTCCACAACCCCATTCGCTGAAAAGGAAACCAATATGACACGCATGCTTTTCCCCGCCCTGATCTTCGCTGGCCCGGCAGCCGCCCATAACGGAACGCATATCCACGCCCACGGCACCGATTATGCGGCGATGGGCGTTGGGCTGGCGGTTGTTGCGCTGGCTGCTGTCGCGCTGATCACAAAGCTGAACAAATGATCCCCGGGGAGCTGTTCCCGGCTGATGGTGAAATTACCCTGAACCCCGACACTGATGCGATCACTTTGATGGTCGCCAATACCGGCGACCGCCCGGTTCAGGTCGGCTCACACTACCATTTCGCCGAAACCAACCCGGCGCTCGACTTTGACCGAACTGCCGCGCGTGGCCTGCGCCTGGACATTGCGCCAGGCACCGCTGTGCGGTTCGAACCGGGGCAGGCCCGCGAAGTTTCGCTGATCCCGATCAGTGGTGCGCGCAGGGTCTACGGCTTCAATCAAAAGGTCATGGGGGCACTCTGATGCCAGCAAAGATCAAGCGCTCAGACTACGCCGCGATGTTCGGCCCGACCGCAGGGGACAAGCTGCGGTTGGCCGACACCGATCTTGTGATCGAGGTCGAACGTGATCTGACCAGCTATGGCGAAGAGGTCAAGTTTGGTGGCGGAAAGGTAATCCGCGACGGGATGGGGCAATCTCAGACCACGCGTGCCGAAGGCGCTGTGGATACGGTCATCACTAATGCTCTGATCGTTGATCACTCGGGCATCTACAAGGCCGACGTTGGCCTGAAAGACGGGCGGATCGCCAAGATCGGCAAGGCGGGAAACCCCGACACACAACCCGGTGTCGACATCATCATAGGACCCGGAACCGAGGCCATTGCTGGCGAGGGTCGTATCCTGACGGCAGGTGGGTTCGACAGTCATATCCACTTTATCTGCCCGCAACAGATTGAAGACGCACTACATTCCGGCCTGACCACCATGCTGGGCGGTGGCACAGGTCCTGCGCATGGGACATTGGCCACCACTTGCACCCCCGGTCCATGGCATATCGGGCGGATGTTGCAAGCGACGGATGCTTTCCCGATGAATCTGGCCTTTGCGGGTAAGGGCAACGCTTCGCTGCCTGCCGCGCTCGAAGAACAGGTCAAAGCCGGAGCCTGTGCCCTGAAACTGCACGAGGACTGGGGAACCACCCCGGCCGCCATTGATTGCTGCCTGTCGGTGGCCGACGCGATGGACGTGCAGGTGATGATTCACACTGACACGCTCAATGAATCAGGCTTTGTCGAAAACACCGTGGCGGCCATGAAGGGTCGCACTATCCACGCCTTCCACACCGAAGGCGCAGGCGGAGGCCATGCCCCGGATATCATCAAGATCTGCGGCGAGAACCACGTTCTGCCGTCCTCCACCAATCCCACGCGGCCCTTCACCGTGAACACGGTTGAGGAACATTTGGATATGCTGATGGTCTGTCACCACCTCGACAAATCCATCCCCGAGGACGTGGCCTTTGCCGAAAGCCGCATCCGGCGTGAGACGATCGCAGCCGAAGATATACTGCACGACATGGGCGCATTCAGCATCATCGCGTCTGACAGTCAGGCTATGGGTCGGGTCGGAGAGGTTTTGATCCGCACGTGGCAAACCGCTGACAAGATGAAGAAACAGCGCGGGCGCCTGGCCGAAGAAACCGGTGAGAACGACAACTTTCGCGTCCGTCGCTATATCGCCAAATATACGATCAACCCTGCTATTGCCCATGGGCTCAGCCACGAGATCGGGAGCATCGAGGAAGGCAAACGCGCTGACCTCGTCCTTTGGAACCCGGCCTTTTTCGGCGTGAAGCCCGAGATGGTTCTGCTAGGCGGCACCATAGCCTGCGCGCAAATGGGCGATCCCAACGCGTCGATCCCTACACCGCAGCCGGTTTATAGTCGGCCGATGTTTGGCGCTTACGGACGGTCGGTGGAAAACTCGGCGATCACATTTGTCTCGCAGGCGGCCCACGCGGATGGGATCGGTGATACACTGGGATTGGCAAAGCAAACCGTCGCCGTCCAAAACACACGAGAAATTGGCAAGCAGGATCTTCTGCTGAACAACGCGACACCGCATGTCGAGGTCGACCCGGAAACCTACGAGGTGCGTGCGGATGGCGAATTGCTGACTTGCCAACCCGCCGAAACGCTGCCGATGGCGCAACGATATTTTTTATTCTGATCAAAAAATGTGCTGCGTTGCGGCGCGTGCAAGGCAGCAATGACCAAATACGCACTTCTAAGTGAGGCCAATATGACAGATATAAAAACCCATGGGAGGACCAACGTTTACGAGGGTCCAAATGGCACACTCAGCAACACATACAAACACGCGCTTTTCGCTGGCCGGTTTAATCGTATCCATCGGGTCGTCAATTTACTCGGCCCTGATCAGCGTAGCCGAAGCACAATCTCGCGTCCGGCAAGTCGAATTCCTGCAATCGCTCAGCGACGAAGAGCTGAAAAACCGCGGTCTGACGCGCGAACGGATCGTGCACCGAGTGTTCTCGGACTCAATCTGGCTCTGACTATTCCCGCTGCAGAGGAGGTGATGGTATGACCGCCCTGCTCTGCACTGCGCGCCAGTATTCGGATCACACGCATGGCGATCCGGCAGACTGTCTCTCGTTGACCTACGACGACCGTTTTTTGCGGCGTAAGGTTCTTACCTGCGAAAGCGGCGAACAGATTCTCATCGATCTCGCGCAAACGACCTCACTGAACCACGGTGGCGCGTTGGTTTTGGACGACGGTCGCGAAGTGGAAATACAGGCAGCACCGGAAGTGTTGCTGGAGGTAAAAGCACCGGACCTGACACGTATCGCCTGGCATATCGGCAATCGGCACACGCCTTGTCAGATCGAAAAGACCCGCCTGTTGATCCAAGTCGATCACGTCATCCGTGATATGCTTCTTAAAATCGGAGCAAAGGTGCGAGAGGTGAATGAACCATTCAACCCCGAAGGCGGGGCCTATGGCCACGGCAGGACCCATGGCCACACCCACTGACGCCGACATCCTGACGCTGACACAATGGTTGTCCCCTGCCTATCCTGTAGGGGGGTTTGCCTACTCTCACGGGCTTGAAGCTGCGATTGACGGGGGAACTGTCGCGAATTCTCGGGATACTGAAGCCTGGATTTCAGATGTGCTGGAACATGGCTCTGGGTGGAATGATGCTGTGTTCGTTGTGGCGGCCTTCAACGCGCATGACAAAGAAGAACTGATCAACGTCGATATCGCGGCGCGCGCCTTTTGTGCGACATCCGAAAGGCTCATGGAAACCGAGTTGCTGGGACAGGCCTTCGGAAACGTCACTAAAGGTGTCTGGGAATTGGACCTTGGGCAATTCACCTACCCCGTCTCGATTGGACGGGCTGCAAGACTTCAAAACCTTCCCTTGCAGCTGACGACCAAGATGTTTCTGCAAGCATTCGCAAGCAACCTTGTCGCCTGTGCGACGCGTCTTGTACCACTGGGACAGACCGATGCGCAGCGGTTGATCCGCCAGCTGACACAGTTGTGTGCCCAGATTGCTGAAAGGGCAAAAAAGGCGAGCCTGGATGAGTTAAGCTCTACCGCGTTCTTGGGGGACATTGCGGCCATGAAGCACGAAACACAATATTCGAGGATTTTCCGCACATGACCAGTATGAACGGCCCGCTTCGCGTAGGTATTGGAGGCCCAGTAGGAGCCGGAAAAACCACTTTGACCGCCGCCTTGTCTGAAGCGCTGCGCGATGTCTGTTCGGTGGGAGTTATTACTAACGACATATATACGCAGGAAGATGCCGAAGCGCTGATGCGCATGCAGGTCCTGCCGCGGGACAGGATCATCGGCGTCGAAACTGGCGGTTGCCCGCATACAGCAATTCGCGAAGACGCCTCGATCAATTTGGCCGCCGTCGCCGAGATGCAGACACGTCATCCGGATCTCGATATTGTTTTGATTGAAAGCGGAGGCGACAATCTATCAGCCACATTCAGCCCGGAACTGGCGGATCTGACCATCTACGTGATCGATGTCGCTGCAGGCGAAGAAATACCCAGGAAAGGCGGGCCGGCGATTACGAAATCAGACATCCTCGTAATCAACAAGACCGACCTTGCACCGCATGTTGGCGCTTCGCTGCAAGTTATGGAACGTGATGCGAAAATGATGCGTAAAGGAAGGCCCTTCTTGTTTTCGTCACTTCGTCACAGAAGCGGGGTCGACGCAATTGTGGATCTGCTTGTGAAAGGCGGAGGTTTAAGGGTTTCGGAAGCGAATTAATCCCCGAGACGAAGAGGCTAAGATAGCTCGCCAATTAGCCCATTCCCAAGCCCTTAACACCAGTGCTTTATTAAGAATCCTTGGAGAGCGTGACCAAAAACGCAACTAAGTCTGCAATCTCCTGCTCAGACAAATTCAATTCCGAAAGAATGGCTTCACCATCGGCGTGCAGCCTTTCAGTATCAATTTTGCTGTAATGCCGTATCACAGATTTCAGATCACCTAAGCTGCCGTCATGCATGTAAGGAGCGGTTTCAACCACTCCCCGCAGGCTGGGCGTCCGAAAGGTCCCAAAATCAGAATGGCTCCTGCGTACATTTCGAACGGCCCAGGCACCTTTCTTTTCTGGATCGTCGTTCCAGTCGCCGTCCAATGTGTAGGGGCTTGAGAGTAAAATGTTCAATCCTCCGAACCGACCTTGGTCAACCTCGGTTTCATTCAGAAAATATGGCACACCAGCGTCATGGAACTCGTTGTTGGAAAACCTCGGACCGTTGTGGCAAAATACGCATTTCCCGCGCCCTAAAAAGAGCTGAAGACCTCGCTGAGCTGCTTCGGGGTATTCCTTAGCCGCAGCAATATCTCGGCGCTCCAAAGCATCGCGAAAATCGTCAAATATCGTCCGGTCGGTGGCTAAGGTCTCTAAGTAAGCAGAAAGAGCTTTTGCAGTATTCACCAGAAAAAGTTCAGGGCTTTGATCCTGGAGGTGACCAAATATGGCTTCAAAATCATCAATGTAGGTACTTTCAGAGATAACTATCTTTAGGCTTTCGGCACTATGCGCCATCTCTTGTTCTTCGATGATCGGATGCAGGCTGGCTGCCCAAAGATTATCGCTTTTGCCGCCCCAACCATACCAGCGCAGCCCGGCAAGGTTTCGCAGTGATGGTGTGTTTCGATTTAACAAATCACGACCGAGTGCCCGCGCCTCCGGCGTCGTA
This sequence comes from Ruegeria sp. CF1, assembly GCF_056537445.1. Taxonomy (NCBI): domain Bacteria; kingdom Pseudomonadati; phylum Pseudomonadota; class Alphaproteobacteria; order Rhodobacterales; family Roseobacteraceae; genus Ruegeria; species Ruegeria sp. CF1. The sequence goes on along the minus strand of NZ_JBQFRN010000007.1, from coordinate 36,945 downwards.
AATGCCTGTTCAGGATCATGACAACTTGCACAGGAAAATGCACCATCGACCGACAACACCGGATCGTTGAATAAAGCCTGTCCGAGCTTGATTGCCGTGGCGTCTTTGGAAAATCTATTGCTTGGATCCGGCTGGAAGGATGGTGGCCACGGCCCAAAGGACAACGTTTGTTCAATTTCGTCTTCGGTCAACAAGACATCTGCACGTACTGCCCCGGTCAGAAAAATTAGCGCAGCTGTCATCCACAGCTTCATTTCAGCGCAATTTCTGACGTGTAGAAAACCGATTGGCCACTGACGTCGACATCGATTTGCAGCTCCCACAAACCCGGCATGTGAAACAACATATCATCAATTCGGAACACTCCGCCGTCCAATGCGGTAACCTTGGGAGTATAGTTCATACCATGTTGATGAGCGGGCATGATTGCATCCACACGCATTTGGCCCACAGCAGTTTCACTACAAACTGAAACCAACACCGAAAACGGTTGGGCCAACGGAATTTCGTCGACCGTCAGATAAACCTTGGGTGCGTTTTGAACTTCCGAATTCATGCGTTGCCCCGTCGCTTCACAAGCAACCGCCGCGCTGGACCATATAAGAAACCAAGCAGCGCAGTGGGTCATTCTGATACCAGCAAACGTTCTGCGTTAGCAAAGGCAATGTTGTCTGCGATCTGGTCCGGCAGCAAATCCAACCATTCACGCGAAAAATCGGCATGAGGGCCTACGTAGTACCAACGTTCAGGTGCGAACGTATCCGTACCGACCATGAACCTATCGGGATGGGCTTGGAACGCAGCCCTCCAATCCGGGTCGACACGGCCTCGCGAAACCATGTCCGAACGAAATGCCAGATCGGCCCATAGCCCGGGATAGATGTCTAGCGCATCGACCACACTGGCTGGATCGTCAAACCCAGAATGGGCCCACAATACCCGAGCTTCCGGCCATGTTTCGAAGATCAAATCAACGGCCTCGCGATCACCATGGTGGTGCAGGATTAGGTTCCGCTCTTTCGCCAGTGCAATCATACGTTGGATGACCGGCGTTTTGATGTCATCTCCGTAAGCGTGAAACTCGCCGATGGCCTCGTAGTTGTTTTTTGCCAGGTTTGTTTCCAGATACTCGATTACAGTTTCATCGTGCATCCAGGTGTTGATCTCACCGCGACGACGATAAGGGCGAAGCGCCGGAACAACGATGTCCGGTGCCACTGCCAACAATAGCTGAGTGCCATTGTCATCCGAGCTGGAAATCAGCGCTTTACGCACGCCTGCATCTCGAAGGATTTCGGCCACCTGTTCAGGCGGAACCAGTTTGACAGCATCGTGGCTGTAGTGAATATGTGCGTCAAAGATCGGTCGCTGTTCTGCGACGGCGGTATTGCAAAATAACGCTGCACTTAAAATGGAGATATGTTTCAGCACCTCAAGCCTCCTCAATATCATTCAGACCCTGGCAAGCGTCACGTCGAAATTCACGTGCAAGAAAGGTTCGGCAATCTTACCAGAAAGCTCCATGCCATCGGGAAATTCTGATGCAGGTCGTTCAACATATGTCATTACCAGATCGTCCCGAACGCCAAAGACAGTATCCTGATCTAAATAGGGATCATTGTCCGGAAAAATCTCCGTCACGAGTGAGCGATACCCGGGGGCTTTGACGATAAAGTGCAAGTGTGAGGGCCTCCATGGATGGCGACCACAAGCGCGCAGAATATCACCGACTGGCCCGTCAGACGGCACGGTGTATTCAACTGGTTTAACTGTGGTGAACGCATATCTGCCATCATCGCCAACTGACATCAGCCCGTGGAAAGAATAGGTGTCCTGTTCTTCATCTTGACTGGCGTAGAGGCCGTTGGGTGCCGTTTGCCAGATATCCAGTTCTGCCCCGGCAATCGGATGACCTTCGGTATCGCGGATCACGCCCTCTGCAAGTAGAACCGGCCCGCCGTAGTGACGCTTCATATCGCCACCGATTGGCAGCGGGGGGGCGCCCGAGACGTGAAATGGACCTAAAACGGACGAACTGGTCGCATCGGCACTGGAATGCAGCATATCAACCAATGACGACAGGCCCAACACGTCCGAGGCCAGCACGAATTCATGCCTATCCTCGGTTTCCACCGCAGCGCAGCCTTCCAGAAACGCAATCCCGGCCCGCCACTCGTCATGCGTCAGGTTGGTTTCCCGCGCAAAGTCGTGGAGGTGTTTGACCAGGGAGCCCATGATTTCACGCATCCGTGGATCAGTATCTTTTGACAGGTACCCCATGAAGACGTCGGTGATATTGTCTTTGGTGACAGAGCGCATCTTGTCCTCCTTAAATCAGGGCAAGGCTGAGGATCGGGAACTCGATCAGAATGAACAGAACGATCAGCATCACGAACGCAAAGGGAAGTGCGCCCATGAACACGTCCTTAAGTGATATGCGGTCATCGTTAATCGTGGATTTGATAACGAAGCAGGATATACCCAAAGGTGGTGTCAAAAGACCGATCTCAGCCCCGACCACGGTGATAATGCCAAACCAGATCAGCGACATATCAAGCGCTTCGGCCATGGGCAGGAACAGCGGTACCACAATCAGAATGATCGACGCGGTGTCGAGCAATGTTCCCAGAAATAGCATCAACAGAACATAGAGCAGCATGATCGACCAGAAAGATGCGGAATTCCCCGCAAGCAGATCCTGTAGTTGATTGGGCAGCCCGGCCAGCCCCAGCATGCGGCTGTAGATTGAAGCGGCCGTGATCAGGAACAGGATCGCGGCTGTGATGTGACCGGTTTCCAGCAACGCGTCCCAGAATGCGCGTGGAGACATCGACTTACGGGCAACCGCGATGATTAGCGCAACGAGAGCTCCGGCGGCCCCTGCTTCTACGGCAGTCAACCAACCTGTGTAGATACCACCAAGGACGATGGAAATGATGAACAGTGTCGGCAGTGTTTTGGAGGCTATCTCGCGCCCTGACATCCACTCGGTGTCTTCGACAACGCGGCCACCGACGAATGCTGGGGTGAAACGACCCATAACCCAAATCGCGCCTACATAAGCGATCGCCAGCATGATCCCCGGAATAACCCCCGCAAGGAACATGTCCCCCACAGATTGCTCGGCGACAAAGGAATAGATGATCAGCATCGCCGAGGGCGGGATGATCATCCCCAAAACCGAAGACCCGGCGACCACGCCAACAGCAAAGCGTGGGTTATAAGCCTGCGCCATCATCTGCGGGACCGAGACCTTGGTGAACACGGATGCGGAGGCTATTGACGACCCAGTCACTGCGGCAAAGACGGCGTTGGCTCCAACGGTTGCCATACCGATACCGCCTTTGACCTTGCGAAATCGCATGGTCATGACTTCGTAGATGTCCCTGCCCAACCCGGCTTTTGAGACAATGAGCCCCATGAAAGTAAACAATGGGATGGTTGCAAAGCTGTATTCCATCGCGCTGTCGCCGACCGCCACTTTCAGCAGGTTGAGCGCAAGCGTGAAATTGTCCCGCATCAGCCAGATCGACACGAACGAGACCACGCCCAATGCGATGGGAATGTAAACGCCTGCGTAAATCAGAAAGACGATGGCTATGACCGAGATCAGGCCAATCTCAATCGGCGTCATTCTGCGGCCTCGTCATGTTCAGGTGCACGAATTAGATGCGGGCGGTCCTGCGCCGTGACAACCTTGAGAAGGAAGATCACGCAGGCAAGCGCAGTACCGCACGCGATGACCAGTTTGACCGGCCACCATGGCAGAGTGAAAAGACCCGGAACTCCGAAGTAGTCCTGTGTCTCCCACATATGCAGGAACTCGGGAAAGGTTACATAAGCAATCAGACCCATGAAGATTGCGGAGATGGCATTGATAATGCGCCTCAGGTTGGCCGTTAGCCCAGGACGGCGGTGGTGTAGCAGGTTCAGAAACCCGTCCGAGCGCGTCAGCCGATCCACTCTGACTACGTCGGCCAGCTGCAAAAAAACGATCATCACGACCGAAAATTGCACCATTTCATAGGTGCCACGCAGAGGTGCCGAAAACAGACCGCGCGCAATGACGTCGACATTCAGAATGACCACCAACGCAAGGACGACAAGCGTACCCAATGCGTTGGCGGCGATAGCAAGCGAATTGGCGACCCGCGACAAGCCAGCAACTGCGGTCTTCAGCATGAAAGGCCCCTTTCGTGGATCGCCAGACTATTACTCGGCTGTCCAGTCACGCACTCCGGTAAAACCGGCGTCCTGCAGCTTGCCGAGATAAGCGGCCAGTATCGCGTCGCCTTGTTCACCGTTCTCATTCAGTGTGGCTGCCCATTCCTGTGCTACATTTGGCATTGCGTTGGCCCAGGCCGCTCGGTCTTCGTCCGAAACTTCGACAATCGTCCCGCCGGCTTCGGTGTATGCGTCCCTTGAGGCCGCAGCCCGGTCCATAGCGATGCCAGCCACATGATCACGGTAGTCAATTGCGACGGCCTGCAGAACGCCTTTGACTTCATCCGGCAACTTTGCCCAATAGTCAGAATTCACTGTGATCGTCTTGGAGTTCACGGCACCCAAGTCAGCTTTGAGCATGTAGGGAGCCACTTCGGCGATCTTGAAGGTCTTGGCTGCTTCAGGCCACAGCATCGCACAATCAACAAGGCCGGTTTGCAGCATATTGTAGAAATCGGTCAGGCCACCACGAACCCCCGCGGCATCTTTGATACCTTCGAGATATCGGAGGTTCAGTCCCGCCCCTGCCACTTTTCGGCCTTCCAGATCAGAAACAGCCGAGACCGGCTCTGTACAAAAAACCTGATAAGTATCGAGCACTACACCGGTCGCCAGATAGACTTGGTTCTGCGCAGCGAACTCATTTTGCATCGCTGGGTATTCGCGCGCGATCTCATCCACGGCTTTGGCTACCGCGCGAGAGTCCGATGACACGAAGGGGGTCGACCCCGATATCCCCTGACTGGGCAACTTGGACGAATGGAAGATAGTTGTGACAATGCCGATGTCGCCAAGGCCAAGCTGGATCCCTTCCAGCACGCCCTTCGGCTTTACGATCGAACCGCCATAGTTCTCTTGCCAGTTCATCTTGTAGTTGCCGGAGTCGGCCAGCCGCTTGTCCACTTCTGGAATGAAGAAGTTGGAGAGTTCTTTCACCCACAAGGCCCGATCGGGATAGCCATCAATCACGACGGCGGAAATGGTCTCTTCTGCTGCAAGAGGCAACGCCATGGTGCCTGCCAGAGCAAATCCCATTAGGCTGCGTTTAGTCCAGTTTTTCATTTCTCTCCTCCCAGAAAGTCGGGTCCTGTCGATTTTTATTGGTTGGTTTTGACCCAGTTGACGGTCAGGTCCGTGCCTGCCGCTTGAAACAGTTTTGCGATGGCGCAATACTTGGCTGTCTCCTCGCCCACGCGTGTCAGCTCCTCCTGACTGGCGGGCGTATCGCAATTCACAGTGAGTTCGATTTCGGGAAACGGAACATCGATCTCCTCTTCCATCAGGACACCGCGCCGATCCAGCCTGCATTTCGCGTCGATTTTCACGGTGCCAAGATCAATTCCCAAACGGTGCGCATTCTTGTGCCCGATGACATTCGTGCAGGCGATCAAAGCAGCCATTGCGGTTTCGGTCGGAGACGGGCCAAGATTTGTTCCGCCTCGTTCCACGGGCTCGTCGATAATCACGTCCAGATCGCGAATTGGGATCTCGGTTCGCGCGTGTGTCGGGCATTGAGCTGTCGTACGGTAGGTTACGACAGGTTTGACTTTCATCGCCACAGGGTCACCTCCTCATGCATAAGAGCAAACCTTTTCGAATGAGAAGCGAGGCAGCTTGTGAAACAATCCTGTTTCGTCTGCGTAGCCCAGGTTGCAAAGAAAGTTCGACTTGAGCGTCGTACCTGCGAAGAATTCCTCGTCGACGACCTTGTTTGAAAAGCCAGACATGGCGCCGACGTCCAACCCGACCGCACGCGCGGCGATCATGAAGTAAGCGCCCTGAAGCGTTCCATTGCGAAACGCTGTATCGGCTACATATTCGGGATTATTTTCGAAAAGTGACCGTCGATCTTCGTGCGGGAAAAGAAAAGGTAATTCCTTCCAGAAGTCCATGTCATAAGCAATGATCGCAGTGACCGGCGCATCCATCATCTTTGGCACGTTCTTCGGCTTTAACGACTTGGCTAGGCGCTCTTTTCCTTCCGCACTTTTAACGAAAACGAAGCGGGCGGGCAGCGTGTTCATGCTGGTCGCGCCGTTGATCGTGATGTCATAGATCTCTTCAAGCAATTCGTTAGAAACAGCTTTGTCGGTCCAGGCGTAATGAGATCTGGATTCGCGGAGGATCAGAGCAATTGCGTCGTCTGAAAGACGTGGGATGCGCTCGCGCAGATCGCGATGATCTTGCTGCGCCTTTGCGCGAAGTGCCTCCAGCTCTGCCCCGGTTGGTGCGCTCATGCTGCGGCCACCTTAGTCTCGGCGTCCTTTTCGTCGATGACGGGGCTGGCGCATATGCCGATGCCCTCAATCTCGACCTCGACGGTTTCACCCGGCTTCAACCAACGTGGATTGGGCTTTTTGGCGTGACCAACACCCGGCGGCGTACCCAACGCAATCAGATCACCGGGTTCGAGAGTGGTATATTCCGAGATCGTGGCGATGACCTGAGGGACCCCCCAGATCATGTTGGCGGTGTTCGAGCTTTGCAGGGTTTCGTCCCCCACTCGGCTTTCGATTTTCAGGCCGGATGCTCCCTCCGGCAAGTCTTCCGGCGTTACGGTGAAAGGGCCGATCGCGCCTGTGTCATCGAAGTTTTTGCCGGGCGTCCATTGAACGGTTTTACGCTGGTAATCCCTCAGCGACCCGTCGTTAAACACGGTGTAGCCGAAGACATAATCCAATGCGTCCTCTTCCGAGATATGACGGCCGCGTTTTCCAACGATCAGCATAAGCTCGGCTTCGTAGTCGAGTTTCTCGGAACAGGTCGGCCGCACCATAGGTTGCCCTGCCGCCATGATCGAATTCTTCCCACGCATAAACAGCGTCGGATACTCCGGGATATCATACCCGCCTTCCTTGATGTGGTCCGTGTAGTTCAACCCCATGCAAATGATCGTTCCGGGAGCGGCAACGGGCAATGCCGGAGTGATGGAAGACACGGGCACACTGCCTGCCGCGTCAATTTTGGGGGCAAGTGAGTCGGCCAGTTCAGGCTCGGCTATCAAACCCATCAAATCCGAACCGATTGCAGGGTGCAAAGCCGTTAGATTCACTGCATTTTCGCCGTTTACAGCAAAAACCGCTGTGCCATCCAAAGTCTCTCCCACCAGGTATTTCATTTTCACCATCCATGTCAGTTCACTTGATTTTTGCCGACTATTTTGCAATATGTCAAATAATATCGATATTTTTGGAGGACGCAAATGGTTGCCTGGGCGAACTACAAATCAGAAGCAAAAAGCCGTGGTGCACTTGCTTTGGAACTCTACGTAGTACTCAGCACGCCTGCCAAAAAACCCGAAGATGTAAAGGCGTCGCTACCTGACCACCTGGCCTATCAGGCACAGCTTGAACGCGCGGGACAGCTGGCTTTTGCAGGGCCAATGTCGGATGAGACTGGTGAGCACATGCAAGGAATGGGCCTGATTATCTATCGTGCTGACAGTCTTGAGGCTGCCCGAAAACTGGCCGAGGACGATCCGATGCACCAAAGCGGTGCGCGCGAATTTGAACTTCGGCGCTGGATGATCAACGAAGGCTCGCTGAGCCTTTCAGTTGGCCTATCGACTGGAACGAGTGCCCTCAGTTAAGAGCAATCAAAAGTTTTGCCGCGAACAAAGGAACGGTCGGATATGGACGCCATGCTTGATACTGAGGGCAAAGAGACATCAGCCACGCATGGCGCGTATCGAAGGCTGCGCGACATGATCTTGACCGGAGAATTACCTCCGGGACAAAAACTCAAGATCGAGCAGCTTCGGGGGCTTTTGGACACCGGCGCTAGTCCGGTTCGCGAAGCGCTTAGCCTTTTGACATCGGACATGTTGGTCGAGCGGATTGATCAGCGCGGATTTCGCGCAGCACCAGTCAGCAAATGTAATTTCGAAGAAATACTTCTGTTGCGCTGCAACCTTGAGGAAACCGCGTTGCGCGCCTCTATCACCAACGCGGATGAGGCCTGGGAAGATCGGCTTGTTTTGCGTCACCATCATATGAAAAAGGCCGGCCAGAACGGCGCGCGTGACTTTGAAGACGCTCACAAGGCGTTTCATATGGCCTTGTTGGACAATTCGAATCTGCCGTTGCTTATGCGGTATTGCTCGCAGCTTTACGACCTGAACATTCGCTATCGCTATCTGGCGGCTGGCGGTTCGAGCTACAAGAAGCGGGACATTGCCGCTGAGCACCAGCAAATCTTGGACGCCGCACTGAACCACGACGCGGACAGCGCAACTCGGCACCTGGTTGATCACTATCGTCGAACAGGCGAATACCTGAGTAGTCAGATGGAGCCCTGAAATGCAGCGGGATTGGTTTCTAGGTGACCTATTAAACCAACTGCTAGACCGTCCTGACAAAACGTGAGCCAAGGATGATAAACGATCCATTGCCTAGTTATTTGAGCGCTTCTGTCCGCAGACCGTGAAGTATCGGGTTTCACGATGGTGTCTACGATTCTTGATCGCTTCCAAACTCTGGATGATGCGGAGAAACTAAACTTATTTGCCTGTTTGAAGAGCTATCTAGAGCTAGACGCCGATCAGCTTTTCCAAACGGCGCGCCGCTACGACACTGATCGAAGTGTGAGTCTTTATAAAGGCTTAGTGAAGTTTCAGGGCCAAGGCGGCAAGAGTTGTTGCGACGGTTGAACCAGCCGTCTGGTGCGACGCAGGAACTTGTGGCCATGCGCGTCGACATGCTGCGCTTTCTCCAATCCAACCCGGAACTCAAGCGAACAGATATTTATTTCGTCCATTTGTTTTGCAGCCGATTCAATTTAGGCTTCTTTGTCCTAAGGTAAATCAGCCGGGATAGCCCCGCCCGTTTTCTTGACAAGATCGTCGCCTATGAGGCGATGCACGAGATCAACGATCTGGACGATTTGGGGCGAATGCGCTATCCGCCAGATTGTCGTTATTTTGCGGCCTTTCATCCTGCGTTCCCAGAGGCGCAACTGATATTCGTTGAGGTCGCTCTTACTGCTGTTATCCCAGATACGATTGACACGCTTCTATCAACGCTGCTGCGACACTAACCACGGCCAAGAAAGGCAGCAAAGTAATGTTAGCCGGTTTACCGTTCTGTTTTTACTGCTTGTTGCCGCTTTCAATTACGCCCTTGCGACCGGATTTTGTTTTTCTGCTAATAGCTGCCCCGGTTAGGTTCCCGGGCCGTAGCTTCCGTCTTCGCGGTGCACTTCACGCCCGCTGAGCGGTGGAGTGAAGACACAGACAAGCCTCAGGTCGGCCTTTGTGGCTTGCACCACATGCCTGTCATGTTGATCCAACGCGTAAAGGGTGAATGGCACAAGGGCATGCCAGGTTTCATCGTCGGCTGCTCTGATCCTGCCCTTACCCTCGATACAATAGCACGCCTCCAGATGATGGGTGTATTCAAGCTCCAACTCTGCACCCCGGTTGATGAGTGTGTCAGTGAGCGTGAACTCCATACCATCTGAGGCCAGAAGCAGCCGTCTGCTGTTCCAGCCCGGGCCAAAGACGTCCCGCTCTGTTCCAAGAATATCTTTGAGTGCTCTGACAATCATTTCACTGTTCTCTATCGGACCGCGCGGTTCATGCCTCCGTCAGACAGTATGCTCTGGCCGTTGATATAGCGAGCTCCTTCGCTGGCGAGAAACACGCAAGCTTGTCCAATTTCTTCGAACGTTGCGGGCCGCTGAGCGGGGATTTCCCGGCGAGCCTGTTCGGACAGGTTCACGTTCTCGCAGAACCCCGGCAGCAGGTTGTTCATGCGAATATTGTGCCGTGCATATCGGTCCCCGTAAAGCTTTGAGAAACTATGCAATGCTCCACGCAGCATGCTCATGGGATAGGGCGCACGTGGCTCGATTGTGTTCATGGATGAGATATTAACGAATGCACCACCGCCTTGTTCGATCAGAATGGGCGTGACGATACGGGCGATCTTGACGACATTTAGCACATACATGTCCAGACTTTCGTGCCATAACTCGTCGCTGAGTTCCAAAAGCGGTCCGTCAAAGTCAGGATCGAAGCCAACGGTTTTGATGGCCTCAGGCACGGATCCGCCATGCCCCATGTTACTGACAATGGCATCAATCCGGCCGTACTCGCGCATAGTGTCGTCAACCAACGCCTGCAGATCATCCGCATCAAGAACCGAGCCTCGACGGCCAATGCCGCCAAGCTCTTCCGCCAACGCTAACGAACGATTGGACGGGGACATTAAAGAGAGTTTGTAGCCGGCTTTAGCCATTTCAACGGCGCACCCTCGGCCGATGCTTTGCCCCGTACCTGTCATGAGCGCAACTTTGAAAGCTGACATGTGACCTTCGTCCAAATAAACCCGTGAGATTTCTTAGAGTCGCCCCGTTATAACTCTTTGTAACCAATAAATCCTATCGATTTTATTTGATAAGCCTGTTAGTTTTTCTCACATGTCGAAAAGCCTTAGACATCTTCGCGCCCTTCAGGCCTTTGACGAGACCGCGACACATTCCAGCCTGACCAAGGCAGCGGGCGTGTTGAACGTAACGCATGGGGCGATCAGCCGGCAGATCAAATTGCTGGAGCAGCATCTTGGCGTAACGCTCTTCCACCGCCACCCCAATGGCGTAAATCTTACAGACGCCGGGGAACGCCTGCATCAATCAACGCGTGGAGCGTTTTCTGCGTTGCAGATGGGCGTGATAGAGGTGAGACGCCTTCATCAACGCCAGTCGATCACAGTGTCTTTGTCGACGTCCCTGGCCCTGAAGTGGCTTGTGCCATTGCTGAGTTTGTTTCAGCAAGAGCACCCGGAAATTGCGCTATTGCTGGATACAAATGATACCTTTGCAGATTTCGACAGGTCCGATGTCGACGTTGCGTTAAGGTTTGGAGAACCCGGTTGGGATGGGCTTTATCATGAGCAAATCAGACAAGAGGAATTGATCGTCGTCGCTGCACCAACGCTCGTCGAAAAATCACAGCTTCCGATGCGCGCCGAGGATGTGGCAAACTTCCCATTGTTGCATGACAACTTCAACGCAGGTTGGGACAGTTGGATCATACAAGTTGGGCTGGACGCGGATCACATTAAGGCGCGGAACATCAATTTTGTGGACAGCGCCGTCCTTCTAGAAGCGGCGATCGACGGCCAAGGCGTCGCCTTGGCGAGACACCTCTTGGCGGAGAGAGACCTTAAGCTTGGCCGGCTAATTCGCTTGGACGAAAGCCGCGTTCCATTGAACCGGGGCCTCTACTTAGTTTGTCGCCCAGGAGATCAAGATCGGGTCACAGTAAGAGCCTTCAAGAATTGGCTGATGTCTATTTAGAGCTTGGGCTATTTTGATGGCAGCAAAAACGGCCCCTGGTTCGTGTGTCACACATACCCATTTTGCAACTCATCTAATGTGCCCAACAGATTTGTAGTCGATGTACCGTCCAATAAACCGCAAACATCTCTGAACGGATGTATTGCGAAGCGATCTCTAGTTGAATGATCAGCTCGCTTACGGACCAAACGAAACACTACTTCAATAGCCAGATAGCAGTAATTGATCCTTCACGCGAAGAATGTCAGTTTCTACCCCCCCACACCTTTGACTGCCGCAATCCAACCGAATGGCGGCAAAGAGAGATGCAAGTAAGTGAACGATAACATCTATCAATTCAGAATGTCGGCGATTGCCCCTATCAGGTTCAGCACTTCATGTGTTTCACGGTTTACTTCGTAAACATAATCTCCGGCACGCACGTAATATCCGTTGCGCCGTAGTCCCCAACGGCTGGGATCATCAATGCGGACATACCCATCATAGATGTAATCGCCACGTCGATATTTCTTTGCCTGTCCAGGCGGTACGCACGGGATTGCCTTTTTTGCCAAGCCCGGCGGACAATGTCCGGATTTGGATTTCACATGGATCGGCGAGGTAGCGCCGGTTCCGCTAACGTGCCCCGTGCTAAGGCTCCACAAGCTGACACTGGCGCTCGCAAATGACGCGCCTTGCACGGTCAGTGCCACCGCCAGAATCCCAACAATCTTTTTCATTCCCAGCGCCTTTTTCAGCTTCTTAGCTTAGATATGATCTTGAATGGGCCTTGGCGAGTTCATAAGCGAAGAGTTGCTTTCCGATGCAGCAGTTTGTTCACGAGCTGAAATCATCGGCTGCGATTGTCATCGCAAATTCAACTAAAGCACCAAAACAGGATGTTCTTCCTCCATCTGGTCGCCCGCCTATTCGTTTGTCTTTATTTCGCGAACAACATTAACTGAACGTGAACAATGTATTCTCAGAGTGTTCAAATAATCTCAGGCATAGTGATGGTGTTGGATCATTCGGGACGTTGTTCCATTTGATCGCTGACAAGGGGAAACGCATGATCAAGTCTGCCTTTGTGACTGAAGAGTCCAGCACAACAGCTGTGATGCAAACCTCCGGCAAAATCGCCGAAGAACGTTTGCCAACCACGACCAAATCGAGCAGTGGTCGCTTCCCTCCTATCGAAAATGCATTAACACAGATCGTCAAAAACAAGCGGCTTTCCGAGGCACATAACAACGTCTGAAGGCAGTTCAGCAGACCCCCACACAATTCCCGGTATTCGTCCTAGATATTGGAATTGAAAACTAAATCCCGCTCCAGTTATGGGGCGGGGTTTCTTTATTATGCCTTTGGGAAAAAGGGCGTAGCCTTTGATATGCAAAAGTATCCGGCCAGCTGCTACCCATTCTGTGAAGCCTTTGGCCGACCCGGGTTTCAGTACTTCCGTGAGTGGTCAGTACTGAGGGTTGATTGACGCAGAGAGTCGTTGTCTTTCGTTACAGACCCAACAGCACCTTTACCTCGTGTTCAACGGCGTCGGTCACGGGTTTGTTGGCGGCGGCTTCCAGGGCTTCCCGTTCGGTCAATTCCTGTTCCTCGACCTGGTCAGCCAGTTCTTGCACTTGTTCAGTCGCTTCTTCGTATTCGACGGCAGCCTGACGTTCATCGTTCAGGTCCTGCGCTGCTTCGATCGAAGAGTCCAAATCAGCGCGGGCTTCATCCAATTGCTCCTCAATCTCTGGGTCAGTTCCGCCTGCGTCTTCCAGAGCTTGTTCGAGATCCTCGACGCGTTCCTGGTTTTCCTGGACTTCACTCAACGCGGCTTCCAGGTCTTCTTCAATCTCAGGAACAGTCCGCTCCGGCGGCTCCAAGCCAGCGAGCTCTTCCAATTGTTCCTCAAGCTCTTCGCGCAAGGGTTCTCCGGCCAACACGGTATCTCGATAATTGGCAATTCGGCCTACGCGGGAATTGGGTGCTGCATTTTCTAATGCAGTTGCGCTGGCGTTGGCGGCATTGAGCGCCCCTAACTCAGACGGGTGGGCACCAAGAAGTGCCGCCATCTTGTTCCCCTTTTCCCTGACCGCTGGGCGAATGGACTCTTCGACAATTACTGTTTTCGAAGGCTTCTTGTACGTCCTGGGCTTTTGTTTGCTACCGCTGGTGGTCGAGCGTTTTCCAGATGTGGCAACCGTTCTCGACTTGCCTTTGCCGCTAAAGATATCCTTCAAGGAAAAACGACCGCCCTTGCCCAAAGCAGAGCGCGAAGATTTTGTCTTGGATTTACCGGTGTTTCGGCCACCAAGACTTTTGTCGGCACCTTTCTTTCCGCCTTTGTTACCGGCGAAACTGTGGTCATCACGATCTCCGCTGGCGGAGTTCCCTTTGCCACCGCTATTGCCTTTTCCGCCGCCGTTGCCTCCACCGTTTCCTTTATCGCCGCCTTTGCCGTTGCCTCCACCGTTACCCTTTCCACCGCCATTGCCTTTGCCCTCCTTTGCAAATGCAATATCCGGCACCGCAACGGTGGCTACGATGGCTGTAGATCCCAACAACGCGATTGCCAGGGTCGATGCTTTTAGCAGTCTCAAACTGGTGATTTTCATATCGACCTCCTCGGTGGAAATCAGCGGGTATCAGTTTTCTGAAACAACTCGCTATGTTCAATAGTCTCGATTCACGCACGAATCCCCAATGCTTCTTGCCATTTAACTTGAGGGTGCTTGAACGCAGGGCTAACTGCTTGTTCATCATCGGTTCATGTCGAAAGACGTAGTCTCTAGCCGCGAAATACGAGGACTTTCATGCGCGCGAAGGTGATCTTGGTGGTAGCAAGCCTGATTGTTGCTTTGCCTTTTAGGGAAGCGGCTGCCCAGACACGCGAGCTCAAGCAAGGTGAACTGCGCAAAGCGACCCTGACCGGGGACACCATTCGTTTGAAACGGGTTATCAAAGGTGTCGAAAAAGCCTATGGCGGCACCCCTGTCGATGCGCGCGCGTTTCAGGCTGATCAAATTTACTATCGTATTCTAGTCAAAAAGCCCGATGGAAAAATTGTCAGTGTCATTGTGGATGCACAGACCGGTACAGTCGTTTCCAATCGATCCAGTGTTGGGCGTCAAATATCGAAAGCAGCCCGTTCGAACCCCGCCAACGCCAACAACAGCCGCGACACCAACAGCAATCGTGGAGCTTCTGCGAGCCGTGGAAACAACGGCAAAAGCAGTGGCAATAGCAATGCTGGTGGAAACGGCGGTGGCAATGGCAACGGCGGTGGCAATGGCAATGGCGGCGGCAACGGCGGCGGCAATGGAGGTGGAAATGGTGGTGGAAACGGAGGAGGTAATAGCGGTGGTAACGGCAGCGGCAACAGCGGTGGAAACGGCGGCGGCAACTCTGGCGGGAACGGCAAGGGCAACGGTAAAAAATAGGGCTTAAACCAAAGCAGTTGTGACTGTAGTTTTTGAATATGAGAGTACTTCTGGCCGAAGATGAACCGCAGCTATGCGAGCAGATTAAGAAACTTCTTAGCGCAGAAGGCCGCGTGGTAGATGTGGCCAAGAATGGTACTGACGCCCTGCACCTGGGTGCGACCGAACCTTACGACATGATCATCCTCGACATCGGGTTGCCGGAACGCGACGGTATTTCTGTCCTGCGCGAATGGCGCAGCGCGGGCGTCAAGACACCCGTGTTGATCCTCACCGCCCGCGATGGGTGGAGCGAGCGCGTGGATGGTCTTGATGCAGGTGCTGATGACTACATGACGAAGCCATTTCACATGCCCGAGCTTGCCGCTCGTGTACGGGCCATCCTGCGCCGACAAAGCGGTCAGTTGAACCCGGTTATCGAAATGGGGGACGTTATGCTCGATACACGAAACGGTCGCGTCAGCGTGGGCGGCATTCCTGTTGATCTGACGGCGCAAGAGATCGCAGTTCTGACATACCTTGCCCACAACATCGGACGCATGGTGTCACGTACCGAGTTGTCAGAGCATATCTATGAATATGACGGTGACAGGGATTCGAACACCATTGCCGTCTTCATAACCCGGCTGCGAAAGAAACTGGGCTCTGACCTTATTACAACGGTCAGAGGACGCGGCTATATGATCGATACGGCCTGATGTTATCGCTGCGCCAACGCGCTTTGCTTGGCGGCCTTGCGACAGGCGCGCTTTCTGTCGGCGTCGGAACGTTGATTGTGTTTTCGTACATCAACACACGTGTTCTGGAACAATTCGACCAGACGCTACGTGACCGGCACACCCAACTCGTTGTCGGTTTGAGCGCAACGACGCATAACCCTGAGGCATTGCGCGAACTGATATTCGATCCAGCCTATGGAACGCCGTATTCAGGCAGATACTGGCAGGTTACCGATGGAAACGGGGCTACATTCACATCAGCCTCGCTCTTTGACGAGACAATTTCCGAACCTTTACGTGTGAGCGAAGAGGCAATCGTTTGGAACACCACAGGTCCGGACAGCGAAGCCGTTCGTAGCGCATATCAGAGAATCACATTCGAAGACGGAACCGAGTGGGGCGTAACGGTCGCCGAAAGCAAGCGAGAGCTGATAAGCGAACGCAGAGCAGCGCAAAACAACTTGCTACCGGTTTTTGGATTGGTTGGTTTGATTGGAGTTGCCGGTTCGTTGTTGTTGATGTCAGCAATTATCGGCCCCCTCAGGAAGTTGCGTGCAGATGTGGCGCATCGCTGGGACAAGGGAGATGACTTGATTCCGGAAGATTACCCAGAAGAGGTTTCGCCGCTTGTTGAGGACCTAAATAAATTGTTGCACAGGAATCGTGAAATTGTGTCTGGTTCTCGACGACAAGCTGCGGATCTGGCACATGCGCTCAAAACACCGACGACAATTCTCAGAAATGAACTGGCGACTTTGTCGGACGCGGGTGCAGATATCGAACCTGCAGATGACGCGTTAAATCGAATTGATGCTCAGCTAAAGCGCTCACTTGCGCGTTTGCGTGCGTCGAACACCGCAGAACTTACGCATTCACGAACTGACCTTACCAATTCCGTCAACAGGTTATCCAGACTGTTTTCGGTCATGGCGGAACGCGAAGGAAAATCTCTGACGACAGATTGCGAGGATGGGATTCAGGTTCGAATGGATACTCAGGACATCGAAGAGGTGATTGGAAACCTCCTCGACAACGCGCTCAAGTGGTGTCGGACAACAATTCACATCGCGGCAAAGCGTGTAGACGGCGGCATTGAGATTTGCATTGAGGATGACGGACAAGGAATTCCGGAGGATGCACTTGACGGAGTAGTTCGATCCGGAGGTCGGTTGGATACCTCTGTCAGCGGCACAGGATTGGGTTTGGCAATCTGTGTTGATCTGATGAACGCTTATGGTGGCAAACTGAAACTGGAGAAATCAGCGGACCTTGGCGGCTTGGCCTGCCGAGTACTTATATCAAGCTAAAGGTGGCCGCATCTGATTAGAAATAGTCGTTGATCGCAAGCAATCAAAAGACGACATTCGCCCGCAAAGTATCGATCGCTCAAGATCCAATCCATTGTCAGCTTTGAATTATCTCTGCACCTCTGCTGGTAGCGGGGCTATGGTAGTCCCAACGTCGCTATTGCACGAATTGCGGTTGTGGCTGCACGGCATCAAAATTGCCTAGTTTCGCAAGCGCTGAGCGATTTGACCACATCGAAGGGAAGCGCGAATGTCTCTAGGGATGTTAAGTGAAGCGATCTTTGGTTGAGTACCCGACATGCTGTCACATACCCTCGACAATGGCGGTTTGGGCCTCGGCATGTTCCTTAACGACGTACCTCAGCAATTTAGGCTGGTTTGGACCCTACTAGTTACTATTTAGCTCGCCCAGCCGCTCCTGTTTTGGGCCAGCGGGATTTGGACGCGCCAAACACCTCTGGCCGTAAGGGACAAGGCTCTGCCTTCCCCACGGGCACCCCTATTAGACAATACTGTGTCCACGGCTATGCCTGCGGGCCGCACTTCCCCTGTCGAATAGCATAGCCTCGCCCTCTCCCTCGTTCGCCACGTGGCAGATCAGCGGGAACAGGCAGCTTCGCTGTCTGATCTGCAAATCAGACCTGATCCTCCAAAAGGAAAGCCAGATCACACGTAACTCTCTGCTGGAGTATTAACATGGGGAACTTGGGTCAGTTTAAAACGCGAAGGTCAATATCAGTTAATGTCCAACATCTGGGGTGCCTTCCGATATCGAACGCTCACTTCGTTTCTGGTCCAACTGAGACGGTAGGGTCAGGTTGGTGCGAAGTTCAACAGGAATTTGGGGCGACACATAGTTTTTGCCATTCGGCGACACGCAAACCATTGAATTTGAGGCATTCGATCTTTTTTTGGGCGCACTGGTTTTGCCTTTTGCAACTCAAAGGTTTTCCATTACATCAGAGCAGCCCGATATTCCGGTCCGCACGGTCCTCAGGCAGTTCGCCAACCATATCAAGACCGAACAAACCGATTTAATTCGGTTCGGCTACTCGATGTCAATCGCTGGGACGTTTCCAATACGCTGAACCTGAAGAACACTCGATCAATCGAGGCCCGACGACCAGCGGGACAGAGAAGGTGCTGTCAAAGCCATTATCAGGATCAAGTCGTACAACGTCAGATCCGACTCAGCTCGTTTCAGCAGTTCGTCCTTCTTCTTGAGCCAATTATGGTCCACTAATTGATCCACACCACCGCGCCGAATTACCCGATTACATCAAAGCGGGACATCCCTCGCCCTGTCAGCACCTTAAATTAACGCTGTTTCGAGACAATTTCGCCCGGCCTCGATCGTTTGACTACCTTCTATGGCCCCATGTTTCATAAGTACCAAGTTAGCTTCGCTCACTTATTATGTGTCACCACGCAACTTCGAATTGAATTGAGACAGTCAACCCAGTTGAGTTATTTGTGGTCGATAAGAGCGATGAATGATGATATGCGATAGCTTTCAACAGCGCCAATCCCAAACCATTCCCAACACTGTTCCGTTCACTTTCTAGTTTATCGAATGGAATAAAAAGCTTACCCAGTGTGTTTTCGGGAACGCCAGGACCATCGCCAACAACCGAGAGCGTAATGGTGCTTTCTTCTTGCTCAACAATCAGGACAGTTTTGGACTGTTCTGGACAATGACCGTTTGAGTTCTGCAAAAGGTTTGTGCAGAGCTGTTTCAGCATCCCTTCATTGCCTTCGGTTAACCGAAAATACACTCGCCTTGCTCGTCGATCACCTGTTTCGCCTTGGTGATGCTAAAGCTCTCGGCCTGATCCCGGCTTTCGAAGACATCCGCCCGGATCAGCGCATAGGACTTACGATCTCCGCTGATGATTTTTTCGATACGGGCCGACAGGCGATACTTTCCGCCCTCGGCAATCAAAACGGGGAAAATGTCGAACCCTTTGTACGAGACCGGTTGCAGCTCCGACTTTTCACCGCCACCAAAGAGTTTTGAGAAGATTGACATTATGCGGTTCCTTTCTACTTAGGAAATTTGACCCCTATGAATTTCGACTACATCCCAGAAAGCCCAGCATTAGTGTTCAATAGAAACTGGCGGAAAATCGGGCTGCTTGCCGCCCCAATCCCGCGGGCGTTTTCTCCGACAGCCGCAGCTTCTACAACCGGAGGAATCAAACCGCGTTTATCTTGGTTGACTAGGTAACGACGAACCCGTGAGACCAGCTCCTCACGTATTTCAGATGGGAATGCGCCGTCGATAAAAATTGCCTCAAAGTCGATGACCGCGCAAATAGACAGCGCAGCTTTGGCCAGTTCCTGCGCGGTGGTACCGATCCATGGTTCGACATAGCGAGAAATGCCGCTCCAGTCCTGCGGCTTTTTCCACAAAATTCCCGGATCAACACCCGCTTCTATCAACCTGTCCTCGAGCAGGAACAGTGATGCAGTGTCAATCAGTTGCTGGCTTTCACCCAAAGGACCCGTCGTCCGCATGGCACCCAAGGCACCGGCATTGCCTTGGTTGCCCTCAAATACGGTGCCATTCAATGCAACGCCTCCGCCAATCATTGAGCCTATGAAGAAATAAAAATAGTCTCGATACTCAGCCCCGCGGCCATAGAGGTGCTCCGCGTGACACGCGGCAGTAGCATCATTGACCACAAAGACCGGCAGTTCGCTGAACTTGGCCACCTCGGAAAAGAAGTTCACGTTTCTCCAGGACCTGAATTTCTGAGCCGCAAGCCCAGAAAGGTCGTGCCACTTCCACAGCTCGAACGGTGTTCCGATTCCAATCCCGCATACACGGTCCCGAAGTTTCTGGGGTTCATTGGCCAGAAGCTCTTCCAATCCTACCTCCAGAAACCCGAACACTGCTTCGGGTAGCGGGTAGTCATAAGTCGTCGAGAGCTGTTGGCGTGGCTTACCGGTGAAGTCGATCAAAAGAAGATCGGCGCTGCGGCGACCGATCTTCATTCCCACCGACAGAATGCCTTCGGGATTGAGCTCCATGGGGATCGAAGGTTTCCCAACTTTGCCCTTCAACGGCGTCCCACGTTTGAGAATCTCGTCCTTTTCGAGCTTACGCAGAATGATCGACACGGTCTGGGGTGACAGGCCCGTCAGCCGCGCGACGTCCGCCCCGGCAGCAGGTCCATGCCGTTGTAAAACCGTCAGAATGAGGCGTTCGTTATGATCACGAACACCGCTTTGGCTTACCCCGCCGGTTAGTATTTTCAACGCCTCTCTTTCCATAACCTTAAACATAAACACCTTGTTTTCTTATGAAAAGATACGTGGGCAAATTAATAAATAAACTTTATTTATTTATTGACACAGAGGCTAGAATCACGGTTTCTTGAACGGGACCTTCATTGGAGGATGGAGGCCCGCCTTGTCGCTATTCCGCGCGGGGCCACAACAATTTTCTGGGAGGACAACATGAGAAATCTACTCAAGCTCGCCGCATCCGCGACTGCGCTGACTTTGGCCGCTGCATCCGCGCAAGCGGCTGGTGAAACCGTCTGCCTGATTACCAAGACCGACACCAACCCCTTTTTCGTTAAGATGAAGGAAGGCGCAACCGCCAAGGCAGAAGAGCTGGGCATGACGCTCAAGGCGTTTGCCGGCAAGGTCGATGGCGACCATGAAACTCAGGTTCAGGCTATCGAGACATGTATTCTCGATGGCGCAAAAGGCATTCTGCTGACGGCATCCGACACCAGCTCGATCGTTCCTGCGGTTAAACAGGCGCGAGATGCAGGCGTTCTGGTCATTGCGCTGGATACGCCGCTGAGCCCGATTGACTCGGCGGATGCGACATTCGCGACGGACAACTACAAGGCCGGCCTTCTGATCGGTCAATGGGCCAAGGCCAAAATGGGCGACGCCGCAGCCGATGCCAAGATCGCGACGCTGGATCTGAACGTCAGTCAGCCGACAGTAGACGTTCTGCGCAATCAGGGTTTCCTCGACGGGTTCGGCGTGGACCTGGCGGACCCGAATGTCATCGGTGACGAAACCGATGCGCGTCTGGTTGGCAGTGACGTGACCGACGGCAATGAAGAAGGCGGGCGCCGCGCGATGGAAAACCTTCTGGCCAAGGATTCATCCATCAACGTTGTTCACACGATCAACGAACCGGCTGCTGCGGGCGCATATGAGGCGCTGAAATCCATCGGGCGTGAAAACGACGTACTGATCGTTTCGGTTGACGGGGGGTGCCCCGGCGTCCAAAACGTCGAAGCCGGTGTGATCGGGGCGACAAGCCAACAGTACCCGCTGTTGATGGCGTCGCTTGGCGTTGAGGCCGTGAAAAAATGGGCCGAAGAGGGCGTGAAGCCGGAAAACACACCCGGCAAAGACTTCTATGACACGGGCGTGGCGCTCATCACCGACCAGCCGGTTGATGGGGTCGAGTCGTTGTCTGTCGCAGAAGGCTTGGATCTCTGCTGGGGCTAAAGGCAGCCCTACAAGGTGAGGCGCGCCGCAGCGCCTCATCAATCCTTTCACCAGCAAACCTAAACTTCCTGTAAACTGATTTCGTGGACGCGATGCCAGCCACGAAAAGGGGGAGAGATGTCTGAAGCAAACCAAAACGCCCAGGAATTCGAAACCGCCGCCAACGCGTCAGAAACCGTAGCGGAATTTGAAGATCACCGTCGTGGTGTTCTGGGGAAGTTGCAGCATCTTCTCCATGTCAACCCTTCCTTTGTGCCGTTGATCGTTCTGGTCGGCGCCATCGTAATTTTCGGTCTGCTGCTGGGGTCCAAGTTCTTCTCCCCCTTTGCGATGACGCTGATCTTGCAGCAAGTTCAGATCGTGGGCATCGTGGCCGCAGCGCAAAGCCTTGTCATTCTGACCGCCGGCATCGACTTGAGCGTCGGTGCGATCATGGTGTTTTCATCCGTCATCATGGGTCAGTTCACCTTCCGCTACGGTATCCCCGTGCCCATTGCTGTGATGTGCGGGCTGGCAATGGGAACGCTGATCGGGGCTCTTAATGGCTGGCTGGTCAGTCGCGTAAAGCTGCCGCCATTTATTGTCACGCTTGGCATGTGGCAGATCGTTCTGGCGACAAACTTCCTGTATTCCGCAAACGAAACAATTCGCAGTCAGGATATCGAGGCCAACGCCCCGTTCCTGCAATTTTTTGGCACCAAATTCAGCATCGGTGGCGCGACCTTCACGGTTGGCGTGATATTCATGCTCGTTCTGATTTTCGTTCTGGCTTACGCGCTCAAACACACGGCCTGGGGCCGGCATGTCTATGCAGTGGGGGATGACCCTGAGGCGGCTGAACTATCCGGTGTGAACGTGCACAGAACGCTGATGTCCGTTTATATGTTATCCGGTTTGATCTGTGCCTTTGCGGGCTGGGCTTTGATCGGACGCATCGGGTCGGTTTCACCTACATCCGGTCAATTGGCCAATATCGAAAGCATCACCGCGGTTGTGATCGGGGGCATCTCTTTGTTCGGCGGGCGGGGATCCATCCTGGGATCGCTGTTTGGCGCGCTGATTGTTGGCGTGTTCACTTTGGGGCTTAGGCTTCTGGGCGCAGACGCACAATGGACCTTCTTACTTATCGGACTTCTCATTATCGCTGCGGTTGCCGTCGACCAGTGGATTAGAAAGGTATCGGGCTAATGTCAGACTCAACTCCAGTCGTCCAAGGCCGCGGGATCGTAAAGCGTTATGGCCACGTTACCGCCATCGACCATTCCGACTTTGAACTGCGCCAGGGGGAAATCCTGGCAGTGATCGGAGATAATGGCGCGGGCAAATCATCCATCGTGAAGGCGATCTGCGGCGCCACAATCCCGGATGAAGGCGAGATTCTGATCGAGGGCAAAAAGGTTAACTTCAGCTCTCCGATCGATGCGCGGAATATGGGGATCGAGATTGTCTATCAGCAGCTCGCCATGTCTCCTGCCCTTTCGATTGCGGACAACATGTTCATGGGGCGCGAAATCCGCAAGCAGGGGTTCATGGGCAAATACATGCGTAAGCTTGACCGTCCAGCGATGGAGAAGTTTGCCCGAGAAAAACTGACCGAGCTTGGGCTGATGACTGTACAGTCGATCAATCAGGCGGTTGAGACTCTCTCTGGTGGCCAACGCCAAGGTGTTGCCGTTGCTCGTGCCGCTGCCTTTGCAACCAAGTTTATCATCATGGATGAACCGACCGCTGCTTTGGGGGTTAAGGAAAGCCGCAAGGTGCTTGAGCTGATCCAGGACGTGCGGGCGCGTGGCATTCCGATCATCCTGATCAGCCACAACATGCCTCATGTTTTTGAGGTTGCCGACCGCATTCATGTGCATCGGTTGGGCAAAAGGCTCTGCACAATTGATCCCAAGGATTACACGATGTCCGATGCAGTCGCCTTCATGACCGGTGCCAAGGAACCCCCAAAAGAGGACGCAGCGTGATCGAGCAGGACGTAAAGCGCGTTTGCGACCTGATCTCCTCCCGGCGGCAAGTTGGAGTCCGGACGATTATCGCAATCGCCGGCCCCCCTGCATCCGGAAAGTCGACCTTAGCGGAAGGCGTTGTGCAATCGCTGAACACACAACAGAGCTCGGCGGTTCCGTCAGCCACACTTGTACCAATGGATGGTTACCATTTGGACAACTGCGTGCTGGAAACGCGTGGATTGCTGGCGAGAAAAGGCGCGCCAGAGACTTTCGACGGGGTCGGGTTTTGCGCTGCAATCAGAGAGCTTCAAGTTACGCGCCACGAGTGCTTTCATCCCAAATTCGATCGCACAATGGACCTAGCTATTGCCAACGCCATTGCGGTTCACCCGGCAACTCCGGTCGTCGTCGTTGAGGGTAACTATCTTCTGATGGACAGCGACCCATGGAGAAACCTGACGGATGTTTATGCCGCGACGGTTTTTATCAGCCCAACTTTGGAAGAGCTTGAAAACAGGCTGCAAAACCGCTGGATCAGCCATGGCTTTGACCCGGTCACGGCATTGAAACGCGCAAAAGCGAACGATCTGCCAAATGCAGAACTCGTCATCAGCACTAGTCGAAATGCCGACCTAAGATTAAACCAGAACTACACCGAATTCGGGACGCGCCACGCGTTCTGAATTTACGCCCTGGACCCCGCCATCCGTCGATGCAGCGCCTCTAAGCGAATTCACGTGCAACCAATATTAGCTCACACACGATGAGGAAAACCATGAAATTTTTCGTGGATACTGCAGAAGTAAGCAACATCAAAGATCTGTTAGACTTGGGGCTGATTGACGGCGTCACCACCTGCTGTTGGAAAGCAGGCCGGAGCGCACGGTCGTAATCCCGGCGCATGATAAAACGAATTGATACCTACGCCTGGGCTTTGATTCGGGGTTTTGAATTCGTCATTGTGGATGACGGCAGTACAGATGGAACAATTGCCGATGCGATGGTATTTGCACTTGACCACCCAATGCCTTATTCACCAGGTCTGTTGTGGCCACCAAGCAGACCTTCGTTTCGAGTGCGGCACCTATCATCACCAATGGCAGCAACGCGCGGTTCGGAACCTGCTGCACGAGCAATACTGTTGGTGCTGGCGAGGGCCCGCTCAGAGCTCAGATAAACGATTGGGATGCCCGCGGAGCGCAACTGGTTAGAGCCTAACGTAAGCTGCTAGTCGCCAAATTTCTTCGCGACAGGGGTGCCCATCGAAAGCTTCGCAAAGGGTTTTGCGAACCATTTCTTGAGCAACCTCCAATTCGAAGCTGAGAAACTATGCTTCTTGCATCCGTACCATCCTGTTAATTGACCTCCCAATTGTGTTGGGGAGATTTCTAAAATTTATTCTAAATGAAAATGATAGAAAGTAGCGGTAGCGTTATTCTCGCTTTGTTTCTTACCCACTTGAAGCAAACAGCCATGGATCTCCCGATCCTTAAGCGTGGTACAGAAGCGGATGTTGGGGTGGCGTCGGTTTGCCTCGCCCGCATCCGCGTTCGCCACGTGGTAGATCAGCAGGATCAGGCGCCCTCGGCGACTGAACTGCAAATTAGCCCAGATTTTCCCATAAGGAACTCAGGATCGATGAAATCGGGCGAGGTGATGGATGATGGAAGTGAGGCGAAAATGGCAAGTTTATGTCGCTGGTGGCAGAGCTATGTGCCGCTCACGCTTAACTAAGCTATTGATTTTGCTTTAGCTGCCATTTCAATAGTGCACACGTTTTTCCATTTGCGTCTCAAAGTCCTTCCATCATGTCGGCTGAACTCTAAGAGAGTTTCCATTCAACTAAAGTGTGGAATACATCGAGAGAAAACCCAAAGCAAAGATCGCATCCTGAAAGCGATGTCATTCTTTTTGAACTTTATTTGTGTTCTTTTGTCGACTGCCTTCGCCACTACTGCAGTTGTAAAATATCCGGAACGCAGAGTTTTCTTTTTGCCGGCATTTTGTCCGCACCATCCGATCGTTTCAGTCGCTTGGGACCGTCTTTTACCTTGATCTTCGGCTTCGCTAGTGGGCCTTTCAAGGTCACGGGCCAAGGGCTCTTCGACAGAGGTTCGCCAATCTTGCGGGGCTGCAGGTTTAAGTCCAAAACCTTGCCCGCTACATTAACACCGCCAAAGACGACGACTTGGACATGATCTGTCTCCAATGTGGTTTGTTTCGTCGAAATACTTCCATTGGAAATACTAATCGGTGCACGCAAACATATGATCGGAGCAACCTTTTGTTTCTCTTTGGTAAACACCCAAGGTAGTATCCCTAGCCCTGCCAGATCCAAAAGCTGGGTCTCGATCGAGCCGTCACGCATTGAGACCGTGGCATCGCCGTTCATGCTGTTGGCAAAATGCTTAGGTGAATCGGTTCCGCCGGTCACCGAAAAATCTGCATAGATGGTACCGCTTGCGCCCTTTTTGAAGTTCAGGTTGTGAAGAATTTCATCCAGCTGCCAGCCGCCTGCTGTGCCGGTCAGCGTGAGCAGATGCGCGTCGTTCGATAGATCCATTTGTCCGCTGACATCGAAATGAGCACCTCCGTATTCAAAATTCAAAGGTCCGGCCTTGAGTTCATTTTCGTTGAGCGTCAGTTCACTCTGCAAACTGCTGATGCCTTTGGCACCCTCTATGTGCCGAAGGTCAACGTCGACATCCATATCCATACCGGACAAGAGAATTGAACGCCCAATAGGTTTAAGTGTTACGTCTCTTAGAGGACTAGTGTCGCCGGATTCCTCAATGACGTCTTCCTCGTCGGGCTCTGGACCGCCTATTTTCCTCAATTGTGCAGCGGCCTGAACGATGGTTCGGATCTGATCTATCTTTATCAAGTCACTCTCTATGGAACCCTGCAGTACAGGATCACTCGTTGCATCATCAAGATCGGCCACAATTTGCAGGACAGAGTCGGCAACCTTGACTTTGGCATTCGCATCCCAATCGGTTCCTTCGCTGGCAAGGCCAATTTCAAAGATAGCCTGTCCAGTTTCCACCCGTTCAAGCGATAGGGCTTCTAACAGGTCCGCTCCGGAGGGGACTTCTACTTGAATCGCCAAATCCAGGTTCTCGAATTTGAGCACATTTTTGACAGAGCCATGCACCTCAAGGTTCCAAAGTTCCGTTTCGCTTGTCTGGCCATCCAAATTTGTCAGCGAAAGCTGATTGATGTCGCCGTTCAAATGAAAGTTACCAGAAAATCGACCAAGTTGATCATCCGGTCCCAGAAGCTCTGATGAGATCAAGCTGCTTGCGGGTATATCCATTAACCCGTCGGCCAATATGCCTTGTAATTGCAACGCGTCTTCGACCGAACCGTTCAAAATGATAAATGGATCAGCAGGGTTCCCAATTCTCAAATTGATGTTTCCAACACTCAAGGCGCCTTCGGGTGTTCTGGAAAGCTCGGAAAACTTAATCGGGGGCGGCCCTTCACCAGAGGTATCCAATGTGAACCCGTTGGTTTCAATGACCATTTGCCGCTGCGGGACCTGCCCGGGTACGCTATCGATAACCATGTCAACTGCTATTAGTTTTAGATCATACCGCGACGCGGCTGGGGCGGGTTCAGCATCTTCAGGGTACAACCGAATGCGGGTTGTCAGGGATACGTCTTCTGGGTTTCCCAACTCTCCGATTTGTCCCGTCAGCGAAAGGCTTTGCCCACCATCCAATTCAGTCAATACAGCCAGGTCATCAATCCGGGCTACGCCGTCGACTGATTTGAATGTTGCACCAATGCTTCCTGAACCCTCCAGAACGCGATTGAGTTTCAGGATATCAAGAAGCTGACCAAGTTCGGCAACCTCTATGGTCGTATTCACTTGTAGCCCGTTCTCTTCAGGGACTTCTTCGGCGGCAATCGCAATCTGTTCGAAGTTCACAGCGACCTGAAACGGGTCGTCCGCGGGAATGCTCGCGTTCAGATCAAACTTCTCTCCATTTAGTGAACCAGCCCCAACCGCGGTCGCAACGTCGGTTTCCGTATCACGCTTTAAAAACAGCTCAGGAAGCTGCAGATCCAGCACAAGCCCGTTTAGATCGTTCTGGTAAAGAACGGCAACATCGGTCAGGTCAATTTTTTGGTCCGTTAGAATTCCAGCCACAGACAGGATTGCAGGTTTGGCCGGATCCCCGGCTTTAGCGCCCGTTTGGGAAGCGGACTGCCAGTTTCCGACACCGTCTTTGTCCGTGATCAAGTTGAGGTGAACACCCGAGATAGAAAGCTCACTCAGCGACAATTTGCTGTTCCAAAGGTCGCGGGCAGAAATATTGAACTCAAGTTTGTCGATTGCCGCCAGATTCGCTTTGGTCTTGATCGCGCCGGGTAGTACCAATCCCGCTGCGGATACCTGCAGTTGCCGACCAAGGCCTAGACGCACTTCATCTTCTATTAACACGTCCTGATCAAGTTTCTTCGATATCAGGTTTTCAACAAAAGTGGTTCTGACAGAAGAAAACAACGCAGAGGACAGGAAAAGCCATGCCACAACAACCGCGACGAACGCGACAGCGCAACAAACCATTACACCTTTTGTGATGAACCGCACGCTTTTCTCCTAAGGTTCTGATTCCTTTCTTGGGCAGACTAGACCATTAAAGCATCATGTTAATGGAATATGTGGCTTCTTATTTTGCTGAACCCTAAATGACCTTGACCATTTAGCCGACTTCTCTTGCGGAATTGGTCGGGCGGCCAAGAAACGGTTAAAGGACTAAATTTAGGATGTGCTGCTGATCCAGTTTCAAAATAGCTGGCTTGAAACGCGTTTAACGTTTCATAAACGAGCACATTGCATTAGCTTTGACGACTGCGCCTGGACGCCCCAATTAAACTAGACGCGGTTAAAATGCTTCAATTTTCCACATCCATCTAATTACTGTTATATGTGAATTCTTCAAACGACGGGGACACAATGAATTCGCTAACTAGAATAACACGTGGGATAGGCGTCGCTTTCAAGGACGGTAGAGTGAAAGGCCTTCTTGCCTTCACAGTCGGAATGATTTTATGGGCCTCGGTCTTCTACCACTTTGTCGAAGGTTGGAGTTGGCTAGACTCGATCTACTTTTCCGTAGTGACAATTTCGACCGTAGGGTTCGGTGACTTCTCACCTGAAACTGCGGCGGGGAAAATCTTCACAATGGTGTATATCATTGTAGGCTTGGGTGTTTTCGTGACTGCGGCGACCACAGTGGCAGATACAATCTTGTCCCAAGACGACGAAAAAACGGACAAATAGATTATCCCAAATTAAGGCAATTTGAGTTCATGCGCAGGTATCAGTGCGACCGCGCATCTGAAGCCGTGCCTCGGATTCACTCGTACCTTCAAACTGATAGATGATCGCCGAAAACTCAAAAAATATACATATTACGTTTTTTGAGTGTATTGTTTGGAAAACAGATAGTGGAGGGATGGAATGGAAAAGACCCAGGACGCGAAGATTGTCGACCTCGCGATACGATTGCTCTTTCTCGGATTATTCCTCTACAGCGCCCTGGTCATGGTGGCTCCGCTTGCAAGTGTGGTTATCTGGGCAACGATACTCTGCGTCGCGCTCTACCCGGCATTTGATTGGCTGCAATCCAAGCTGGGAGGACGTAAGAAGCTTGCCACAACAATTATCGTTGTGTTGGGCCTTGTTCTGACCCTGGGGCCAGTCGCAACTGCGGTGTCTGGTGCTGCAGAACTAGGGTCTGAATTCGCGGAACAAGCAGACAAGGGTGAATTGAAAATCCCCCCTGCGCCCGAGGGCCTCAAGGAATTGCCGTTGGTTGGAAATAAAATCTCCGATGTCTGGGGAATGTTTGAGCGCAATCTTGACGGCGCGCTTGCAAAATACGGCGCGCAAATCCTTGAGATCACCAAATCGCTCTTCGGAAAGGTGTTGGGCATTGGTATCGGGCTTCTTGGCTTAGCTCTGTCCGTATTGATTATGGGGGCATTGTTCAGCCCAGGGCCAAATTTGGTCCAGGGTCTTCAGCGCTTTGCCAACCGTGTCTTTGCACCACGCGGCGGTGAATTCGTGACACTGGCAGGCGCAACGATCCGGAACGTTACAAAAGGCGTGATTGGCGTAGCAGCCATTCAGGCTGTTTTCGTTTGGATACTGCTGGCTTTGTTTGGGATTTCTTCGGCCGCCACACTGGCATTTGTCTGCCTCATACTCTCAATTATCCAAATCGGGCCCGGATTGGTTCTTATACCGGTAATTATCTACGCATGGAGCTCCATGTCTGGCGGAACTGCTTTGATCTTCACCATATTGGCCGTTCCCGTCATGATAATGGACAGTTTCCTAAGACCCGTGTTCATCTCAAAAGGCCTTGAGACTCCGATGCTGGTCATCCTCATCGGTGTTCTCGGAGGTATGATGGCGTATGGTTTGATCGGCGTTTTTATGGGGCCGGTACTCTTTGCTGTCTTCTATGAGCTGTTCAAGGTTTGGATTGATACCTCACCTGAAGCCGAGGGCACTGTTGAAGGTGCGGCGAAATGAGAAAGACAATATGGACAACCCTCGCTGTCATTCTGTTTTTTCTTGTTTGGTACTTGGTCGCTGATCGAAAAACGCCATTTACCGGGAACGCCAGAGTAAAAGCTGTGGCCACCCAAATCGTGCCTCAGGTGACCGGAACGGTAACGGAAGTTTTGGTAGAAAACGGCCAAGTCGTTTCGGCAGGTGATGTTCTGGTTCGAATAGATTCCAGACCCTACGAAATCGAGCGTTCAAAGGCGGAGGCTGATCTTGAAGCGGCGACCCAAGAGGTGGGTGCGTCTTCGGCAGAGGTAAGTGCGGCACAAGCCAAACTCGCAAGGGCGCAGAGCGATCTGGATACGATGCGCATTCAGACGGAACGTGTATTTGCGCTCGAAAAGAAAGGGTTGATTGCCGTCTCAAAGGCCGATGATGCACGAGGACAACTGGCAGAATCTGAGGCAAACTTTGAGAACGCAAAAGCTGATTTGGAAAAAGCGAAGCAAAGGCTTGGTGACGATGGGATTGAAAACCCGAAAATCCAGCGCGCATTGGCGGCCTTGGCGGATGCGGAACTGAACCTTGAATGGACCGAACTGCGTGCTCCGGCGACAGGTGTCATTTCTAATCTGCTGATTGCCCCCGGAACGTATGCGCGATCCGGTCAGGATCTTTTGACGTTTCTGGATGCAACCGACGTCTGGATCGAGGCGTATTTTACCGAGAACAATCTGGGAAGAGCTTCAATAGGGTCTCCGGTTGATGTGGTGTTGGATATGCATCCAGGTAAGATTGTTCCGGGCGTCATTGAGAGCTTTAGTGCTGCTGTTTCTTTGAGTGGCGGTGATGAGCCGGGGCAATTGGCGAGCCCGCCAAGCACCAAGGGATTTTTGCGGGAGCCTGAAAGGTTTCCGGTCAGGATTGTTTTACCCGGCTATGAAGCTGGAAGTGCCGAAGACGATCTTCGCTTTCAACTGAACGGGCAGGCCGATGTGATCATGTATCTAAGCGACAACTCGTTGCTGAACCTCGTAGGCCGTGCCTACATCCGCGTGGTTTCAATCTTCTCCTATGCGTACTGAGGATCAAAGCTCTGTCACCCGGCTTGCGCTGGGTGTTACCGGTGTCTTTGCATTGGGCCTATTTCTTGGGTGGCCCCTTGCCGTTGTTGGGGCGGTGTTCACTGCCCTTTTCCTTCAAGCACCTGCGGCACTACCTTTGGCAGCATTTGGTAAGCTGTTTGTCTTCTCGATTGGATTGATGTTCATTTCGTTCCTTTTGTCGTCAATCTTCTCACCTTATCCACTTGTGTTTCTCATTCTGGTGGCCATTGGAATAATCCTGTCTTTCATTTGGTCAG
This sequence comes from Ruegeria sp. CF1, assembly GCF_056537445.1. NCBI lineage: Bacteria > Pseudomonadati > Pseudomonadota > Alphaproteobacteria > Rhodobacterales > Roseobacteraceae > Ruegeria > Ruegeria sp. CF1. Next base: position 5,648 of record NZ_JBQFRN010000007.1, on the reverse strand, counting down.
TTTCCGGTGCCGGAGTATTGCCGGGTGTCATTGCTCTCATGGGGGCGTTGATGATTCCGAATTTAGCTCTGCAATCACAGGATCTGGCTTTGGTGCTTGTGTACTGGATACCGTTAAACCTGCTATTCGCAGGCTTCGTATCGACGCTGATGTTCGTGTTGATACCCCCTGCACCTCAAACGGCACCTCAAAAGAAAGCGGCAACATCGCCGGACTTCGACTCAAATCGCCGAATAGTCAGGATGTCTCTGGTCACAGTGCCCTTTGCTATGGCGTTCTTTATTTCCGGCGCTTCTGCTTTGTTGGTCCTGTTTTTTGTCGCCCTGCTGAGCCAGCAACTTGCGGCAATGCCTGCTGCAGGCAAAACAGTTGCAAAAGCTATGCTGACGGCAAATCTACTTGGGGCTGCAGTATCCATCATATGCTATGAAATAAACGTAATAGCTCCGGTCATTCTGACCCCCATTCTGCTGTGTTTTTTCTTTTGCCTAACACTCGGAGCACTTGGAAAGTCAAAAGTCCCGCTCGCCGCCGCCGCCGGTTCCGCTATTACAACAGCTCTGATTGTATATGGCGGTTCGGTTGCGCCGTTTTCAGACGAGGCTGACGTCAAGAGCATCACTCGTGTATTGCAAGTCGCCAGCGCCGCTTTCTTTGTAATTATCGCATATGTCGTGGTGGATGAATTCTGGCCAGAAAAAGAGCGCCAGGCGAGTCAATGAAGTTAATTGCGACAAAGCTTGGCGCTGAAACCAGCAGAGTTCCCAGTTTGACCGATTTTTGCAACCACCGCATTAATTGCAGCCCTGTATACGGTCCGATCTCCAGCTTTGACTGCCCAGCTTCTTCTGCCTCGTATCAAGCCGGTCTTTACAGCCTGTTCCCATAACTCCAGAGCTTCATCTTCCGATCTAATTCCGGTCCTAATGCGTTTACAACGGCAATCCCAATAGATGAAGTTGACTTGGATGCCAGATGACGGAAGTGGGGCGAAAATGGCAAGGTTCTATCGCTGGTGGCAGAACTATGTGTCGCCTTACAACACGCGTCGGGTGACACATAGTTTCAACATTGAACGACGGCTTAGCCTTTGACTTTGAGTCATTCAGTTTTTCAAAACGCACAGGTTTTGCCATTTGCGACTCATAGGTTTCTCTCCCATCTATCGCTCCCGCCGCTACAGTCCTATTCTGGCTGAAAGTAAATTAGTCTTGAAACAATCGGCTGGCTGCGCGGCATGCAAAGCAATCAATTTATGTAAGACCGAGAAAACATGGCGCTTGAAGAACCTTTCACAGACCTGAAAATAAGAACTCAGCGGACCGGCTTTTATAAAGGGTATTGCCTGCCGATTGCGCTGGTAAGCAAACTCTCGGTTTCTTTACTCGTTCTTTGGGCACTGGTTTGGCCACTATCAGCCAATGATACACTGCGATCTTGGAAGTCAGGAATGCTGTCCGAGTTCAATACATTCTACAACCTTTCCGTTGGATTATTTGTACTCTTCCTTTTCCTTATCGCGCTCATTCCTTCAACCGGCCGAATGAGGCTGGGTTTAGAAGATGAGAAACCGGAATTTTCTAACTTCTCTTGGTTTTCGATGATGTTTGGGGCGGGTCTGGGCGTGGGCCTAATGGTCTATGCAACCGCTGAACCACTTGGCCTTTGGGAAACCAATCCACTGACTATTTCCGGGGAAGTCACGCCCAAAAGCGAAGACGCGATTGAAGGAGCCTACCGCTATACTTTTTTGCACACCGGATTTCACGCCTGGGCAATATACGTCGTCACCGGCCTTAGCCTTGCCTACTACGCATTTACCAGAGGCATGCCGCTGACAATCCGCACCGCACTGACCCCGTTGCTTGGAGAATATTCAAACGGTGTTGCAGGCCATGTGATCGATATACTCGGAGTCGTTGCGACAATACTCGGCGTAGCGGTAACGATCGGTTATGGCGTTTCTCAATTGGTGGATGGTGCGTTTCTAATTACCGGAGCGAATTGGCTTGTGGAGAAAGAAGTAACCAATATGATCCCGTCAACCGCCGGCCTAATAACGGCGTTGATCGTTGTTATGATTATGTCGACACTCTCTGCCGTCTCTGGCGTCGGGCGTGGTGTCAAATACTTGTCAAATATTAATCTTCTCTTTTCACTGGTATTGCTGGTGGTATTCATTGTTTATGGCTCATTCGCGTTTGCGGCGACGACCTATGCTACAGCGCTGGTTGACTATATCAAAAGTTTTGTCCCTCTGAGCTTCCAAGCTTTTCGACCGATTTCCGAAGTCGAGTTTGCCTCCGTATTGCCTGCAGAAGCGGCGCCCTTTGTCGGCGAACTCTTTGCGGGTGCAACTGATCCATGGGGAACAAAAGCAACCTTTCTTGAGGGTTTGAGCAACGAAACAGCCGGTCTTTCTGATGCGACCAAGACTGCAGTTTATAACGCGGGCACAAGCGGCAGGTTGTTTGGATGGCAGGCCGGATGGACTACATTTTATTGGGCATGGTGGATCGCGTTTTCGCCCTTTGTCGGACTTTTCTTAGCGCGTATCTCAAGAGGTCGAACCGTACGCGAGTTCATAATTGGCGCGGTAATTGCCCCGTCCCTCGTATGTTTTGCATGGATGGCCATTCTGGGCGGGGCGGCCATCGATTTGGAACTGAATGGAGATGCCAATGGATCAATCATTGCGGCATCAACGACGGCAACACTATTCGTCACCTTGGGGGAAATGATATCGGGTGACCTGCTCGCGGTAGTGAGTGTCATGTGTGTTCTGTTAACCATGACCTTCCTTGTCACATCCGCCGACTCTGGCATCCTTGTGATGAACACGATCATGTCCGGCGGGTCTGAAGACACTGGCCTGCTTCATCGTATCATCTGGGGCTCTCTGCTAACACTTGTTATTGGTACTTTGCTGGTCGCGGGCGGCGGTGGATTAGAGGCATTGACCAATTCGATGATCATCGGGGCACTGCCGTTCAGTGTTGTTTTATTGCTTATGTGCGTCTCTTTGGCCAAAGCAATGATCAACGACTTGCGTCGATTTCACCATGAGACACAGACGGATTCGTGATTGACCGAAGTTAGTTCCTAGTCACTTAAGTCACCTGTACCCGCGGATCGACTAGTGCTATAGTGTTTTGGAAATATCGACTGCAGCACAAACAGGCAGATCTTCAAGGCCTCCGAGGATTTGAAGATATCCGAATGCAAATGGTAGTCGGTCCAAAGCCCTTCCAACAAAGCAACCAACGCGTTTGTTGCAAGTTTGACGTCTATGTCCTCGTACTCGCCTTCGTCCTTTATTTGCTCCAACAGCTCCAGGATCACCGCGCGGAAACCTTTGTCTCGCGAGTCGATGAAAGGAAAAACGTTTGGGTTTGAGAGCGCTTCAGCCCGAAAGGAAAACCAGATCGAAACGTCCCGCGCATTAAGGACTAAGGGGTCGAAATCTGCCTTAATGATAGAGATTAGCTTGTCTGCCGGGTCTAACTCTGGATTTATTGCAATGGCCTTCCACTGCCCCGCGTAGCGGACTGACAGTTCCTCAGCCACCGCAAGCAGCAGCTTTTCCTTGGAGCCAAAGTGTAGGTTTATCATCCCTTGCGACAATCCCGACAACTCTTGGATTCTTGCCGCGGTTGTGCCGCGAATTCCGTATTTATAGATGGCGTCTGCAGCCGATTGGATCAACTGATTTCGGTTCTGCAACCTGCTGAGTTCCCGTGCGTTTGCTGGAGTATCGGGCTCGAGAGTAATTTTACTTGTCCTTTGCTGGGGTGCGCTTTCTTGATCTTTTCGCATTTAACAGAGCGGAGGTTCAAGGATTGACATTGAATGAATGCTTGTTCATTTTGTGATATATATTACATCACGGTGGCCTATGACCCTATCGAACTCCGATTTTCAATCCATACGCAATTGGGACAACGAGAACTTTCTGCACCCGTGGGAGGGCATGGCACATCTGGGCCAAAACGAACGGACCTTTGCCGAAAGCGGCCTTGGCGTTCACGTCGTGACAGAGGACGGAAAGCGCCTGATAGACGGCCCCGCTGGTATGTGGTGCATTCAATTGGGCTATGGAAACATCGAGATTGCCGACGCGATGGCGCAGCAGGCGAAAGAGATGGCGTATTTTTCGCCGTTCAATAATGCCAACTCGGCTCCGGCCCGGTTGGCACATGAAATTGTCCAGAGAACCCCGGGTGACCTGAACCACGTGTTCTTTACAACAGGAGGTTCAACGGCCGTGGATAGCGCTCTGCGGTTTGTGCAATTTCGCAATAACCTGCTGGGAAAACCTGAAAAGAAAATCGTGATATCGCGGCAGAAAGCTTATCACGGATCGACGTATCTGGCGGCCTCGGTGTCCGGAAAAGAGCGTGACAAAGGTTGGCTGGACCAGGCAAGTCAGCTGACGCGCTTCCTGCCGAATGTTAATCCGTATACTCGTCGCTCCGATCAGACGGTTGACGACTTTCTGGACGAAAAAATAGCGGATCTGGAAAACATGATCTTACAGACCGGCGCAGACAAGGTCGCTGCTTTCATCGCTGAACCGATCTTGTGCTCTGGTGGCGTCATTGTGCCTCCACAAGGATATCATCAGCGCTGTTTGGAAATCTGCCAGAAATACGATGTCCTGTATATTTCAGACGAGGTCGTGACCGGATTTGGGAGGCTTGGACACTGGTTTGCTTCTGAAGACGTCTTTGGAATTCAACCCGACATCATCACTTGCGCCAAAGGCATGACGTCCGGGTACGTACCTATGGGGGCGTGCATCATCTCTGATCGGCTGATTGCAGATGTGAGCGGAGATCACGGGCGGAACGCTACTTTTTCAAACGGCTTCACCTATTCGGGCCATCCAGTGAGCGCGGCAGCGGGATTGAAAACTATTGAAATCATGGAGCGCGACCGCATTCTGGAACATGTCCGCGCAATCACTCCGCTTTTTGAAGAGCGCCTACAGGCTCTGGCCGACTTGCCACTGGTCGGCGATGCCCGCGGTATGGGGCTGGTTGGATGCGTTGAATGCGTTGCGGACGCCGAAGCTAACAATTTATTGGATCTAGATAAGTCGGTTGGCGCTATGATTGATCACCATTGCCAGGAAAACGGGCTGATCCTGCGGCCCATCATCAACATGTGTGTGTTCTCCCCTCCGCTGATCATCACGGAGGGCGAGTTGAACGAGATGTTTGACATCCTTGAAAAAGGAATCCGGCTGGCAACCGACGACCTGACGCGCCAAGGCGTATTCAGAACATAGGAGCAACCGCGAAGCCTGCCCTACCTGCAGCAGCGCTTACCCAGCGCGCATTGCATCACGGGGCAATTTGATCGGGAACTTGGACCGAACCTCTTCGTCCGCCTTGCTACCAAAGTAATTCGGGTAGTGATTGGACAGAATGTCATCCACTAGGGATCGGCTACGCTCGAACATGTCCTGACGACCCGCTTTCTCCCAAGTATCAGTCAGCTCGCGGTCCATCAGTGTCGGGTAGACATACTCGGTTTCCATGTACTGCAATGTCTGTGTCAATGAGCGTTCAAAACTGACCCGGTTTCAGCATTTAAATTTGACCCACCCTATGTGGCGCAAAGCCCCCAGGCGGGCCGCCCTCATA
>NZ_JBQFRN010000006.1:0-222194 GCF_056537445.1 Ruegeria sp. CF1 | reverse complement strand
CCCAATCAAAAACCTCAGATGCCCCCAGTCTCTCCCGAGCGTCTCCGCAGCTTCCACCGCGTCCCAGCACCTCAGCAGCGCCGGTGAAGGGCGTTCTATGCCTTACGCATTCAACGCGCAAGTGGAAAATTCAAGAATATCGCAAAAAACTTCAAATTCATTTTTTATACAATAATTTCAAATATTTGAGTGGAACTCACCTCATGGAAATCGGCGAAAATCATCCTTCAAGCACATCAGATATACCGCCTAGGTTTCAGTGCTTGTTGGTTCAAACCCAACATATAGTGAGAACATTACAGTCACCCACAAGACTATACCGACTCGACGGCAATCAGCGATTCATTTCCAATCCCGGAATCGCGCCCGATATCGGCGCCGCCAGGCGCAATGCAAGTTGGTCTTACAGGGCCTTGCGCATTGTCTATGGATAGGCTCAGGTCTTTTCAAAGCAAACCCGATACGCCTGTGACCTTGATATGACGAATGACATTAAGTTTCCCTTGCTGCGAACCGTTGGATTTAACGGTCTCTTGGTGACCTTTGCGCAAACCATGTCCGAGCCGTCGAACCGCGCCGCCCTGGCGTTTCGGGGCGCAGTCGAGGCGCAGCAGATTGACGGCGTGCTTGAGACTTCGGCCTCGCTGGCATCTGCATTTATAAGGTTTGATCCATTAAGCCTGTCGCATCATGACATCGAAGAGTTGCTGCGGGCTATGCTGGTCAGTCGCGATTGGTACGCTGCACCTTTGCCTGCGGGGCGACGATTCTGGAAAGTGCCGACGGTCTACGGTTCCGATCTTGCGCCACAGCTAGAAGACGCGGCATTGGCAGCAGGGTTGTCACCAGCGGACGCCATTGATCGTCTCAGCCAATCGCGTGTGCGGGTTTTAACCATCGGATTTGCGCCGGGCCAACCTTATCTCGGGCCACTCGGACCCGAATTCAACATTCCACGCCTGAAAGAGCTGACGCCGATGGTACCTGAAGGGGCGTTGGTTTTGGCAATTTCGCAATTTGTCCTGTTCTCGGGGCCAACCCCAACCGGATGGCGTCATGTTGGACAAACCGCGTTTCGTTGCTTTCGTCCGGACATGGGGCGAAGTTTTGCCCTCAACCCCGGTGATGAGATGCAGTTCATCTCAGTCTCGCGCGAGGAGCTTGAGGATATCCGTACAACCTGCACTGATGGCTCTGGTGGTGCGAGTTGCGAGGAGATCGCGACATGACGCTGATCGTCCACCGCATCGGCCCAGCTTGCACGGTTCAGGATCAAGGGCGCACCGGGTATCTGGATCAAGGCCTGTCGTGTTCGGGTGCCGCAGATATAGTGGCACTTTATGAAGGGGCCGCGTTGCTTGGTAACACCCCAACGAGCGCCGCCCTCGAAATGGCGGGGATGGGTGGTGAGTTTGAGGCAACCGCACCAACCGCCATCGCGCTGACCGGCGCACCGATGCAGGCCAGTATCGATGGCAGCCCCGTCTTGTGGAATGCATCGCATCAGATGGAGGCTGGGCAGCGGCTGGTAGTCGGGTCGGTGCTGCAGGGCAGTTACGGGTATCTGAATCTGGGTGGCGGGATCGGGACCGACATGACTCTGGGCTCACGCGCGGCCCATCTGACCGCAAGGATCGGGCGCGCCGTTCAAGCGGGTGATCACCTGCCTTCGACGGAAACCGGCAAGACCGGCCTGAAACTGCGTTCGGAGGATCGGTTTTCGGGTGGGACGTTGCGGGTTGTGGCCAGCTTTCAAACCGCACTGTTCGATGACGAGACGCTGGCACGGTTTACGCAAACGACATTCCGCCGCGGTGCCCGAGCCAACCGGATGGGCATGCAGCTGGATAGCGACGGTAACGGCTTCGCGGCAAAGGGTCAGTTGAACATACTGTCCGAAGTCATAACTCTCGGCGATATACAGATGACCGGCACCGGTGCGCCCTTCATCCTACTGCCCGAGTGCCAGACCACCGGAGGTTACCCGCGCATCGCAACCGTTCTGCCCTGTGATCTGCCCCGCGCTGCACAGACCCCGGCGGGAGGCGAGGTGCGCTTCGAATTCGTAACACTGGAACAAGCCATCGCGCTGCAAGCCGCATTTAAGGCCGACCTTGCCCGCCTGCCCGCCCGTGTTGAACCATTGGTCCGCGATCCGCATGACATCCCGGACCTCCTGTCCTACCAACTGATCAGCGGAATGATCTCTGCCACCGAATAAGGAGTTATTGCGATGCCGAGCGTCGATCTGAATGCCGATATGGGCGAAAGCTTTGGCCCGTGGAAGATGGGTGACGATGAAAGCCTTCTGAAGATCATCACATCAGCCAATATCGCCTGTGGCTTTCATGCGGGTGACCCGGATGTGATGGCCAAGACCATGGCTCTGGCAGCCCAGAACGGTGTGGGCATCGGTGCGCATCCCGGTTTTCCTGACCTGCAGGGATTCGGGCGTCGAAACATGAAAGTGCCCCATGAGAGCTTGCGCAATCTGGTGCGTTATCAACTGGGATCGGCAATCGGCATGGCCAAGGCGGTGGGCACTGAAGTGCGCCATCTAAAGCTACATGGAGCGCTGGCCAATATGTGCTCGGTCGATATCGATATGGCGCGGGCCTGTTATCAGGGCGCATTGGACGTGGACCCGGACATCATCATCATGGTGCTGGCGGTAACCAAACAAGAAGAAGCGGTGCACAAGCTGGACTGCAAATGGGTGGGCGAAATCTTCGCCGACCGTGCCTATAACGACGATGGCACTTTGGTGGATCGGTCACTGCCGGGAGCCGTGATCCATGATCCGGCGCTGGCCGGACCGCGCATTCTGAACATGGTGAAGGAAGGCGCCATCATCACCAAATCCGGCAAACGCCTTGAGACCTCAATCGATACGATCTGCCTGCATGGTGATGGCCCGACGGCAGTTCAGATCGCGCACTCGGTGCGCGAGAACCTGATCGCGGGCGGAGTCGAGGTCACAAAATTCATCCGTTAGTTACAACAACGTAACTTTGGCACCCCATCTCCAAACTGTTGCCCATGCAGGTCTTAGCGCCTAGCATGCATGGCAAGTGCATGATCTGACTACCACAAATCCAAGCAACGCGCCGCAAGGAGGTGAGCCTATGTCTTTTGATCTGATGTCCTACCAGCCAAGGGGCGACAAGAAGAACTCAGACTTCTTCACCGAATATCTTCCCAGGATTTACGAGCGCCGCATCAGCTCGGGCATTGCGGATCAAGTCGGTGCGATGCGGGCCATTGTCATTCAGGTCGAGACAGATGCGCTGTTTGACACGCTGGTCGAGCTTTATGTGATGACCCCCTATCGCCACACCGCCAGCTATTTGGGACAGACACACAAGTTCTCGGTGATGCATTCACATGCCGATTATCCGGCGCTGATCCTGATGGCTCCGCTCAGCCCGGCATTCGAGGATTTCATCCCGCGTATCAATCGTATGTACCCGCTGGCGCGCGGTAAGCCGCAGACGCGATATGTAGGTGAGATTTACGGTGCCACCGACCTGAAGGCGCTGACTGGAACGCTGGAGGATCAGAATATTCGGTTCGAATATTCTGGGGACACCGAAAATCCGTTCTACACGCTGGAAGGATACCGCTTTACGACGCCATCGGATTTCACGTGCAATCGCGTCGGCTATTCCACGCTGGATTTCAACGACACAGACAGTCTGGGGTTAGGCGATCGTGTTTTGCTGAGCGATGTGGAACAAGCCAAGCTGGATCAGGCCGCTGCGTTTGGGATGGATAGCAAAATCGCACCCCTGATGCTGGGGATCGACCATCTGGCGACACGCATTCTGGCCGGGGAACGTGAGGACGCGATCCTCGAGTTTCTGACCATGGTGCCTTATTACTTCTGGGGGGCCTACAACATCTTCGACATGAACTCGTCGACCAATGTGAATCGCAATGCCAGTGTGGATGACGACAAGAAATCCCCTGCCAAGGTCTTTACTGCTAACAACACGCCGTCGTTCGTGAACTCTTTCGAGCAATTGCCGATGCCAACCGAGGATTTCGTGCGTAATTTCGGACGACGCTTGCACCACATGGCGGTTGAAATTCAGGACGGCGACCATGGCGCGGGTGAGAAAAATGTCGATTTCGTGGTCAACACTCTTAAAGACAAGGGCGTTCCGTTCCTGGCCCATGTGGTCGGGGAATGCAAAGATGATCCGAACCTGAAACAGATCTTCTCAAAGCACTCGAAACACACGCTGCTGATCACCGAATACATCGAACGTTGTCATCACTACGACGGTTTCTTCACCAAGGATAACGTTGCAGCCTTAACTGCGGCGGCCGGGCAAGATGAACAGTATAAGCACGGCCACGTCTTCGATTGATTTGCCATAAAAAATGGGCTGCGAGATCATCGCAGCCCAGGCCCATCCAGGAGAGAATGCCGGGTCTTATGACGGCCCGATCATGAAACACGTGACATTGCGCGCCTGTAACCGACGACAGGCCAGATCAGCCTGCTCGCGGGTCATGCCCTGAAATGTCGCGTCAAACCCACGCGAGCTTTGGTTCACCTTACGCAAAGTGCCTTCCAAAGTGGTCATTTCCGACAGCGCAGTTTTCAACAGAACCTTCTCGGCCTCATACCGTGTGGTGTAGCGGCCAACATTGACGCCCCAAAGGTGACCGCCGGATGTGGACAAGCGGGTCACAACTTCGGGTTCAGGCTCGGGCTGTTTGGCCGGTTCGACCGAGGCCAGCACCACGTTTTCGGAAGGCTTGGCGCCATCCGACGGTGCTATGTCTGCTGCTGCAATCGCAGCAGCGATACCGTCCTGAATCCGGGTGTTGTCTTTTTCAGCCGTTGCGGCGACCGACCCCGCGACCTGAACCGTTTCGCTCGCCACTGGGCGCAACACCGGGCGCAGGCTCTTTTTCGGCGGGCCCGCTTGGGCGACCACTTGTGCACTACCCAGACCAGCATTCCCTGCATAGGCCGGGCGGGCGGGCTTACGGATTGGCGCACGCGAGGGGGCACGGCGGAAACCCATATCCAAAAGCTCGGCCACCCGGGCGTTGCGCGATGCACCTGATTTGCCACCGAAGACGGTCGCGATGATACGTTCATCCTTGCGCTTGGCCGAAGCAACCAGATTAAACCCTGCAGCGCGGGTATAGCCGGTCTTGATCCCATCGGCGCCCCGATAGGCTGCCAAAAGGCGGCGGTTGGTGTTCGGTACAGTCTTGATCCCGGCATTCGTCGATTGGCGCGAGAACAGGTTGTAGTACTGCGGGTAATCATACAGCAGGTGACGGCCCAGCGTGGTCATATCCCGCGCGGTCGACAAATGCCCCGACTCGGTCAGACCATGGGCATTCTTGAAGGTGGTCCGGCTCATCCCCATCGCCTTGGCGGTGCGGGTCATGCGACGAGCAAACGCCGCCTCGGACCCGCTGAGGGCGATGCCGATCGCGGTTGCCGCGTCATTGGCGGATTTCACCGCCGCCGCCCGGATCAGATAGCGAAACGCGATTCGCTGCCCAGTGCGCAAACCCAGCTTCGAGGGCGGCTCAGCCGCTGCAGCCTTGGTGATGCGCACCTGAGTGTCCAACGTGATCTCACCATTCCGCACGGCCTCAAACGCAATATACAGCGTCATCATCTTGGTCAGAGATGCCGGATGCAACCGCGTGTCGGCATTGCGGGAATGCAGCACTTCTCCGGTGCGTGCGTCGATCACCATGGCCGCGTAAGGGGCCGCCATGCCCTGAAGTGGTGCAAATGAAAGCAGCCACAGAAATGCTATAAGTAATAAGCCCATTCGGGCCGGAACTGTCCGCCGAATCTGCACGATCTTTGCCTCTGTCTGCCTCGCGCCGCCAGGTTTTCCCGGTCAGCAATTTTTATTTTGATATTCTTCAGGCTAACACAGGGATGGGTTTAAAGAAACTGAAAGCTGCGTTTGAGTGGATCATATACACAGTCAGATTCACGCTACATATGGTGTTTCATGCGCGCCCGAACACCATACAGGCGATTGTGCCGAATTTCAGGCAAGCCGTGTCATCGAATTTTTTGTGACTGATGTCAAACGGCAACAGGTCAGGAAATCTGATCAATCAAAGCTGAAAGATCACCCAAATCCTTCAACTCGCGGAACCGTGGGTTGGAAGTTGGGACCTCGGCCTGCTCGACCTCCCATACCAACCCGTGCGGGACATGCACGCCCCAGCACCCGGCTTCGATTGGGGCCACCACGTCAGAACGCATCGAGTTTCCGATCATCATCGAAGCGTCGGGTCCATCACCGTACTGGTCAAAAATCATCGCATAGGTCGCCGCCGTTTTTTCGCTCACGATCTCGACGCCATCGAACAGCTCACCCAATCCGGATTGCGCCAGCTTACGCTCCTGATCGATCAAGTCGCCCTTGGTGATCAGCAGAACCTTATGCGTCTCGGCCACCGCCTCGATGGCCTCGCGCGCATGGGGGAGCAGTTCGATGGGATGTGCCAGCATCTCCTGCCCCGCTTCAACAAGTTGGCGGATGACGCGCGCCGGTACGCGATCTTCCGTCACCTCAATCGCTGTCTCGATCATCGACAGGGTAAAGCCCTTGATGCCATACCCATAGTGCTGGATGTTGCGCTTTTCGGCGGCAAGTAGACGTTCCATCAAGTGATCGTGATCGGCGTGATCGGCGAGCAATTCGGCAAAATATGCCTGAGTCAGCTGGAAGAAACGCTCGTTATGCCAAAGGGTATCGTCTGCATCGAACCCGATTGTTGTCAGCTTGTCCCGCATCGCATTTCCGTCCGGTTGCTCTTTTCTCTGGCCACCGTGACGTTATATAAGCCGGGAAACAATTCGTAGTGTTAATCGAGATTCTCTTACAGCAATGCGCAAACACCAGTGGATCATGTCTGAAAAGGACGACGAAGACGACGACACGTCGGTCCTGGTGCAAACGCGCCCCAAGACCAAGCGGCCGCCGCTGTATAAGGTGTTGTTGCTGAATGACGATTACACGCCGATGGAGTTCGTGGTGCATGTGCTGGAACGGTTCTTCGGCATGACCCATGCGCAAGCGTTTGAAATCATGCTGACCGTCCACAAGAAAGGTGTCGCCGTGGTTGGCGTGTTCAGTCATGAGATTGCCGAGACCAAGGTCGGGCAAGTCATGGATTTCGCGCGCAGGCATCAGCACCCGCTGCAATGCACCATGGAACGCGAAGAATAACGCGCGGCCATGTCCTCTCGCCTTGATCTAGCCTTGAACAGCGGGCTCAGCCTGTCGCAACCGCTGACTGTTTTGGCGCCTACCCCGGACCACGATTTGTCGGACCTTCCGCGCGAGGCGCAGATGGTGCAGCCGTTCAAACCGTTCCACGATCACTTTGCCACGCAGGGCTTTGTCGCTACGCCCAATAGTGACGCGCCTTGCCAGGATGCGGTCGTGTTTCTACCGCGCGCCAAGGCGCTGGCCCGGGCGCTGATCCATCAGGCCTGCAGCCGCGCCAGCGGGGTCATCGTGGTGGACGGGGCCAAAACCGATGGCGTCGACAGTTTGCTGAAAGATATCCGCAAGCGGGTTGCGATCGAGGGTCCAATCTCGAAGGCACATGGCAAGATTTTCTGGTTTCAGTCTGATGCGGACGCCTTTGCCGACTGGGCTGCGCCTGAAAACCAAATGGTTGACGGCTTCCATACCGCGCCCGGTGTGTTTTCCGCCGATGGTATCGATCCTGCCTCGGCCCTGCTGCTGAAGTCTCTGCCAACCAAGCGCGGCACGCGCATCGCTGATCTGGGTGCAGGTTGGGGCTTTCTGTCCGCCATGCTGATCGACGACACCTTGCGCAGCCTGCATCTGGTGGAGGCCGACCACACCGCCCTTACTTGTGCCCGCGCCAATGTCACCGACACCCGTGCGCAGTTCCACTGGGCCGACGCCACCAAATGGAGCGCGCCCGAGCCGCTGGACATGGTGATCATGAATCCGCCCTTTCACACCTCGCGCAGCGCCGACCCGACATTGGGCCAGGGCTTTATCACCAGTGCTGCACGCAACCTCACCCGCAACGGTCAACTCTGGATGGTTGCAAATCGCCACCTGCCTTACGAGGCCACGCTGGCCGAGGCTTTCGACCGTGTTGATGAAGTGGCAGGAGACAACCGCTTCAAGGTTTTCCATGCCTCTCGCCCTCGGGGCTGAGGCCCGCTAACCTGCGCCAGAACTCAGGAGGATTCGCATGTCCTTTTCCATCGCGGGCAAGACCGCAATCGTCACCGGGGGTGCCAACGGCATCGGACTGGCCATCGGACGGCACTTTGCCGATGCAGGCGCCAATGTCATGTTCGCCGATATGGATGAAAAGCGCCTGTCCGATGAGCTGGGCGAACAGGCGGATGACAGCAACATCCGTTATTTCGCCGGTGACCTGCGTGAAAAGTTGACCATCGCCAATCTGCTTTCGGCCACGCTGGATGCGTTTGATCAGGTTGATATCCTGATCAATGGTGCGCGGCAGGTGATCCCGTCGGACCCGCTGGACACCGATGACGATTCCGTGCGCACATTGCTGAACCAGAACCTGATGCCCGCGCTGCGACTGAGCCAACTAGTGGCTAAGCGATTTATCAAACAGGCTGATGGAGACGATGAGAACCCTGCCGGGTCAATCATCAACCTGTCCTCGATTGCCGCACGCCGCACCCATCCCGATCTGATGGCCTATTCCGTTTCGACCGCTGCGCTGGATCAGATGACCCGTTCGTTGGCGGTTGCACTTGCGCCCAGCCGCATTCGCGTAAACTCCATCGCACTAGGATCGGTCATGAGCGCTTCATTGCAGTCAACGCTGAAAGAAAACCGAGATTTCCGGGACGACATCGAAAAACATACTCCGCTTTCCCGGATTGCCGCTCCGAACGAACTGGTCGAAACCGCGCAATTTCTCGCGTCGGACGCTGCGGGCTTCATGACAGGCCAAATTCTAACCATTGACGGAGGCCGCACCCTGCTGGACCCTGTCGCAGCCCCGGCCCACTGATCCCAATGTTCGATAAAGAAAAAGCCACCGCCGCTGCCTGGTTCCGCCAGTTGCGAGATGACATCGTAACCGCCTTCGAAGCGTTGGAAGACAGCCACACCTCAGGCCCCTTCTCGGATTCTCAGCCGGGAAGGTTCGAAGTCAAAGAAACTAAACGGCAGTCTGACGATGGCTCCGACGCGGGCGGCGGGCTGATGTCGGTGATGCGCGGGGGCCGCGTGTTCGAGAAGGTGGGCGTTAATGTCTCAACCGTCTTTGGTACGCTGGGTGAGCGCGCGCAAAACGCGATGGCCGCGCGCAAGGGTATTCCGGGGATGAAGGACGACCCCCGGTTCTGGGCTTCGGGCATCAGCCTTGTGGCCCATATGCAGAACCCGCATGTGCCTGCGGTCCATATGAACACCCGGATGTTCTGGACCCCACATGCCTGGTGGTTCGGTGGCGGCTCCGACCTGAATCCCTGCATCGAATATGACGACGACACCGCCCATTTCCACGCCACCCAAAACGCGCATCTCGACCCGCACGGACCCGGCCACTACCCGCGCCTCAAAGATTGGGCTGACGAGTATTTTTATATCCCCCACCGAAAGCGCGCTCGGGGTGTCGGCGGGATCTTCATGGATGACTATTGCACCGGCGACTGGCAGGCGGATTTTGCGCTGACGCAGGACATCGGTCGCGCCTTCCTGCCCGCCTTTCTGCCTCTGGTCGAAAAACGCCGGGTGCAAAGCTTTGACGACGCGGACAAAAACACCCAGCTGGTGCATCGTGGGCTCTATGCCGAATACAATCTGGTCTATGACCGGGGCACCAAGTTTGGTCTGGAAACCGGGCACGACCCCGATGCTGTTCTGATGAGTCTGCCGCCCTTGGCCAAATGGGTCTGACCGCTAAAACCCCATATCGATGGAATTATCAAAGCAGTAGTTTTGCGCCGAAGCGGCGGACAGGTTCTCACCCACCCTGTTGACGGTCAAAGAATATCCCGGATTGGTATCCGCGCCGGGCGGTGGAGTTAGCGAAAACTGCACTGTCCGAACACCTTTCTCGTAAGCTTTGGAAACATAAATCCGCTGCGAGTTTGAAACTCCCAATGTGCGAACTGCATAATCCCCAATTCCACACCAATAGGTGACCGCAGCCGAGGATCCACCGACAGGCTTCACTTCGTAGGTTCCATCCTTTAGCGGCGTGATCTGGGTTCTGAACTGCGGTCTAAGTTTATAGCCAAAACCAACGCCCTGAGACTGCGCAATGGTGGGGGTCAGTATGATGGCTGTCAAAGAGAGGCATGTAAGAAAACGCATATAAAACACCCTATGAAAAACGCGATCACGGCTGAGACGACGTGGGACCAACCAGCCTATACGAATCAATATAGTCAAACCGGGCCTCAGGTCTAACTCAACCCGTAACACATCAGCTTGAGTGAAAATTCTTTCTTTGAATATGTGGTGCGCTATGATCTCTGCATCAGCAGTTTCCAGAGTGGCCCGTGGAAAAGTCATTTCCCAAAGACTGGTTCGATCTTTCCGGTGAAAAATACGCCGACTTCGGTGCGTTATTTTATCTGGCTGCCCTGACCAAAACGCATCGTAACCGCAGTTTGGCACAGGTTCTCTATGCGTTCGAAACGCCGCTGAGATTGGGCCAGTATCACATCTTCCGCCAAAATGGCTTTCCGCGCGGCTTCGTAACATTTGCCGGTCTCAGCCCGGAAGCCGAATATCGCTATGCAGTTAAAGAAGAGCCGCTGAAAGATACCGATTTCGCCAGCGGCACATCCTTCTGGATCATCGACATGGTGGCACCCTTCGGCCAAACCCGTCAGATCGTCGACATGCTGAAACGGGACATCCCGCACCCGCGTGTGCGCACCAATCGCCTTAGCAGCGACCTGTCCACAAAGCGCATCGTCGAATGGACACGCGATGACCAGCAGCAGGTGCATATGCGCCTTTACCGCGATGCCGAATTTGCCAGAACGCTTGAGCAGGAAAACGGATGACTTCGGTTGTAACCATATCGGGCGATACCACGGGCGACGTGACCGGCTTTCCTCCGAATGTCGCTTCGGGTGACCTCGATGTCACCGCAACATCGGATTTCGGAACCTTCACCGGGGCCACCTGGGCAATCTCCGATCAACCGGATTTCGGCACCGCCTCAATAGATGCGAACGGTACGTGGACCTATACCGTCGACCCGGCCTTCTTCGATAGCCTCGATGACGGAGAAATCCAATTGGACTCGTTCGAGGTGACGGTCACCGCCAATTTCGCCAATGGTTTCTTCACCTTCAGTGGAACCCAGACCCAGATCATTGATATCACGATCGAAGGCGTTTGCTTTACCGCAGGTACTCTGATTGAAACGGCGGAAGGCCAGCGCGCCATTGAGACCCTGCGCGTGGATGACGACGTGTTGACTGCCGATCACGGAATACAGCCGATCCGCTGGATCGAAAGCAGCACCATGTCGCCCGAGCGATTGCGCGCAAATCCTGCGATGCGCCCGGTGCGTTTGACCGCAGGCAGTCTGGGACCCGGTGTTCCATCCCGCGATTTGCTGGTGTCTCAACAGCATCGCCTCCTGATCCACGGCCCCAAGGTCGAGATTCTGTTTGGCGCGCCCGAAGTGTTGGTCGCCGCCAAACATCTGTGCTCGTGGCCGGGAATAGATATTGATACCGGTGATGAGCCGGTCGAATACCTGCATATCCTGCTGGACAGGCACGAGATTTTGTTTGCCGAAGGGGCTCAGGCCGAAAGCCTGTTTCTGGGTGAAGAAACCCTCCACACGCTGTCTTCTGACGCGCTGCAGGAACTCGCCGAGATATTCCCCGAGCGCGCCTCGGACGAACATATCGGCTTCGGCCTTGCTGCGCGGCTGATCCTGCGCGAACATGAGGCGCGTGCGCTTGCCTAGGTCTTAGACAACCCGCCCCCCGACATCCTGCGGAGCCAGCGCGACGGTCTTGATCACCGCATAGCATGTACTGCCCTGCTGCAAACCCAGCGCCGCGACCGAGCGTCGGGTCACGCGCGCCAGCACAACACCCGCAGTTGTTTTGACCGACACGATTGCACCGGGCCCCTCACCTGCCCGGATCGCCTCGACCTGCCCCGACAACACATTCAAGGCTGAAAGACCCTCGGGTGGTCTACTGGACAGGATCACCTCTTGCGCCGGAATACGAATACGCAGCTCTTCGCCGATTTGATGGGCAATCCGAGGCAGGTAAAGACGAGCGCCACCGGCATCAAGTTCGGACAGGCCATCGTCGTGATGCGCCGTAACACGGACCCGCAGAACGGCCCCCACCGCGCGCACGCCTGCAGGGGCCACGGATGGGTCCGACAGAACATCGGACGCGGGACCATGCCGCACGACACGCCCGTCCTGCAGCGCGACCACGGACGTTGCAAGCCGGGCAACCTCGGCCGCCGAATGGGTCACATAAAGTATCGGGACCGAGACCTCATCCCGCAACCGTTCGAAATAGGGCAGGATTTCAGCCTTGCGCGCGTCGTCGAGCGCGGCCAGAGGCTCATCCGCAAGGATCAGGCGCGGGCTGGCCAGCAGGGCGCGGCCAATGGCGACGCGCTGTTTCTCACCCCCCGATAGCATCGCTGGGCGGCGGTCCAGCAGATGGCCAACACCCAACATCTCGATCACCCGATCCGGGTTTTCGCGTCGTGCCCCGCGCGGTGCAAACCAGCGACCATAATTCAGGTTCTGGCGTACGGTCAGATGCGGGAACAGACGGCCTTCCTGAAAGATATAGCCCAGACGCCGCCGATGCGGCGGCAGCCATGCCCCACGATCCGTGTCGAATAACACCCAATCGCCGACCGCGACCCGCCCGGCCTCGGGCCTCAGTAGCCCCGCGACTGCATTCACCACCGTCGTCTTTCCCGAACCAGAACGCCCAAACAGAACCGTTACACCGGAAGGTGCGTCGAAATCGAGGTCCAGCTTCATCCCGGGCAGCTGGTGTTGCAGGCGGACGGACAGGCTCATGATCCGGCCACGCGTTTGGCCACACGACGGCCGACATATTCCGACAGCAAAAGCGCGCCCATAGCGACGATGATCGAGATGATCACCAACCGAGTCGCCGCCGCCTCACCCCCCGGAACCTGCAAGAACGCATAGACTGCCGAGGGCAACGTCTGCGTCTGACCGGGTATGTTCGAAACAAAGGTGATCGTGGCCCCGAACTCTCCCATCGCCTTGGCAAACGCCAGGATCGCGCCCGCAATGACCCCAGGCAGGATCATCGGCAGCGTCACCGTTCCAAAGACCAGCAGACGCGAGGCCCCCAAAGTGGCGCCTGCCTGTTCCAGTTTTGGGTCTACCGCCTCGATCGACAACCGGATCGCGCGCACCATCAGCGGAAAAGCCATGATCCCGGCAGCCAGCGCAGCGCCAGTCCATCGGAAAGCAAAAACGATCCCAAGCTCGGCCAAAGGCGCGCCCAACGGCCCCTGAATCCCAAAGGTCAGCAGCAGCAGATAGCCGGTCACCACCGGCGGCAGGATCAGAGGCAGATGAACCAGACCATTCAGCAACTGGCGCCCCGGAAACCGCCAGCGCGCAAGCGCATAGGCAATGAAAATCCCAAAGGGCAACGTGATCAGCGTTGCCCAGAACGATACGCGCAGCGACAGGCGCAATGCCTCCATCTCTGCCGGGCCCAACCATCCCATCGTACTACCCTTCGGGCAGGGAGAACCCCTGCCTCATAAATTCGGCCCGTGCGGAATTGCCTTGCAAATAGGTCAAAAGCGCGTGCGCCGCAGGTTCTGCAGTAGAAGTCAGGGCTGCCGGATACACAATTTTCGGATGGACATCCGCAGGGATGACACCGATGACCCCGACCCGCTCATCAGCCACAGCGTCCGAGCGATAGACGATCCCCAAAGGCGCCGCCCCCGTCGCAACCAGCGCCAGCGCGGCACGAACATTGTCCGTCTGGGCAATCCGGTCCTGAACATCGCCCCAGAGTCCCAGACCCTGTAACGCGGCCTTGCCATAGATGCCCGCAGGCACCGCATCGACCAAAGCCATGGCCAGATACCCACTGCCTAGACGGGTGCTCAGGTCAAACCCCGCCTCAATCTCGGCCGTGTCAGCCCCCGGCGCACCAATCAAAACCAGACCGTTACCCAGCAACTCAATACGTGAAGCGGTATCGATCAGGCCCTCATCCTGCAGCACGTCAATCCAATCCTCGTTGGCCGAAATGAACAGATCGGCGGGCGCCCCCGCTTGTATCTGCCGCGCCAGCACCGAGGAGGCCGCGTACGACACCGTCACCTCTTGCCCGGTCTCAGCCTCATAACTTCTGGCAATCACGTCCAGTGCGGTCTTGAGGCTGGCGGCGGCAAAAACCAGCACGCCCTCGGCCCGAACCGGGGCAGCGAGTATCGCGCAGAAGGCCAAAGCTGCGATCAGACAGCGACAGGCGCCCGTCATTCTTTGCCTCCGGATCAGAGGGTTGCAATCCCTCTGGGCATATCGGAGGCAACACATGGCAGGCAAGGCCCTTTGGCCTTACAACCAAAGCTACGGCCCATATTGAACTCAGAATTCGATGGAAAACGAGAATCGCCCAACCCAAGATCAATATGCTGTCGCGCTTCTCTAAAACCGGAAACTCCCGAGGTAGAGCGCTCAATCGCTAAACAACGTGTCTGATCCGCCTCGCCTGAACAGCGATATCCGCATTTCGCTATTCAACCACGATATGACAAATGAGTTTGCTCGATTGGTAACCGCGCCCAGTTGCCTAAACGCTGATCTGAAACCTTGCGCAATTTTGCAAAAGAAATTGTGCCATACCCTCTTGCACCCACGCACGGGCTTAGCTACATGAGCCCTCACGGGTGATTAGCTCAGTTGGTAGAGCGCTTCGTTTACACCGAAGATGTCGGGAGTTCGAGTCTCTCATCACCCACCATCCTTTCCCCACAATGGATCAAGGTCTTACGCGACTAGCACCTCTAAATCCGCCCGTTTTAGACATCATGGCCTTCGCATAATCACGATTTACCGTTGCACGGTCCTCGAAGCGAGCATGCACGACGCAAAAGAACAGGGCACCGTCATCTAGGCCGTTGCGAGGAGTAAACCAATCAAAGGGGTCGGTGGGCTCTATCGATGCAATCTGATTGGTTGGTGGATCAACAGGTGCGACATTGGCTTCACTATTTGTGATATCATCGAGCAGTGTTGGACGGGCCGTGCCGGTATCCGGCGTGAGAATACCCATGATCTGCTCGCGACCAGCCGGAACGAAACGTCCGCTCTCCTCGACTGGAAACCGGATCGGCTGTCCGGCATAAATATCCCGCTGAACTTCACTGTTGTTAACAACAAGGGTTCCGTTAACGAGCACGTACGGAATGCCTTCCGACGGAAGACCTTGCTGACCGAGAGTATAGTTCGCCTTTTCGGTCACAGATTCCGGGTCGAAAATCGTGATGTCAGCGACCATGCCTTCCTGCATACGCCCACGCACCTGCATTGCTCGCAACCCTGAGTCACCTAAGCGCTTCGCATGGATGTAACTTAACTGAGTGAGTGTGAGCATAAGCGGCACATTCGCTTCGCGAGCCAGTCTCAAGACAAGCGCGTGGCTGCCTGCTGACCGAGGATGCCCGGCATAATCTTCGTAAGGAGCATCCCAATTCATCAAGTTGCCCTCGATGTCTAGCCCGGCCATACCGTCGCCCGAGATGCCATAGCCTGCGATAGTAATCCAATCATTCAGCCATTGCTCCCTTGGCGGGCTAAAAACAATTGCCGTCCGTCCCGGTTCATTCTCAGCGAAGCTCAAAAACTCGTCTTTTGTAACGAAGCGATCGAGTTGGGGATCAAAGATGGTGTCTTCGTATTTGTACCCCATCGAACCTTCCCAATTTTCGGGGGCGATGATCGAAGCGCCGTAGTTTCCCGATCCGGCAGTCCAAGGATAGTAGCTGGACCAGACGTTGTAGCCTTGGTCGCGGGCCATCTGGAGCTTTTCCTGATTTTCCCACCACCCATAATCATTGTCATGATGAATGTGCAGCGGGGCACCAAGCACCATCGCATTGACCAAGATTTCATTTACACCCGTCTGTGTTTCTGTCGGCGTCGAAGCACTGGGATGAAATCGGTGATGGACGGAAGTCAGTCTACCGTAACGCGCCGCAGCCCGCTGTGCTTCGAACATCTCATAGGTGGTAATACCTTCGCGAGCGTAACCGATGGTCGATCCCACACCGAGTGCTCCAAGACGTAGTCCCTCATCCAGCTGGGCAGTGATTTCGTTCATCTGCTCACGGTTGCTTGGTACAGAAGACCACCCCTCGACGCCGTCTTCCACAGATTGTGCCCTCAGTGCGAAGAAGTTCCGGAAGTCTATATCTCCACCTTCAAGCACGAGCCCGTCATGGACCCGCATCCGTGCGAATTCTTGTCCAACCACCGTGCCATAATTTGCCTGCGTTGAGCCCTCTCGTGCTTCATACCATTCATCAATGTTAGCGGCTCCGACCTCAAAATCCATTTGAGTTGTGACGCCATCCCTAAGGTTTACTTTGATACCCCAAGGGTCCAACCCGTGTTGCTCAAGGTCGATAAATCCGGGTGCCACAACGTGCCCTGTCGCATCGATGGACTGGCTGCCGTTAATATCTTCGTCGGTGATCGCAGTGATCCAGCCGTTGCTTATTCCAACGTTAGCAATCTGGTCGAACCCAGTTTCCGGGTCCATGACCCGACCGTTGAGAATGACGATGTCGTAAGTCTGCGCGGCGCCTAGTGTCGAAAAAACAGACAACGTGCCCGCCAGAAACAAGGTACGCATGGATGGATCCTCCCTTTTATCGACAAAACTGAATGTTTTGTTATTTTTGGAGTCTGCTTTCGCCCCACCTCAGAAAACGATCCGAGTTCTTAGACCGAACAGCATAATGCTATCCTGCGTGGGGTTCAGCAGCGGGTCAGAAATGAACTGCAGTGATGGCGTGATCTGCAGCCCGGGTGATATTGAAAAACGATAGAATGCTTCGAGCGTGAACTGATCACCGTCTATGCCCCTTGCCTCGGCCCAGTTCAGTCCCAGCCCGGCCAGATCGGTATTGCGACCGTAATATCCCAGACCTGCAGAAACGGACCGATCATAAAGCGCCGCTGTCCCTTTTGAGGCCCCTGCCCTGAAGAATGGCATCCATTTATTGCCAACAAACCACGCCGCTGAAAACGCGGCCCCGTAGTCTTCTGGACGGCTGCCATCGTCGGCTGCATCCGCGTGCCAAAGGGTCAGGTGGATATTGTCAAAGTAGATGCGATCAAAGCCGGAGGTGTAACCAAGCTCGAGTGACTTGAAGAGATTGCCATCGCCAAACACATCAAAGTTTGGATCAGACGGGTCGGCGTTTGCGTCTGAGATGCTCGCAACAGCGTAGAAGTTTTCGCTCAGCTTTACCCCACCGGCAATGCCAAGGCCTTGATTGGGTGTGTTAATAGTCGGGTTGGTATTGAAAGACAGGTTCTGGAAACCGCTGTATGGGCTGACCAACCCATAAATGTCCACAAAGTCCGTTACATCAATCTGCCCGACTTGCAGTGTCCACGAGCCGTTCTCGGCCCTTTGCGTCCAGAACAGATTGGTCAGCAGCAAACCATTATCGTTGAAGGCTGTCCCAGTGATCGAAAGTGCTCCGCCATCCAGCCCGAGGAATTGCGGGGCAACATCGGTGTAACTGTGCCGGTCTTCGATCTTGAATGTCAGAGAGCCGCGTTCAGTTGCCTGCCAACTGCCGTAAAAACGCGCAATTCCGCTTGCCGCTTCGCCGGTTCCCAGATCAGCATTCGTGGATTGGCCCAATGCCAAGTAATCAATGTTGAACCGAAACCCACCCTCAGCCAGCCGGTCTTTCCACTGAAACCAACCTGGTGCGATATTGCGTGGAAAATCGGAACGGTATTGCGGATCGGTTAGCCCATCGCCGGGCTCTAGATCAGCTTCGACCGAAGATGGCCCGGACAGTCCCTGAGCCGACGCTGCGCCAGCAAAGGCAATACTCAATGCGGCAAACAGAAGTCTTATCAT
Source organism: Ruegeria sp. CF1 (assembly GCF_056537445.1). NCBI lineage: Bacteria > Pseudomonadati > Pseudomonadota > Alphaproteobacteria > Rhodobacterales > Roseobacteraceae > Ruegeria > Ruegeria sp. CF1. Next base: position 204,046 of record NZ_JBQFRN010000006.1, on the reverse strand, counting down.
TCAGATGCCCTTGCCCCGCTGGTCTTGCGATCTCCCGCCGCCCGGATGCGATCGGCGGCGCGCTGCTTCCATTCCAGCCTGTCTGCTTCAGTTTCCAGAGTTTCGACGCGTTCCGTCTCCAACTGGAAAGTCGCATTCATAGGCATGAGGCCGTCCACAACCATCATATTCTGAACAGAAGGATCGATAGTCAGCGTGCCCGTCAGCCGAACGGGTTCGTGGAAATAGCTGGGCGTCCAGTCTCCATTCAACCGTACACGGATCATCTGGTTGGGCGGAGGAGGAGGCATGTGACTACACATCCCGCGTTCCGGCACCAGATACGCGACAGGTCGCCCGTCCGGATCACTCGGAGCGGGAATGGCAAAGCCCGCGAGTGTGATTGTTTGACCGTCGAATTGCGGATTTCCGTTTGTACCTGCTTTTCTTCGACGTTCCGTCACGACCTCTCGCTGATCCAGCAGCCAGTCGACATCAATCCCATCTGCCACCAAGGCATCCTCAGTCTCGGTCAGAAGCTCTTGCCATTTCTGCCTTTCTTCATTGCTACCAAAGTCCCGCTGCAATCTGCCGCGCAGTCGTACGACGTAAAGGACATCGTCGAATTGTTCGGCGCTAAGTTCGCGATAGGGGTCTTCAAAGACCTGCGCGGACGGGTCAGGCAGGTCAGACCAGTCTAACGCGGTTTCTGGCGTCGCCATGACAGGAAGAGCACACCAAACCAACCCTGCGAATACTACGGAGCGGAAGCAATGTCGCATAAATACTCTCCGGCTGTTCAGACAGGTCAATCCAGTGTGTTTTTGTAGATGACGCCGTCCTTCATGATCAGGCGGATCGTATCTGGGCTTTCAGGCCTCGGGTCGGCACCGAACCATTGATCACCCGTGCCAACAACCGTGAAGTCTTCAAGTGGGTTACCATCGATGAGCAGGATATCCGCATAAGCTCCTTCCTCGATAACGCCCAGTTTTCCGGCGGTGTACGGGTTCATAAAGTCACCTGACAAAGCGACCACCTCACCACCCGTCGATGTCAGCGTCACCATCGACGTGTAGGGTCCAAAAAACTCATTGTTCAGGTGCTTCTCGTAGGCAATCTGGATATTGCATGCCTCGACCGAACCAACACAGTCGGTCTGGAACCCTCGCTTCACCGGGCATTCCTTCATATTGTCGATGTAGCCCGCAAATGTGGCCGAGGCGGACTTTGCCTTAGCAAGACTCGACGGGACATTTGCCACTGCCGGAATATCTAGCAATCCGGGATCGAAGGCCGTCAGGTTGGTGGTAATGTATGCCCCTTTTTCGTTCATGACTTGGGCAATTTCACAGTCAAACGAGAAGCCATGTTCGATCGACATCACACCCGCATCTAGCGCGCTCAGGATTGCTTCCTTCCGATAGGAATGCGCCATGACATAGCTGCCATACTCGTTTGCCACCTGTACCGCAGCTTTGATTTCCTCAGGCGATCCAGCCAGCAACTGCCACGGATCGAAGGCCGATACGACGCCACCAGATTGCATGAACTTCAACTGCGTCGCGCCCATGCGGAAATTGTTGCGTGCGAACTTGTAAACGTCATCAACACCGCTAATTTCCTGCGCCAAGTTCAGCCTGCTCATGTTTGTTTCAGACCCGGGCGGTGCAGTGAAATTCGCGAAGTCAGCGTGACCACCTCGCGTTCCGATAAATGCACCAGATGGAAAGTAACGCGGGCCGTCAATTTGGCCTGCGTCAATTGCACGACGTAACCCGCCATTGGCGCCACCCGCATCCCTGACTGTGGTGAAGCCCTGCATCAAATACATCTCGGCCATCCGTGCACCGTGTATGGCAAAGTCCTCCCAGGTTGTGTTGGCCTCCATCGCAGGTAACGTCGGCCCCATCAGCATGAGGTGCGCGTGCAGTTCAATAAACCCGGGGGTCAGTGTCCGTCCCTCTCCGTCAATGACCGTAGCATTGGGGGCATCGATCGCTTCGGTTGATACGGCCTTAATCAGATTACCCTCGACCAATACGCTGGCATTCTCGATACGCTGTTCATTGACGCCATCGAAGACATGCACGTTGGTAAACAACGTTTGAGGTTCTTCTTGATCCTGAGCATGCGCGGACGTTGAAAAAGAAAGAGCTGCAGCGACAATTACCGTCGAGCAAAGGGACAATCGTAGGCCGGACATAAGTACTCCCTTCATATTCGTGTTTTGCAAACTGTAGTCCGGAAAATCTTGGCTCGGTTGCCACTTTCGAATTAGGATGTTCGAATGTGATTGAAAAAATGGCCACTTCTTAAAACTAATCCAGACAAGGGTGACGAGCTTGCCTTTCAACTCCACCTCTCAAGAGCATAGCGAGGGCTTTATTCGCCTCTCCTTAGCTGCTCCGTTCCTGCAATATCTCACCGAACGTAAGATCAATCCGCAACCAGCATTGGATCAGGTCGGCCTGAAAGCCGAACTGTTGTCTGACCCAGCCGTGTTCGTGCACTCAGAGTTGGTCTATGGTTTGGTAAATGCCTTCTCAGAAGTATCAGGGGATCGATACCTTGGACTGAAAGTAGGGGAGACGTTTGACCTGCAAGAGTGGCCTCCGTTCGCTCAGGCCCTGCAATCGACAAAGACGCTGTTCGAGTTCTTTACCCGTTTCGTGGGGCTTGTACCGCAGGAATCCAATTCTGTGCGACACAGCCTTGTCGTAGAAGCGGACAAAGCGACTTATCGAATCGAAAGGCAACAAGAGCCTACTGTACCGCCGATTCAGGTGACCGGTTTTGGTGCCGCAATCTATGTACGCCTATTGCAGACCGTCGTCGGGGATGCCTGGGATTCTTCGCGTGTGCGATGGGAAAGCAGATACATCAACGGACTACCTATCGACTACAAGGGGATCGAGGTCGGCCTTGGGACCGATCCCGGAATGCAGATTAGTTTCCCTGTAGAATGGTTGTTTTTGCACCATGTCTCGGAGGGCTCTGCCAAGCCCATCGCCTCACCGCGACAAGATGAAGAAGTAACCGTAGTAGCTGCTTTGCGATCTGTTTTACGCGATAAGCTGGATGAAACCGATTTGGGACCAGAGGTGGTGGCTGGATTGTTGGGAATACAGCCGGAACGGTTTCTTAAAGCGCTTCAGCAGCAAGGCACAACGCTGCCCCGCGAAATCAAACGGCTGCGTGTCGATGTCGCCAAGGAACACCTCGGAGAAGACAAAATGACAATAGCTGAGATCGGTCTAATGCTCGGCTACTCCGACAAATCCCATTTCACACGCTTTTTCAGGGGCCAGACCGGAATGACACCGACCAAGTTCCGCCTGGGTTCGTAATTATGTTGCAAATGCCTGGATCAGCTGTGCGAACTTGATCTCGGAACAAAAGCAAAGGCGCGACCAGACTGCCGTCTCGACCGCGCCTTAAATCATTCTATTCGAACGCCATTATTGGCCCGTGGTCTCTACGCACGTTCCCTTGCCCCATCCTGACTTGCTGCCAGAGGCAGAGTAATCAAACGTGCCCTTCTCAGGGTGAACGTTATAATTCAGCGTGTAATCCTCACCGACATACAGATAGGTCAGGGTGTCGAGACCGGGAAACACATCCACATCCTTGTCGATATCCCCGATCGTGATGTGGCCCTTTTGCTGCCCATCATACTTCACAAGCCGAGCGGCCATTTCCGGGTGTTCCGCATCCGGTGCCTCACATTCAAACACCCGTTCCTCGGCGAATGCGGCTGCAGGCAATAGGGTAAGAAGCAGAGCTGCCTTTTTCATTGATTTCCAATCTGTATTCGATCTGTTGCACTGCGGCGGCTATTGACGATTTTGGGCGGAATTTTGTCCAAACTCGGGTCGTTCTGCGGTCTCGTTACACGCATCTCGTTAGACCAATTCACGTTTGGGTTTCGCCTGCGTTTTGAGGTGAGCACTAAGCACATTTCCATCGCGTTTTGGGGAGTATCCAACCCAGCATTGAGGGCTCGAAGACAGAGACAATGGGTCTATGCACCCATCAGCTCCTGAGAAATTTCTTAGGGTTCGTCATGGCAACCATTTGGAACCTCAATTTGTGAATTCCAATGCTGAAGGGGGCAGCGCGGGACCGGGCCAACTCTGCCCTATAGCTTTGCCCATAGCGGGACGTGCGGTCGCAGTGGGGTGAAAATCCCTGCGCGCGCTCCCATCTGTTCAGGACAGAAAAAGGAGAGCGTCTGATGCAATGTCCGATTGATGGAACTCAGCTGGTAATCACCGAGCGGAGCGGGGTCGAGATTGATTATTGTCCGCAATGTCGTGGCGTGTGGCTGGACCGTGGAGAACTGGACAAAATCATCGATCGCTCTGCCGACCATACGCCGCCGCCACCGCCGCAGCGGGGTTTTGATGACCGATCTGATCACGGATACCGTAAAAAGAAGAAACGCGGCGGCTTTCTGGATGAGCTGTTTGACTTCTAAGACGTTGGCACCGTGATCTGAGAGGGTTTTATCGCTTGTTGTATAGTCACGGGTGAGATGGGTGCGAGCACCCATCCTACGCTTGCTAAAATTGGTTTGTCTCATCCTGAATTGGTCGAGGGACATTCTGAAATGTGAATTTTAGCGGAATCAAAGCTGTAAGAAACAACATCGTGATGCTGCTCACAGAAATTAAGATACCCGCCCAAACTATCCCATCTGATAGATCAAATTCATTGATTGGCAGTACAGAAGCAACGCAAATGGCTTGGGCAGCAAAGACGAGTAATATTGTTGAAACTGGAAGAACGAGTGAAAGGCTTAAGCCAATTGCTTGAGCGACGCGGTGAAGCCAATGGCTTTGGTAGCCCACTCTTTTTGGGATAAGGGCGTCAATCCAAGCGTTGTTCCCTTTTAGGTGCAACATCCGCATGTTCGGGTGTTCAGAGGTAGTAAGAGAGAACAGTTCGATTCGCATGCGAGTCATTGTGAAAATGTCGAGCGCTTGAAACACAATCAAGACGGCAAAAACGCTCAACGACAATGAGCAAAACTCCGTCAGATAGGGTATTTGATTGAAATTCAGTCCAAAATACCCTGCATCACCTATAGCGTCGTTTGCCGTTGCAATTGAGAGTATGCTTACAACAAATGCATAAACTATCGTTTTGCCGTAGTTTGCCTCTGCTCGATTTTGAACATTGCATAATGCTTGGATGTAGTCGTCATTAACGAAATAACTGTTGTCGCGTGTCTCACAATAGAATCCAAAAATGGCTCTACCTAGTGGCGTTTTCCAAATCGTTGACGGTGCATCTTCCTTTCGCTCTTGGTTAATATTTAGCTGACTATCACTTTGTTCCAATTAGCTTTTCCTTCTTCGCTTCACATTCCCGCCCCGCTGACCTGGCCTGCCCGCCGTTGACCTCCCGCGCGATTTCACGGCGTCTTCCGAGGCTTTCTCGACCGCCCATTGGCGCGCCATAGGGTCGTCGGCGACGGCCAGATCGACCGCTTCCAGACGTTTGATCTCATCCCGGATGTTGGCGGCCTCTTCGAATTCAAGATTCTCGGCGGCCTTGCGCATCTGGTCGCGCAGCCCGTCCAAGTGCGCTTCCAAATTCGCACCATGCATCGGTTTGTCGATGGTGGCGGTGACCCGGTTCATGTCGACATCGCCTTCGTAGAGACCGGCCAGAACGTCCTCGACGTTTTTCTTCACGGTCTCAGGCGTGATGCCGTGTTCTTCGTTATAGGCGAGCTGTTTGGCGCGGCGGCGGTTGGTTTCGCCCAAGGCGCGCTCCATCGAGCCGGTGATCTTGTCGGCATACATGATCACCCGCCCATCGGCGTTGCGCGCGGCGCGGCCGATGGTCTGGATCAGTGAGGTTTCCGAGCGCAGGAAACCCTCTTTATCCGCGTCCAGAATGGCGACCAGCCCGCATTCTGGGATGTCGAGCCCTTCGCGCAGCAGGTTGATGCCGACCAGAACGTCGAAGGCCCCAAGCCGCAAATCGCGCAGGATTTCGATGCGTTCCAGCGTGTCGATGTCCGAGTGCATGTAGCGCACTTTGATGCCCTGTTCGTGCAGGTATTCGGTCAGGTCCTCGGCCATGCGTTTGGTCAGCGTTGTCACCAGCGTGCGGAATCCGTTGGCGGCCACCTTGCGCACCTCGTCCAGCAGGTCGTCCACCTGCATCGACACCGGGCGGATTTCGACCTCGGGGTCCAAGAGGCCGGTGGGGCGGATGACCTGTTCGGTGAAGACACCGCCGGTCTGTTCGATCTCCCACTTCGCCGGGGTGGCCGAGACAAAGACGGATTGCGGGCGCATTGCGTCCCATTCCTCGAACTTCAAAGGTCGATTGTCCATGCAGGACGGCAGGCGGAACCCGTGTTCGGCCAGCGTGAACTTGCGCCGATAGTCGCCACGGTACATGCCGCCGATCTGCGGGACACTGACATGGGACTCGTCGGCGAAGACAATCGCGTTGTCCGGAATGAATTCGAACAGGGTTGGCGGCGGTTCGCCCGGCGCACGGCCCGTGAGGTAGCGCGAGTAGTTCTCGATCCCGTTGCAGACGCCGGTGGCCTCGAGCATTTCCAGATCGAAGTTCGTACGCTGTTCCAGCCTTTGAGCTTCCAGCAGCTTGCCCTCTCCGACCAGTTGATCCAGCCGGATGCGGAGTTCCTTTTTGATCCCAATGATCGCTTGGTTCATCGTCGGCTTCGGCGTCACGTAGTGCGAGTTCGCATAGACGCGCACCTGTTCCATCGTCGCGGCACGTTCACCGGTCAGCGGGTCGAACTCGGTGATGGTTTCCAGTTCCTCGCCGAAGAACGAGAATTTCCAAGCACGGTCCTCAAGGTGGGCCGGCCAGATTTCCAGGGAATCGCCACGCACCCGGAAGGACCCGCGCTGGAAAGCCTGATCGTTGCGGCGGTACTGTTGGGCAACCAGATCAGCCATCACCTGCCTCTGGTCATACTCATGACCCACCTTCAGATCCTGTGTCATCGCTCCATAGGTCTCGACCGAACCGATACCGTAGATGCACGAGACCGAGGCGACGATGATCACGTCATCGCGTTCCAGCAGCGCCCGCGTGGCCGAGTGGCGCATCCGGTCGATCTGTTCGTTGATCTGCGATTCTTTTTCGATGTACGTGTCCGACCGCGGCACATAGGCTTCTGGCTGGTAATAGTCGTAATAGGAAACGAAATACTCGACCGAGTTCTCTGGGAAGAAGCCCTTGAATTCCCCGTACAGCTGCGCTGCCAGCGTCTTATTTGGCGCCAGGATGATCGCAGGCCGCTGCGTTTCTTCAATCACCTTGGCCATGGTGAAGGTCTTGCCCGTCCCGGTCGCACCCAGCAGGACCTGATCTCGCTCACCATCATTCACACCGCCTGCCAGCTCTTTGATCGCCGTCGGCTGGTCGCCAGCCGGGGCGAACTCGGTGTGCATGACGAACTGCTTGCCGCCCTCCAGTTTCAGACGCGCGCGCACGTCGTCTGCGGTCAGTTGAGTCTTGTCGGAATGGGCATAAGGCATGGGCGGGCTCCGGGTCAGGCCCCTACATTTGTTCTTATTTTGTCCATCTGCAAGGGCTGATCTGGATTCATTTTCAGCTAAGCGGTCCGGGGTTGGGCGTCGGGGTGCGTTTGAACCTTCGCCGCCAAGGCCGACAGGTTCTCGGCCTGTACGCAACCCATCATCATCTTCAACAGGGTTTGTCCCATTAACCAGCCCAACGGTCCATATTTCATACGAAAATCCATACTCCAGATAACACGGCTGCGCGTGTCGGACAGCGGTGTGATGGCAATCGCCGCCTGTGCTTCGCGCAGAGGCATCGCCATCTGCGACAACCGTACGGTGTAGCCGCGGTCAACCTGCCAATCCGTCACCTCTTCGACCAATGATGTGCCGTTCGCGAAGTGACACCGGCGCTGTGACCCAACACCATCCGATCCGGCAGTCAAAGCATCAACCGATGTCACCTGCGGGGTAAACTCATCGATATGCATAAAGCGGCGGAGGATAGCCCAAATCTCATTGGGTCGGGCGTTGATGTCGAGGTGGCGTTCTTGGTGAAGCATCCTGCTGTCCTTTTATGTCTGCGCGCTTTCTACCCCGAACTAATGACAATACCTGTCATTAGGCAGTCCATGCGACCCGCGACAATTGTCATCTTGTCCCGGCGCGCGCTCTGACGCATAAACAGCTTCAGCCAAGTGAGTACGGAGAGGCGACATGCGCGCACGGATTTACCAGCCTTCGCGAAACGCGATGACCTCGGGGATGGCCAAAACCCGCAAATGGGTTCTGGAATACGCCCCGGCTTCTGCGCGTGAGGTCGATCCGCTGATGGGCTGGACCTCGTCCAATGACACCCAAACGCAGGTGCGTCTGAAGTTCGATACCAAGGAAGAGGCGCTGGACTATGCCAAAGACAACGGCATCGACGCGCAGGTATGCGAGCCGCACGAGCGCAAGCCGAACCTGCGGGCGCGCGGCTATGGTGAGAATTTCGCCACTGACCGGCGCGCTCCCTGGACCCACTGACAAGGCCCTGTGAATGATCGACATCCGCCAAGCAGACCCCGGCGCCAAGGATCTGCGCCCGATCATTCAAGCGCATCTCGCCCATAGCTGGGACGCGACACCGCAAACCTCAAATCATACGCTGGACATTGATGCCCTGCGCGAGCCGGGCATTCGCTTTTGGGCTATTTATGAGGCGGGTAAGCCCTTGGGTTGTGGTGCGCTTAAGGCGCTGCCGGATGGCACTGCCGAAGTTAAATCGGTGCACGTGGTTGCTGCTGCGCGCGGCCGAGGATTGGCGCGTGTGATCATGAACCATCTTGCCGATCTGGCCCGAGCCGAGGGCGTTTCCGCACTTGTCCTGGAAACTGGCGCAAATCATCTCTCGGAATATGACGCAGCACGCAAGCTATATGAAACATTGGGATATTCCTATTGCGGTCCGATCTACGGCTATGACGCCGATCCAAACAGCGCGTTTATGCGGTTGGACCTTACGTTCAGCCCAAAACACTGAGGGAAAAGCTGAAAGCACCCGCTTGGTGCAGTCTGACCGACCGCTTTGAATTCAGATATAAGGGCCGTACCCTTGCCCCGTTTCGAAAAACATCTGAAAAAATGGCGAGCCGTGGAGGACTCGAACCCCCGACCTGAGAATTAGAAGTTCCCTGCTCTAATCCAGCTGAGCTAACGGCCCGGTCTTGTTCCGCTTGTATCAGTCAATCCATTAGGATTGTCAACTTGATAGGGGGCAAGCTTGTTCTTTCAAAAAGGTTATTTCCATCAGGGTATTGGCCGAATCTGGCAGACCTCTCGGCAAGAGACATTGAACCTACCTGCAGTTCAAACTTGCAGCCCAGCGCGCCCTGCGTCACGTTTGAAATCACAAATTGTGATTCCAAACGGATATGATGACGAACCCGGAAAACCTGCCCAGCCCTCAAGAGGTCCAAAACGCCATTCATCGGGTGCGCGGTGTACGCGTGGTTCTGGCAGAAGATCTGGCGCAGTTTTACGGAAAATCCGTCAGCGCCTTCAATCAGGCCGTCTCGCGCAATAAGGATCTGTTCGAAGGCTACCGCTTTCAGCTTTCCGACGCTGAGGTCGCGGATTTGCAATCACAGAATGTGATCTCAAAACCCGAAGGCCGCGGTGGCCGACGGGTCAATCCGTGGGTCTATACCGACTACGGCGTAGCTATTGCCTCGACTTTGTTTAAAGATCCGCGCGCGATCAGGATCACGCGGATGATCACCGAAGCCTTTGTTGACGGCACCAATGCGCTAGCGGAAACCCCGCGCAACCCGCCTGAGATTCTGCCACCGCAAGATGCCCCTACGCCGTTGCTTCCAAATGGGGATCAACTGCGTGATCTGGCCGAAAACATCCTTGATTCCGGACAGCAAAGCCTTGTGGACTACATCGCCAATCCCACCACCAAACGGCAGCAGGCGGTGGCAGTGATCATGAAGACCCTCGCTGAAACGGCGGGCGAAGAGGTTCGCACACAACATGACCGTCTGCGCCTGAGCATCGCCGAACGGCTGGCCAGCGGAGACTATGCCGACGATGATGACCGGAAAAAACTGCTTGAGCTGCTGCACGCCATGAAAGACTGACCGCCTTAAAGGCCCAGCTCTGCCCGCGCCTTTCTGGTCAGCTTAGCTACGACCAGATCGTATGAGATTACAATATGATCTCGCAGCGACGCGTCGCTCATGCCACGTTCATCGTAAACCTGCAGCCATTTCATACCTCGCGATGCCAGATAAGGCGCTGGGCGGATACCTGGCTCATCTCCGAGGACCTCAAAGGCTAGATCGGTAGCCTTGAAGGTAAACGCATCCTTTCCGTCGTTCCAACCACAGATGGCAAAGACTTTGCCGCTTACTTTCCAGACATCTGCGTTGCCCCACTGCACGACATGGCTGGTGGCTTTGAGGTCCGAGCAAAAGGCATTGAATTCATCACGAGTCATCGCGGCGACTGTGGCGCTCTGGTCAGGACAAGGCAAGACCCGCTTTGCGGGCGCAACTTTCTTTACCCGGCATTAACCTAGCTGCGCCAAATCATAGGTGATGTATAACTGTAATTCTCCCCTCTCGCCTGAGGTTTGGCTCCGTGATCTATTCGCCTCCAAGGCGGTGCAGCAAGGTGGCGTAATCCGTCGCAAGGCGCGCGATATAGAGCGCTTTGCCGGGATGGAGCGTTTTATGGCCGAAATCAATCGTCGCGGTTATCAAGTGGCGGAAAACTCGGGCCAGATCGTAATCTTCTGCAACCGCGCACCCGTGCGTTGGCTCACCTGAGCCACGCAACGCTTTCTTGAAAAGAAAGCGCCCCGAAATCTTTTCAAGATTTCGCCCCCCACCGATTCAAGGCTTCAAAAACTTTGCCGTTCCGACAGTGCGCTGTTTCGGGGTCTGAAGATTCCGGGGATTGGCTTGGATATCTCCCGGCATCGCGACATTGCGTGGTTTCTGCAAGGCAAACGAGCCACAGGCGACACCATCGCCATCGGGGTCATTGCGCTTATGATATCCGGGCCTTCCTTCGCGAAAAGGCCCGAAACCCAGCATCTCCACCGCATCACACCCAGCCAGCGCCACCAGATGGATCACCGCTTCATGACGTTCGTAGTCTGAAACGCGCAGGTAGACACCGATTGCGATCATTCCTGTGGTTAAGGGCAAGGCCAGCACCATCAGTAGAATACGCACCGGGGACAGAGCCTGCCTGCGCAACGCGTCTGCCCGCCGTTGCCGCCGTGTAAGACGAGGGTTCGGATCGGTGTCTTTCGTTTGTTTCCCGGTTGTCATGCCATAGGTCTTACACGCGGTATGTGGCAAAGCCATGGCCGCAATCGGGGTCGGCTTGGAAAAAGCTCGACCTTATCGCACCACATGCACGGCACATTTGGCGTGGCGCACCACATGGGTCGCGGTTGAACCCAACAACAGGTCCTGCATCCCCGGGCGGTGCGAAGCCAGGATGATCAGGTCGGGCTTATTCACTTCGGCCCAGTCCAGAATCGTTCGCCCGGAATGGCCTTCAACCACCAGCCCCTTCGCATTCGGGACGCGCGCCGCCAGAGCATCAAGCTCGGTCTGAATGGCCTTGCGGGCTTCGGACAGATACTCGGCAGGCATGTACGAGATCGCATAATCCGGAATGTGCTCTACCACATGCAGCAGCGTAACCGCAGCCTCGGGCGTCGACAGTAGTTCTGCCAGCTTCAACGCTGCCGAGCTGTCCCGTTCGGCATCAAAGGAAATGGGAACAAGAATGTTATGATACATGGCTCGCGCCTCCGTAGTTGTGCCGCTATACTGCGCGACCGGTGGCGGCCGTGCATTGACTCAGATCAGGTCTCACCGAATGTCTCGGCGACGTCGTACATCACTGGTTCAAAGCTCTTGCACAGCTCGTTAACCCTGCGATTCCGCTCTCGCATCTCCGGTGTGCGCAACATCGCCAGGAAATCCTCGCGGCGCTCCCATTGTGAATAATTGGCAATCCGCGTCTGGGCATCATTCACATGCAATCCGGCTGAAATGAAACCCGGCTGTTTCGAAATGAACTCGGCATAAGCATCGGTCAGCGCCTCAAGAAGGTCCTGGCAGGTTCCGGGGGTCATCTCGAAGGTGGTGATGACAGTCTGATAGCTGTTGGTTTTGGAAATCTGCGGCATAAGGCTCCTCCTTTATAGCTGACCCGAGCCTAGCACAGCTTTTGAAAACGCCACCCTTTTCCTGCACATAGACAATGTTTTTGGATCAAAAAATCTTTCTCGAAGATGAACAAGAAACTAACCATCCGTTAACCATGTCTGCCGATGCTGCCCCCATGGCTCGTCTGGTTCTCGTCATTCCGCTGCTTTTCATGGTGTGCACTCCGGCATGGTCCGGTGCGTGGCTCCGCGAGAAGGGGTCAAGCTTCACCGCGTTATCTGTGACCGCTTTCAAAGAGGAAGACGTCTACAAGTACAAATCCTCGCTTTATACCGAGTGGGGATTGCGGCCGAAACTCACGATCGGACTGGATGCCGAGGAGCATCAGGATTTGTATGGGCACGCGCTGGTCTTTGCACGCGTGCCGGTTGCAGACATGGGGTCAGCAGGGCGTCTGGCGGCCGAGTTCGGCGTTGGCGCGCACCATCGCCAGTACAGTAGTTGGGCAATGTACAAAGCAACACTTTCCTACGGCAAAAGCACTCAAACCGGATTGGGAGGCGGATGGATCAATGTCGACGCAGCGCTCGAAAACCGCACCCATGAGGCAGTGATCCGCAAATTGGATTTCACGGCCGGTCTGTCCTCGGGTCGACGGTTTGACCCGCTCCTGCAGATCGAAACTTCTTATGTTTCGGACCGACCATGGTACTGGAGGGTGCGACCTTCGCTGATGTATCGCCCAAAGACGGGCAGACTCACCTGGATTCTGGGTGCCGAGCGCAATTCGGCTGATGATAACATCGGGATCAAATTTGGATTGTGGCGCAGCTATTAAAGATGGGCCGCCTACATTCAGGCGGCCCACCACATCAATCAGGTATCAATCCGCAGAATGGTCGAAACCGCACCACGCAAGCTTTCGGACCAGCGCAGGCGGATATCGCTCTGGCCCGATCCCTGTCGCAACTCGACATATGGCGCGGTATAGCGCACCGCATTCAACGATGTCCTGAGGCTTCCCAGGGCAACAACCGCATCACACCCGCGCGCCCTGCCCCCGAACGGCAATTGGCCCTGCGAACTGACGGTCCAGGCTGATGACGGTGAGCTTTGCGTGTGCTGCAGCCGCAATGGATTGGCGCAAGGCGTATCGATGCCGTGGAACGTATTGTTCTCGAAACACACCCTCTTGTGCCTTTCCGGATCAAGATCGGCAAAACTGGTATCGACCCGGTCCACTCGGTCGATCCGCACGTTGTTGACGCGGAACTTGTTGCCGGTGACGGTCAGCCCGTTCAAGAAATGCCCCGTGCCATGGGGGCGGATCACCAGATAGCTGAACCAGGGGGCAACATCGCTGGCATAAAAGATGTTATCCGTGATGCTCAGCGCGCTGAACGAGAAGCTGGTGAAATAATCCGGGTTGGCATCGTGCTCGTTGGTCCATTCGATAAAACAGTTATCGACATAGTTCTCGGCGATGGACGAACTGTTATAGCCGCCGATGATCACCAACCCGGCGTTGCGCACCCCGTTCGCGACGTTGTCGCCCTGGAAGAAGTGGTTGCCCAGCACCAGATTGTTGTCGCCGCTCAGCACCGCGAAATGATGGAACCGCGTGGCCCGGTTGTGGCGCAGCTTGACGTCGTTGGCATTGGCGTTCAGCGCGATTGAGCTTCGGTCCGGCACGTCCAGACTTTCCTCGGTCGATAGGAACTGACAGCCATCGATCAGCATCCCCTGACATCCGCGCCCGATTGATGTGATACCCCGGTCCTTCGGGCGACTGATGAAACAGTCTTTCAGTACAAAAGTGTTCCCGCCCGGAGACAACCGGATCGCGCTGCACCGACCGTTACACTGGAACTCGATCCCTTCCATGTTGAACTTCTGCAGCGCACTGAAACCGCTGAAATCTAGCAGGTACTTGAACGATGTGAAGGTGAAGGTCTGCGTCCCTGCGGCATCATAAGTCGGCGCACTCAGCGTGATTTCACCGGTGCTTTCGTTTTTCGACCGCACATAAACCTCACGCCCGACCCCGCTGCCGGTGACCAGCGAACCCACCGGTATATTCGCCACATTGGCCACGTTGGTCAGCGTATCAGGATCAGACGGGCTGTAGGTCGCGATCGAGGTGAAGGTCTCGGTATCCCAGGTCGAGCTGCTTTTGACGTCAAACTGCCCGTTGCGCACCACGCGACGGGTGGCATAGCCCGTCCGGTTCGGCACAGCCGCTGCCATATCGATGGGCTCGGTCACCGCGATCTTGCGCCCGCCCAGATCCAGCGATTCATGGTCCGAGCTGTTCAGCAGCGCCTGAAACGCCTTCTTGAACGCCAGCATTTCATCGCCGAAGGCGGTGATATAGGTGGGCAGATCGAAATTCTTGGTCAGCAGCAGCATCTTGTCGATCGGCATCGTGACAGTTCCGTCGAACGAGATCTCGGACGCCATATTGGTGTTCTCTTCCAGCCGGAACTCACCCTGCGGCACGTAAACCTTGCGACCGTTCGCCGCCTGATCCGCTGCCTCAAACGCTGCCGAGTCATCGGTGACACCATCCCCGACCGCCCCAAAATCACGCACATCGACCAAACCGATCATGTCGCGCAGGAAGACCGAGGTCACATCCGCGATCTCGATATCATCCACCCGCACCACCGCGCCGTTGGTGCCTTCGATATCCAGACCAAAGTGACCGTAAAGCGCCGCATTGCCCCACGGCATATCCACACCGGGGCGCAGCCCCGTGCCCACGATGGCCGTTACCTCATGGACGGTGCCATAGCCGGTCAGCTGCACCGCCGAGCCCTGCTCGACCAACCCGTCCACATGCGCATCTCCGGCACCACCGGCCCAGCCCGCGATCCGCACCTCGGGCAATGGCCCACTGATCGCCTTCACCCGCGCCTTGATCTGCAGATAGCAGCCCGGCAACAAGGGCGTCTGCCCCATATACCGCAGCCGCTGCGGTTCTGCCGTCTTGTAAATCTCCAGACAGCCTGCAAAATCCGCATCCGCAGGAACAAACACACCCGTGCCCGACCCCTCATAGGTCGGAGAGCCCGGCGTGCCGTCGCCGCTGGACCAGACCCCAAGACCAGCCGCATAGGCGGGCGGCATGAACACGATGCCGTCGGTGATTGCCTTGTTCATGTAAAATCCCCTTCCCAATCGCGCCAAGCACGCGCGCCAAAACCCGATACCGCCCGGGCCCTGAGCCCAAGCGCATGGGTCTGAGTATCGAAAAGGGATTAATCGCGGCTCTTACCACCGTGACGGTGGTGTTGCCTCAGGCCGCCGGGTCAGAATTACCCAGCAACTGCACGCCATTGATCTTCCAAAGGCCCTCTTGCTGGATCATCTGGTAATCCAGCAAATGCACGCGACCCTCGCCATCGGTGATCATGACCTTCTGCCACAGGTTCCCGGCGACCTCGCGCAGTTCCAGAAACCGCACCTCCGCTGGCCGCCAGACCATCGGATAACCGCGCCGAACCATGACCCCGAAATTATCCGGGTCGCCAAACATGCGCTGGATATTCGGGCTGGCAAAAGTGAACGCGGTGGCAAAGTCATCCGCCTTGAACGCCTGTATCTGGGCCGAGATATTGGCCTCGATCTCGTCACTCTGAGCAAAAGCTCCGGATGCCAGTCCGGCACTCAGGGATAGGGCAAGCAATAGTCGACGCATGGGGCCACCTCCTGAATCAAGAGTAGCCCCACACGGGATCAGGTCAAATCAGACCAGTTCTCCGGCCAGCGCCTTGTCGATCAGAGCTATCGTCTCCGGTACGCCATAAAGCGCGATGAACCCACCGAACCGAGGACCCTGCGACGCCCCCAGCAGCACCTCATAAAGCGCCGTGAACCAGCCGCGCATCGGATCAAACCGCTCGCGCCCGATGGAATAGACCACCGATTGCAGTGCCTCGTCTTCCATCGGGCCATCATAGGCTTCCAACGCCGCCTTCAACGCCTCCAGCGCCTCGTGCTCTTGCTCTGTCGGCGCGCGGTGCTTGCGCGTCGGTTTGACAAAATCGTTGAAATACCGCACCGCAAAGCCCGCCGCTTGATCCAAATCGGGGTGCGTCTCGGCAGTGGCTTCAGGCGCATAGCGGCGGATAAAGCCCCACAGCGCCTCTTTGTCTTCGGCCCCCGAAACAGACGCTAGGTTCAACAGCATCGCAAAAGGAACCATAAGCGTGGATACGGGCACATTCCCACCGTGGATATGCCACACCGGATTGTTCAGCTGCGCCTTCAGGTCCTGTCCCGGATAGGCCCGCAACTGTTGATGATATTCATCATACGCCTTTGGGATCACATCGAAATGCATCCGCTTCGCGGTCTTGGGCTTTTGATACATGAAATAGGCCAGCGACTCGGTGGGCGCATAGGTCAGCCATTCATCGATCGAAACACCATTGCCCGACGACTTCGAAATCTTCTGGCCGTTCTCATCCAGAAACAGTTCATAGCTGAAATGTTCCGGCGCACGACCGCCCAAGGCCCGGCAGATCGCGTCATAGATCTTTTCGTTAGTGGCATGTTCCTTGCCATACATCTCGAAATCAACGCCCAAAGCGGCCCAGCGCGCGCCAAAATCAGGCTTCCACTGCAGCTTCACATTGCCGCCAGTCACGGGCAGCGTCCATTCCTTGCCATCCTCGTCATCGAAGGTGACAGTGTAGGTATCGGCGCAAACCTTCTTCATCGGCACATACAGAACCCGCCCGGTCTCGGGATGGATCGGCAGGAAGATCGAGTAGGTCTGCTGACGTTCTTCGCGCAGGCTTTTCAGCATGATGGCCATCACGTCGTCATACTTCTCAACGGCGCGCTTCAGGATCTCGTCGAACTGGCCCGAGCGGTAAAACTCGCGCGCCGAATAGAACTCATACTCGAACCCGAAAGTATCGAGGAACCGGCGCAGCATCGCATTGTTATGCTCACCAAAGCTGTCATATTCACCAAACGGGTCCGGCACCGAGGTCAGCGGACATTGCAGATAATCCTGCAGCGCCTCGGGGTTCGGCACATTGCTGGGCACTTTCCGCATCCCATCCAGATCGTCCGAGAAACAGATCAGCTTGGTCGGGATATCCGACAGCGCCTCAAACGCGCGCTTGACCATCGTGGTCCTCGCGACCTCACCAAAGGTGCCGATATGCGGCAGACCTGAGGGGCCATAGCCCGTCTCAAACAGCACATATCCCTTCTCCGGAGCGCCCTGCTTATACCGTTTGAGCAACCGCCGCGCCTCTTCAAACGGCCACGCCTTGGACGTCATCGCGGTTTCACGCAGGTCAGACATTTGGATACTCCATCGGGAAACGTGCCAGACACCCCATGCGCCCGGACCGGCCCCTGTTATTGTGCAGGTGCAGTATGAGTCAATAAAGGGTGGTGATTTTCATGCCTCTATGAGCATGAATACCATGCCATCAATATCTGCTCTGAATTACGAATGTCCGCAACGTTGGATTGCCGCCTTTGACTTGCTAAGACAAACTAGCGACCGCGCCGACAAATTCGGTCCACCGCTCGCGATCTACAAACCCATAATGCCCCGCACCCGACCACTCATGCGCTGTGCAGTCGCGAAGTTCGGAGCAAAGGTGTCGCGGCATATCCGGCGAGATAATGTCGTCCGCCGTACCATAATACATTTCCACCGGTTGCTGGATGTCACCTGGCGAAAAGCCCCAGTCCCAAAGGGCCATCGTCATTTCGAAAACTCCTTCCTCGTATTGCAGATAACCAAGACGAAAGTTCTCTTCGAACAAGGCTTGCTGCTCTGGATTGCGGAGCATTGTTTTGGCTTCATTGGGCATTTGGTCAACGACAGACTCCACATATGAAGGGATGTCTTTCAAAGCACTATTAGCGCCAATACGCTCTGCCCATCGGATCAGTAAGCTCAGGTGGCGCAATTTTGCGATGGTTTTCAGATCCTTCAGTACCAGCATCTTGGTGACACCGGGCTCATCGAATGGTGCCACAGGAGAAGCGAGCGCAACTTTACGCACACGTTCAGGCATGTGAAATGCTATAGCCAAAGCGTGGGGGCCGCCTCCGGAATGGCCCGCTACATTGAATGTATCGAGGCCAAGTTGATCCGCCAGATCCTCCATATCAGCGCCCCAATCCATCATTCTCCGATCCTTCTTCGGGCTCGACCCTCCAACACCCGGTTCGTCGGCGGAAATCCAGTGTACGCCGAGCGAAGCGGTCAGACTGTCGTCAGGATGACGAATTACGTGAGAGTCGGAAAACCCATGGCTGAAAATCACTGGAGTTCCATCTGGGTCGCCGTAAGTGCTGAATGCAAGCGTTCTGCCATCTCTAAGAGTTATATGATTGGTCAATTTGTTCTCCAAAAACAAAATAACTTTGTGTGGTGAGTTCATTGGACTGCTGGCATAGATTTAATCCAAGAGTACGAGCCGATCTCACCTCTTTTGCACCATAACTATTGGTCCGCATAATGAAACGCCGATGTCAGATTGAGTTTTCAACGGACGTTTACATCAAAGCCGAAATCACCCACCTTCATTGATCGCATTCATTGCACCCCAAAACTACCAGTTGAACCTCCCCGCACCCGCTCCTATCGTGCGGCAACAAACGTTTCATTCAGGACGACACCATGACCGAGCAAACCCCACATCCGATGTCCCCGCAGGATTGCCTTGTGGCGATCATGGTGGCGATTTCCGCCTCGGACGAGAACATCCGAACCGCAGAGCTGGTCAAGATCGAAGGCGCGGTCAACATGCTGCCGGTGTTCGCGGGTTACGATATCGACCGAACCCGCCGCGTCTCGCAGATCGTGTTTGATCTGTTTGAGCAGGTGGACGGGCTGGATGCCCTGTTCGGACTGATCCGTGACAACCTGCCCGAACGCCTGAACGAAACCGCCTACGCGCTGGCCTGTGATGTGGCCGCCGCTGACGGCACTCTGGCCGAAACCGAACTGCGTCTGCTGGAAGAAATCCGGTACGAACTCAGCATCGACCGCCTGCACGCTGCCGCTATCGAACGCGGGGCACGGGCGCGGCATACAACCTAGCTACCGTAGAGCGTACCCCAACGCTCAATCAGATTGCGTTGCAATTTGCGAGACCGCCGGTTCCAAGCCCGCGCGCCGTCCGGGCGCTCGCGCGACGCACGCGGGATCGTGGCGCGGTGCGCGGTGTCGGCTGTGAAGATCGCAAAGGCCAGATCCACTCCATCTGCCGTTGTCATGTAACCGCCAAGACCCGAGACGAAGTTCAAAGTACCCGTTTTTGCGTCGACCTTGATCGGATGATCCTTGACCGGCTGCCCATTTTTGTCGGCCAGCGTGAAGGACCGAAGCAACGGCCGCAGCTCCTCTGATTGCCCCGCCGCCACCAGCGTATTGACCAGACCGGCGGGGGCCATACGTGAGGAACCGCTAAGTCCGGAATGATCGACCATCGCGATCCCATCCGCGCCAAAACGCTCTGCCGCCCATAAGTTCATTTCTGCGGCTGACTCCTCAAGGCTCTGCGGCGCAACCCCGCGCGCCTTGGTGGCCGCCAAACCCACCATTTCGGCGGTTATATTGGTCGAATATCTCAGCATCCCCTTCAGGATGCTTTCCAACGGATCGCTCTGATGCACCACCAGTTCGGTCCCTTGCGGTGCTTGCCGCGTCACCTGCACCCGGCCCAGCACGATCCCGTTCACGCGTGCCAAAGTGCGGAACACATCTCCGGCATAAAGCGCAGGCTTGCGCACCGGCAGCCAGCGTGCCCCGCCATTGCCTAGCGCGCCTTTGGCCACGGTCCAGCGATCCTGTCGCGCGCTTGGCTGATAGGTGTAAATCGGCAGGCTGCGGCTCTCGACTCGCATCGATGCCATCTCTACCGAAGGCGTATAATTCGCGCTGCGCGCATCCATGGTCACGCCATAGCCAGATCCTTCGCGTTTCCACTCGAAATGCACACGGTTGAAATTCAGGGAAATCCCGCTGATCGACGGGCTATAGCCCAGATGATCCGGCTGCCCCGGATCAATGCTGAAGACGTAGGGCAGCGCACCATCAAAGACTTTGAACGCGCCCTTCACCTCGGTGATCCCGGCCTTGCGCAGATTGGCTGCCATTGTGGCCAGCGCGTCTGTATCCAGCAGCGGATCACCGCCACCCGCAAGGATCAGGTCGCCTTTCAGAATGCCATTTTCGACCGGTCCATCCGCGATCAAGCGCGTTTCGAACCGATACTCCGGACCCAGCACATCCAGCGCATAAAGCGCGGTCAGCGCCTTGGCGACGCTGGCTGGTGGTAGGCTTTGGCCCTCGCCGAACACCTCCAGCGGCGTTCCGGTTTCCACGTCGGCCACGGCGAAAACAACCTCGCCCTTCAGCCCCGCTGCCTGAACCAGTCGCTCGGCCCCGCTGGGCTGCGGGCCACGCAGCACAGGGCGCAGAGACACCAAAGGCGCCTCGGCCAGACCTGCGCCCGGAACCAGAGACGCCCCTAATCCACCCAGAAACAAACGACGCGAAATTCGATCGACCATGGGTCTATTAGAATCCCAGAGCTTAAATGCAGACAATCACTTGATTAAGATTATGCGCCGAGAGGAGTCATTCCGGCAACACCCCATCGCCCCAGATGCCGCGATTGCGAAGATCAGTTGAACTCAAATCAACCATCGGCACGTTCACGAAACACCATGCTGGCGCGTCCGCACGCCCCAGCAAATGCCGCGCCTGTCCATCAATGCGGTACTTGGCATAAAGCCGCGCCGCCGGGGACATCCGGGCCGAAATCCGATCCCCCCGCCGTGCCACCACGCCCACCGGGATACTGTCCATGATCAGCCGCCAGTCCTTCCAGCGATGAAACTGCGCCAGATTATCCGCGCCCATCAGCCAGACGAATCGGACACCCGGATAAAGCCGCCTGAGCGCTGCCAACGTATCCGCCGTCGCCCGCGTACCCGTCAGTGCTTCTATATCCGTGACCTCAACCCGAGGATGCCGCATCACATCGCGCGCCGCCGCGACCCGTTGCGCCAAGGGCGCAGGCCCGCGTTCCTTCAGCGGATTGCCCGGAGACACCAGCCACCACACCCGATCCAGCCCAAACGCCTTCATCGCTTCACGCGTCACATGCACATGACCTTGATGCGGAGGATCAAATGACCCTCCGAACAACCCCACGACCTGCCCGGCCCCCGCATATGGAATGGTACTGCGTTCCATCCTCTGCTGATGTTCAGAACTGAGAGGTGTTGTCAATCAATCGGCTGCACCACATCGCCAAGCCTGACTTGCCCCGGCTGCACTACTTCGGCACACCAACCCCCATGCCCCCGCACAGCAGAATGGCCGCCTTTGCCCAACGCCTCCTCCATCCGACTGCATGGAGCGCAGATCACGGTAAAGCGTAAAATGGCCTCTCCCACTTGCACCTCACGCCCCTTAAGCGCCGCCAGATTGATCCCAGAAACCACCAGATTGCGCCGCAGGATCTCAGGCATAACCGATCCCTGCCCCAGATAAGAGCCAATCGCCGCCAGATGTTCCTGCTGGATCAAAGTCACCGCCCGCTTGCCCGCCCGGCTGCGGTCGCCGTCGAGCCCATCGGCTGAGACCCAAACATCGTTGCGCCCATCCATTTCCGCTCTGCGGCCGGGACGTAAACCGATCCATGTCACCCGGCCCGGTTGCGCCCAACCGGCAATCAGTTCCGCAAGTTCTGCCAAAACCCCACCACTCCTTGTCGTGTTGGTTCTACCGGATCAAACGACCACAGAAAATTCACAAAACCACCAGCTTGCCCCGCCCGCTCGCCTCGGATATCCAGCGTTCCAACTTGATTTCCCCGACCCAGAGGACGCGACATGGCCGCCTATCAATATGTCTACCACATGCAGGGTGTCTCCAAGACCTATCCCGGTGGCAAGAAGTGCTTTGAAAACATCCACTTGAGCTTTCTGCCCGGTGTGAAAATCGGTGTTGTCGGTGTCAACGGCGCGGGTAAATCGACGCTGATGAAGATCATGGCCGGCCTCGACACCGACTTCACCGGTGAGGCATGGGCGGCCGAGGGCGCCAAGGTCGGCTATCTGCCGCAGGAGCCGCAACTGGATGAATCGCTGACCGTCCGCGAGAACGTCATGCTGGGCGTGGCCGCGAAAAAGGCCAAGGTCGACCGGTTCAACGAGATTGCCATGGAGATCGCCGAGAACTATACGGACGAGCTGATGGAGGAAATGACCACCCTGCAGGACGCGATCGACGCCGAGAACCTGTGGGACCTCGACAGCCAGATCGACGTCTCGATGGAGGCGCTGCGCTGCCCGCCGGACGATACCAACATTGCCAACCTCTCGGGCGGTGAGAAACGCCGCGTGGCGCTCTGCAAGCTGCTGCTCGAAGCGCCCGATATGCTTCTGCTCGACGAACCAACCAACCACCTCGACGCCGAGACCATCGCCTGGCTGCAACAGCACTTGATCGACTACAAGGGCACCATCCTCATCGTCACCCACGACCGGTATTTCCTGGACGACATCACCGGCTGGATCCTCGAACTCGACCGCGGTCGCGGCATTCCGTACGAGGGGAACTATTCCGCATGGCTGGAACAAAAAGCCAAACGGCTGGAGCAGGAAGCCCGCGAAGACAAGTCCAAGCAGAAGACCCTGCAACGCGAACTGGAATGGATGCGTCAGGGCCAGAAAGCCCGTCAGGCCAAATCCAAAGCCCGGATTAACGCTTATAATGAGCTGGCCGAACAGTCCGAACGCGAAAAGCTGACCCGTGCCCAGATCGTCATCCCCAACGGCCAGCGCCTTGGCGGCAAGGTGATCGAGGTCGAGGGCCTGTCGAAACACATGGGCGACAAGCAACTGATCGAAGGGCTGGACTTTGCCCTGCCACCCGGCGGCATCGTCGGCGTCATCGGCCCCAACGGTGCCGGTAAATCGACCCTGTTCAAGATGCTCACCGGTCAGGAACAGCCCGACAGCGGCACCATCACGCTGGGCGACACGGTCGAGCTGTCCTATGTCGACCAGTCCCGCGACGACCTGAAAGACAACGACACCGTGTGGGAGGCGATCACCGGCGGCGCCGAGATCATCCAACTGGGCGACGCGCAGGTCAATTCCCGCGCCTATTGCTCGTCGTTTAACTTCAAGGGTGGCGACCAGCAGAAGAAGGTCTCTCTACTGTCGGGTGGTGAGCGCAACCGTGTCCACATGGCCCGCCTGCTGAAAGAGGGCGGCAACGTCCTGCTGCTCGACGAACCAACCAACGACCTGGACGTTGAAACCCTGCGCGCACTGGAAGACGCGCTGGTCGATTTCGCCGGCTGCGCCGTGGTGATCTCCCACGACCGCTTCTTCCTTGACCGGATTTGCACGCATATTCTGGCCTTCGAGGGCGATGCCCATGTGGAGTGGTTCGAGGGCAACTTCGAGGACTACGAAGAGGACAAAAAACGCCGTCTGGGACCGGACGCGCTGGAGCCCAAGCGGTTGAAGCACAAGAAGTTTGCGCGGTGATTTGATTGGAAAAAACAATCTAAGAAAATACATCCATTTTGGCGCAGTATTGCTTTTCGTTCGAAGCAATGCAGAGGATAGTTTGCCCTACATCGGAGAGGGATATATCCAACAAAATTTGGAACGAGTATTTAGTTACATCGAAGAACTAAATCTCAAAGTTTCAAACAATGCGTCAAAAAAACTCAAAGAAATGAAGGCGGAATTTGACAACAAATATAAAGATGGTTCGAACTTAGAGGCTCCCGACGGCAAGGCACGATTTGAGGAGATCAATGTTCTACAAAGAGTTATACTTGCCGAAGCAGAAGAATTATCCGCGTTCTTCCCTGATGAAAGAAGATACAATACCGACCTTTTGTTCGAAGATATCTCTGGAATATTTGGCAGAGAAACCTTTGGTCGATTGCCGGAAAACGCACAGAAAGACTTCCAAGAAGCCGGCATGTGCATAGTACTTGGACGCGGAACAGCTGCTGCTTATCACTTGATGCGCGGTTCAGAATGTTGCCTAAAGCATTTGTATTTCTCTGTTATCAAACAAAAAAGATTGAGCAAACCAATGTGGGGCCCAATGGTAAAAGCGCTATCAGAGCGCAAAGCACTTGACGATGCCTTGAGCGGAACTCTGGACAATTTCAGAAGCGGTTTTAGAAATCCTGTAGCTCACCCCGACAAGTTTTATACCATTGATGAAGCTCAAGATCTTCTAGGCACAACCACCCAACTTGTTTCTCTGATTGCCAACCACGACAAATACGTAACGCCGAAGCAAGCGTAGGATGGGGTTTCACCCCATCACGCACTCAACGATCATACCCGAAAACTCGCACGATCTGTTCCCGCGCACCAAACCACTTGCAAACTCCAACCTCTCAAATGATGGGGTAAGACCCCAACCTACGGCTCTCCGAACGTGCCATCGGTGACCACACCGCTCCACTCCGGATCAACCCGACCTGCACGAATATCGCGATGGATTGACGAATACGGCCAATCGGTGGGGCGCTCGACCAACCCGTGCTTCACCGGATTCCCCCGACAATATGCCATATGATTGCGATAATCCGTTTCATCCCGAATTGCATGCTCCCAAAACCGGCGCTGCCAAATCCCGGCATCCCCTTTCGCAATTTTCGAATCTGTGCGTAAGGTGGGGTTCCACTCCACCACTCCCGACGCCTTCACCCCACGCGTAAACCGCGCCTTAATCGCACCCCACCGTGTCGAATAATCCGCATCCCCCGGCGGCAAGGTCCACACCGCGTGCAAATGATCCGGCAACACCACAAGCGCATCGCACCAGAACGGCCGCTCCCTCTGGGTCACTGCAAAGGCGGCCCGCAAATGCGCCACCTCTCGCACCAGCAAATCCGACGACCGGTCGGCCAAAGACACGGTGAAAAAATACTTGGCCCCGGGAATGCGGACGCGTCGATAATCGCTCATGCTGTAACTTGATCATGACGAGGGTTAACGGATTCTGAATGCCACTCCGACGCGCCAGATAAATAACCGGACCTTATCAAAGCTCTGCTAACTAATAACCAGAACCATCGGCGGATTTTTGTACAAGACGGACGATTCCGCCTCAAACCCTTGTACAATCCATACAATCCGCCCTTGCCACACCGTCTGACCGATGCCATATCCAAGAGGCTTACGTTTTTCTATTTCGACCTGCAGTCTCCTTCTACGGCGCTCAGTCTATCGATACAGACAACGACGCCGGGCTGCCGCATCCACGTGGGCAGCACTAAACAGGAGACAACGGATATGCCCGCAGGCACCGTAAAATGGTTCAACACCACCAAAGGCTATGGCTTTATCGCACCCGAAGATGGCGGCAAAGACATCTTCGTACACATCTCGGCTGTCGAGCGTTCGGGCCTCACCGGTCTGGCCGACAACCAGAAGGTCACGTACGAGCTGCGCGCTGGTCGTGACGGCCGCGAAAGCGCCGACAATATCGAACTGGCCTAAGCCATTCAAAGGGCGGGATTTTTCCCGCCCTCTCCGCTATGCCCGCGCCCCGTGTGTGGCATAGGGAATACATCACAATCGGGTTATTCCTCCCCGGTGATTGACCAAATCCGCTATCATTTCAAAACTAGCGTTATGATTTCTTTGGTCATTTGAGGGATGTCACCATGTTCACACGCCGCGTATTTCTGGCCGGTACTGCCGTCAGCCTGCTTCCGGGCGTTGTCAGCGCCAAGAAAGCGGTCGAGTATGATCCCACGCCACAATTCGTGCGGGTCAAAAAGCAATTCCTACCCGGTCAGCTGCTGGTCGTTCCCCGTTCCTTCTACCTTTATTACATAACCGAACCCCGCAAAGCGATCCGCTATGGCTGCGGCGTCGGCAAAGCCGGACTGGAG
The DNA here is from genome assembly GCF_056537445.1 of Ruegeria sp. CF1. Lineage (NCBI taxonomy): Bacteria > Pseudomonadati > Pseudomonadota > Alphaproteobacteria > Rhodobacterales > Roseobacteraceae > Ruegeria > Ruegeria sp. CF1. The sequence goes on along the minus strand of NZ_JBQFRN010000006.1, from coordinate 177,934 downwards.
TTTACAGGAACCGCAACTATCGACGTAAAGAAGGAATGGCCCACCTGGCGACCGACCGATGAGATGATCGAACGCGACCCGGTGGCCTATGGTCGGTTCAAGGACAACGACTATGTCCAACCCGGAGGGAGCGATAATCCACTGGGCGCGCGCGCTTTGTATCTGTTCCAAAACGGAGTCGACACCTATTTCCGCATCCATGGCACCACACAACCGCAAACCATCGGTCGCGCGGCCTCGAACGGCTGCATACGGATGCTGAATGAGCATGTAATCGATCTGTACAACCGGGTGCCGATTGGAACCGTGGTGACCGTGGTCTAAGCCGCCGACCAATCCACATCGTCGGCTTTTTCAATCCTCAGGCGACCTTCTGGCCATGGGCGCATCAGCTTCTGCGCCGCTTCTTCGGATCCATGTAACCAGCAATCCACATCCTGCGACCCCAGCAACACACCCATACGGTGGTGGATCGGCTTTACATCGGCATTTGGCTCGCAGGTGACTGAGGCGACCTGATCCACACGCTGCCCACCAGGGGCCTCCCAACTATCCGTAATTGCAGCAAATAACAGCGGTATGCCATCCTTCGCTGCGATACGCCATGCAGTTTTGCGCCGTTTCTCTCCGGTCCACTCGTACCAGCCATCAACTGGTATAACTGCGCGCCCAACACCTTCGAATGCGCTTTTGTCAAAAACCGTTTCAGAGCGAGCGTTGATAATGGTCTCCATCACCGGACGTCCGCGCGCATTGACCCTGCCGACCGGGATCATCCCCCAACGCATCATCTTCAAGCCTTCACCGGTCAATACCGTCACCTCCTGACCCGGTTGAATGTTTCTGCGCGGGGGTTGAGGCCTTACGTTATCTTTCACGTTCAGGAACTTAGCTATCTCGCCAATTGGTCGTGTGAGAAAAAACCGGCCTGGCATAGGACCCTCCTAATCGGTAGCACGCTCCGCTAAAGCCAGTACAAAAGGTCCTAGCGCGTCAACGATCAGCGCAACGCCTTGGGCATTTGGATGGATGCCATCAGATTGCATGAACTGGCGCGCGACTGCAGGATCGCCCTCGGTCGCGATCCCGTCAAAGAAGCTTTCCGCATAGATCGCGCCATACTGCTGCGCCAGTTCCGGATACATGGCATCGAAACTTTGCTTGTAATCCGTCCCATAGTTCCCGGGGGCTTGCATGCCGATCAGCAGAACTTTGACATTCGCAGCGTCAGCGGTGTTCAGGATTGCCTCAAGATTGGCGCGCGACACATCCGGATCGATACCGCGTAACAGATCATTGCCGCCGAGGGCTACAATCATGCCATCGACCTCTGGCGTCAGAGTCCAATCAACGCGGGAGGCTCCTCCTGCGGTCGTATCCCCGGAAACACCGGCGTTGATAAGCTGAATATCCGCCCCTTCCTCCTGCAACCAGCGTTGCAGTTGGGGCACAAACCCGTCTTGTTGCGGAAGTCCATATCCTTGTGTCAGGGAATCTCCGAGCGCCGCAATCACCACCGGCTCAGCCGTCGCGGCAAATCCGCAACAGATGAACACGCCTGACATCAAACCCTTGCGCAGCTTCTGTATCGCGCCATATCCCAATGGACTGTACCCCTCTTGATGGCCTGATCGATGACGACACCCGTTCTCACCCTCCAAGATGCCGCATTATCGCTGGATGGCAATGCCGGAAGAGTGGATATCCTGCACGACATCACCTTGACTGTGAGCAAGGGTGAAACTCTGGGGCTGATCGGTCCCTCTGGTTCCGGAAAGTCTTCGCTACTGATGCTAATGGGCGGCTTAGAACAGGCAACCGGTGGACGCGTTACCGCATTGGGCCAAGATTTGACGAAAATGAGCGAGGATGCACTGGCACGGTTCAGAAGAGATGCCATGGGCGTAGTGTTTCAGAATTTCCACTTGATTCCGACGATGACCGCGCTTGAGAACGTGGCGACCCCGTTAGAACTCGCGGGACACAAAGATGCATTCCAGCGCGCCGCGGCCGAGTTGGAGGCCGTGGGCCTTTCACATCGTATCGATCACTACCCGGCGCAGTTGTCCGGCGGCGAGCAACAGCGTGTGGCGCTGGCCCGCGCTTCGGCCCCGCGCCCGCATATATTACTGGCAGATGAACCAACGGGAAATCTGGATGAAACCAACGGTTCAGCAATCATTGATCTGTTATTCGGACTGCGGGACCGTCACGGGGCAACTCTGGTTCTGGTCACGCACAGCCATACGCTGGCTCAGAAATGCGACCGCGTTGTGCGCTTGCGCGATGGGCGTATCGCCGAGGAATCCCAGCGTGAGGCCGCCGAATGAGCCTGCGTCTGGCCGGTCGCCTGGCCCGGCGCGAACTGCGCGGTGGGTTGCGCGGGTTTCGGGTGTTTCTGGCCTGCCTGGCTTTGGGTGTTGCAGCAATTGCTGCGGTTGGCATGGTGCGCCAAGCCATTCAGACCGGATTGCAACAAGAGGGCGCGTCGCTCTTAGGCGGCGATGCCCAGTTGGAGTTCACCTATCGCTTTGCAAACGATGAGGAACGTGACTGGATGGCGGACACCGCGCAAGCAGTGTCGGAGGTCGTCGATTTCAGGTCCATGGCCGTCACGGGTGATGGCGCAGGCGCGCAACGGGCGTTAACTCAGGTGAAGGCCGTGGACGGGGCCTATCCGCTGTTGGGATCGGTGGCTCTGGAACCCGCAGTTTCTTTGCCCGAGGCCTTGGCGGGCGCCAATGGGCTGCCCGGCGCCGTGATGGCTCCGTCCCTGATTGACCGCCTGAACCTTGCGATTGGGGACCAATTTGATCTCGGCACGCAGAGGTTCGTTTTGATGGCCTCGCTGGAACACGAACCGGATGGTGCGGCAGATGGGTTCTCGCTGGGACCGCGCACGTTGGTTCGAACCGAGGATTTGCAATCATCGGGCCTGCTGGCTCCGGGTACTTTGTTTTCCACCAAATACAGGATGAACTTGCCGCAAACCGCCGAGTTGGAGGCGCTGTCGCAGCAGGCCAGGCAGGCCTTCGAGGGAACCGGCATGCGCTGGACTGATGCCCGCAATGGTGCGCCCGGGATATCCGAGTTTGTAGGGCGCCTCAGCGCGTTTCTGGTGCTGGTTGGTCTGTCCGGATTGGCGGTTGGGGGGATCGGCGTATCGGCTGCCGTGCGCGCCTATCTGTCCCAGAAAACGGAAACCATTGCGACATTGCGGACTTTGGGCGCTGATCGGGCCACAATCTTTCAGACATACATGATCCAGATCGCCGTTCTTTCAGGCGTTGGTATCGTCATGGGTTTGACCCTGGGCGCGGCGCTTCCAATGCTGCTGGCACCGGTTATCGAAACCCAACTGCCGATCCCTGCTGTATTCTCGCTATATCCGCAGCCCCTGTTCGAGGCCGCACTTTATGGTGTGCTAACCGCGTTCCTGTTTACGCTTTGGCCTCTGGCCAGAACCGAGGAGGTGCGTGCGGCAACATTGTTCCGGGATGCGCTGACTTCGGCAAGCAGCTTCCCGCGCTTGATCTATGTAATTGCGACTGCAATTGGCCTGGCCGTACTGATCGGAGCCGCCGCTTGGTTCAGCGGTTCAACCCGGTTGACCCTCTGGACAAGCGCAGGTCTGGCGGGGGCGCTCACTTTGCTGACCCTTTCTGCCATTGCCATTCGCAAATTGGCCCGCGCGGGCGCTCCTTGGGCCAGAGGGCGTCCAGCCCTGCGGTGGGCGTTGTCCGCCATCTCTGACCCACGCGAAGGCGCAGCATCGGTGGTCCTGTCCCTTGGGCTCGGCCTTTCGGTCCTTGCGGCGGTGGGGCAGATCGACGGCACGCTACGCAATGCGATTTCGGGCAACTTGCCCGAGGTCGCACCCTCGTATTTCTTCGTCGATATCCAGAAGGATCAGATGCCCGGGTTCAGCGAACGTCTCGACACCGACCCTGCCGTCAGTCGGGTAGAAAGCGCTCCGATGCTGCGTGGGATCATTACCAAAATCAATGGCCGACCCGCGCGCGAGATTGCAGGCGATCACTGGGTTCTGGACGGCGACCGAGGCGTAACCTACTCTGCCCGCCCCCCACGGAATGCCCGCGTGACTGACGGGGTTTGGTGGCCAGAGGACTACAGCGGCCCAGCGCAAGTCAGCTTTGCCGCAGAAGAGGCCGACGAGATGGGCCTGAAACTGGGCGATGAGTTGACCGTTAATATCCTGGGCCGCGATATCACAGCTGAACTCACATCGCTGCGCGAAGTTGATTTCTCCACTGCAGGAATGGGTTTTGTCATGTCGATGAACCCCTCTGCCTTGGCTGGTGCCCCGCATAGCTTCATCGCTACCGTCTATGCCGAAGAACAGGCCGAGGCCGCCATTCTGCGTGATTTGGCCAGTCAATTCCCCAACATCACGGCAGTCCGGGTCAGAGACGCCATCGACCGGGTATCAGGCCTGCTGGCAGGGCTTGCAGCAGCCACGTCATATGGCGCAGGGGTTTCTCTGTTGACCGGGTTTTTAGTGTTGATCGGTGCGGCGGCAGCGGGCGAACCGGCGCGTAGGTACGAGGCAGCGATCCTCAAGACTCTGGGTGCCAACCGTGGGCGCATATTGCGCAGCTTTGCCCTGCGGGCAATCCTTTTGGGAGCAGCCGCAGGTTGCGTTGCTTTGCTGACCGGAATTCTGGGCGGTTGGGCCGTGGCTACTTATATATTCGACACAGAGTTCGCGGTCATCTGGCCATCCGCGCTTGGGATCGTCATCGCCGGTGTTGGCGTTACCTTAGGCGCGGGGATGGTCTTTGCCCTGCGCCCGCTTTCAGTACGCCCTGCGCGTATACTGCGCGCCAGCGACTGAGTTCAGCGCATACAAGCGACAGGCTGCAATATTTTCAGCAATTGGTCATTGTCGCAAACCAACGCATCGAGCGTGATTTCGTCCAGCGACGCATAAAACACCTCAGCCGCATCTTGCAGCGCCAACCGGAGGCGGCAGGCATCGGTCAGTGGGCAGGTGTTGTCAGCATCCGCAAAACACTCGGCAATCGGCAACCCGCCTTCGACATGGCGAAACACGGACCCGACCCGGATCTGATCCGCCGGGCGTGCCAGCGTCATGCCGCCATTGCGGCCGCGTTGTGTGCTGAGATAGTCTAGCTGGCTCAGTTGGTTGATCACCTGTGCCAGATGGTTTTCTGAAATATTACAGACATCGGCGATCTCGGCCTTCGTGACCAGCCGTTCCTGATGTGCGGCGCAATACATCAAAACACGCACCGCGATATTCGTCCGTTTGGTAATCCGCATTAGGGCCTCCCGAATCTAAAGGTGAAGCTTTATTGCATGTCTCGTAAAAAGACTGTTTGACATACATCAATCGTCAAAGAAGGACGCGACCCGCATGGCAGACCCTTATTTCTTCGGCTATGGCAGCCTCGTGAACCTGTCGACGCATGATTTCCCCGACCCGCGCCCAGCGCGACTGAAAGGTTGGCGACGCGCATGGCGGCACACGGATCTGCGCCCGGTGGCGTTTTTGACCGCTGTGCCGGATGCTGATTCCGAGATCGATGGTATGATCGCCCATGTTCCTAAAAACGACTGGGCCGCGTTGGATGAAAGAGAATGGGCCTATGACCGCGTTCCAGCCACACGGTCGGTCACGCACACTCTGACGCAAGAGGTGGAAATCGCTGTCTACGCAGTCCCGCATGATCGACACACCGCGCCCAGCAATCACCATCCCCTATTGCTCAGCTATATTGATGTTGTCGTGCAAGGGTATCTGCGGGCTTTTGGACCAGAGGGCGCCGATCGCTTCTTTGCAACAACCGATGGTTGGGATGCTCCGATTTTGAACGACCGCGCCGAGCCCCGTTATCCCCGTCACCAACAATTGAAGCAGGCCGAGACCGAATTCGTGGATGACCGCCTGCAACGCGTTTCGGCGCAAGTTTTGCGACCCGGAGAACAAAGAAAGGCAGGTGATTTACCTGCCTCCTTCGTGTTCTAAAGCTCTGACCCTGAAGTCAGCCGCGAGCGCGGATCACCTGCAACAGCGGCAGCAAGGTCGCCATTTCGGGCCCGCGCTCCATCCCCGTTAGCGCTTTGCGCAGCGGCATGAACAGGCCTTTGCCCTTGCGGCCTGTGGCCTCTTTCACGGCCTTGGTCCATGTGCCCCAAGTTTCCCCATCGAATGGGCCTTCGGGCAGCAATGAGACAGCCTGAGCGATGAACTCACGGTCCTCGTCAGCGATCAGGGGTTCGGCCCCATCACGACACAATTCCCACCATCCCTCGAGATCGCTCAGCGTCGTGATGTTTTCGCGCGCCATGGTCCAGAAAGGCTCGGCCAGTTCAGCAGGTACACCTGCTTTAGCAACGGCATCGGCCACATCGGCCAGCGGTAGCGATTGCAGGTGCTTCGCGGTCAGCGGGAACAGGTCCTGCACGTCGAACTTGGTTGGGGCCGCACCGAAGCGTGTAACATCAAAGCCGTCGATCAACTCTGACATATCCGAGCGCAACTCAACCGGATCTGACGACCCCAGACGCGCCATCAGGCTCAGTAAGGCCATTGGCTGCACGCCCTGCTCTCGCAGATCGCGCAAGGCCAGAGTGCCCAAGCGTTTCGACAACGCCTCTCCCTGCGGGCCAGTCAGCAACGAGTGGTGCGCAAAACGCGGACAGGTGCCGCCCAACGCCTCGATGATCTGAATCTGCGTTGCGGTGTTGGTGACATGGTCCGAGCCGCGCACGACATCGGTTACGCCCATCTCGGTGTCATCGACCACAGAGGCAATCGTATAGAGAACCTGACCATCGCCCCGGATCAGCACCGGGTCGGATACTGAAGCTGCATCGATCGAGATGTCGCCCAAAATGCCATCGTTCCATTCGATACGCTCGTGGTTCAGTTTGAACCGCCAGACGCCATTGCCACGCTCAGCGCGCAGGGCTTCTTTCTCGGCATCGCTGAGGTTCAGCGCTGCACGGTCATAGACCGGCGGCTTGCCCATGTTCAGTTGCTTCTTGCGCTTGAGGTCCAGCTCGGTGGGCGTCTCGAACGCCTCATAGAACCGGCCCATCTCGCGCAGCTTATCGGCGGCCTCGGCGTAGCGGTCCAGACGCTCCGACTGTCGCTCAACCCGGTCCCAATGCAGGCCCAACCACTCCAGATCCTGCTTGATCGCGTCGACATATTCTTCCTTAGACCGCTCGGGATCGGTGTCATCAATGCGCAGAATGAACGTACCGCCAGCCTTGCGGGCGATCAGATAGTTCATCAGGGCGGTGCGCAGGTTGCCCACATGGATGTAACCGGTGGGCGACGGGGCAAAACGGGTCGTGGTCATGGAAGTCTCCTGTTGGCGCGGCTCATCTCACATGGGCGCGATTTTGTCCAGCAGGGGCTTTCAGGTCGGTTCAACCGGCCAAATGCCATCTAAGCGTTCGAGCCCGGCTTTGATGAGTTCACGAAGCACGTCGAGATCAATATCCGGTAGCTTATTCACATATAGGCAGGATTTACCCAGCTTGTGCTTGCCCAGTCTCGATAAGATATCTCCGAAGTCGGCATACCCTGGCATGATGTAGATGGAATGCGCCGCCTTGCGCGGAGAGAACCCAGTTGCGAGAAAGTCGCCCTCGCGCCCTGACGCATAGCGATAATGATATCGACCATAGCCAATGATCGACGGGCCCCACATTACTGGCGCATAACCTGTGGTTTCACGAAACAGCCTGTCCAGCACGTGCGCCTCCTCCGCCTTGCGGGTCGGCTGAATACTCGCCAGAAAATCAGCAACGTTTTGCTCGGTGGGTACGGTTTTATTCGCAGATCGCGGCATGAACAAAAATTAACACGTAATGTTCAACCACGCAGCCCATATAACAGTGCCATAGTATGGCCACAGGCCCAGACTGACCTAATTCAGTCAAACATGCTCTGACAGGGAGAACGACCATGACCATCAGATTGACTCGCCGGGCGGCGCTTGGAACGGTTGCGGCTCTGCCGCTTGCGGCAGCTACTTCGCCTGTTCTGGCCGCAGGTACCGAGACCAAAGCCAACTCTACAATAGCAAAATCGTTTCAACTGGGCGATTTCACCGTCACCACCTTGTTGGATGGCAGCCTGCCTCGTGATGGTGCGCAAGACATTTTCGGCGGCGGCGCCTCGGATGAAGATTTCGCCCGTGTATCGGCTGACAACTTCATCTCGCCAGATGTTGCGCAGTTCTTCTTCACACCAACGCTGGTTAATACGGGGTCCGAGATGATCTTGTTTGATACTGGGCTTGGCCAAGGTGGAATTCAGGCCGCGTTGGCCGACGCCGGCGTAACGCCTGATCAGATCGATGTGGTGGTCATTACCCACATGCATCCCGATCATATCGGTGGTATGACAACCAATGATGCCGCGACTTTTGCCAATGCGCGTTATGTAACAGCAGCACCCGAATACGACTTTTGGTCAGCGCAAGACGCGGGCAACCGAGTGGGTGATATGGTTGCAGCCAAAGTCACCCCGATGGCAGAGAAGATGACCTTTATCGGGGATGGTGGTGAAGTCGCATCCGGCGTCACCGGTATGGCAGCGTTTGGGCATACTCCGGGCCATATGGTCTATCACCTAGAAAGCAACGGTCAGCGTCTGGTCCTGACGGCGGATCTTGCAAATCACTATGTCTGGTCATTTGCACATCCTGAATGGGAAGTGCGATTCGACATGGACAAAGCCGCTGCAACGGAATCGCGCCGGAATGTGCTGGGCATGCTGGCTGCGGACAAAGTGCCTATGATCGGCTATCACATGCCTTTCCCAGCCGCTGGTTATGTCGAATCCCGTGGCGACGGGTTCCGGTTCGTGCCGGTCAGCTATCAAATGATGGGCTAGGAGCTAAAAACCAGCATCCGGCCGCACTTTTGACCCATCCGTGAAACGGGACAGGCGAAAGGCGGTCGGATCAACGCAAGGCGTGCTTTCCGTAACAAGGTCCGCCACTAATCGACCTGCGGCAGGACCGATGCCAAAACCGTGGCCGGAGAAACCGGTCGCAATATGAAGGCCCAGCACCGCGTCCACTTTCGAGATGACCGGGATCGCATCCGGGGTCACATCGATCAGGCCGGCCCAGCTTTGCACGATCTCCGCACTATCAAGCGCAGGCAACGCCTTGCGGGCGTTGGCCCACGCCCTTCGCAACACTTTCTGGGAAGGTTCCGGGTCGAGTACTCGGCAATGTTCAAACGGTGTCACATCGGTCGGCAGCCAGCTTCGGTCTTCATTCGCCTCGACCATCCAGCGTCTCGAAAGGCGAAACCTTAAGGACCGCCACTCTTGCCGGAATGCGGGCAGAAACTGCAACCCGAGTCGGAAACTGTCGGGAACGATATCCACCGTATTCTCGTGACCCGAAGCTATGGTGTATCCCCCGTCCGAGCGCTTTCGAATGGCAAAATCATCACTCCAAAGCGACACCTCTGGCCCTTCTGCAACCGGAGAGGTCCGCATGACCGTATTGAGCACTTTGAGCTGTGGCAGAGCGATTCCAGCGTTCCCCGCAAACAGCCGAGACCAGGCTCCGCCTGCAAGTACGACTTGACTACACCTTACGCGGCCGCGTTCGGTGAAAACACCTGCGATCCGGCCCGCAGCAACATCGACACTTCGCACCGCGCATTGCGTCATGATCGCGGCCCCACGGTCGCGCGCCGCCTCGGCGAATGCGGGGGCCGCCCATTGCGGCTCGGCTCGCCCGTCCTGCGGCATGTAAAGCGCTGAGCGCAGTTTCATACTGTTATCCGACAGCAACCCGTCCAGTTCAGGGCCGGATACCATGCGAGCACCTGTTTGCAGCCCTTCAACATGGTCCAGCCATCGCGTCAGGTTTTCATCGTCTCGTGCGCCAGATGCGCCAAACACGATTCCTGATTGAACATAGCCTGTGGCGCGTCCCAATCGCGCATCCAGCCCTTGCCAGATTCTAAGCGCCTCTTGCATCAGGGGGATCTCGCGCGGATCACGTGTCCCAAGGCGCACCCAGCCCCAATTGCGCGAGCTTTGCTCGCCCGCAATCCGGCCCTTCTCGCACAACAAAACGGAAGCACCTCGCTCAGCAAGCTCGAAGGCTGCCGAAGCCCCGATGATTCCACCACCTATGACGACAACATCTACGTGTTTGGGAAGTGTGAGATCAGATTCGACGGGTGTCGGTGTGGGGCCTGGCATTAACCGCTCGGTGCTCGTTCATCGGAGCGACATCCAGCCTGAAGGCGATTTCACTGGCAATGTAGAAAACGGTTGGTCCCGGGCAATTGCCGGAACCTGTGGCCAATTGGCCAATGCGCGGCGAATAACGCCGCGCAGATGCGTTCAGATTACGCCGCCCCGGAAAGTTGCGCCCATTTCTGGCGCAGTACCGTGCTGAGCTTGGGATCGGACTTTGATGCAAGCGATTCCTGTGGCTGCAACACCGGAAATTCCGATCGCAACGGAACCGGGCCTGCCACCGCGCCGGGCGTCGGCTCTTCCTGGCTCATAATGTCTGCAATCGCAGCATCCAGCGCCTGTTCATCCAACTTGCGCGGCGCTGATTCCATAGGCTTCAACTGCAACGGAGAATGAAGCGGCTTATCGTATCCATTCGTCATTTGACCACCAATACCTTTACTGACATCCCAAACACGGATGCCTTTTCCCAGTTCCACAATCCCGGTCATCGGCTCTGAAAATGGCAGGCCAACCTACCGGATTGCGTCACATCCGCCCCATATGAGGCAGACCCCTGTCGTAAATGTGGCAAAAAAAGGACGCACGTACAAGCGAAACATAGTCTTTTCATCGCACAACTGGCTGAAATGGATAAACAAACTGCCGCAGAAATCCACATTACCATGCACTTTCGAAACAATGGTAAATTCTTCAATCAGAGCGGTGCTTACGTTCTATCCCGCCAGCGATTTACAATCGGATAGCGGCGATCCAGCCAGAAGGCCCGCGGTGTCAACCGTGTGCCAGGCGCGGACTGGAAGCGCTTGTATTCACTAATGTAAATCAGATGTTCGACCCGCCGGGCCTCGGCCTCGTCAAATCCGGCTGCAACGCAGTCGGCGATTGAGCCATCCTGATCCACCAAAATATCAAGAATCGCATCGAGAACGGGGTAGTCCGGCAGGCTGTCGCTGTCTTTCTGGTCTTCACGCAATTCAGCACTTGGCGGCTTGTCGATCACCGAAGGGCGTATGACCTCACCCTCGGGACCCATCATCCAATCGCGATGATTGGCGTTGCGCCAGCGGCAGGTCTCGAACACGCGGGTTTTGTACAGATCCTTGATCGGGTTATAGCCACCGTTCATGTCACCATAGATAGTGGCGTAGCCGACTGCGACCTCGGACTTGTTGCCGGTGGTCAGCAGCATCTCGCCAAACTTGTTCGAGATCGCCATTAGCAGAAGACCGCGCAGGCGAGACTGGACATTTTCTTCGGTCAGGTCCTCATTCCGCCCTGCAAAAAGCGGAGCCAAAGTGTTGGTTACCGCTGCGCGTCCCTCAGAGATCGGCACAAAGTCGTAGTGCACGCCCAGCGCCTTGGCGACGGCTTCGGCATCATCCAAAGAACTTTGGCTTGTATATTCCGAAGGCAGCATTACGCAGCGTACATTTTCCGCACCGATCGCATCCACGGCTATTGCGGCCACCAGCGCCGAGTCGACGCCGCCCGACAACCCCAGCACAGCTTTGCCAAACCCCGTCTTGCCCATGTAATCGCGCAGAGATTGCACCATCGCGCGATAATCCTGCTCCCATTCGTCGGGTTGCGGCACGACTTCACCAGCCACAATACGCCATCCGTCATCTTGGCGCGACAGATCGATATGGCTGACGGCCTCATCGAAGACGGGCATGCGGAACGCAAGCTCTCCACCCGGGTTCAATCCAAACGTAGCACCGTCGAAAACCTGATCATCCTGCCCGCCGACCATGTTCAGGTAGATTACCGGCAGACCCGTTTCGACCGTGCGAGCCACCATGTGGTTCAACCGGATATCGTATTTGTTTCGAAAATAGGGCGAGCCGTTGGGGATCAGCAGAAACTCGGCCCCGGTTTCTTCCAGTGTCTCGGAGACATCCTCGTGCCACCCATCCTCGCAAATCGGGCTACCGATACGAACATTTCCAACCGCATAAGGGCCGCCCATAGGACCCGCATCATAAAGGCGTACTTCATCAAAGACGGTTTCATTGGGCAAATGATGTTTAAGAACTTTGCTGACAATCCGCCCACCTTTAAGGATCAGGTAGGCGTTATAAAGCTTCCCATCTTCAACCCAAGGACCGCCGATGGCCAACGCCGGGCCGTCGGCACAGTCTTCAGCCAACGCCTGCACCGCATTCATCGCGGCCCGATGAAACGCGGGCTTCATCACCAGATCCTGGGTATTGTAGCCGGTTATGAACATCTCGGGCAGCGCCACAAGATCGGCCTGCGCCGCGCGCCCTTGCTGCCAGGCTGCAGCAGCCTTGGCGGCATTACCGTCGATATCCCCAACCATTGGGTTCAATTGCGCCAGAGTGATGCGGAAACGATCGGCCATTTTTGCCCTCTTGCCCTCATGTCTTTCAGGGATTTAGCAGATCACACCGCGAGTGAAAGGCAAATGCGCCAAAAGCCGTTGCTCTGCCCTCGGCGGTATCTTAGTTTTGCGCCAACACAAACACCGCAGGCAGGTACAAAAATGAAAGCGATCCGCACATCCCTTACCGCTGCAACGCTTACAATGCTGGCATCTTTTGTGATCGCCCAACAGGACGGTCAGATTGTCATCGCTGATGATGATGTCGGAGGTGTCTACGAGGGCACGTTCGAAAACGGGCTGCGCCATGGCACCGGCACTTACCGCCTGCCGAACGGTTTTGAATATTCCGGTCAATGGGTCGAGGGCGAGATTCAAGGGCAAGGCACCGCGCGCTACGCCAATGGCTCTGTCTATGAAGGGACATTCACCAAGGGCCAACCAGAAGGGCGCGGCAAAATCGTCTATTCTGATGGCCAGTCCTATGAGGGCGAGTGGGCCAACGGCACGATAAACGGAACCGGTATTGCGACATATTCCAACGGCTCGCGATACGAGGGCGGCTTCAAGGACGCCAGATATCACGGTCACGGCGTGCTGACCGGCCCGGATGGCTCGGTTTATGAGGGCGACTGGGTAAACGGCCAGAAAACCGGCAGCGCCAAGATCACCTACGCCGATGGAAGTACCTATGAGGGCGACTTGAATGGCGGGCAACGGCATGGTCAGGGCAGTCAAGTCTGGGTCGACGGCATGACCTATGCCGGGTCATGGGCCAACGATCAGATGGCCGGAACAGGCCGTTTGGTTCAACCCAACGGAGATGTCTACGAAGGCGAAATGGTCGAAAATCGCCGACAGGGCAAAGGCAAGTCCATATACGCCAACGGTGCGACCTATGAAGGCGACTATTCTGACGACCAGCGCCATGGTCAGGGCACCTACAAGGGCAGCGACGGGTTTGCGTACACAGGTGCCTGGCAAAAGGGCCAGATTGAGGGCCTGGGTGAGATGCTCTATCCCGATGGTTCGGTTTATATCGGCGACTTTCTGGATGACCTGCCTCATGGCAAGGGGCAAACGACATACCCCGACGGATCAATTTACGACGGCAACTGGATCGCCGGGATTTTTGAGGGCACCGGCACGGCAACCTATCCCAACGGAACGGCTTATACGGGCCAGTTCAAAAACGCCCGCTTCGACGGCAAAGGTATTCTGACCTTTGCAAATGGCTATCGCTATGATGGCGATTGGGTAGACGGTGTCCGACAGGGGAAGGGCAAGGCTACGTTTCCGGACGGGATCATTTACGAAGGCGATTTTCTGAATGGCAAGCGTCACGGCAAGGGAACACTGACCCGACCGGGCGGATATAGCTACACAGGCGACTGGGCCAACGGCAAGATCACTGGATTTGGAACCGCCACCTATGAGACCGGTGATGTCTATGAGGGCAATTTTCTGGAAAATAAACGCCACGGTGACGGCACGATGCGTTTCGCGGGCGGCGAGGTTGAGATCGGCGTCTGGGAAAATGACACGCTGGCGACCGAAACAGAGACTGCCCCCGAAACCCCCGCTGCGGGTGCTGAAACCACTGAGCCAGACTCTACCCCCGACGCGCCCGCCCCTGACGCGACAGACCCGGATATAAACGACGGCTAAATCAGCCCTACCAAGGCACGCGCTTGCCAGCCCAATCGTAAAAACTGCCCGAGTCAGCGGGGGTGAGTCCATTGATGACGGACAGCAGATTGGCCGCGGCCTCAACGGGTTCAACAGCCGGGTGGCGGGCAAGGTACTTTTCGGTAAAGGCCGTTTTGACTGTTCCGGGGTGCAAAGCGACACATATGGCCTGTTTGTGCGTGCGCGCCAATTCGATGGCAGCCGTATGTACTATCTGATTCACAGCCGCCTTGGCCGCACGATAACTGACCCACCCACCCAGCCGGTTGTCCCCGATTGAACCAACCCGGGCCGACAGCACGGCGATCACCGATCTGCGGTCGCGTGGCAGCAGGCGGTGCACGTGCTTCAACACCAAGGCCGGGCCAACTGCGTTCAGTGCAAACTGGTCCATCATCGCCTTCGCCGACAAGGTGCGCATAGATTTTTCCGGACCCATACCGTTAATCTCAAGCGCCCCTGAGGCCACAAGGATCAGATCAAACGGATCAGAAAGGGACGCCAGCATACGCTCTGCGCCATCCGGGTCGGTCAGGTCAAACCCATCCGTTGATCTGGCCAGTCGGGTGACTTTGACACCATCCGTTGTCAGGTGGTCATTCAAAGCGCGCCCGATACCGCCAGAAGCTCCGATGATTAATGCAGTTTTCATGCACGAGAAGTTAGCCGAAAGCTTCATCGCTTCAACTCCACCGTCAATTTTGTTCCCCCGTAAATTTCCCGCTTTTCATTCGCCGCGCGCCCTGTATAAGCTGATCTCCATGATCAACCGCGCAGATATCGCTTTTGCAAACGCCGCACCCAGCGGTGCGTTGTTGCGTGGTCTACTGATCCTAATCCGCCTCTGAGCGTGCCATCCGGCGCGCCCGCTCAGAGGAGGACGCCCGCGCGCCAAGAGGCTTTAGGACAGAAGAAGAAAGAGAACCCCATGACAAACGTGACCGATCAAGACCGCGTCGTGATCTTCGACACCACCTTGCGCGACGGCGAGCAGAGCCCCGGCGCGACCATGACCCACAACGAAAAGCTCGAAATTGCCGAGCTTCTGGATGAGATGGGCGTCGACATCATCGAAGCCGGATTCCCCATTGCATCGGAAGGCGACTTCAAAGCGGTGTCCGAGATTGCCGAGCGCTCGAAGAACAGCCGCATCTGTGGTCTGGCCCGCGCCAATTTCGCCGATATCGATCGGTGTTGGGAGGCGGTGAAACACGCCGAGAAGAACCGGATCCACACCTTTATCGGAACCTCTCCGCTGCACCGGGCGATACCAAATCTGACGCAAGACGAGATGGCCGACAAGATCCACGAAACGGTCAGCCACGCGCGCAACCTTTGCGAAAACGTGCAGTGGTCGCCGATGGATGCGACCCGGACCGAATGGGATTATCTGTGCCGCGTGATCGAGATTGCAATCAAGGCTGGCGCCACCACGATCAATATCCCCGATACTGTCGGTTATACTGCCCCGGTCGAGTCTGCAGATCTGATCAAGCGCCTGATCGAGACGGTTCCAGGCGCGGATGAGGTAATCTTTGCCACCCACTGCCACAACGACCTTGGCATGGCGACAGCGAACTCTCTGGCAGCTGTCGCAGGTGGTGCGCGTCAGATCGAATGCACCATAAACGGGTTGGGTGAACGCGCAGGCAACACCGCGCTGGAAGAAGTTGTGATGGCGTTGCGCACACGCAACGACATCATGCCGTGGCATACTGGCATCGACACCACCAAGATCATGCATATTTCGCGCCGGGTCGCGACCGTGGCCGGATTTCCGGTGCAGTTCAACAAGGCCATTGTCGGCAAGAACGCTTTTGCCCATGAAAGCGGCATCCATCAGGATGGCATGCTGAAGAACCGCGAAAACTTCGAGATCATGCGCCCTGAAGACATTGGGCTCTCTGGCACCTCTTTGCCGCTGGGCAAGCATTCGGGCCGCGCTGCACTGCGCGATAAGCTTGAAACGCTGGGGTATGAGGTTGGTGACAACCAGCTCAAAGACATTTTCGTGCGCTTCAAGGATCTGGCCGACCGCAAGAAAGAAGTCTTTGACGATGACCTCATCGCGTTGATGAGCGTCGACGACGAAGCGGACGATCACCTGCAACTGGTGTCGATGAAAGTGACCTGCGGTACCGGAGGTCAGGCCGAAGCGACGGTCGAGCTGGAAGTAGAGGGTGCAGACAGGATCGCCACGGAAAACGGTGACGGCCCAGTCGACGCAACCTTCCGGGCGATCCGGGCGATCTATCCCAACACTGCGCGGCTGCAACTGTATCAGGTGCATGCGGTAACCGAAGGCACGGACGCGCAAGCCACGGTTTCGGTCCGTCTGGAAGAGGATGGTATGATCGCCACCGGTCAGTCTGCAAATACAGATACGGTGGTTGCGTCGGCCAAAGCCTATATCCACGCGCTGAACCGCCTGATCATGCGTCGTGAAAAGGCCGGTCCGGGGGCAGATACACGCGAGATCAGCTACAAAGACCTGACCTGATTGAAGGGTAAGGCGAATGGCTCCCGCACCCGCGGCGGCCCGGCTTCGCCGACCCTTCTTGGGTTTTGGGCCCGGCAGCGCGCCTCTGGCGCGCTGCCGGGCCCAACGCGTTTGACGGCATCTTTGATGCGGGCAAACAGGACGGGAGCTTTCCCTGCGTAATTCTTGCTTATCAAAGCTGAGCGAACAGCTCCGACAAGCGGCGCGTTTCGTCTTCGATCCCGAAGGGTGCATTCAACATGAACATACCTGATCCGACCATGCGATGACCTTCCCGCGCCGGAGGGAACGTGACCTCATGGCAAATCGTTTTGGGATATCCAGCGGATTTCAGAGACGAAATCATAGCCTTGTGACGTGCATCCGTCAGGATTGGATACCAAAGTGCGATCACACCCACATTCCATTTGCGGTGCAGCTTCGCGATCACCCCAGGCAAACGGTCATACTCGGCTTTCACTTCATAACTGGGATCGATCAGCATCATGCCCCGCCTCGGGGTCGGAGGCAGCAACGATTGGGCCAACTCAAACCCATCCTGCCGATAGACCTTCGCCCCGAAAGGAGACAGCGCCAGTGAAAGTGCCGTATGTTCCTGCGGATGCAGCTCGGCGAAATGCAAGCTATCCTGTTTTCGCAGCAGGTTGGCCGCAATCAGAGGTGAACCGGGATACGCTTGCACGCCGTGACTGGCCTGTATGGTATCCAGCACCCGCGCCATTGGATGATCGGAATCAAACCAACCTTCGCGCCTGACGCGCCCGATCCCGGCGACAGCTTCACCCGTTCGAACCGCCTCAGCCGCGTCAAGGTGATATAGTCCACGCCCGGAGTGCGTTTCGATATAGCTGAGGGGTTTGTCCTTTTGGGTCAAATAACGCAGCGTCCACGCCAATAAAGCGTGCTTTTGTACATCAGCCAGATTTCCTGCGTGGTAAATGTGTTGATATGAGAGCATCTTGCCTTCTAAAGTCCCCATCAATAAGGCGGAAAGGTGCTGACTGTCGCGGAATCAGCCCTTTAACCGGGCGAGTTGGCACCCTATAAGGCATCCGTCCCGGAACCGTCGAGTCGCGGGCAGTGGAAATTCTGACAAACGGGATCAGGGAAATATGGGCATCTTTGGCAATCTGGGCGGCCTGTTCACAGCGGACATGGCTATCGACCTTGGAACAGCGAACACGCTGGTTTATGTCAAAGGGCGTGGAGTGATCCTATCTGAGCCCTCGGTCGTTGCCTACCACGTCAAGGATGGGGTCAAGAAAGTCCTTGCTGTTGGCGAGGACGCCAAGCTGATGTTGGGCCGGACCCCGGGCTCCATTGAAGCCATCCGTCCGATGCGCGAGGGTGTCATCGCGGACTTCGACACCGCCGAAGAGATGATCAAGCATTTTATCCGCAAGGTGCATAAACGCTCGACATTCTCGAAACCCAAGATCATCGTTTGCGTCCCTCATGGCGCAACCCCGGTTGAAAAACGCGCAATCCGCCAATCGGTTCTGTCTGCAGGCGCGCGCCGCGCCGGCCTGATTGCCGAACCGATTGCTGCTGCGATTGGTGCAGGAATGCCGATTACCGATCCAACTGGCAACATGGTTGTGGATATCGGCGGCGGGACCACCGAGGTTGCAGTTCTGTCGCTGGGCGACATCGTCTATGCCCGCTCGGTCCGCGTGGGTGGAGACCGGATGGACGAAGCGATCATCTCGTACCTGCGGCGTCAACAGAACCTGCTGGTGGGTGAATCAACTGCGGAACGGATCAAGACCACCATCGGTACCGCACGGATGCCAGACGACGGGCGTGGCCAGTCGATGCATATCCGGGGTCGCGACCTGCTGAACGGTGTGCCCAAGGAAATCGAGATCAGCCAGGCTCAGGTGGCCGAAGCGCTGTCTGAACCCGTGCAGCAGATTTGCGAGGCGGTGATGACCGCGCTGGAAACCACGCCGCCCGATCTGGCGGCGGACATCGTGGACCGGGGCGTGATGCTGACCGGTGGCGGTGCGCTGCTGGGTGATCTGGATCTGGCGCTGCGCGAGCAAACCGGTTTGGCAGTTTCTATTGCTGATGAAAGCCTGAATTGTGTGGCTTTGGGCACGGGCAAAGCACTCGAATACGAAAAACAACTGCGCCACGCGATTGACTACGAAAGCTAAGGCGCGCACCCTGATGGGGTGAGAACTCGGGCACGAGCAGCACGGGAAGGTAACCTGTGGCAAAGGACCGATCACAGCGCGATGAATACACGACCCCTTTGCGCCGCCTGCTGCTGGGGATCGTGGTCCTGTGCCTGCTGGGTATCTTCCTGATCTGGCGCATCGACAGCCCGCGCGTCGAACGGTTCCGCGCGCAGGTGGTGGACACGGTTGTCCCCTCGATGGAGTGGGCAATGGTTCCGGTCACTGCGCTGGTGAACCTGTCTCGTGATTTCCAAAGCTATCAGCGGCTGAGCGAGCAGAACCAGGAATTGCGCAGCGAGCTGCGCCTGATGCGCGCCTGGAAAGAGGCCGCGCTGCAGCTGGAACAGGAAAACGCCCGCCTGCTGGATCTCAACAACGTACGGCTCGATCCGCGCCTGACCTATGTCACCGGGGTGGTGATGGCCGATAGCGGCTCACCCTTCAGGCAATCTGTGCTGTTGAACGTAGGCGAGCGTGACGGGATCGTGGATGGTTGGGCAACGATGGACGGGATCGGAGTGGTCGGGCGCATCTCGGGCGTGGGCCCGGATACCGCGCGCGTGATCCTGATGACCGATGCCTCAAGCGCGATCCCGGCGACGATCCAGCCTTCGGGGCAGACGGCGCTGATCGCAGGTGACAATACTTCGGCCCCTGCAGTGGAGTTTCTGGAAAACCGGGAACTCGTGCGACCGGGCGACCGGGTCGTTACATCAGGCGATGGTGGCGTGTTCCCCGGTGGCTTGCTGATCGGTCAAATCACGGTTGATCCCGGTGGCAGGTTGCGTGTGCGGCTGTCGGCAGATTTCGAGCGGCTCGAGTTTCTGCGCGTACTACGCTATCAGTCGGCCCCACCAATCACGGAATCCGGTGATATCGTCGGCCCGCGTCAACCCGAAGCATCCTTGACCCCATCCGAGGTCAATGATGGATAGGTCGGTCTCAGGTCTGTGGGCCAAGCGCGGTCTCTATGTCGCTCTGGCGGCATTTGTGGTTTTTCTGCACCTGTTGCCGCTGGATACAAAACCTGATCGCCTGCCCTTTCCTGACATACTGATCGCTCTTACTTACGCTTGGGTTTTGCGGCGGCCGGAATATATTCCGATCCTGATCATTGCCATGGTCATGTTCATGGCCGATTTGCTGTTGCAACGCCCACCGGGGTTGCTTGCTGCGTTAGTGGTTCTGGGTGCAGCCTATCTTCATTCCACTGCAGCTGGCATGAAAGACAGTGGGTTTGTGGGCGAATGGGCAACCGTCGGGGCAGTGATCACGGTTGTGTTTGTGCTCTATCGACTCATTCTTGCTATCCTCTCGGTGCAACAGGCAACTCTGGGACCGGTAGTGGTGCAAGTTATTCTGACAATCGCAATCTATCCTGTGATGGTTTTGATGAGCCAAACTGTGTTTGGCGTAAGGCGCAAATCTGTTGCCGACAGCACGATGCCACGGGTGCGGCCATGAAGCAGCGCAAACCAAAGCCCAAGGGCCTTGCTTACAAACGTTTGCCGCGCCGCGCCTTGATCCTCGGTGGGCTACAAGCGGCCTTTATCGGGGGGCTGGCAGCCCGGATGCGGTTCATGCAGGTGGATCAAGCGGATGAATACCGTCTGCTGGCCGAAGAAAACCGGATCAACATCCGTCTGATCCCACCAACCCGGGGCCGGATTTATGACCGAAACGGGCAGATCATCGGATTAAACTCTCAGTCCTATCGCATCGTCATCGTGCGCGAGGATGCAGGCGATATCGACAAGGTCATCGCCAAGCTTTCGGAACTGATCCCGTTGACCGGGGACGAAATCGAGCGTGCCAAAACCGAAATGCGCCGATCGGCCCCGTTTCTGCCGGTCACGCTGGCCGATCAAGTAACGTGGGAGGATATCTCGAAAGTCGCGGTCAATGCCCCCGCACTGCCTGGTGTCACGCCCGAGGTCGGCATGACACGTCAGTATCCGCGCTATGAAGATTTCGCCCATGTGGTCGGCTATGTCGGCCCGGTCAGCGACTATGATCTGAGCCAGATTGAAGACCCCGAGCCGGTACTGCGCATCCCACGGTTCCAGATCGGCAAGGTCGGGCTGGAAGCCAAGCAAGAGATCACCTTGCGCGGCAAGGCCGGGGCCAAGCGGGTTGAGGTCAACGCCACAGGCCGGGTGATGCGCGAGCTGGACCGCCAGGTCGGCGAAGCCGGGGCAGATTTGCAATTGTCAGTCGACGCCAATCTGCAGCAATACGCGCAGGCGCGATTGGCTGGGGAAAGCGCCGCTGCGGTCGTGATCGATTGCGAAACCGGCGACATCCGCGCCATCAGCTCGGCCCCCAGCTTCGATCCGAACCTGTTCGTGCGTGGGATCTCGGTGGCGGACTACCAGATGCTGACGCAGGACAAGTATCGCCCGCTTGCCAATAAGACAGTACAGGGCACCTACCCTCCTGGATCGACTTTCAAAATGATCACCGCCATGGCTGCGCTCGAAGCCGGGGTGATCAGCCCATCCAGTACAGTGTACTGTCCGGGTCACATGAAAGTGGGCAGCCGCCGCTTTCACTGCTGGAAACGCGGCGGGCACGGGACGGTTGACCTTGAAACCTCGCTGAAGCGCAGTTGCGACGTCTACTATTACGACGTGGCAATACGTGTCGGGATCGACAAGATTTCCGAGATGGCACGCACCTTCGGACTGGGTATCAAACATGACATTCCGATGTCTGCCGTTGCTGCCGGGCTTGCCCCCAATCAGGAATGGAAGCAGCGGGTTCACGGACAGGACTGGCTGGTGGGTGACACTGCAAACGCTTCGATCGGTCAGGGGTTCATGCTTGCCTCACCGCTTCAATTGGCCGTGATGACGGCGCGTTTGGCGACAGGTCGTGCCGTGCAACCACGCCTTGTTCGATCAATCAATGGGGTTGAGCAACCCACGGGCGCGGGTGAACCGCTGCAGGTCAATCGCAACAACCTTGAGCAAGTGCGCAAAGCCATGTTCACGGTCTCGAATAACAGGCGTGGCACCGCGTATCGCAGTCGCATCATTGCCGATGAGTTCCGCATGGCGGGCAAAACCGGCACTAGTCAGGTGCGCAATATTACCAAGGCAGAACGCGCCGCAGGTGTAATCCGAAACGAAGACCTGCCATGGGAGCGTCGAGACCACGCCCTGTTCGTCAGCTTCGCCCCCTATGACAATCCGAAATACGCCGTGGCTGTGGTGGTGGAACACGGCGGAGGCGGCTCCAAAGCCGCGGCCCCAGTGGCGCGCGATATCATGCTGCAGGCACTCTACGATGGCACGCCACCGCTCGAGGCGTATCCGGCCGGAGACCGAGAGCGCATCAAAGAACAACAGAAACGGCTGGAGGGTGACCGTCGCCCCAAAGCGCGTCCTGACGAGAAGGACCGCGCATGAGCTATCTTGAATATGCCGTCAAATCCACGCCGTCGGGGTTTCGCAAGTTCCTTTATATGAACTGGCCGCTCACCCTATTGCTGATCAGCGTGGCAAGCGCGGGGTTCCTGATGCTCTACTCGGTCGCGGGTGGATCCTGGATGCCGTGGGCGGAACCGCAAATGGAACGGTTCGGTCTGGGCTTGGCAGCCATGTTTATCATCGCGCTTGTGCCTATCTGGTTCTGGCGGAACATGTCGGTTGTGGCCTATCTGGGCGCGATCGGTCTACTGATCGTGGTCGAACTGTTTGGAACGATCGGCATGGGGGCGCAGCGCTGGATTGATCTGGGCTTCATGCGGCTGCAACCCTCAGAAGTAATGAAAGTGGCGTTGGTGATGGTGCTGGCCGCTTATTACGACTGGCTGCCGGCGCACAAAACGTCGCGCCCGCTCTGGGTGATTATCCCGGTCATTTTGATTCTGATCCCGACATTCATGGTGCTGCGCCAGCCCGACCTAGGCACATCGATCCTGTTATTGGCTGCTGGTGGTGGTCTGATGTTCCTTGCCGGGGTGCATTGGGCCTATTTCGCTGCCGTGATTGCAGCGGGGGTTGGCCTGATAGCTGCGGTGTTCAACAGCCGAGGGACAGAATGGCAGTTGCTCAAAGATTACCAGTTCCGACGCATCGATACGTTTCTGGATCCTTCAACCGATCCGTTGGGAGCGGGATATCACATCACGCAATCCAAGATCGCTCTGGGTTCGGGGGGCTGGAATGGGCGCGGTTTCATGCAGGGAACGCAATCACGTCTTAACTTCCTGCCCGAAAAACACACCGATTTCATCTTCACCACCTTGGCCGAAGAGTTCGGCTTTGTCGGCGGCATCACACTGTTGATCCTTTACGGTCTGATCCTGATCTTCTGCATGGTCACGGCGCTGTCGACCAAGGATCGTTTCTCGTCTCTGGTGACACTTGGGATCGCGCTGAATTTCTTCCTGTTCTTTGCCGTCAATATGTCGATGGTGATGGGGCTGGCCCCTGTGGTCGGAGTACCGCTGCCGATGGTCAGTTATGGCGGCTCGGCCATGCTGGTCCTGATGGCCGCCTTTGGCATCGTTCAAAGCGCCCATATACATCGTCCCCGCTGAAAGGTTTTCCATGCCCGTGAATGTCCTGTTTTCCGCGCGCCCTGAGTTGTGGCCTGAGTATGAAGCTCTGATGCATCAATACTTGTCGGACGCAGGGCTAGATTTTCATCTGGCCACGGACATCCCTGCAGATCAGGTCGACTACATCGTTTACGCCCCGAACGGAGGGGTGCAGGATTTCACCCCCTTCACACGGCTCAAGGCAGTGCTGAGCCTCTGGGCGGGGGTTGAGAAAATCTCGGGCAATGAAACCTTGACCGTTCCGCTGGCGCGTATGGTTGACGGGGGGTTAACGCAAGGCATGACGGAATGGGTGGTGGGCCATGTGCTGCGCTATCACCTTGGGATGGACCAACACATTACGCTACAGGATGGGGTCTGGACACCTGATGCGCCACCACTGGCCCAGCAACGCACCGTCTGCATCTTGGGTTTGGGCGCATTGGGTGAAGCATCGGCCCACGCGTTGGCAGCGTTGAATTTCCATGTCATCGGTTGGAGCCGTACCGCCAAGACTATTCCCGGCGTGACCTGTCTGCATGGTAAGAACGGGCTGCGCGATGCACTGTCCCAGGCCGAGATAGTGGTTTTGCTGCTGCCAGATACTCCGGCGACCGAAAACACGCTCAACGCCGAAACACTGGCGCTGTTGCCGGAAGGGGCCAAGATCATCAACCCGGGTCGCGGGCCGCTTATCGATGATGAGGCCCTGCTGGCCACGCTGAATTCAGGGCAGGTCGGGCACGCCACGCTGGATGTCTTCCGCACCGAACCCCTGCCGACCGAGCATCCCTATTGGGCACATCCCAGTGTGACGGTGACGCCACATATAGCCTCGGAAACCAGACCTGTTACCGCGGCTCAGGTGATCTGCGAGAACATTCGCCGAGGTGAAGCGGGTGAACCCTTTCTCCACCTCGTCGACCGAAAGCTTGGGTACTAGGCCGCGATCAGCCCGCGGCCTTTGAGCAAGGCTTCGACGCCAGGCAGACGTCCACGGAAGGCCAGATACAGCTCTTCCGCCTCGCGGGATCCGCCAGTTGACAGGATGTGTTCCTCCAGTGCCTTGGCGCGTTCGGGATCAAACGCACCGCCCGCTTCTTCAAAGGCGGCAAAGGCGTCGGCATCCATGACTTCGGACCACATATAACTGTAATAGCCCGAGCTATAACCGTCGCCCGCAAAGACATGGGCGAAATGCGGGGTGGCGTGGCGCATTCCAATGGCCCGAGGCATGCCGATTTCGGCCAGCACCTCGGCCTGTTTCTCCATCGGATCAGCGGGGGCAGCCCCCTCATGAAACGCCAGATCGACCAGGGCCGAGGCAACATATTCCACCGTCTGGAACCCCTGATCGAAATTGGCGGCCTGTAGCACCTTCTGCAACATCTCTTGCGGCATCGATGCGCCCGTTTCGGCATGAGTGGCGAACTCAGCCAATATCTCGGGCACTTCCAGCCAATGTTCGTAAAGCTGGCTGGGCAGTTCAACGAAATCACGCGCCACCGAGGTGCCCGAGATACTCTCATAGGTCACATTGGACAGCATCTGGTGCAGGGCATGGCCGAACTCGTGAAACAACGTTCGGGCGTCATCATAGGACAAAAGCGCTGGTTCACCTTTGGCAAAGTTACAGACGTTGATCACGACCGGAGCCTGTTCTTTCGGGTATTTCGCCTGCCCGCGCATTGCGCTGCACCATGCACCCGACCGTTTCGATCCGCGTGCAAAGTAGTCACCGATGAACACCGCAATATGCTGCCCGTCACGGGTCACCTCCCATGCACGGCAATCGGGATGATAGAGCGGCACATCAAGCGGCGCGAACTCCAGCCCGAACAGCCGTGTGGCGCAGGCGAAAGACGCCTCGATCATCCGGTCCAGTTGCAGGTACGGCTTCAGCGCCGCTTCATCGAGATCATGTTCGGCCTTGCGGCGTTTCTCGGCATAGTAGCGCCAATCCCACGCCTCCAGCGGGCCATTTACGCCATCCTCTTGCATCATTGCCGTCAGCACCTCGGCATCTGCGTCGGCGCGGGATTTGGCGGGCTCCCACACATCCAGCAGCAGCTCTCGCACGCGATCTGGTGTGCGGGCCATCTCGGTCTCAAGCTTGTAGGCGGCGAAGCTGGCATACCCCAGCAGCTTGGCGCGTTCTTCGCGCAGGCGCAGGATGTCCGCCGCAATCTCGCGGTTGTCGGTCTCACCTCCATTTGCCCCCCGTGCAGTCCACGCGCGATAAGCCTTTGCACGCAAATCCCGGCGGGGCGAGAATTGCAGAAAGGGCACGATAATCGACCGAGAGAGGGTCACCACCGGGCCATCCGCCCCCTTTTCCTGACCCGCTGCGCGCGCTGCATCGATAACAAAGTCCGGCAAGCCTTGCAGGTCTTCTTCGGTCAAATCCATGAACCAGTCGCGTTCATCCGCCAGCAAGTTCTGCGTGAAGGACGTGCCCAGAGACGCCAAACGGGCCTTGATCTCTTGCATTCTCGCATCGTCGTCGCCGGTCAACGCCGCCCCCGCCCGCACGAACCCGCGATGAGACAGCATCAAAACGCGCGCCTGTTCATCGGTCAGGTCCAGATTATCGCGCCGGTCCCATAAATCCGCCACGCGCTTAAACAGTGCTTTGTTTGATGAGATGCGCGAGTAGTGTGCCGCCAGCTTGGGCGAAAATTCGCGTTGCAGTTCTTCACGCTTGGGGTTGCTGTCCGCACCTGCAACGGTGAAAAAGACCGACAGAACCTTATCCATCTGCTCGCCTGCAGCCTCCAGCGCTTCGATCGTATTGGCGAATGTGGGCGTGTCCGGACTCGCTGCTATCGCCTCAATCTCGGCATCATGTGCGTGCATCGCCTGTTTCAGCGCGGGGGAAAAATCATCATCCGAGATTGTGTCAAACGGTGCGATTTCGAAAGGCGTGTTCCAGTCTGAAAGGATCGGATTGGTCATTGAGGTCTCCTTTGGCCTCATAGCTAAGACCGTCCGTCGAAATGATCCAGAGCTACCCGAAAATTTGAGCCCACCTTAATGAGATGCCCCGCAGATCGGGCAATCGGTGCGACGCGCCAGGGTGATCTTGCGGCTTTCGCCGTATAGCGCATCGTAGATCAACATCTCACCTCGCAATGCCTGCCCGGCGCCGGTGATCACCTTGATCGCCTCAACCGCCATCATCGAGCCGACCACACCCGGCAGTGGGCCGATTACTCCAGCTTCGGCGCAAGAAGGTGCAAGGCCGGCGGCAGGCGCTTCGGGGAAAATGCACTGATAGCACGGGCCGGTTGTGGCGGGATCGAACACACTCAGCTGCCCTTCCCATTGCGAAAGCGCCCCCGAGATCAGCGGTTTGCCCAACGCAACGGCCGTTCGGTTGGCCAGGTAGCGGGTATCGAAATTGTCAGTGCCATCAAGGATCAAATCGAAATCAGCGAACAGATCTGTTGCAATCTCTTCGGTCAGACGGCGATGATAAGGCAAGACAATCACATTGGGATTCTGCGCCAACATAGACTGCTGGGCTGAAAACACCTTGGGCATACCGATATCAGCATCGCGGTGAATAACCTGCCGCTGCAGGTTCGCGTTCTCGACCTCGTCATCGTCGATTACGCCGATTGTTCCCACTCCGGCGGCGGCCAGATATTGCAGGGCGGGTGCGCCAAGGCCCCCGGCCCCGATCACAAGCACCCGCGCCTGTTTCATTCGCTTTTGGCCGGGACCGCCCAGTTCACGCAGAACGATGTGGCGGGCATAGCGTTCAAGCTCGGTCTCGCTGAACTGATCGGATGGCTTGGCGGGCTCCGACGTCTGGCCGGACGCGGCGCGATTTCGCAACGCCTTCAAACCCCGCCCATAAAGCAGCACCAGCACAGCCGCTCCAGCGAGGATCAGCCACATCGCTGCCGACCCGCCGGTTGCCTGACGCAACGGGTTACCCTCGGGCAGCAGAAGTTGAGCAATAATCACGCCTGTCAGGAGCGCGCCAACAGAAACCAGCCGCGCGCTGCGCGACACCCCGGCAATATAGCCAACACCCCATAGCCCGGCAGCAAGGATCAGAACCAGCAGCATCAGCCCCGCCCGGTTGAACCGAACCCGCCCGCGCCGCGATCAGTCTCGGTCAGTGCCTCAACGTCCTGGAACATGGCCTGCACCACCGGTGCGACGATCAGTTGCGCGATACGTTCGCCATGCGTAATCTCGAACGGTTCCTGACCCGCGTTCATCACGATCACGCCCAATGGCCCGCGATAGTCGCTATCGATTGTACCCGGAGTGTTGGGCAAGGTGATCCCGTGTTTCAAGGCAAGGCCCGATCGTGGACGCACCTGAACCTCGAACCCCTGCGGAATTTCGATCCTAAGGCCTGTCGGTATCAGCGCACGACGGCCCGGTTCAAGAATAACAGACTCACCATCCGGCAGATTGGCGCGCACATCCGCCCCGGCAGCACCCGCGGTTTCGTAGGAAGGCAATGGCACCAACGGGTCAGCCCCCTCCTCTCGGATCACGCGAATTGCCACCATACCTGCACCTCTTGTCTTTATGGCTGTTATCTGGTCAGCGCGCCAGCGATCTTGGCTGCCAACCGCTTTGCCACATCATCTTTGCCCATACGCGGCCATTCTTCGGCACCTTGCTCTGAGATCAGGATCACCGCATTCTCAGAACCGCCCATGATACCTGTCGCGGGGCTGACATCATTCGCAACGATCCAGTCACATCCCTTGCGGGCACGTTTGGCCGTAGCATGTTCGATCACGTTGTCTGTTTCGGCGGCAAAACCCACTACCAAAACGGGCCTGCCACTTCCCATTCGCGCGATGCGCTTCAAAATGTCGGGATTCTCGGCAAACTCTAGCGCGGGCACCCCGTCGCGGCTTTTCTTCAGCTTCCGGTCCGAGGCACTGGATACCCGCCAATCGGCCACTGCAGCTGCAAATACCCCCGCATCCACCGGAAGCGCTGCGTCGACCGCATCCGACATTTGCAGCGCGGTCTCTACACGCACGACCTTCACGCCGTCTGGAGGAGGCACGTCAGCCGGACCCGTGATAAATGTAACATCGGCCCCCAGCGCAGATAGCGCGCGTGCAACAGCTGTTCCCTGAGCGCCCGACGATCGGTTGGCGATGTATCGTACCGGATCAATTGGTTCATATGTCGGACCCGATGTCACCAGAATACGTTTGCCAGCCAAAGGCCCATCCCCGAACTGCGCCTCGATCGCCGCGACAATTTCAAGCGGTTCCGACATGCGGCCCGGACCGTATTCACCGCAGGCCATATCGCCTTCGTTCGGGCCGACAAATCGCATCCCGTCTGCTTCCAGTTGCGCATGGTTGCGCCGGGTTGCGGGATGCTCCCACATGCGGACATTCATCGCAGGCGCACACAGAACCGGCGTATCGGTCGCCATCAAAAGGGTCGAGGCCAGATCATTAGCCAACCCGCCTGCCATCTTACCCATCAGATCGGCCGTTGCCGGAGCAACCACGATCAGATCAGCCGAACGGGAAAGCTGAATATGACCCATCTCAGCTTCATCGGTCAGATCAAAGAGATCTCGATAGACCTTTTCACCGGCCAGGGCAGACACGGATAACGGAGTTACGAATTCTTCGGCAGCACGCGTCAAAACCGGCGTGACCGCCGCACCACGTTCCCGCAACCGCCGGATCAGGTCCAGCGACTTGTAGGCCGCAATCCCACCGCCGATAATCAGCAGAATACGTTTCGATGACAGCATGGCTCGCCCTTCCCGTCCCGGTCGGCCCTGACATTAGGCAACGCTGGCGGGCAGTTCCAGCAGTTAATTCTGCACCTCAAAGGCTTTGCAGGGGTCTTCTCGCTCGACTGTGGGGCTATCGATAACAGCATCAAAATCCCCGCTCACGACCCCATCTTCGGATTGTCCAAGCACAAAGACCTTCAAACCGGGGCGCAGTCGCGACAGAAAAGTCGGAATTCCGCGATCCTTGCGGGCATGGCCATTGCCAGTGATGACCGCGACAGGCCCACCAGTTTCGTCGGTGGCGCGCAGAATGGCTCGGGTCAACACAGCGTCCCTCAGACGTTGAATGGCGACCATCTGCGGTAGAACTTCAGCGGGCAATGCGTCGCAATGTGCCGCCAGTTGATCAGCCTCGCGTGCGGCTTGATCTTCATCCGACAGAGGTACAGTCAATCCATATCTGGCCGCATCAGCCCCCAACGCTGTGGCCGCCCCGCGTTCCATCGCAGCGCGGGCCGCTTCACGCGGAACCATCGCGCCATACACCGGCACATCCGCGGCCTGAAAAATGGGGTAGTACATTCTGAGAGGCGGCCAGCCGGATTCTGCCCAGCGCAGAATTCGGGACAGCTCCTCGGGATTGGTTGCCGCTTTTTGAGCCAACCGCTGAGCACCTTCTTCGGTCACCATCTCCCAGACAACCGCCGTGGGCGTGATTGCCTCAACTGCTTCGGCTTGGACCAGATGATGCTGAGGGTTGTCATGTATCTCGCCCAGAATGACGACATCCGCGGCCCGCATGTCGGCCAACACGTCCTGAGGGATAAATTCAGCAGCTCGAACCGATTGAGGCAAAGTGGCGAGCAACCCAAAAGCTGTAAGAATCGCAAGAGGTTTCATGCGAAGAAGTGTTGCACCTCGCGCGATTGCGCTTCAAGGTTCTTGCGCATCTTTGTGAATGCTGCCGCCTCGAGTTGGCGCACACGCTCTTTCGACAGGCCAAGCTCTTTCCCAAGACTTTCCAGCGTCCGGGCAGGCTCACGCAGTTTTCTTTCGCGAACGATAAACCGTTCGCGATCGTTCAAAGCTTGCATCGCCGCCACCAGCCATTCGCGCAGTTGCTGGTTGTCGTGGCTGTTCTCTACTACCTCGGCGGCTTGTTCGCTGTCATCTTCCAGCGCATCAATCCACTCGCGCCCGTCCTCATCTGCAGACTGCACCGCATTCAGCGAGAAATCGGACCCTGCCAGACGGCCTTCCATCATCTCGACATCTCGCAGCGGGACTCCGATTTCGGCTGCAATCTTCTGATGCAACTGATGGCGATCCAGCTCCAGCCCCTCAGTTGCGGCTTCGCGCTCCAGACGCGCCTGTACCCGACGCATATTGAAAAAAAGCGATTTCTGGGAGGAGGTCGAACCAGTGCGCACCATCGACCAATTGCGCATCACATAATCCTGAATGCTGGCCTTGATCCACCACACTGCATACGTCGAAAACCGCACACCCCGATCCGGATCGAACTTGTCGGCGGCTTTCATCAAGCCCAGTCCCGCCTCCTGAATCAGATCATTCATCGGCGCGCCGTAGCGTTTGAATTTCGCCGCCATTGATATCGCCAGCCGCATATAAGCCGTAATGAGGCGATGCAGCGCCTGCTCATCGCGTTCGTCGCGCCAGGCATAGGCCAGTTTCAATTCAGTCTCCGCATCCAGCAGCTCGGCCTTCATTGCCTGCCGGGACATCGAAAAATCATGTGCGTTGTCGAGTGCCATGCAATTCTCCCCTTTTATCACAGGCGATGGGCCGGGCTTGCCTTGCCGACTTGTGATCGATACGCAGGACAAAACCGGGTGGATCACCAGAAAGGTAATAAAAGTGCATGCCGATTTAACCTTTATCTTGGGCGGCGCGGCATCCGGAAAATCTGCTTTTGCGGAGCAACTTGCTGTTTCAAATGGGAAAAGTCGCGTTTACCTTGCGACATCACAAGTGTTTGATGACGAGATGCGCCTAAAAATCAGGCAACATATTGCACAACGCGGCAGCGGGTGGACGACGATCGAAGCGCCATTTGATCTATCGCCGGAACTCGCCAAGCTGACAAATGATCAGATTTGCCTGATCGATTGTGCAACCATGTGGCTGACAAATCACCTGCTGGCAGAGAATAACCTAGAGGAAGCACAGGCCGGACTGCTTGAGGCGATGAAGACCTGTGCCGCCCAGATCGTCGTGGTATCAAACGAAGTCGGCCACGGGATCGTCCCCGACAACGCCCTTTCCCGCCGGTTTCGTGAGGCTCAGGGACGGCTGAACATCGCTCTGGCTGCGCAGGCAGATCGGGTGGTGCAGGTTGCGGCCGGGCTGCCGCTGGTTCTCAAAGGGCAACCCCTATGACGCGCCTGCATTTGGTACGGCACGGCCCCACCCATGCTAAAACTATGGCAGGCTGGTCCGACCTTCCTGCCGACTTGAGTGATGAGGCCGCGATTGCACGGCTTGATGCGCATCTGCCTTCCAATGCCGTCGTAATCTCATCAGACTTGTCACGCGCCAGCGATACGGCCAGCGCCATTCAAGGCACGCGACTCCGCCTTCCGCACCACCGCGATCTGCGCGAAATTAATTTCGGCAACTGGGAGATGCGCCCCTTCGCCGAGATCGAGGCGGAAGATCCCGAGCTTTGCTTTGCCTACTGGGATAATCCGGGCGAGGTCAGGCCTCCAAACGGGGAAAGCTGGAATGAGGTCCGCGCGCGTGTCGATAGGGTCGTCGACACCCTGATCGCGGTCCATACCGGATGTGACCTAGTCCTGGTCGCCCATTTCGGAGTGATCCTGACTCAGGTCCAACGCGCTCTGGACGTAGACGCCCAACACGCGTTTGGTCACCGCATCGACAACCTGTCCGTCACCGAGATCACGCGCCATAACGATGGTTGGACCGTAGGTCGGATTAATCACCGACCGTGATAAGTGTGCGCACAAATCTCTGATTTACCGACGCGTCTCTGTCCGACATCGTTGCTGTATGACATATGATCTCTTTATCGGTGACCGGTTGTTCTCCAGCTGGTCCATGCGCGGATGGCTAATGCTTGAGAAATTCGGCCTGCCATACCGCACCCACATGATTGGCCTTTATTCCGGCACCATGGCGGCAGATATGGAACCACTGGGCCCGGCGCGCCTTGTTCCTGCGCTGCGTCTTCCAGATGGAACCGTGGTCGGCGAAAGCCTCGCGATGGCAGAGACATTGGCAGAACGCCATCCCGAAGCAGGGCTTTGGCCGTCAGACCGCTCCGCCCGCGCCACAGCCCGGTGGCTTTGTGCTGAAATGGTTGCCGGTTTCACAGCGCTACGGGGGCAATGCCCCATGCAGTTGAAACATTGCTGGGAAGGGTTCAAACCTTCACCTGAAACGATGACTGATTTGCAGCGGATCGAAACCCTCTGGGCCCATGCACGGAAGGTCTCTGGCGCCGCGTCGGGCCCGCTGTTTGGTGCCTATTCTCTGGCTGATGTTTTCTACACGCCGGTCGCTGCGCGAATTATTGGCTACGGACTGCCAGTCTCCGAAGACAATCGCGCATACTGCATGCACCTGCTCTCGGATATCGCAGTTCGACAATGGCGCGCCATGGGCATGACGGTCGCGTATGAGCCCTTCCCGTATCCGCAAGACCGTCCCGCACACAGCTGGCCAATTGGCGGGGATTCAGGGGCATTGGCAGTCAGCACAGGCCCCTCGGTCAACACAGCCTGCCCCTATTCCGGCAAGCCTGTACAAGACTATCTGGAACTCGATGGCAAGATTTGGGGCTTTTGTAATCCGTTTTGCCGAGACAAGACCGTTTCTGACCCTGAGGCGTGGCCGAAATTTACGGCGATGGTTGCTGACGTTAACGATTCTTAAACTGCAGCCATGGCAGCAACGTCCTGTTAACCAAGGACAGGATTGCCATGGTCGCCCGTGCTCACACCGTTGCCTTTCAAGGGGTCGATGCCCGCCCGGTCGAGGTGCAATGCGCCGTCTCACCGGGCCTTCCGGCCTTTTCCATCGTGGGATTGCCGGACAAGGCAGTCTCCGAAGCACGGGACCGGGTACGCAGCGCGCTAAGTTCGATGGCGATCGCGCTGCCGTCGAAACGGATCACGATTAACCTTTCGCCTGCCGATCTGCCCAAAGAGGGCAGCCATTTCGACCTGCCTATCGCCGTCGCTTTGTTGACTGCGTTGGAAATCATTCCAGCGGATGCTGCTGAGGGCGCTGTCGCGTTGGGCGAGTTGTCTTTGGATGGTTCTCTGGTACCCGTCGTCGGCGCGCTGCCCGCTGCCATGACTGCAGCCGCCGATGATCGCAGCTTGCTTTGTCCCAGCGCCTCTAGCGCCGAAGCCGCGTGGGTTGACGCCACTCAGGTGATCGGAGCGGGCTCGCTTGGGGATGTGGTGCGGCACTTTACCGGTCAGTCTGCGCTGCCCGCTGCGACACCGGGCGAAGTGAAACTATCACCCAATGCACGGGACCTGCGGGACGTGAAGGGGCAAGAGCGCGCCAAACGCGCCTTGGAAATCGCCGCCGCCGGGCGGCATCATTTGATCATGATCGGGACACCGGGTTCCGGCAAATCCATGCTGGCGGCGCGTCTGCCGAGTATTTTGCCGCCTCTGAGCCCGGTCGAAGCTTTAGAGACATCGATGATCCAGTCGCTTTGCGGCTTACTGGACGAAGGTGGCATCAGCCGCGCCAGACCGTTTCGCGAGCCGCACCATACCGCTTCGATGGCCGCGATCGTGGGCGGTGGCAAAGGCGCGAAACCCGGAGAGATATCACTGGCGCATAACGGCGTCCTGTTCATGGACGAATTCCCCGAATTTCCGCGTACCGTTTTGGAAACCCTGCGCCAGCCTATTGAAACCGGCGAGGTAATGGTCGCCCGCGCCAACGCCCATGTGAAATACCCATGCCGCTTTATGCTGGTAGCCGCCGCGAACCCGTGTAAATGCGGATACCTTACGGACCCGTCCCGCGCCTGTTCACGCGCGCCGGTCTGTGGTGAGGATTACTTGGGGCGTATCTCAGGGCCGTTGATGGACCGGTTCGATTTGCGCATCGAAGTCCCTCCGGTCGGATTTACCGATCTCGACCTGCCGCCTACCGGCGACAGCTCTGCGACCGTCGCAGAGCGGGTTGAAGCGGCGCGCGCCATACAAGCAGATCGCTTTCGCGACACGCCAAATACCCGTCAAAACGCAGATGTCGAAGGCAATGTGCTGGAAGAAATCGCCGCCCCTGATGCCCAGGGCAAAGAACTATTACTGAAAGCCGCGGAACGCTTTGGCCTGTCGGCCCGCGCCTTTCACCGCATCCTACGCGTGGCCCGCACCATTGCCGATCTCGAAGGTGAGCCGGATGTGCGCCGCCCCCATGTCGCCGAGGCGCTGAGCTTTCGCATCAGCGCCAAAGCAGGAGCTTAAAGTTTCGCCTCAATCGCTTGCCAGATTTTCTCGGCGATGTTCACGCTATTGAACCGCTCAAGCTCCTGAATACCAGTGGGTGAGGTCACGTTGATCTCGGTCAGGTAGTCGCCAATTACATCGATCCCCACAAAGATCTGACCACGTTCCTTCAATAACGGTCCGATCGCAGCGCAGATTTCCATATCTCGCTCGGACAGGCCGATTTTCTCGGGGCGCCCGCCCACATGCATGTTCGAGCGGGTCTCGCCCTCAGCCGGAACCCGGTTGATGGCGCCCACTGGCTCCCCATCGACAAGTATGACCCGCTTGTCGCCATTGCGCACATCGGGCAGGAATTTCTGCGCGATCAGAGGCTCACGAGAAAAGCCGGTGAACAGCTCATGTAGCGATGTCAGGTTGCGGTCATTCGCATCAAGACGGAATACGCCAGCACCTCCGTTGCCGTAAAGCGGCTTGAGGATGATATCGCCATGCTTTTCCTTGAACGCCTTGATGGTTCGCAAATCCCGCGCAATCGTGGTGGGCGGAGTCAGTTCAGGGAAATCCAGAACCAGCAGCTTTTCGGGATAGTTTCGCACCCAAAACGGATCGTTAACCACCAGGGCCTGCCCCTTTAGCCGGTCAAGCAAATGGGTCGAGGTGATGTAGTGCATGTCAAACGGGGGGTCTTGGCGCAGCCAGACGACATCAAATTCAGCAAGGTCCACTTCACGCTCAGGGCCCAACACTGCCGGGTTGCCAGCGACTCGTTGCACCGTCATGTCATGGCCGCGCGCCGTGATCTTGCCTTCCTGGTAAGCCAGTTGATCCGGGCCATAAAAAAACAGCTGGTGGCCGCGCACCTGAGCCTCTTCTGCCAGACGGAAAGAGCTGTCGGCGTTGATATCCACGGCCCCGATTGGGTCCATCTGAAAGGCGATCTTCATGGTGTATCCCTCAATTCCACGCTCGATACATGGCGCAGAGGCTTGACGGGTTCAATGGGGGTCAGTCCAAACCAAAGGCGTTTTCGATGATTTGAACAGTTCCAGTGTCATCAACCAGTGCCGCATCAAACCGAGTATTCGTCAGCTGACCAGCAGGCTCCTGTTCAAGAAACTGGGCAGCGGATGCGCAAATTCGATCCATCTGTCGGCGACTAATCCGAGCGGCTGCACGGTCAAAACTACGGCTTTTCTTAACCTCAATGAAGACCAACCCATCTGCGTTGCGCGCGATCAGATCTATTTCACCGCCAGCACCGCACCACCTGCGTCTTGCGATTGAATAACCCCGTCGCACGTATTCGGCGGCCACGCAAAGTTCGGCGGATTGTCCAGCGTGATAAGATACAGAACCCCGAACGGATCTCTGTGCCATATCATCCCTTTCCCAGCTTCAGAGCCATCTGATAGATCGGACGGCGCGGCAGGCTGAACATCTCTGACACCAGATCTGCCGCATCACGCACCGAATGCGTTTGCAATGCTTTTATCAATGCCTCTTCTACGTCAGAGTCCTTAACAGATTGCGAATGGGCGCGATCCACAAGCAGAACCACCTCGCCCTTAACCGATAAGCCCTCGTACTCTGTTGCCAGATCAGCGAGCGTCCCTCGGCGAGTTTCTTCAAACTTTTTGGTGAGTTCACGGCACAGGGCCGCCTGTCGGTCTCCACCCAAAATATCCGCGAGATCAGAGAGGCAGGCAGCCACGCGCTTCGGCGATTCATAGAAGACAAGCGTTCCGGGGACGCTGCGCAGGGATTCGATTCGTGAACGCCGTGCGCCAGAGGCATTGGGCAAGAACCCGGCAAAGAAAAATGCATCCGTGGGAAGCCCCGCCAATGTCAGCGCCGTCAAAACAGCAGACGGTCCCGGAGCACATGTCACGTTGTGCCCAGCCTCAGCCGCCTGACGGCCCAAATCATAGCCGGGATCGGCGATCAGCGGCATTCCCGCCTCGGACGCGTAAGCCACCGATTGCCCTTGTTCCAGCGCCTCAAGTATTTTTCCCCGCGCGCCCGCGCCGCTGTGATCGTGGTAGGCCAATATGCGGCGCCCTTCGAGCGGCACGCCATGGATTTCCATCAAACGTCGCAAGCTGCGTGTATCTTCGGCAGCAATCATGTCTGCCGAGGCCAAAACATCGAGCGCCCTGAGCGTAATATCGCGTGCCGTCCCGATTGGGGTGGCAATAAAGTACAGCCCAGCGGCCAATCTGATCTTTTGGAAATTCAAAGCTGGACCCTCACAGCGTGACGTTTATTATCGCGGTTCAATAGACCAAGGTGCCCTCAGACGCCGGATCAGGGAGTTTTCTTTTAGATGTTTACCGTTTGCAAGCCCGCACGCAAACTGGCGAAATCCGCCATTGTACTGGCCTCGGCCGCTTTTCTGGCCGCCTGTGAAGTCGGCGGCATCAGCGGAGGCCCCTCGATCGACACCTCTGACCCGGTTCCGGTGGCCCTGTTGGTCCCAAGCGGATCACCTCAGTCTGGCGATGCGGCCCTTGCACGAAGCCTTGAGAACGCGGCACGGCTGGCCATCGCGGATTTGCCGAACGTCAAGATTGATCTGCGCGTCTACGACACGGCCGGCAATGCCGGAACGGCCTCGGCGGTTGCACAGCAAGCTGTAGCGGACGGGGCCAAGATCATTCTTGGGCCAGTGTACGCACAAGCCGCAAACGCGGCAGGACTTGCGGTGCTAAACAACAATGTGAACGTGCTGTCCTTCTCGAACAACACCAGCATTGCGGGCGGCAATGTCTATGTGCTTGGCCCCACTTTCCAGAACACGGCCAACAGGCTGGTGAACTACGCCGGACAGCAGGGTAAAAACAGTACTGTCATCGTGCACAGCAATGACTCAGCGGGCCAGCTAGGCCAGTCTGCCATCGCTGCCGCGCTCAGCAACAGCCGCGTCAACAATGCGGGCACGGTTGGATATGACCGGTCACAGCAGGGCGTGATCGATTCTGTTTCGGCGATCAAAGCAACGGTCGATTCGACCGGCGCAGATTCGATTTTCCTGACCGCGACAACCGCAGGCGCGCTGCCGCTTTACAGCCAGTTGTTGCCCGAGGCTGGTGTGTCGCCTGCGACAACTCAGTATATCGGCCTGACACGTTGGGACATTCCAGCCCAAACGCTGGAATTGCCTGGCGTACAAGGTGGCTGGTTCGCACTTCCCGATCCGGCAAAGGCACAGGCTTATCGCCAGCGTTACAACAACACCTACGGTGAGGCACCACACCCGATCAGCGGGCTTGCCTATGACGGAATCGCTGCGATCGGAGCCTTGGTCAGCCAGGGCAAATCGAACGCGTTGACAGGTGCAGCATTAACCCAGAACGCCGGTTTTCAGGGTGTCGGCGGTATTTTCCGCCTGCGGCCGAACGGTACGAACGAACGCGGTCTGGCTGTTGCCACGATCCAGAACAAACAGGTGGTTGTGATTGACCCTGCCCCACAAAGCTTCTCTGGCGCCGGATTCTAATCGACCGGCGCAGGGCTCTGCGCCAGATGTCAATCTGATCTGCGCGGCTGACGAGATTTTTAACAACGCCGAGGTCAATGCCAACCTGTCCGCCGCTGTTGAAAACAGTTCGGACAACGCAGCCTTGCGCGCCGAGACGGTGCGCATACTGCGAGAGGCGCAAAAGACAGGCCGCAAGGCGATTGCGGACGCCTTTGCCGAGCGCCCATTTGATGCACTGACGCTGACGCATTCCTATACCTATCTGACGGACCAGATGGTCGGCACAGCAATGCGCATTGCCAGCGAGCATCTGCATCCGCTGGCAAATCCCACGCAAGGCGAGAAAATCGCTGTGCTGGCAGTGGGAGGTTATGGCCGGGGTGAGATGGCCCCGTCATCCGATGTAGATCTGCTTTTTCTGACGCCGTACAAAATCACCGCCTGGGCCGAGAGCGTGATCGAATCCATGCTCTATATTCTCTGGGATCTGCGGCTGAAGGTCGGTCACTCTTCACGCACGATCAAAGATTGCCTGCGTCTGGGGGCCGATGATTTCACCATCCGTACCGCCATGCTGGAACAACGGTATCTCGTCGGGGATCAGCCCCTTGCGCAAGAACTTGAAGCGCGCCTGAAGACCGATCTTTTCAAAGGCACCGAGCGGGAATTTATCGAAGCCAAGCTGAAGGAGCGCGATGAGCGGCACCTGAAGCAGGGTGAACGCTATATGGTCGAACCCAATGTCAAAGAGGGCAAGGGCGGCTTACGCGACCTGCAATCGCTCTACTGGATCGCAAAATATATCTATGGCGTAACGGATGTGGCCGAACTGGTCCCTATGGGCCTCTTTACGCCCGAAGAGTTTGACGAGTTCGCGCAAGCCGAAGAATTCCTCTGGGCCGTCAGGTCTCATTTGCATCTGGTGACAGGCCGCGCGACGGAACAACTGACCTTCGATCTGCAGGTCGAGGTGGCCGATCGTATGGGATATCAAGACCGCGCCGGTCGGCGCGCCGTCGAGGTGTTCATGCAACGCTATTTCCGCGAAGCCACCCGTGTAGGCGAATTGACACGGATTTTCCTGACCAAACTGGAAGCCTCGCACATGAAGGGCGCGGCCTTGCTGGAACGTATTTTCCGCCGTCGC
Organism: Ruegeria sp. CF1; assembly: GCF_056537445.1. Lineage (NCBI taxonomy): Bacteria > Pseudomonadati > Pseudomonadota > Alphaproteobacteria > Rhodobacterales > Roseobacteraceae > Ruegeria > Ruegeria sp. CF1. The sequence continues at coordinate 138,608 of NZ_JBQFRN010000006.1, read as the reverse complement.
CCCCGCGTCAAGGCCGGTTACCGCGTGGTCCATGGCCGTCTGGATATCGCGGACCCTGACACGTTCCTGTCAGACAAGGTCAACCTGTTACGGTTGTTCGAAGAGGGTTTGCGCACGGGTATGCTGATCCATCCCGACGCAATGCGGTTGGTAACGGCCAACCTGAACCTGATCGACGATGAGATGCGCAACGACAAAGAGGCGCGGCGCATCTTTCTTGATCTGATGCTGAAACACGGCAACCCCGAACGTGCCCTGCGACGCATGAACGAGTTGGGGGTTCTGTCAGCCTTTTTGCCCGAGTTTGAGCACATCGTGGCGATGATGCAGTTCAATATGTATCACAGCTATACGGTGGACGAGCATACGATCCAGTGCATCGTCAATTTGGCGCAGATCGAGCGAGGAGAGTTAATCGAGGAACTGCCCTTGGCGTCATCCATCCTGGAGGGTGGTGTTAGCCGAAAGGTTCTATACGTGGCTCTGTTGCTGCACGACATCGGCAAAGGACGCCCCGAAGATCATTCGATTCTGGGTGCGCAAATCGCGCGCAAAGTGGCACCACGATTAGGGCTGAGCAAGGCGGATTCGGAAACCGTCGAATGGCTTGTACGCTATCACTTGCTGATGTCCGATATGGCGCAAAAACGCGACATCTCAGACCCGCGCACAATCCGCGATTTCGCGAAAGCTGTTGCAACCGTCAAACGGCTGGACTTGCTGACGGTGCTGACAGTCTGTGACATCCGCGGTGTCGGACCAACGACCTGGAACAACTGGAAGGCTACATTGCTGCGCGCTTTGCATGCTGACACCAAACACGCACTGGAATCCGGGATGGAGGCGCTTAACCGAGCCAATCGTGGAGATGGGGCGAAAAAGCGGTTGCGGGCCGAATTGGAAAACTGGTCCAAATCTGATCTGAAAACCGAAACCGGGCGGCATTATGATCCGTATTGGCAGGGACTGAACCTTTCGACACATGTCGAATTCGCGGAAATGTTGAAATCGCTGGAGGACAGCGGCGATCCGGGTGCCGTAGAAATCCGTCTGCATCCGGATGAGGATCGCGACGCCACCCGCGCGTGTTTTGCCATGGGTGATCATCCGGGTATTTTTTCTCGCATAGCGGGGGCACTTGCCCTTGTAGGAGCCAATGTGGTTGATGCCCGCAGCTATACGACGAAAGACGGATATGTAACTGATGCGTTCTGGGTTCAGGACGCCGAGGGCCATCCCTTCGAGGCTACGCGCCTGCCTCGGCTGACCCAGATGATTCACAAGACACTCAGGGGTGAGGTTGTCGCACGGGACGCATTGAAATCCCGCGACAAGATCAAGAAGCGCGAACGCGCCTTCAACGTCCCGACCCATATCACCTTCGACAACGAAGGTTCAGAGATTTACACGATCATCGAAGTCGACACCCGCGACCGGCCCGGACTGCTATATGATTTGACGCGCACGATGGCAGCCGCCAATGTCTATATCGCGAACGCAGTGATCGCCACCTATGGAGAACAGGTGGTCGACACGTTCTATGTCAAGGATATGTTCGGCCTGAAATACCACTCTGAGGCCAAGCAACGCGGGTTGGAAGCCAAGCTGCGCGCGGCCATCACCGAAGGTGCCGAGCGGGCCGCATCATGAAGCCGATCCGCCTGATTTCGGGCTTTTTCACCGTTGGGTTCTGGACCTTGGCAAGCCGCATTCTGGGCTTTTTGCGGGAAATCCTGCTGACCGCTTATATCGGGCCCGGACCCGTGATGGATGCTTTCGTCGCAGCCTTCCGACTGCCTAATATGTTCCGCCGCTTCTTTGCCGAGGGCGCATTCAACGCAGCCTTTGTTCCAATGTTCTCAAAACGCCTTGAAGGCGGCGAAGACGCCGAAGGTTTCGCACAGGATGCGTTTAACCTGTTGGCAGTGGCGGTGCTGGCGCTAGTCGGTCTGGCGATGGTCTTCATGCCCGCGTTGGTTTGGATAACCGCCGAAGGATTCTATGGTGATGAACGCTTCGATCTGGCGGTGGATTATGGGTACGTCGTGTTCCCCTACATCCTGTTTATGTCCCTCGCTGCGCTGTTTTCCGGAGTATTGAACGCAACCGGGCGCTTCGCCGCTGCAGCCGCCGCTCCTGTGCTGCTGAACATATTCGCCTGCTCCGCGTTAATCTTTGGCGCGATATCTGGTGGAGAAATCATACGCTGGCTCATCGCGGTCATCCCAGTCGCAGGCATCGCGCAATTGGCGCTTGTCTGGATTGCGACCGAACGCGCGGGAATTCGCATTCGGCCCGGTTGGCCAAAGCTCAGCCCGGAAATGCGCCGCATGGTGCGGATCGCGGTTCCTGCGGCGTTGGCCATGGGCGTAACGCAAGTCAATCTTGTAGTCGGACAGCTTGTGGCATCAAAAACCGAAAAGGCAGTCAGTTGGTTGTTTGCCGCAGATCGTTTGTATCAACTGCCGCTCGGAGTGGTTGGCATTGCCGTCGGCATCGTGCTGTTACCCGACCTGTCACGCCGCCTGCGCGCAGACGACAAAGATGGAGCACGCAATGCCTTTTCACGGGCCGGAGAGTTTACTCTGCTGCTGACCTTGCCTTCGACAGTTGCCTTTATGATCATCCCCGGCCCGTTGGTCTCGGTCCTGTTCCAACGTGGCCAGTTCAGCGCCGAAGATACAGCGGCGACCGCCTTGGCCGTGGCCATCTATGGTATCGGGCTGCCCGCATTCATGCTGCAGAAGCTACTGCAACCTTTGTTCTTCGCCCGCGAAGATACCAAATCACCGTTTCGATACGCAGTGGTTGCGATGGTGGTGAATGCCGGACTTGCCTTTGGGCTTTACCCCATTGTCGGGTGGATTGCGCCCGCAATCGCAGCGTCGACTGCTGGCTGGGCCATGGTTGCGCTGCTTGCAATCGGCGCGCGCAGAATGGGCGACGAAGCCCGATTTGATGACCGGTTCAGACAGCGGACCTGGCGGGTCGTGGCGGCATCGGCTGGCATGGGGGTGGTGTTGTTTACGGCCATTAACCTCTTCGGCTGGACGTTCGGCGTACCAGGCTGGCGTTACCTTGCGCTGATCGTGCTCATTGTAACTGCGGCGGTGGCCTACTTCCTTTTGGGGCACATCTTGGGGGCCTTCAGGATTTCGGAATTCCGAACAGCGCTGCGCCGTAGCTAAGGCGCATCAATCCCGCCGGGTTTTGCTAAGGATACGCGCCCATCCACCCGGAGCCAGAAAGAAAGACAAACCAAACCCGGTGGCAAAACCGCCCAGATCGGCGACCCAATCCGAGGTCCCACCGAAGATCAGACCGAACAGCAACTGAATGCCCATAAGAACCGCGATCAGGCTGAATGCGCGCGATTGGTTTTCACCCACCAGAGAAAGCTTGCGCCATAGCAACCACGTGAACGCACCGATTAGCCCGTAGACCGGAGGAAACCCACCAACCAGTGGATATGGCGGGTTCAACAGCACCGCATAGGCCAACGCTCCGCCGACACCGGACAAGACGAATATGATCAGCATGGCGACGCTGCCAAAGACCTCGGCCACCATCTTCCCCATCGCCAGAACAAACACGCAGACAAACACAGCTTGTGTGAAATTGGCCTGAACAAAGGGATATGTGACAAAGCGGATCACATGTTCGAACGGCCAGCGCCCGTTCTGGACCATCCAATCGAATATATCGGGCGAAAACGTATATTGCTGCAACGCATCCAAGCGCCAACCAACAGCAGTCGGCCCTCCGACCAAGCCCCTGCTGCCAAGCAAGAAGATCAGTTCAATCCCGATTATGAACAGAACCAGCGCCACCACGACCGGCGGCAGAGGGTTCACGGGCGGTGTATAATGCTCACTGCTCATTGGGCTGGCCTTTCGCGGCTGTTGACGTCCCTTGGCCTCATGGGTAAGCGACGGGGGCTGATTTTTCCAGACAGGAGTTTCCTTCGATGACCGAGACCCAATTCACGCCGCGCGTGTTTTCCGGCATCCAGCCTTCAGGAAACCTGCACTTGGGTAATTACCTGGGTGCACTTAAACGTTTCGTGGATATGCAGGGGCCGGAATACGAGACCGTCTACTGCATGGTCGACCTCCACGCGATTACTGTCTGGCAAGATCCGGATCGTCTGCGTGAAAAGACCCGCGAAGTTTGCGCGGGGTTCATTGCCGCTGGTCTGGATCCCGAGAAATCCATCCTGTTCAATCAAAGCCAGGTGCCCGAGCACACACAGCTGGCCTGGATCTTCAACTGCATCGCCCGTATCGGCTGGATGCAGCGAATGACACAGTTCAAGGACAAGGCCGGTAAGAATGCGCAGAACGCCTCTTTGGGTCTGTTCGCCTATCCTGCCCTGATGGCGGCAGACATTCTGGTCTATCACGCGACCCATGTGCCTGTTGGTGAAGACCAGAAGCAACATCTGGAACTGACGCGCGACATCGCAATCAAGTTCAACCATGACTATGGCGTCGATTTCTTTCCGGTGACCGAACCGGTCATCGGTGGGCCTGCGCCCCGTGTGATGAACCTGCGTGACGGGTCCCGGAAGATGTCGTCGTCAGACCCGTCTGATATGACGCGGATCAACATGACCGATGATGCCGATGCCATCGCCAAGAAGATCCGTAAAGCCAAGACCGATCCGGACGCTTTGCCGTCGGAGGTCGATGGCCTTGAAGACCGTCCCGAGGCGCGCAATCTGGTGAATATCTATGCCGCGCTTAGCGACCAGACGGCCGCACAAGTGCTGGCTGAGGTTGGCGGGAAGCAATTCGGTGAGTTCAAGCCAATGTTGGCAGAACTTGCGGTCTCGAAACTCTCACCCATTTCAACCGAAATGGCGCGCCTGATGGGCGAAGAGGCCGAGATTGATCAGATTCTCGCCCGAGGTGCTGAACGGGCACGTGCAATCGCGGCCCCGATTCTGCAGCAGACCTACGAGATTGTAGGGATGGTCGGCGCGGGCAAGTCCTGACCACGCGATCGCAATCCAAAAAAGAACGCCGCCCTTTCTCGGGCGGCGTTTTTCGTTCCGTCGGCTCTTATGCCGCCTGCAGGCTCAGCATCTCGTGCACGATGGATTCCGCAACTTCGTGCGGGCTGACCGCTTCGGCTTTGGCCCGTGTCAGGATGCGATCCATCGTCTGCTCCAGCGCCTGCAACCTACCGGCGACCCAAGCTTCACGCTCTGCGACACGCAGGATTTCCGTCGCCACATTCACGATACCACCGCCATTGGCGACGAAGTCAGGGGCGTAAAGAATGCCACGCTCGTGGAGCAACTGCGCGTCCCGATCGCTGGACAACTGATTATTTGCCCCTCCGGCCACAGCGCCGACTTTCAGTAATGGAATACTCGTTTCGTTCAGGATGCCGCCGATCGCACAAGGCGCAAAGATATCCGCTTCAACGCCGTAGATCGCATCGGGTGCAACGACCCGTGCCGCAAACCGTTCGGCCACGCGGGCCGCTTGCCGGGTGTCGATGTCAGTTACGATTAACTGCGCACCAGAATCGTGCAACAACTGGCACAAATGCTCGCCTACATGGCCAAGCCCCTGAACCGATACAGTCAGGCCTTTCAGGCCAGAAAATCCAAACCGGTGCTGCGCTGTCACCCGGATAGCATTGAATATCCCGCGCGCCGTTATCGGAGACGGATCACCGCTGGCGAACTCACCTTCCGCCAGCCCAGCCACAAATTCGGTTTCAGATCCGATATGCGCCATATCTGCAGGCGTCATACCCATATCTTCTGCCGTCCAGTACAGACCGTTCAAACCTTGAATCACGCGCCCAAAGGCCTGCAAAAGTTCAGGTGATTTATCCTCATGAGGATCCCCGATAATGACAGCCTTGCCTCCCCCGAGCGGCAGATCAGCCGCGGCGTTCTTGAACGTCATGCCCCTTGCCAGTCGCAAAGCATCGTCCAGGGCCTCGGCTGGGTGGCCGTAAGGGCGCATACGCACACCGCCCGCAGCGGGGCCACGTTGCGTTGAGTGGATCGCGATGTAGCCCAATAGACCAAGTGAGTTATCTTTGAATTCGACCACGCGCTCGTGCTCTGGCGCGTCTACGATGGTGATGTCCATTCTTCTCCTCCGGAGTGCTTCCGAGAGTTTGCCACCTATCGTCGAGTGATTTTCACCCTTTTGTCACTATATCAGGGAAATTTTTGGTGCTAACGTCTAAAATTGAAAACTTTTGTGGAGTTTTTCGCCATGGATGATATCGATTCCAAGATAATCCGCGCCCTTCAAAACGATGGCCGTATGACTGTCATCGATTTGGCGGAGCATGTCGGGCTGTCCCCGACACCCTGCGCACGGCGTTTGGATCGGCTGCAACGGGACGGGATTATCACCGGCTACGCCGCACAGGTCGACCCCGAGCGGCTTGGATTCGGCGTTACAATCTTTGTGTCTGTCGAGTTGGAGAAACAGGATCGCAACGCCATCGATTCCTTCGAAAAGGCGATTCGTCGCTGCGACGAGGTGATGGAATGCTACCTTATGACCGGATCACGCGACATTCTGCTGCGCGTGGTTGCCAAAGACCTCAATGCGTTTGATGCATTTCTGGAAAACCAGCTTATGAAAATTTCGGGCATTCGAAACCTACGATCAAACTTCGCTTTGCGCACCATGGTCAAACGCGAAGCGCTGCCTCAGCACCATGGATAATCTGCTGGACCTTGCGTCAGCCCCAACCTAGGTTTCCCCGGAGCTTGAGGGAGGGCGCAATGGCAGTCGGCAAAAACATCCGCACCTATTTCAACGGCCAATGGCATGACGGGGACGCACCGATCATGCGCGCTGCTGACCATGGCGCATGGCTGGGCTCATCGGTGTTTGACGGAGCCCGGTACTTTGATGGTATGACCCCGGATCTGGATGCCCATTGTGCCCGCGTGAACCGTTCAGCCGAGGCGCTGATGCTGACACCTTCTGTAACAACCGAACAGATGGTCGATCTGGTTCACGAAGGGTTGCAAAGTTACGCACCTGACACCGCCGTTTACATTCGCCCCATGTATTGGGGCATCGACGGGGATCACACCGCCATCGTCCCTCAGGAAAACAGCACTGGCTTTGCCATCTGTCTTGAAGAAATCCCAATGGCACCCAAAACCGCCTCGGCGACGCTGACAACCACTCGTTTCCGCCGCCCTGTTCTGGAATCCGCTGTGGTCAACGCAAAGGCAGGGTGCCTGTATCCGAACAATGCCCGGATGTTGCAGGAGGCACGCAACAAGGGCTTTTCAAACGCCCTTGTGGCCGACGCGATGGGGCATGTGGCCGAGACTGCGACCGCAAATATCTTCATGGCGCGCGATGGTGAGGTTTTTACTCCAATCCCCAATGGGACATTCTTGGCCGGGATTACACGCGCGCGGCATATTAAAAACCTGCGCGCCGACGGGGTAACCGTGCATGAAACCGTGCTGAGTTTCGATGACTTTCACGACGCGGACGAAGTGTTCATGAGCGGTAACATGAGCAAAGTGACGCCAATCACCGCGCTGGATGACACCCAGTATCAGGTGGGCCCAATCGCCCGTCGCACACGCGAGATGTACTGGGATTGGGCTGCAAGCAATTGCTGATCTGCTCCTTTTCTGTTTCAGTTGCCACTGCTTACCCTGTGAGGCATGATCCCGAAAACAAACGAGGACAAACATGCGCAAGTTCCTAGTCGTTCTGGACGACAGCCGTGAATGCCTGAACGCCATGCGCTTTGCCGCTATGCGTGCGGCACATACTGGCGGCGGGGTTACGGTTCTTTCGGTAATTCCACCGGACGAATTCAACCACTGGATCGGTGTTGCCGAGGTGATGCGCGAAGAAGCGCGTGAACGTATTCACGCCCATTTCGAGGTGTTCGCCAAATGGATGCGCGACAAACAGGGTGTCGAGCCCGAATTGGCAATCCGTGAAGGCGATCCGGTGGCCGAAATCATTGAACATGTCCAATCCGATCCCGAGATCGGCGTATTGGTTCTGGGTGCAGGTACTGACAAAAAAGGCCCCGGACCGTTGGTGACACAACTGACCCGGAACTCTGGAAGTTTGCCCATTCCTATTACTATCGTGCCCGGCGATCTGAGCAAAGAGAAGCTGGAAGCCATCACCTGAGGTGAATTTATGTCCGCGAAGCTGCAGTTCTGGTTCGACTTCGCATCGACCTATTCTTATCTCAGCGCGATGCGTATCCAGCAGGCGGCTTCGGAATATGGAGTTGCCGTAGAATGGCACCCATTCCTTCTGGGGCCGATCTTTGCTGAACAGGGATGGAAAAACTCGCCGTTCAACCTCTACCCTGCAAAAGGTCGGTACATGTGGCGGGACATGGAACGGCTTTGCGCCGCGCGCGATTTACCTTTTCGGCGGCCTGAGCCATTTCCGCAAAACAGCCTGAAAGCAGCAAGGCTAGCGCTGGCGATCGAACCAGCTGATCAACGGGCAGCCTTTGTACGCACTGTCTATTCTGCGCAGTTTGGTTCCGGTCGTGATATATCGAATCCGGCGGTTCTGGTTGAGTGCCTTACCAAATCTGGCGTTTCGACTGATCTGATGGATCGGATAAGCGACCCCGCGATCAAGGCTGCCTTGTTCGAGCAAGTTACTCAGGCCAAGGCTAAACACATCTTTGGTGCGCCGAGTTTCGTTATTGGGGACGAGCTGTTCTGGGGTGATGATCGTCTGGATGATGCGATTTCTTACGCCGTCACAATTTAGAACGGTTCCAAATCTTGACTTCCCCCGCACGGACGCGCATATCAGGTGCATCTTAGACGGAGCCGCGCCATGTTCATTCAAACCGAATCCACACCCAACCCGGCCACACTAAAATTCCTACCCGGCCAGACGGTTCTGGAAGCAGGCACCGCTGATTTTCCAAGCGCCGACGCTGCAGAAAAATCACCGCTCGCCAAACGCATATTCGGTGTAAACGGCGTAACAGGCGTGTTCTTCGGCAACGATTTTGTCACGGTAACCAAATCTGATGACGTGCAGTGGGATCACATCAAGCCCGCAATTCTCGGCGCTGTGATGGAGCATTACCAGTCCGGCCAACCGGTTATGGGCGCAGGTGCAGAGACCGCCTCGGGCCACGCTGAACACACCGGCGAAGATGCAGAGATTGTCAACCAGATCAAAGATCTGCTGGATAGCCGCGTGCGTCCTGCTGTGGCTCAGGACGGCGGTGACATCACCTTCCACGGCTTCGACCGCGGCGTTGTTTATCTGCACATGCAGGGAGCCTGCGCGGGCTGTCCGTCCTCGACCCTAACGCTGAAAATGGGGATCGAGAACCTGTTGCGTCACTACATCCCCGAAGTGACCGAGGTTCGCCCTGTTGCCGTCTGAACCGACGATTTTGGCATTCGATACATCGGCCGCGCATTGCGCGGCCGCTTTGCTGCGAGAGGGTAAGATTATCGCATCGCACGCCGAGGCGATGACTCGTGGGCAGGCGGAACGGTTGATGCCCTTGCTTGAAGAAATCCTGACCCGGAACAATTGCACATGGCGGCACCTTGATGCGATCGCCGTCGGAATCGGCCCCGGCAATTTCACCGGCATCCGTATCTCGGTATCCGCCGCGCGCGGGTTGGCGCTTGGGCTTGGTGTGCCGGCGGTTGGGGTGTCGGGGTTTGATGCAGTTGCGGAAATTGCGCCCGGCGGGCATCTCCCGGCGATAGCTGCACCGCGCGATCAGGTTTATGTGCAACCTAAGGGGCGCGCGCCTTACCTGACCTCACGTCATGCCGCTGACGATATTGGTCCCTTGTATTTCTGCGAGGACCCAGAACAGCAGGCCCGTGCGATCGCCCAGGTGGCCGCTGGTCGTTGGACGACAGTTCAAGCGCCACCCGCTCCGCTTTATGTCCGCCCTGCAGATGCGGCCCCTTCAAGCGATGTCCCACCGGTGCTTTTGGACGAATGACACCACAGGACATGGCAGAAACCCACGCCGCAGCCTTCACACAGTCACGCCCGTGGAGCGCGGAAGAATTCAGCAATCTGATTGCCAATCGCTTTACCCATGTTGTTGGCGACAAACGGTCTTTCGCCCTCATTCAAGTGATCGGCGAAGAGGCCGAGCTGCTCACGATCGCGACACGTCCAGACTATCAAAGACGCGGGCTGGCGCGGCGCATCATGGCAGACTGGCACGCCAAGGCACGAGAACTCGGTGCAATCCGTGCATTTCTGGACGTTGCCTCAGATAACCATTCGGCGATCTCTCTGTACCAAACCAGCGGATACACGGCATGCGGCAATCGCGCAGCCTATTATCATCGCAAAAGTGGCCCAAACGCCGATGCGATCGTCATGGAACGCCCCTTGAGCGAAAAATATTCGCTTTTTTAGACCATATGGTCAAAAATGTGTTGACCGAAGCTGTTGCAAACAGCTTCAATTCCCGCCATCACAACAGGTATGCTCGCTCTGAGTGGGTACCGGGGGATTAAGCCCCGGACCGATAACAGCCAACGGGAGTAACAAATGACATTTATGAAATCCTTGATGGGCGCAGCCGCTGCGGTTGCACTAACAGCAGGTGCTGCTATGGCAGAACCGGCCCTTATCTTTGATCTGGGTGGCAAGTTCGACAAATCGTTCAACGAAGCCGCGCATAATGGCGCTCAGCGTTGGGCGGAACAGACCGGCAAAAGCTATCGCGAGATCGAGCTTCAGTCGGAAGCGCAGCGCGAACAAGCGCTTCGCCGCTTTGCCGAAGCGGGCGCAAACCCGATTATCACAATGGGCTTCGCCATGGCCGATCCATTGGCTGCAGTGGCAGGTGACTATCCGGATACCAAATTCGTTGCGGTCGACGTGACCTGGCTGGAAGCCCCGAACATTCGCCAGATCGGATTTGCCGAACATGAAGGATCATACCTGGTCGGCATGATGGCGGCGATGGCGTCCCAATCCGGCACAGTGGGCTTTATCGGTGGCATGGATATCCCTCTGATCCGCCACTTTGGTTGTGGTTATGCACAAGGCGCGAAGTCCGTGAACCCGGACATCAACGTTGTTGCCAATATGACAGGCACCACCCCTGCAGCATGGAACGACCCGGTGAAGGGCTCGGAGTTGACCAAAGCACAGATCAGCCAGGGTGCTGACGTGATTTACGCCGCTGCGGGCGGTACCGGTGTTGGCGTTCTGCAAACCGCAGCCGACGAAGGCATCCTGTCAATCGGTGTCGATAGCAACCAGAACCACCTGCACCCGGGCAAGGTCCTGACCTCGATGCTCAAGCGTGTGGACGTTGCTGTATATGACGCCATGAAAGCTGGCGAAGACGTCCAGACCGGTGTTTACACCATGGGTCTTGCACAAGATGGCGTTGGCGTTGCGATGGATGAAAACAACGCGGAACTGGTGAGCGAAGAAATGAGCTCGGCCATTGAAAGTGCCCGTCGCGACATCATCGATGGCAACGTAAGCGTTGTCAGCTACTACGAGAACGACAGCTGCCCTGCACTGCAGTTCTGATGTAACTGGGGGCGGGGGCCATGGCCTCCGCCCTGCACCACTCTGCCGCATGCGGCCCTTTCGGCAACCCAAGGACAAGATATGACCGTCCCCGCCATTGAACTCAAAGGGATTTCCAAAGCCTTTGGGCCGGTTCAGGCTAATAAAGATATTTCCATCAGCGTCGCCCGCGGAGCGATCCACGGGATCATCGGTGAAAACGGAGCGGGCAAATCCACGCTGATGAGCATCCTCTACGGATTTTACAAAGCCGACAAAGGCGAAATCTGGATCAACGGCACCAAGACCGACATCCCTGACAGCCAGGCGGCGATCGCCTCGGGCATCGGGATGGTGTTTCAGCATTTCAAACTGGTCGAGAATTTCACCGTTCTGGAAAACATCGTTCTGGGTGCGGAAGACGGTGGGCTGTTGGCTCCGTCGCTGGCGAAAGCCCGGAAAGAGCTGAAAGACCTAGAGGAAGAATACGAACTGTTCGTCGACCCTGACAAACGCATCGATGAGATCGGTGTGGGCATGCAGCAGCGGGTTGAGATTCTCAAGGCGCTCTACCGCAAGGCCGAAATTCTGATTCTGGACGAACCCACGGGCGTTCTTACCCCTGCCGAGGCGGACCAGCTGTTTCGCATTCTCGACCGGCTGCGGTCCGAGGGTAAAACAATCATCGTGATCACGCACAAGCTGCGCGAAATCATGGAGAACACCGATACGGTTTCGGTTATGCGCCGCGGTGAGATGACCGCCACCGTCAAAACAGCTGACACCAATCCGCAGGCCCTGGCCGAATTGATGGTTGGCCGCAAGGTCTTGCTACAGGTTGATAAGGTGCCTGCACAGCCGGGCAAACCGGTTCTGGAAATCGAAAACCTCAGTGTCACCGATTCGGCCGGTGTCGAGCGTGTCAAAGGCATCGACCTAACCGTTCGCGCGGGTGAGATCGTTGGCATCGCGGGCGTTGCTGGCAACGGGCAGTCCGAGCTGCTTGAAGTTTTGGGCGGTATGCGACCCGGGGTAGGCTCGATCAAACTGAACGGCGAGCCTCTGGCGTTGCACGGCCCCGGATCGGACGGGCAAGCGCGGCGCGCCCGACATATCGCTCATGTCCCCGAGGATCGGCAGCGCGAAGGCCTGATCATGGATTTTCACGCGTGGGAGAATGTGGCGTTCGGCTACCACCGCGACCCTGCTTACAAACGCGGGCTGTTCATGGACAACGCTGCCCTGCGTGCCGACACCGAAGCCAAGATCGAGAAGTTCGATGTGCGCCCGCCCAATGGCTGGCTGACGGCAAAAAGCTTCTCGGGCGGCAATCAACAGAAAATCGTCGTTGCACGAGAAATCGAGCGCAATCCCGATCTGCTGCTGGTGGGCCAGCCCACACGCGGCGTGGATATCGGTGCCATCGAGTTCATTCACAAACAGATCGTCGCCTTGAGGGATCAGGGCAAAGCAATCTTGCTGGTCTCGGTCGAGCTGGAAGAGATCTTCTCACTCTCGGACCGGATCGCGGTTATGTTTGACGGACATATCATGGGCGAGCGTCTGCCCGCCGAGACGGATGAAAAAGAACTGGGCCTGCTGATGGCCGGTGTTGCAGGAGAGGCCGCCTGAACCATGGAAAAAATGCCCAAATGGGCCGATGTGGTGCTGATCCCGCTAATCAGTCTGCTTCTGGCCACAATCCTTTCGGCAATCGTCATCCTTGCCATCGGGGAAGATCCGCTTGAGGCGGTAAATCTGATGGTCACTGGGGCCCTAGGGTCAACCTACGGCTGGGGCTATACACTTTATTACGCAACGAACTTCATCTTCACCGGGCTCGCGGTTGCAGTTGCCTTTCACGCGCGCTTGTTCAACATCGGCGGCGAGGGTCAGGCCATGCTGGGCGGACTGGGCGTTGCCATCGTCTGTCTATCGGTCCCTTGGCCGCATTGGACAATAGCTTTGCTGGCCGCCTGTGCTGCTTCGATGATCTTCGGTGCAGCCTGGGCCGCGATCCCGGCCTATCTGCAGGCGAAGCGGGGCAGCCATATCGTGATCACCACGATCATGTTCAATTTCATCGCTGCCGCTTTCCTGAATTACATGCTGGTCAACGTCATGCGCCCGCAAGGGTCGCAAGACCCAGCAACGGCTCGTTTCCCCGAGGCAGTGCATCTCCCGACTTTCCAGTCGATGTTCTCGAGCGCCGAAAACATCGTTTTCCGAGGTGCGCCTGCCAACATCTCGTTCTTCGTCGCAATCCTTGCGTGTTTTGTTGTCTGGGCGCTGATCTGGCGAACTCGGTTGGGCTATGAAATCCGCGCCTACGGCCATTCGGAAACCGGTGCCGTCTACGCCGGTATCTCGCCTGTACGCATCACGATTATTGCCATGCTGATCTCGGGCGCTCTGGCGGGCCTGATGGCAGTCAACAACGTGATGGGCGAAGCCGAGCGGTTGGTGCTGAACGCAACCGAAGGCGCGGGTTTCATTGGAATTGCCGTGGCACTGATGGGTCGGTCGCATCCATTCGGGGTATTTCTAGCCGCTATTCTGTTTGGGTTTCTGTATCAGGGCGGGGCCGAACTGGCGCTTTGGACATCGATTCCGCGCGAACTGATCGTGGTCATCCAAGCGCTGGTCATTCTGTTTACCGGAGCACTGGACAACATGGTGCGCATGCCGCTTGAAAAGCTGTTCATGGCGCTTCGGAAGGGGTCGGCCTGATGGATTTCTTCCTGACACTCATCCAGGTTCTGGATTCGACCATCCGACTGGCTACGCCTTTGCTGCTTGCCTGTCTGGCCGGTCTATACTCCGAGCGCGCGGGCATCTTCGACATCGGCCTTGAAGGCAAGATGCTGATGTCAGCATTCTTCTCGGCTGCCGTCGCCGCCGTAACCGGTTCGGTGTGGCTGGGATTGCTGGCAGGGATCGCAGCATCTCTGGTCCTTTCGGCGCTACACGGGTTTGCGTCGATCACGTTCCGGGGCAATCAGCTGATCTCGGGGGTTGCGATCAACTTTCTTGCCTCAGGTATGACCGTTCTTGTCGCCCAAAGCTGGTTCAAGCAGGGTGGTCGTACGCCATCATTGTTCGGTGAAGGGCGGTTTGAATCTGCAGAATTCCCTTATGCGATCGGTCCGGCTGACGCCGAACTGACAGGCCGTCCGGTTTCCGAGCTGATGTCTGAAACCAATCCCCTGCATATGGCCTATTCCGAGCTCCTGTCTGGCCATTCCATTCTGGTGTACGTGGCTTTCCTTATGGTGCCACTGACTTGGTGGATTCTGTTCCGCACCCGGTTCGGGCTGCGTCTGCGCGCGGTCGGAGAGAATCCTGCGGCGGTGGATACTGCTGGAGTTTCGGTTGTAGGTCTCCGCTACGCAGCGGTTGCGATTTGCGGCGTACTTTGCGGCATCGCAGGTGCCTACCTGGCCACCGCGCTGCAAGCAGGCTTTGTGAAAGAGATGACCGCCGGGCGCGGATTTATCGCACTGGCTGCTTTGATCTTTGCAAAATGGCGTCCGTGGCACGCGATGTGGGCATGCCTGTTGTTCGGGCTGTTGCAGGCCATTGCCTTGCGTTTCCAGAACATCGATTTGGGCGGGGTCGTGATCCCGGTGCAGGTCATGGACGCCCTGCCCTATATCCTGACCGTGGTGATTCTTGCCGGGTTCGTCGGCAAGGCCATACCGCCACGCGCAGGCGGCGAACCATATGTAAAGGAACGCTGATAGAGCCAGTTCGGGACTGCCCCTCAGTCCTGTTTGCTGCAAAGCGGCATACAGAGTTGATTTTGTATGCCGCAACCGCTCTAAGGGGGTATGGACGTGTCCCGCATCAGTTCCGCAGCCATGCTATCGACTATTTTCAGGTTGAGCCACGGAAACAACTAGATGGCCCTACCTGGCACGCGCGCTTCGTCTGTTGAGATTTATGTTACCAATGGCTTTGCCACACCGCGTGGTACGGCCTCTCCTGTCTAGAAGAAGCCATGCAGATTTACCTCCCGATTGCCGAAGTATCCGTAAACGCGTTTCTACTGTTTGGACTGGGTGGAATGGTGGGCATTCTGTCTGGAATGTTTGGCGTTGGCGGTGGGTTTTTGATGACTCCACTGCTGTTCTTCATCGGCATTCCGCCTGCAGTGGCGGTTGCAACCGAGGCAAACCAGATTGTTGCTTCATCATTTTCTGGGGTGCTGGCGCATTTCAGGCGCCGAACCGTGGACCTTAAAATGGGTACAGTCCTTTTGGTCGGAGGGCTGACAGGCGCTGCGTTGGGTGTTGTTGTCTTCAACTATCTCAAGAGCCTCGGACAGGTCGATCTGCTGGTCAAACTTTGCTATGTCGTATTTCTGGGCATCATCGGCAGTCTGATGTTTGTCGAAAGCCTGAACGCGATTAGAAAAACGCGGAAAGGCGGCACGCCGCCTCCGAAACGACGCCAGCGCGGTTGGGTGCACGCCATGCCGTTCAAGATGCGGTTTCGGACGTCGGGCCTGTACATCTCGGTCATTCCACCGCTTGTCGTAGGCCTGTTTGTCGGTGTCCTGTCTGCTATCATGGGTGTCGGCGGCGGGTTTATCATGGTGCCCGCGATGATCTACCTATTGGGCATGCCGACCAAGGTTGTTGTCGGAACTTCGCTGTTTCAGATCATCTTTGTAACCGCCTTTACCACTATGCTGCACGCCACCACCAACTATACCGTTGATGTCGTGTTGGCGGTTCTTCTGCTCGTCGGTGGCGTAGTTGGTGCCCAAATCGGAACAGTCATCGGTGCCCGAATGCCGGCTGAACAACTGCGTGTTTTGTTGGCGGCTCTGGTACTTGTTGTCTGCGGCAAGCTGGCGCTTGATCTTCTGCTTCAACCCGCCGAGTTGTATTCGCTTGGCGATGCAGGAGGGCATTAAGATGCTGCGTCTGATTGCTCTTCTTTGTCTGATCTGTCTGCCAGCCTACGCAGCCGAAGAACAGGTTGTTCTGGGCCTAAGTCAGGATCGGGTGTCGATTACCGCCAATTTTGACGGGTCCGAAATACTGGTTTTCGGCGCGGTAAAGCGCGAAGCTCCAATCCCGGACGGTCCACCGCTTGAGGTCATCGTATCGGTGGTCGGCCCATCCGAACCTGTCACCGTACGCCGCAAAGAGAAACGGTTCGGTATCTGGGTGAACACCGACAGCCTTGTTGTTGATCTGGCTCCAAGCTTTTACGCTGTTGCCACCAGCGCCCCGTTTTCCGAGGTTCTGACCCAGACCGAAGACCTACGCTATAAGGTTTCGATCGAGCGTGCCATCCGGTCGGTCGGTGCGGACATGAGCATTCAGGGCGCACAGGATTTTTCCGAGGCGGTCATCCGCATCCGCGAAGATGAAGGGCTGTACTCGATCCGGGAAAACACAGTGGCTGTGGACGAACAGACGTTGTTCCGCACATCAATCGACATGCCGTCGGACCTGACCGAAGGCGACTACAGCGCCCGTATCTTCCTGACACGAGACGGAAAGGTGGTCTCAACCTTTGAAACCTCGATCGGAGTACGCAAAGTCGGGCTTGAGCGTTTCTTGTACGCGATGTCGCGTGAACAACCCATTTGGTACGGGCTTATGTCACTGGCCATCGCGATTGCCGCCGGTTGGGGCGCTTCGACAGCCTTCCGCCTACTGCGCGAGAACTGATCGTCACCCGCGACCGATATAGGGCATGGTCGTGGCCATAACGGTCATGAACTGCACATTCGCCTCAAGCGGCAGTTCGGCCATATGCAGTACCGAGCGGGCGGCATCCCCGACATCCATGGTGGGATCAGGGTCGCGGCCTTCGGCAAGCGCCTCATCGACCAACCCTTGCACCATCGGTGTGCGCGCATTTCCGATGTCGATCTGACCACAGGCAATTCCAAAACTCCGCCCGTCCAGAGACAGGCTGCGCGTCAGACCGGTAATCGCGTGTTTCGTCGCAGAATAATGCACCGAGTTCGGGCGCGGCACATGAGCAGCGATTGAACCGTTGTTTATGATACGCCCCCCTTGCGGCGCCTGAGCCCGCATCGCAGCAAATGCAGCCCGTGCACACAGGAACATGCCGTTCAGGTTCACATTGACCGAGCCGTACCAATCCTCAAGCGCGATCTCGTCGATGGTGCCACCAGGGGCAAAAATCCCGGCATTGTTGAACAGCACGTCCAGTCGCCCGGTCTGTCGGGTGAATGCAGTAAAGGCGTTTGCAACGGCATCCGGGTCAGTCACATCGGCAACCAGCGGGATCGCCGAGCCGTTATGCTGTGCCATAGCAAGAAGTTTGTCAGCGCTGCGGGCCAGAAGCCCGACAGTCCATCCTCCTGACAGAAACAGCTCGGCGGTGGCGCGGCCTATGCCCGAGCTTGCACCGGTCACTATGATCGTCTTCATGTCTCTTCCGCCTCCAATGTCAGGGATGGTGCCGCAACCGCACGCAGGTCATCCACACGCAACGGGTGGGTCGGTTTCGACAAGCGGTTCCGCACTACCCAGATTAGCCTCTCCTGTGCGCGGGTTATGGCGACATAAGCTAGGCGCTTCCACAACGGTTGCCCGGCCTCAGTACGGCCCATGCGGGCGGCTGCGTAGATGTCTGGCGCAAAGACCTGAACCGTGTCCCATTGCGACCCTTGCGCCTTATGGATCGTCACAGCGGCACCATGCAGGAACGTTGCCCCCATACGGGCAGCATAGGGAATGAACGGCTCCTCCTCATCGGGCTTTTCAATCTGCACGATCGACGCCGCCGAGACCTGAGGGTCTTCGGCCCCCATCACATGCAACCGCGAAAAACCCGGCTTGCGACCAGGGCCAAGGTAAATGACCTGCGCGCCTTTGATCAGCCCGCGCGCCTCAAGGTCCAGCCGCTTTTTGCGGTGCTTCAACGGCAGCTCAATGCCGTCACAAATCAACGGTTCCCCTTCCAGTAGTTCAGTTTCCGGCGCGCCATGTACGGTGCGGAACGCCTGAATCAGCCGGATTCGGGTCGCATTGCGCCAGACAAGAACCGGGCTGCGCGCCATCAGATCAACTTCTACCCGCTGTCCCCAGACAACGCGGTCATCCTTTCGGGCAGTGTCCTCGATCAGACGTTCGAAATCCTCAAACCCCATGGCCGGATCGGACAGAGCATGGGCGAGGTCTAGGATCGGGTTATCCGCAGTTTGCCGATGCACGCGATGCAGGATTTGCTTGCGCGGCTCTGGCAACCCGTCAAACACCATCGAGCCCGATTGGTTGACCGGCGCCAACTGCGCCGGATCACCAAATAGCAACAATGTTGGGAAGATTTCCTTTAGATCCTCGAATTGTCGGTCGTCTAGCATCGAGGCTTCATCCACAAAACCGATATCCAGCGGCTCTTCCCGACGTTTCCAGCCGGTGATGAAATCCGAACCGCGCAACCCAGCAGCGGCCAGCGCACCGGGGATGGATTTGTTGTTGGCATAGAACGCGGCTGCGCGGTCCAGCGCTTCGTCTGTCAGCCCTTCGATCTCGGGCCGTTCGTCATTGCCCGCTAGCCATTCGGCGATCCGCTCGTATTCAGGGTCGTAAACAGGCGTATAGAGGATACGGTGGATCGTGGTCGCAGGCACCCCACGCAGCCGCAATACGCTGGCGGCCTTGTTCGTCGGCGCGAGGATCGCAAGGCTGCGCTTGTCGCGGGATTTGCGGCTTTCGAAATCACCCGAGATCAGGTTGACCCCCGTCTCGGCCAAAGCTTTGTAAAGCTCTGCCAGCAACAGGGTTTTGCCCGATCCAGCCTTGCCAATAACAGCCATCACACCAGACTTTCCGTTGCCGGGCAGTTTCAGCAGAGCGTCGTCTTCAAGGTCTACTCCGGCACCTCGCAACATCTCGGCAATGTTGTCAAAAGCGGCAGCCTGATCTTCGGAAAATGTGACTTGGGGCAAGGACATGGCGCGACCCTACAGGGACGCGCCGCGCGCTGCCAGATGCCGATTGGTTTTTCCGTATGCTTATGCCGACAAAGCGAACCGGTGCTGTGCGCCATGGCCAAATGCTGTCTTGAACCACAGGCGCGACAACTCTCGCGGGATGCCTGCGCGGGCTGCTACACGGTTGCAATCATCCGCTGAATAAGGCCACAGGCCGACCGAGATCTGATCGCGCCCTTTCCCTTCGGTGCCCAAAACCACCGGAGACGATCCGATCATACGGTAGATCCGGATCATGCGGGCATCAAAAACGCCCGCTATGTGGGTCAGGCCAAACCCTTCCATCACCTCACCGCCGCTCAGCATGATGGCCCCGGCGGTATGAGCGCTGGCGTTGCGCGAGAGGCAAAAGCGAGTGACCTCCCAGATTAGTGGGCTTCGGATCGGACTGCCCCCGGTGAGATGTCCGAATATGTCGTTCACCATGACCGGACCGGTCGTCGGTAGGATCCGCATGGACCCGCCATGGCTGCCATCTGCCTCTTCCCAAATCACATAGAGCGGGTTCAGGTCATCGTACTGATCCCGCTCTTCCCCCTTTTCATTAACCTTAACATCCCAGCCAAGGCGGGTTTTGAACTGATCCGCGCGATCCCTGAACATCCCCCTGGCCAATTCCGGAAATTTATGCAGCTCATCGGCATACAAATAACGCAACATGACGTGCTCCCCTTATCGTCCACAGTTGGAACAAAGGGGGTACGAACACGTAGTTAATTTAAAGTGAGACCACCGTACGGTCGTTAAACGACTATTAATCCTCTACTGAGTGCAGTGGCGATTGCATGAGTCGTATTTTGCGCACCGAGTTTTGAGCGTGCGCTTTCGATATAGGCCCTGAGCGTATGCTCAGAAATGGAAAGCGAGTGCGCCACCTGCGCTCGGCTATACCCCAGCGCCAGCAATGTCATTGCATCGATTTCGCGGGGCGAGAGCCCCCGCATGTTGTCCGGCTGCCGTTCTTTTGCAAATTCCAGCGCTTTTCGATTGAGGAAATGCGCCACCAATATGAGATCGCGGCCATACGTTTCGACAAATGCCTGCCATGCGATGTCATCGCAGCTGTTGTTGACCGTAAACAGCGCGAATTGCCCGCCTGGCCCCCGCAGCGGGATCGAATAGCCCTGATTGCCGACGCCATGTTCCTGCGCGTCCTGCAGGAAGGCCTTTACTGCTTTGCCCGACCAATTCAGCTGTTTCCAGTCCACAGCGTGAAATCGCTGAAAACAACCTAGAATAACCGGATCAATACGATGATAATTCCTGTCTCGATACCGTTCATCCCAGGCATCCGAATAAGTCGTGAACCCGTATTGATCCCCGGCCCCATCAACCCAATGATATGTCATGTGGTCAATTTGCAGCTTGTCCCGCAACTGGACTGCTACGCTGGTCAGCTCGTCAAGCGTGCTGGTGCTTTCCAAATCCCCTAGGATCTGGCTCAAATCGAATTTTCTTCCCATTCGCGGGCGCGCAAGCCTCATCCTTTGAGGACGCAATCTCGGCCGCGGCGATCAGTCTTGTGTCGTCAAGCTGCTCGGCCAGCGCGCTCAACCCATTCGCCACAGCAAAGGCGTTGAGGTCCGACAGAACGTCCAAAATCCACTCATTTTGCGCCATCAGGGTGTCCCCGAAATAGTTAACGAAGGGTTAACACAACCATAACATGTGCAGACTAATTCGGCCTACTCGCTGCTTTCTACTCCCCAGAAATAGCGGGGGGCGATTTCTTAAAGCATTGAAAATGCATAATCATCGATAGAAACGATGAACACCCGCAAGGCGTGTGTGCGCCCTGCGGGTGTTGCAGCTGCTGTTCGCCTGAGACCGTTAGTCGCGGGCAGCCAATACTTCTTCAAGGGTGCGCATGCCTGTATGCGGAGCCTGAACCAGCACCGACATGTTGCCCGGCTTGTGTTCGTTGCGCATCATCTTCATGTGCGCCTCAGGCAGATCCTGCCAAGTGAACACTTCGGACATGCACGGATCCAAGCGGCGCTCGACCATTAGCTGGTTTGCAGCCGAGGCCTGTTTGAGATGCGCAAAATGCGAGCCCTGCAAGCGTTTCTGGTGCATCCACATGTAACGCACGTCGAAGGTCAGGTTGTAGCCAGTGGTCCCGGCGCAGATCACAACCATACCTCCCTTTTTCACGACAAAAGTGGACACCGGGAACGTGCTTTCGCCGGGGTGCTCGAACACCATGTCGACGTTCACACCTTTGCCGGTAATATCCCAGATGGCCTTGCCAAACTTGCGGGCTTCTTTGAACCATTCAGCATATTCCGGAGTATTCACCGTGGGCAGCTGGCCCCAGCAGTTGAAATCCTTGCGGTTGATGACGCCTTTGGCGCCAAGGTCCATCACAAACTCACGCTTGCTTTCATCCGATATCACGCCGATCGCATTGGCACCCGCAGTGTTGATCAACTGTATCGCGTAAGAGCCCAGACCGCCCGATGCACCCCAAACCAGGACGTTCTGGCCCGGCTTCAGATCGTGCGGCTCGTGCCCAAAAAGCATCCGATAGGCTGTTGCCAAGGTCAGCGTGTAGCAGGCGCTTTCTTCCCAGGTCAGGTGCTTGGGACGCGGCATCAGCTGCTGTGCCTGAACATTTGTAAACTGCGCGAACGAGCCATCAGGTGTCTCATATCCCCAGATGCGCTGGCTGGGCGAATACATCGGATCACCACCGTTGCAGTGTTCGTCATCGCCATCGTCCTGGTTGCAGTGAATCACGACTTCATCGCCGACTTTCCAGCGCTTCACTTTGTCACCAACCGCCCAGACGATGCCCGACGCATCTGAACCTGCGATGTGAAAGGGTTGGCCGTGGCCATCAAACGGGCTGATCGGCTTGCCAAGCGATGCCCAGACGCCGTTGTAGTTCACACCCGCCGCCATAACGAGAACCAGCACTTCGTGGCTGTCCAGCTTCGGGACATCAACGACTTCCAACTGCATCGCTGTGTCTGGCTCACCGTGGCGCTCTTTCCGGATGGCCCAGGCATACATTTGCTTGGGAACATACCCCATCGGGGGGATTTCACCCATCTCGTAGAGGTCCTTTTCCGGCGCCTCATACGACGCGATACCGCTGTCGACATCCAAAGCCATGCTGGCCTCCTTTTTTCCAACTGTTGCCGCGCCGCAGAATCGCGGCTTTCCAAAGACGAAATATTAGCCTCTGAGTAATATTGCAACCGTTTTTGGTATCTATTTTGTAATTTTATGACCCAGCAGTTGCAGAAATACTTTCTGCACTTGCATCATTCTCAGCCCGAACAACGGGTTCTGATGCTGCCGCGTAATAAGCAAGCAGCTCTGATCGCTCGCCTGATGGGCGCAACACTCCAGCCTCGCGACGCAGAATCCGTCGCTCGACCAACTGATTGATGGCATCGTCAACAGCCTCTCCATCATCCTGGGCAACCGCGTCGCCGCCCAACGTCAGCAAACGCGCCTTCAAATCCTGCTCTGACATCTCACCTTCTTCCTGAACCAGCCGACACGCAGCAGGCACTGGAACAAAAGGAATTGCGGCGCCGATCCTGCGCATCAACTCGCGGGCCAGATCGGTCGTCAGGTCCCGTTCGTGCGCGACTCGAAATTCTTTCAGAGAAATCGGTGTCGCATACCGCACCGAGGCAATCCCGAATCTCTTGTAGCGCCCGACAAGCTTGCGCCAAATCTGCTTGAGCGACCAGCGGGTGATAACCCCGATCCGCGCGCGGAAGCGGCGTTCACTATCCTTCGCTGCCGCTGTTAATACGGTATCTTCAAGCACCCGATCATAGTTCAAAGCAACCGGAACAAACACCACATCCCGCCCCTGCGGTTCGACTCCGTCAAGGATATACTTCAACAATCCCAGCTTGGGGCGCCCCAGTTTGCCAGTCAGACTCAGCCCGCCCTCAGGGAACATGGCCTGCGTCACGCCCGCTTCGGTCGCGTGTCTTACATAGCTTGCAAGGACCTGTCGATATAGGTCGCTACCCGACTTGCGGCGAATGAAATAAGCCCCCATCGCGCGAATCAATCGACTTAGAGGCCAGACACGGGCCCATTCGCCCACAGCATAGGATAAGGTCGAATGGTCTGCCGCCAGATAGGTGACCAGCACGTAATCCATATTGCTGCGGTGGTTCATGACATAAACGACCGTCGCATCGGGATCGATATTGTCCAGCGCGGCTTTGTCCTCGTAACCCAACTGCACCTTGTAAAAGGCGTTACTCAGCATGCGGGCAAAACGGATCGCGATGCTGAAATAGGCCACTGTCGAGAATGAGGGCGCAATCTCGCGCGCATAACGCCGTGCCAATTCTGAGGCAACAGCGTCAGGCACACCTTCTTCTTTGGCATGCTGCTGCACCGCCCGGCTAACCTGCGGGTCATAGATAAGCCGTTGAATCATGTCATGCCGCCCCGCCAATTTGAACGGTTGGATCGGACGCTGCAGTCGCTTGTTCAACCGTGCGACGGCGCGCTCAAGGCGGCGGCGGAAAAACCAGCGCACCGACGGAAACAAAAAATGCGAGGCAAATGTGACCGCGGCAAACAGCACGATCAGCACAAACAGCCAAAGCGGGATTTCCACAGTCTGCATCATTCGGGCACAGTGCCATCAAACGCGACCACCCACAATCTGCAGAAACCGTCGATGCCGCAACGCAGCGAATTGACATGTACTGAAAATTACTATTTACCACCATAGAACGTAATTTTGTTACCCACCGATCCGCGAGGCCCGACCCATGACGCAGTTGCAGAAAGATCGCCCCTGGCTCATCCGTACATATGCCGGTCACTCAACGGCCAAAGCGTCAAATGCGCTTTATCGTGCGAACCTAGCCAAAGGTCAGACCGGCCTGTCCGTGGCCTTCGATCTGCCAACCCAAACAGGGTATGACAGCGATCACACTTTGGCGCGCGGCGAAGTTGGAAAAGTTGGGGTTCCGATCTGCCATCTGGGGGACATGCGGGTTCTGTTCGATCAAATTCCGCTGGAACAGATGAATACCTCGATGACGATCAATGCGACTGCTCCTTGGCTTTTGGCGCTATACATCGCAGTTGCCGAGGAACAGGGCGCGGATGTCTCGAAATTGCAGGGGACCGTCCAGAACGACCTGATCAAGGAATACCTGAGCCGCGGCACTTATGTGTGCCCACCCAAGCCATCGCTGAAGATGATCGCGGACGTGGCCGAATATTGCTACGATAACGTGCCCAAATGGAACCCGATGAATGTGTGTTCGTACCACCTGCAAGAGGCAGGCGCGACGCCCGAGCAAGAGCTGGCCTATGCTCTGGCGACTGCCATTGCAGTGCTGGACGAACTTCGCCCGCGCGTTCCGGCTGAAGACTTCCCGGCACTCTGCGGGCGGATTTCGTTTTTTGTGAATGCGGGCATCCGGTTTGTCACCGAAATGTGCAAAATGCGCGCCTTTGTGGATCTTTGGGACGAAATTCTGCAGCAGCGCTATGGCATTGAAGACCCCAAGTTCCGCCGATTCCGTTATGGCGTTCAGGTAAACTCGCTGGGGCTGACCGAACAGCAGCCGGAAAACAACGTTTATCGCATACTGATTGAAATGCTTGCGGTGACGCTATCCAAACATGCCCGCGCACGTGCGGTGCAGTTGCCTGCATGGAACGAAGCGCTCGGCCTGCCTCGTCCCTGGGATCAGCAATGGTCGATGCGGATGCAACAAATCCTCGCCTATGAAACCGATCTGCTGGAATATGGCGATTTGTTCGACGGCAATCCGGTTGTCGACGCCAAAGTCGAAGAACTTAAAAATGGCGCACGGGCCGAATTGGCTAATCTCGAATCGATGGGCGGCGCGGTAGCCTCGATCGAATACATGAAATCGCGGCTGGTCGAGTCCAATGCCGAGCGCCTGAACCGTATTGAACGCAATGAAACCGTTGTCGTTGGCGTAAACAAATGGACCGAGGGCGAAGCCTCACCTTTGCAGACCGAGGATGGCGGCATCATGGTCGTCGACCCGGCGGTTGAACAGGAACAAATCGGGCGCTTGAACGACTGGCGTGCGGATCGGGATGACGCAGCAGTGGCCGCGGCGCTGCAAGCATTGCGCGAAGCAGCGCGATCCGGTGCCAACGTGATGGCACCTTCAATCGCTGCGGCCAAGGCCGGTATCACAACTGGCGAATGGGCCGAGGAAATGCGCAAGGCCTACGGTACATATCGTGGACCAACCGGCGTCTCGGGATCTGTTTCGAACAAAACCGAAGGTCTGGAAGACTTGCGCGCAGCCGTAGATGCGGTAAGCGACCGTCTGGGGCGCAGGCTGAAGTTTCTTGTTGGCAAACCTGGTCTGGACGGACACTCGAACGGAGCCGAACAGATCGCCTTCCGCGCACGCGACTGTGGCATGGACATCAGTTACGAAGGTATTCGTCTTACGCCCGAAGAAATCGTAACTGCGGCACAAGAAGACAAAGCGCATGTGATTGGTCTATCGATCCTCTCTGGCAGCCACCTGCCTTTGGTGAAGGACGTGATGACGCGGCTGAAAGCAGCAGGGCTAAGCGATATTCCCGTCATTGTAGGTGGGATCATCCCCGATGAGGACGCGGATCAATTGCGTTCCATGGGTGTATCGAAAATCTATACGCCGAAAAATTTCGAATTGAATGCAATCATGGGCGATATCGTCACATTGGTTGACCCAACGGAAATTGCGGCTGAATAGAAAATCATATTACAGAAATCTCCATTTCTATTTCCGGTAAAATGGGAATAGATAGGTTCGGGTTTATTCAATTTCCCCTGCAATAAGTAGGGGAATAGCCGAAATGGAGAAGATTATGGCAATCGATCTTGAAAAAATGTCGCGCAAAGAACTGCTCGAATTGCGCAATCGGGTCGAAAAGGCGCTAAAAACCGCCGAAGTGCGTGAGCGAAAAGAAGCGTTGAAAGCCGCCGAAAAGGCGGCGGCGGAATATGGGTTTTCGTTGTCTGAATTGTCAGGAGACAGCACTAAGTCGGTAAAGTCATCTAAAGCGAAATATCAAAATCCGAACAATCCGTCGCAAACCTGGACCGGGCGGGGCCGCAAACCGCAGTGGGTTCATGACGCCATAAAAGCCGGTACCGATATTACTGATCTGGAAATCTGATCGGGGGCAAGTGGCAAAATGACTATCCATATTGGAGCCCAAAAAGGCGAGATTGCCGAAACCGTTCTTTTGCCCGGCGACCCGTATCGTGCAAAATGGGCGGCCGAAACGTTTCTTGAAGACGTAAAGCTGGTAAACGAAGTGCGTGGCATGCTGGGGTTCACCGGCACCTGGAAAGGAAATCGTGTTACCATTCAGGGTAGTGGCATGGGGATGCCGTCTCTGTCGATCTACGTGAACGAATTGATCCGTGACTACGGCGCCAAAACTTTGATCCGGATCGGGTCCTGTGGCGGGATGCAAGACAGTGTGAATGTGCGTGATGTTATTCTGGCGATGACGTCGACCACACTCAGCACCCCTTCGCGCGGGATCATGAGAGAAATGAACTTCGCCCCTTGCGCGGATTGGGGTCTTTTGCAGTCTGCAGCATTGGCTGCACAAGCCAAAGGTACGCCAACCCATGTTGGCGGCATCTATTCATCCGATGTCTTTTATGACGAACGCCCGGACCTGAACGAACAAATGGTTCGGCACGGTATTTTGGGTGTCGAGATGGAAGCGGCAGAGCTTTACATCCTTGCCGCGCGTCACAAATGCCGCGCATTGGCGGTACTGACAGTCTCGGACCACCTGTTGACCGGCGAAGCCCTGCCCTCCTCGGACCGAGAAAGCAGTTTTGGCGACATGGTCGAAATCGCGCTGCAGGCGGCGTTCCCGGACAGCTGAATTGCGCGATATCTAGCGCCCGTGCGTGCGGTCATATCCGTTGCGCGCGGGGCTGCGCCATCCCTCAAGCGCACCTTCAGCCGGGGCAAAGGTTTCTACCAGCAGGGGATAACAGGCTGCGGTATCCGATGAATGCTCGGACGAGCAATCACCGCCCGGGCACGCGCTTAGATTTCCCAGCAGGTCAATCTCGGCGAAAAACTCAAGATAGTCTCCCGGACGGACAGGTGAGGCTTTCATGAAATACTGCCCGGTATCACGCGTGAAACCGGTGCACATGAACACGTTCAATACATCATGTACCGCAGGCTCGGCTTCGGCCAAAGAGACGCCCAAATGATCCGCCAGCGCGCGTGTCAGATTCGAATGGCAACAGTGATGGTACTGGGATCCAGCTAGCAGATTACCGGTATAGGGATCACATCGGGTCCCGATCACATCGTGCACCGACCCGCCGAAATCATCGATTCCGTACCACCCCAGCGTATCTGCAATGATTGTCGCCATCGGTCGCATATGTGGAAAGCTCGACCACATGCGCTCACCCACGGTGATATGTGTGCCATGCAACGCGCGCGTCTTGCCGGAATAGAACCGCTCGGAAAGGTCGTTGAGGTTCCACAGGTTTAGATCGCCAACTTGCGATCCTTCAACAGAAGTGATCCTAAAGAAATGCCCTGCAGGCACCTCAAAGCATCGCGCCTCTCGCGGTGGCACCAACACCTCACCCGTTTTGTGCGCTGTATCACGCCCAGTTTGATAGAGCCCTAAATCGGGTTTTGGTAGCCCTTCATTCGGGTAGCAAATAACGGGCGCAATCGCGCGGCGCGCATCTGCATCCATAGGTGGGCGGGGAGTATTCCGAGATTCTGACATGGGCCGAGAGTGGCGCAGTTCGGCCCGGTGGGAAACCCCCAACAGCAGCTACTGTCCTTTCAGACACTGCGTGGGCTCAACATCAGATTTTGACACCGCGCCACAGTAAGCACAGCGCCACTGGCCCTCGCTTCGATGTTGCCGCCACCTGCAGTCGCGCGTCAGAGACGACGTGCGGGACCGCCAGAAAAAATAGGCAAATACGCCAGCGGCGAGCAGAAGCAATAGAACGGGCATAGCTCTGCATTGCCTATTGTGTCGTAATATTCAAGCCCGCGCGACACGGTCAGGCCGCGTTCGCATATTCAAACAACTCTGGTGTTTCGTCTTTGGCCGGAACTTTGGGCTCGGGCGTATAATAGGCCCAGGCTTGTTCCAGAAATTCCAACGCTTTGGCCGCGTCGTGTTTTTGGTTTTGCATGTTCATCGGAGTGACCTCTTTTCGAACTCATCACTCCCCCCTGCGCGGACTTTAGATCCGCGCTTGTACAAGCGCATCGCATAGTTTTGCAGAGGCGGCATGCACTTGCCGCAACCCGGCAAGTGCTTTGTTTTGGTGCGTGATCAGACCGCGCGGTCCACCATCATCTTCTTGATTTCTGCAATCGCTTTGGCCGGATTCAGACCCTTGGGGCAGGTCTTGGCGCAGTTCATGATGGTGTGGCAGCGATACAGCTTGAACGGATCTTCCAACTCGTCCAAGCGCTCACCGGTGGCCTCATCCCGACTGTCGATGATCCAGCGGTAAGCATGCAGCAGCGCGGCAGGGCCGAGATAACGGTCGCCGTTCCACCAGTAGCTGGGGCACGAGGTCGAACAACTGGCACACATCACACATTCATAGAGACCATCCAATTTCTTGCGGTCTTCGATGGATTGCTTCCACTCTTTTGCCGGACGATTGGTCTTAGTCTCCAGCCACGGCATGATCGAGGCGTGTTGGGCGTAGAAATGAGTCAGATCAGGGATCAGGTCCTTGACCACTGGCATATGAGGCAGCGGATAGATTTTCACGTCGCCCTTGATCTCATCCATGCCATAGATACAGGCCAGCGTGTTGATCCCGTCGATATTCATCGCGCAGGAACCACAGATGCCCTCGCGGCAGGACCGGCGGAAAGTCAGGGTTGGGTCAATCTCGTTCTTGATCTTGATCAGAGCGTCCAGAACCATCGGGCCGCAAGTATCCATATCGACGAAATAAGTATCGACGCGCGGGTTCTGGCCATCATCCGGGTTCCAGCGATAGATCTGGAATTTGCGCACATTGGTCGCGCCGTCGGGCTTGGGCCAGGTTTTACCGGTGGTGATCCGGGAATTCTTGGGGAGGGTCAGTTGTACCATTAGTTCCTCTCCTTAGAACGTCCGCGCCTTGGGCGCGATTCTTTTCATGCTTATGCCGCCCTCGTCTTCGGTCGTCAGCGGATCAACGATAACCGGACGGTAGCTAAGCTCTACTTTATTGCCATCGACACGGCTGACCGTGTGGACGCGCCAGTTCTCATCGTCGCGCTCGGTGAAATCTTCATGGGCGTGCGCACCGCGGGATTCCTTACGCGCTTCGGCACCAACGATGGTGGCGAGCGCGCTTGGCATCAGGTTGGTAAGCTCGAGCGTCTCCATCAGATCGCTGTTCCAGACCAACGATCTGTCAGAAACCTTCAGATCATCCATCTTGGCGGCGATCGCCGTCATCTTCTCGACGCCCTCAGCCATGGTCTTCGAGGTGCGGAAAACCGCCGCGTCCTCTTGCATGGTGCGCTGCATCTCAAGCCGCAGATCTGCGGTTGGAATTGCACCGCTGGCGTTGCGCGCCGCATCGAACCTGTCAAACGCCTTATCGACAGAGGCCTGGTTCAGAACCGGGTTCGACGCGTCGGCATCCACAACTTTGCCCGCTCGGATCGCCGCAGCGCGGCCAAAGACCACGAGGTCGATCAGCGAGTTTGAACCAAGACGGTTTGCCCCGTGAACCGAGGCACACCCGGCCTCGCCCACAGCCATCAGACCAGGGACCACGGCGGTCGGGTTGTCGGCTGTCGGGTTCAGAACTTCACCCCAATAGTTCGTCGGGATACCGCCCATGTTGTAGTGCACGGTCGGCAGAACCGGGATCGGTTCCTTGGTAACATCAACCCCTGCAAAGACGCGCGCAGATTCTGAAATGCCCGGTAGGCGTTCCGCCAAAGCTTCGGCTGGCAAATGGCTGAGGTTCAGGTGGATGTGGTCGCCGTTGTCACCATGTCCGCGCCCTTCGCGAATTTCCATGGTCATTGAACGGCTAACGTAGTCGCGCGGCGCGAGGTCTTTGTACTGAGGCGCATAGCGCTCCATGAACCGCTCGCCTTCCGAGTTGGTCAGGTATCCGCCTTCACCACGCGCACCTTCGGTGATCAGGCAGCCCGATCCGTAGATGCCGGTTGGGTGGAACTGAACAAATTCCATATCCTGCAGTGCGAGACCCGCGCGGGCCACCATACCGCCACCGTCGCCGGTGCAGGTATGTGCCGAGGTTGCACTGAAATAGGCGCGGCCATAGCCGCCGGTCGCCAGAACAACCATCTTGGCGTTGAAGACGTGCATCGTGCCGTCGTCCAACTTCCAGCACACGACACCCTGACACTGTCCGTCCTCAGACATTATCAGATCAATGGCGAAATACTCGATGTAGAACTCAGCGTTGTTCTTCAGCGACTGACCATACAGCGTGTGCAGGATCGCATGACCGGTCCGGTCGGCGGCGGCACAGGTCCGCTGCACAGCGGGGCCTTCGCCAAATTCGGTGGTGTGGCCACCAAATGGGCGCTGATAGATCTTGCCTTCTTCGGTCCGGCTGAATGGCACTCCGTAATGTTCTAGCTCATATACAGCTTTGGGTGCTTCACGCGCGAGGTATTCCATCGCATCGGTGTCACCCAGCCAGTCCGAGCCCTTGACGGTGTCATACATGTGCCACTGCCAATGGTCTGGCCCCATATTCGACAAGGACGCCGCAATGCCGCCTTGGGCGGCCACTGTGTGTGACCGGGTCGGGAATACCTTCGTCACGCAAGCGGTGCGCAAACCCTGCTCGGCCATGCCCAATGTTGCACGCAGACCCGCGCCACCGGCACCGACAACCACCACGTCATATTCGTGGGTTTCGTATTCATATGCTGCTGTCATTGTTCTTGTTCCTTACTGCGCATATCCGAGAGCCAGACGCGCGAGCGCAAAGAGACCCGCAGCAATCAGTGTGTATGCAAAAGCCTGCGCTGCCATCAGCGCCAGCTTTTCCGCGACGCCATGCACGTAGTCCTCAATCGCTTCCTGGGCTTCGCGCAACAAATGCGGGACGACAACAACCAGTGTCAGACCCATGATAATCGCCGGGAACGGGCGGCTGTAATAGGCCAGAGCCTCTTCGTAGGTTCCACCTAGGGCGTGCCCGAAGGTAAATACAAACAGCGGAACAAGGATGACCAATGCCGCCGAGCTGAGCATCATTTGCCAGTGGTGATGTGTACCTGCACGTCCGGCCCCCATGCCCTGCGCGCGTTTACGGTCTGTGAGAAACTGCATCGCGAACCTCCCCTTAAAGCGCTACGGCTGTGATCAGAGCCAGAACAGTTGCCAGCACGAACATGCCAATGCCCATCTTCTCGGACACTTCAACATTCACGCAATATCCCAGATCCCAGATGACGTGCCGCAAACGGCCCAGCATGTGATAGAAAATGGCCCAAGCCGCGCCGAACATGATCAGATCACCCAGGAAACTGGTCATCAATCCATTGATCAGCTCAAAGGCGCTTTCCGATGTGGCCGCAGCAAGTAACCACCAGACGACCAACAAAGCCAAACCAAAAGACGCAAGACCCGTGATGCGCACCATAATCGAAGATATGGACGTCATCTGTGGACGATAGATCGTCAAATGTGGAGAAAGCGGGCGGTTGCCTCGATTTACATCGGCCATGTTGGCTCCTTTTCGGTTGGCTACCGAACGTTTTACTGTTTTTTACGACTCTGTCACGCGCTGCAGGTGCAAAATCCAGTAAATTTAACGCAAAATCGCTGATAAGCCGTGTTTGTGATCACACAAAATATTCTCGTGATCACAAATCACATTCGATACCGCCAATGTTAGCGTTTTCAATGAAAAAGCAATGTGATCACGAATCTATTATTGGAGCGGCGTCAGCCCTGCAGTCTGCTGTGTCACCTCGCGTAAAAGCTTCTTGCGAATACGTTCGGGATAATCCGCGAAGCCTGCTGCAGAGACGACAAAGGCCCCCTCGCCAACGATGACGTTCTCGAAGAAATAGGCTGTCAGATCGGGTTCACTTTCTTCAATCGCGATCGCGTTCACCGTGATGCCGCGATCCCGCAGTTTGGCGTGGATTGTCGATGGCTCGATTCCTTCATTCGAAATTCCGTCGCCCGAAAGATCAATAAGATGCCTTTCGCATTCGGGCACGTCGTCAAAGCTGGCAACCGTCATATCGAGCGCCTCACCTATCGCAGTTGAGAAGTTACGCCAGACACGAGGATCAGCTGCGACCTGATCAGCAAAACTGTCCAAGGTGTTAAAACTATCGATCCGGGTCCAGGGGATCGTGATCCTCTGGCGAGAACTGCCAGTCCATTGCACAAGCATCAGCCGAGCCTGTCCGCGCACCAAGGCCTCGGATACGATCGGGTCCCGCAGACCTGCGGCAAGACCGTCCATTTGGATACGATATTCCTCGGAATCAACCGAGCCTGAAACGTCTACGGCCAAGGCCAGAGCCAAATCACAAGCATAGGCCTGAGATGCCAGATACAGGCTGGCGGCGAGCGCACGAAACATCATCATGCGCCAAGCGTAGCATGGATTTCGTGGACCGTGATCACATGAATGTCAGCCGCCAGAAGGCATTGGCTACATTGGCATAAGAGCCCAATAATCCAAATCTAACAGAACGTTAGACAGGTACTTACCCTCATCATTGCGCAAAGTGAAAGGCTCGCCACCTTTGGTCGCAACCAAGCGCAAGCGGATGGCACCGATTCCGGGAGTTCCGGTCTCGGCCTTGTCCAAAATTTCGGACCAGGCTTTGATCGTATCGCCCGAGAAACAAGGGTTGGCATGGGCACCGCCGTTCAGGCCAACGATCATCTGCGCATTCGCCAGGCCATTAAACGATAAGGCACGCGCCATTGAGATAACGTGGCCGCCATAGATCAACCGTCCCTCTGGACGGAAGGTGAGGTCGAAATGCACTTTGGCGGTGTTCTGCCACAGGCGGGTGGCCAGCATGTGCTCGGCCTCTTCGACGGTCACGCCATCGACGTGATCAATCGTTTCTTCCGTGTTGTACGCATCCCAGCGGTGGTTTTCGCCGGATTGTACAAAATTGTATTTCGAGAAATCGAGCCCCTGCGGTACCACCAGATCGCTGACATCAAGCGCCTTTTTCAGATTGGGCACCACCGTCTCTGGTGCAGGCGCATCGAGGTTTGATTTGCGCACCATGACCCAGCGAACATACTCGATCACCACTTCGTCGCGCTGGTTCAGCCCGCGGGTGCGGACCCAGACGACACCGGTTTTGCCGTTTGAGTTTTGCTTGAGGCCGATCACCTCAGATTCAGCACGCAGCGTATCACCGGGGTAGACCGGTTGCAGCCAGCGCCCTTCGGCATAACCCAGATTGGCGACTGCATTCAGCGAGATATCGGGAACCGTTTTGCCGAATACCACATGGAAGGCCGCCAGATCATCGATCGGGCTTTGCGGCAGGCCACAATTCCGGGCGAACTCATCCGAGGAATAGAGCGCATGTCGTGCAGGGTAGAGCGCGTGGTACAACGCGCGCTCGCCTTCGGTCACCGTGCGCGGCACGGCGTGATGCAGGATCTGCCCGACTGAATAATCCTCGAAAAAGTTACCCGGATTGGTTTTTGCCATTATTGCTGTCCCAGTTTCATGACGGGGGTGTAATCAGCGGCGACCTCTTTGGTCACAGCCTGCGCGCAACGCATCACGTTATTTGCGGCGTCAAAGGCATAGGACGGGTCGCCATAAAGCTCCCATCCCTTTGCCAACGCGTCCGAGACCTTGTGGCAGAAGGCTGATGTGTCTTCCTCGGTCAACAAACGATAAAGTTTCGCCATTGATTAGGCCCCTTATCCACCAAACGGAGACGGACCAACCAGCCCGTGAATATAGCCCACAACGCCCAGCAGAACGATGGAGCCCACAAAGAACATGGCATCTTTGCCGTATGTGCCGGGTTCGCCCGGCGCCCAGTCTGGTTCGGATTTGTTGATCACGATCACTTCGACAATTGCCCAGGCCAGCAAGCCACCAAACAGGATGATCGAGGCCAGATCACCGTTCACCAACAGGTGCGCAAAGGCCCAGAGTTTAAAGCCACCCAGCATGGGGTGACGGACCTTGTTCAACAGGCGACCTTTGGTTCCCGCAGGGCTGGCCAGATAGAACGCGATCAACACCAGCAGGTTGTTGACGTGAATCAGAAAGGTTGGCGGCGCCCAGACATATATGAAATCGGTCATGCGATAACCGAAGATCATCAACAATACCGAGGCCACCAAGGCGAGCGCCACGGCGCCCTTGCCCGCGTCGCCCATGGCGGCACGTCGTTCCGGCATCGCGCGCTTAAAAAGATGTGCGGCCCACCAAAGTGCCACACCAAGGATCAGAAGAACAAAGCCCATACTGGCTTACCCCGCTTGCAAAGCTACTATCGCCTCTGCTTTTGCCAGAGTTTCGCGGGCAGTTACAACGTGTAGGTTTTCAACAATCTTGCCATCGACAACGGCGACCCCCTGCCCCTGCGACTCGGTTTCCTCGAAAGCGGCAATCTGACGGCGAGCCAGATCAATCTCATCCTCGGAAGGGGCAAAGGCGGAGTTTGCGATGTCGACCTGGGCCGGGTGGATCAGGGTTTTGCCATCAAAGCCCATGTCGCGGCCCTGGGCACACTCGGCGGCCAGACCGTCGGTGTCCTTGAAGGCATTGTAGACGCCATCGACGATGATCAGCCCCTCGGCCTTGGCCGCCAGCAGGCACAGGCCAAGCGAGGTCATCATCGGCAAACGGTCGGGGCGGAAGCGCGTCTGCAGCTCTTTCGCAAGATCGTTGGTCCCCATGACAAAGCCTGCCATCAGCGGATGTGCGGCAATTTCGGCTGCGTTCAGCATCCCGCGCGGCGTCTCCATCATCGCCCAGATCGGCAGGTCTCCGGTGATTGAGGTCAGCGCATCCACATCCGCAGCAGAACTCACCTTTGGCAACAGAACGGCATCTGCATCCATCTCGCGCACGGCTTCGGCATCCGCGCGCCCCCATTCGGTATCAAGCCCGTTGATCCGCACAATCTTGACCCGAGCACCATAGCCTCCGGCGGCCAAAGCCGCCTTGAGGGTCTCGCGCGCGTTCTCTTTCTCATCAGCCGCAACCGCGTCTTCAAGGTCAAAGATGATGGCGTCCACCGGCAATGTGCGGGCCTTATCAAGCGCGCGTTCACGCGAGCCGGGGATGTATAGTACCGAGCGATAGGGGCGTTGGCGCGGGTCCACTGGACTCTCCCATTGAAATAATGTTGCGCGGAATGGGGCATTTTTTGACGGA
This sequence comes from Ruegeria sp. CF1, assembly GCF_056537445.1. Lineage (NCBI taxonomy): Bacteria > Pseudomonadati > Pseudomonadota > Alphaproteobacteria > Rhodobacterales > Roseobacteraceae > Ruegeria > Ruegeria sp. CF1. The sequence goes on along the minus strand of NZ_JBQFRN010000006.1, from coordinate 102,730 downwards.
AAGTTCAAGAGCAAAATCGCCGCAGCGCAGCATTTCCTGCGCTGCGCAACGTGCGTTGCCTTAACGCGATGTCCTTTTGCCTACGGCACGCTGCTTTGAGGAAGAGCTTGAAAGGGGTGACCAATGAAAACGATTATGCTGAAAATGACGATTGGCTTGGGCATCATGGTACTGGCAGCGCAACAAGTCAGCGCACAGAATTGTGCGCCACGCGAGGACGTGATCAAGCGATTGGCAAAGTCCTATGGCGAAACCCGACGAGGCATCGGTATTGTGCGTCAGGGAGCGGTGATGGAGGTGTATGCCTCGGACCAAACCGGCAGTTGGACCATTGTTGTGACCTTGCCGGAAGGTGTGACCTGCCTGATCGCCTCGGGCCAGTCTTATGAAACACTGGCCGAAGCATTGCCGCCCAACGCCTAAACCAGCGCATCCCAAATAAGTTTGCTTCCCGTCAGGGTCAGCAAGACGTAGGCAATGTTGAAAAACAATCGTTCGGAGAGCATGAAATGCGCCCGGACGCCCAGCCAGGCCCCGAGGATCGCAAACGGGGTCAGCAACAGGTCTGCCAAGGCTGTGTGCCAAGTGAAGAGGCCCAGATAGGCGAAGGGCACGAATTTGACGGCGTTGATCACCCAGAAGACCAGCACGGTCGAGGCTTGAAATTCGGTTTTCGTCAGGCGTTGTGACAGCAGGTATACGGCGGCGGGTGGGCCGCCCGCATGGCTGACAAAGCTGGTGAATCCGGCGATAAGCCCGGCAAACAAACCCGCCGATGGAGGCAATTGGTTGGCAAAGCCCCGCACCCAGCCTCTGGTCTGGGCAACGTGCCAGATCACGAAACCGACCGATATTCCGCCAATCAACAGACGTAGCAGATCGTCATCCGTCGCACGATAAAGCCACGCGCCCAGCGCGATACCGGGTACTGCGCCCAACATCAGAAGGCGCGAATCCGGCCAGCTCCAGCGTTTCCAATACGGCTTTAACGTCGCCAGATCGATCACCATCAGTATCGGCAGCATTAGCGCTAGCGCCTGTCCTGGCGTCAGTATCAGAGCCAGAATCGACGAAGATGCAAACGCCACTCCCGAGCCGAACCCACCTTTCGAGATGCCCGCGAAGATCACCGCCGGGATCGCCACTGCAAAAAACATCAGGTTCATCTCGAACATCAGGCACCCCGGAAATATGCATGATTCACAGGCGGTTTAGCGCAATCGGCGGGGTGTGTGCAAACGGTATGCGGTGGCATGCCGCGCCGCAGAAGGCTTGCGTGACGCCGCTTTTGCGACTAGCACAACCGCGATTTCAAAACCGACCGGAGATATTCCAAATGGCCAGACCCAAGATCGCGCTGATCGGCGCAGGTCAGATCGGCGGCACGCTCGCCCACCTCGCTGCAATGAAAGAACTTGGTGACGTCGTGCTGTTCGACATCGCCGAAGGCACCCCGGAAGGAAAGGCGCTGGACATCGCCGAATCCGGTCCCTCGGAAGGCTTCGACGCCAAGCTGAAAGGCACCCAGTCCTATGAGGATATCGCCGGTGCCGACGTCTGCATCGTCACCGCTGGCGTGCCGCGCAAGCCGGGCATGAGCCGCGACGACTTGCTGGGCATCAACCTGAAGGTCATGAAATCGGTCGGTGAAGGCATCGCCGCAAACGCTCCGGATGCGTTCGTCATCTGCATCACCAACCCGCTGGACGCGATGGTTTGGGCGCTGCGTGAATTCTCGGGCCTGCCGCACAACAAAGTCTGCGGCATGGCGGGCGTTCTGGACTCGGGCCGTTTCGCACACTTCTTGTCGGAAGAGTTCAATGTGTCCATGCGCGACGTCACCGCTTTTGTTCTGGGCGGCCATGGCGACACGATGGTGCCTTCGGTACGCTACTCGACCGTTGCCGGTATCCCGCTGCCCGATCTGGTAGAGATGGGCTGGACCACGCAGGAAAAACTGGACGCCATCGTTCAGCGCACCCGTGACGGCGGCGCAGAAATCGTTGGCCTGCTGAAGACCGGCTCGGCTTTCTATGCACCGGCGACTTCGGCGATCGAAATGGCCGAAGCCTACCTGAAAGACCAGAAACGCGTTCTGCCCTGTGCTGCCTATTGCAACGGCGAACTGGGTGTCGACGGCATGTATGTCGGCGTGCCTACCGTAATCGGTGCAGGTGGCATCGAGCGCGTCGTCGACATCAAGCTGAACGAAGAAGAACAGGCCGGTTTCGACAATTCGGTCAATGCCGTTAAGGGCCTGATCGAAGCATGCAAGGGCATCGACAGCTCGCTGGCCTAAGTCACGAACCCTAGAACCAATGAACCGGCCCTCTTCAAGGGCCGGTTTTCTTTTACACGGTGCCAAGCTGGCTAAAAGATGTTCGCGCAAACGTCGCAAAACTCATCTATGAATGTGTTTTGTGGGCATGATCCCGGATCATCGAATCAATTTCCACGCCCCGCAATTTTTGTGATCACACCCCAAAAAACTGTGATCACAAATACTGAAAATCTTCGACAATTTCCCGTGACCGGTCAAAAAACTCTTTAATTTTGGCGCTTAGACACCCCTATAACGGTGTAATCGTAGTCAGACGGGACAATTTGGATGAACATTCACGAATATCAAGCCAAAGCGCTTCTTCGCAGCTATGGCGCTCCGGTCTCCGATGGTCGCGCAGTTCTGCGCGCCGAGGAAGCCAAAACCGCAGCCGGTGAATTGGACGGGCCGCTTTGGGTCGTCAAGGCGCAAATCCACGCGGGTGGTCGCGGCAAGGGTTCCTTTAAAGAGGCCGACGCCGGTGAAAAAGGCGGTGTCCGTCTGACCAAATCGGTGGAAGAAGCCGCCGAAGAAGCCAAAAAGATGCTGGGCCGCACGCTGGTCACCCATCAGACCGGCCCTGCAGGCAAGCAGGTGAACCGCATCTACATCGAAGCCGGTTCGGGCATCGAACGTGAACTTTACCTGGCCCTGCTGGTGGACCGCCAGACCAGCCGTATCTCATTCGTATGCTCGACCGAAGGCGGCATGGACATCGAAGAGGTGGCCGCTGCGACGCCTGAGAAAATCCTGTCCTTCTCGGTTGATCCCGCCACTGGTTATCAGCCCTATCACGGCCGCCGCATCGCGTTCTCGTTGGGACTGGAAGGCGCGCAGGTCAAACAATGCGTCAAGCTGATGAACCAGCTCTACAATGCCTTCGTCGAGAAGGACATGGAGATGCTGGAGATCAACCCGCTGATCGTCTCGGACAAGGGCGACCTGAAAGTACTGGACGCAAAAGTCGGCTTTGATGGTAACGCGGTATACCGCCACCCGGATATTGCCGAGTTGCGCGACACGACCGAGGAAGACCCCAAGGAACTGGAAGCGTCCAAATACGACCTGAACTACATCGCGCTGGACGGTGAGATCGGCTGCATGGTCAACGGTGCCGGTCTGGCGATGGCGACGATGGACATCATCAAGCTTTACGGTGCCGAGCCTGCCAACTTCCTGGATGTGGGCGGTGGCGCGACCAAAGAGAAAGTGACCGAGGCGTTCAAGATCATCACCTCGGACCCCAACGTCAAAGGCATTCTGGTTAACATCTTTGGCGGCATCATGCGCTGTGACGTCATCGCCGAGGGCGTTGTCGCCGCAGTGAAAGAGGTCGGGCTGCAGGTCCCGCTGGTCGTGCGTCTGGAAGGCACGAATGTCGAGAAAGGCAAAGAGATCATCAACACCTCTGGCCTAGACGTGATCGCGGCGGACAACCTGAAAGACGGTGCCGAGAAGATCGTGAAGGCGGTTAAAGGCTGAGTGTCATCCCGTAGGGTGGGCTTCAGCCCGCCTTTCCCAAGATTTTGGCGGGCAGAAGCCTGCCGTATAAAGGAGAACGCCAGATGGCAGTCCTCATCGACGAAAATACCAAAGTGATCTGTCAGGGCTTTACCGGCTCGCAGGGCACATTCCACTCTGAACAGGCCATCGCCTATGGCACCAAGATGGTCGGCGGCGTGACCCCGGGCAAAGGTGGGATGGAGCACTTGGGTCTACCAGTGTTCAACTCAGTCCACGAGGCCAAGCATGTGACCGAAGCCAACGCCTCGGTGATCTATGTTCCGCCACCCTTTGCGGCTGACTCGATCCTCGAAGCGATTGATGCCGAGATGGAGGTGATCGTCTGTATCACCGAAGGCATTCCGGTTCTGGACATGATGAAGGTGAAGCGCGCGCTGGAAGGTTCAAAATCGCGCCTGATCGGCCCGAACTGCCCCGGTGTCATCACGCCGGATGCCTGCAAGATCGGCATCATGCCCGGCCACATCCACAAGCGCGGCTCGGTCGGTGTAGTGTCGCGTTCGGGCACCCTGACCTACGAAGCCGTCAAGCAGACCACAGATGTGGGTCTGGGCCAGTCCACCTGCGTTGGCATCGGCGGCGACCCAATCAAAGGCACCGAGCATATCGACGTGCTGGAATGGTTCCTGGCGGATGACGAAACCGAGTCGATCATCATGATCGGTGAGATCGGTGGCTCTGCCGAAGAAGAAGCTGCACAGTTCCTGGCGGATGAGGCCAAGAAAGGCCGCAAGAAGCCCACGGCAGGGTTCATCGCGGGCCGCACGGCCCCTCCTGGCCGCCGCATGGGCCACGCGGGCGCCATCGTCGCCGGCGGCAAAGGCGGCGCCGAGGACAAGATCGAAGCCATGCGCTCGGCTGGTATTGTCGTGGCCGAAAGCCCGGCGCAGCTGGGTGAGGCTGTGCTGGAAGCCATCGGTTGACCAGAATTTGACTGCTTTGGGAGGAGCGGTAAACATGACTTTCGGCGAAGCCATTAAAACCTGTTTCTCCAAGTTTTTCACCTTTTCGGGCCGTGCCTCGCGGCCCGAATACTGGTTTTTTTTCCTGTTCATCGTGATCTGGAGCATCATTGCCGGGATCATCGACTGGCAGTTCTTCACTCAGGTCGCAGTGACTGAAACCGAAACATCCAAATCCGTCACGGCCACCTCAACAGGCCCGGTCCAAAGCATCGTCAGCCTGATTGTCTTCTTCCCGCATCTGGCCGTTGCATGGCGGCGGATGCATGATACCGGGCGCAGCGGGCTTTATGCTCTGCTGCCGATCCTGCTGATACTTGGTGCGCTTGCCGTCCTGATCTTTGGCATCGGCCTTGCCAGCCAGTTCCATGGCGGCACGTTGGATATCCTGTTCACCCGCGCAACTCTTCTTATTGTCATTCCGACACTTCTTGTCCTGTTTGTGTCGCCCCTCCTGGTTCTGTGGTGGCTGACCCGCCCCAGCGAACCAGGCACCAACCAATACGGTCCCAACCCATATGAGGTAGCCCAATGACCGAACACTCGCCCAACACCGCCTTTCATGCCTCAAGCTTCATGCAGGGGCATAACGCCGAATATCTGGAGCAGCTTTATGCCCAGTACACCAAGAACCCCGGTGCGGTCGACGCAGCCTGGGTCGAGTTCTTCAAGGCCATGGGCGATGACGCGCCGGATGTGCAGCGCGAGGCCGAGGGGCCTTCGTGGGCACGCAGCGATTGGCCTCCGATGCCTGCGGATGATCTGACCGGTGCGTTGACTGGCGAGTGGGCCGAGATCGACGCCAAGGCGGCAGGCAAGAAGATCAAGGGCAAGGCCGAAGCCAAGGGTGTTGAGGTCAGCGATGACCAGATCAAGCGCGCGGTGCTGGACAGCCTGCGGGCGCTGATGCTGATCAGGGCCTATCGTATCCGGGGCCATCTGGCAGCTGATCTGGACCCTCTGGGCATGCGGGCCGCCAGTACGCATCCCGAGCTGGACCCGAAGACTTACGGGTTCACCGATGCTGACATGGATCGACCGATCTTCATCGACAACGTGCTGGGCCTGCAGATGGCCAGCATGCGCCAAATCGTCGAGATCGTGAAGCGGACGTATTGTGGCACATTTGCCCTGCAGTACATGCATATCTCGAACCCGGAAGAGGCCGCGTGGCTGAAGGAACGGATCGAGGGGTTTGGCAAGGAAATCGCCTTTACCAAGGAGGGCCGCAAGGCGATCCTGAACAAGATGGTCGAGGCCGAGGGGTTCGAGAAATTCCTGCATGTGAAATACATGGGCACCAAGCGGTTTGGTCTGGATGGTGGCGAGGCGCTGATCCCTGCGATGGAACAGATCATCAAGCGCGGCGGCGCCTTGGGCCTCAGCGATATCGTGATCGGCATGCCCCACCGGGGCCGGTTGAACATTCTGGCCAACGTGATGGGCAAGCCCTATCGCGCGATCTTCAACGAGTTTCAGGGCGGCAGCTTCAAGCCTGAGGACGTGGATGGATCAGGCGACGTGAAATATCACCTCGGCGCCTCCAGCGACCGCGAGTTTGATGGCAACAGCGTGCACCTGTCGCTGACCGCAAACCCAAGCCACCTTGAGGCGGTGAACCCAGTGGTTCTGGGTAAGGTACGTGCCAAGCAGGACCAGTTGAACGACGAAGACCGCACCAAAGTGATGGGCATTCTGCTGCACGGCGACGCAGCCTTTGCCGGACAGGGTGTTGTCGCCGAAGGCTTCGGCCTGTCGGGTCTGAAAGGGCACAAGACCGGCGGCACCATGCATATCGTGGTGAACAACCAGATCGGTTTCACCACCGCGCCGCATTTCAGCCGTTCCAGCCCTTATCCCACGGATATCGCGCTGATGGTTGAAGCTCCCATCTTCCACGTGAATGGCGACGACCCCGAGGCGGTGGTGCATGCCGCCAAGGTGGCGACCGAGTTCCGCCAGAAGTTCCACAAGGACGTGGTGCTGGATATCTTCTGCTACCGCCGGTTTGGTCATAACGAGGGTGACGAACCCATGTTCACCAACCCGATCATGTACAAGAAGATCAAGACGCATAAGACCACGTTGTCGTTGTATACCGAGCGCCTTGTCAGGGACGGGCTTATCCCCGAAGGCGAGATTGAAGACATGAAGGCGGCCTTTCAGGCACATCTGAATGAAGAGTTCGATGCCGGGAAAGACTACAAGCCAAACAAAGCCGACTGGCTGGATGGGCGCTGGTCGCATCTGGACAAGCACAAAGACGAATACATGCGCGGTGAAACCGCAATTACACCAGAGACGCTGGCCGAGATCGGCACTGCTCTGACCAGCGCCCCCGAAGGTTTTGCGATGCACAAAACCGTGGGCCGGTTGCTGGACCACAAGAAACAGATGTTCGAAAACGGAACCGGCTTTGACTGGGCAACGGGCGAGGCTCTGGCGTTTGGCTCTCTGCTGACTGAAGGCTACCCTGTACGTTTGGCCGGACAGGACGCGACGCGTGGCACATTCAGCCAACGCCATTCCGGATTTGTCCATCAGGAAACCGAGGAACGGTATTACCCGCTGAACAATATCCGCAAGGGCCAATCACATTATGACGTGATTGACTCGATGCTGTCCGAATACGCGGTGCTTGGGTTCGAATATGGCTATTCACTGGCCGAGCCCAACGCGCTTGTTCTCTGGGAGGCACAGTTTGGCGATTTCGCCAATGGGGCACAGATAATGTTCGATCAGTTCATCAGTTCGGGTGAATCGAAGTGGCTGCGGATGTCTGGTCTGGTCACGCTGCTGCCGCATGGGTTCGAAGGGCAAGGCCCAGAGCACTCATCTGCACGGCTTGAGCGGTTTCTGCAAATGTGCGGTCAGGACAACTGGATCGTGGCGAACTGCACAACGCCTGCGAACTATTTCCACATCCTGCGCCGTCAATTGCACCGGACCTTCCGCAAGCCGCTTATCCTGGTGACGCCGAAGTCGCTGCTGCGCCATAAGCTGGCGGTCAGCAAGGCCGAGGAATTCACCACAGGCTCGAGCTTCCATAGGGTGCTGTGGGATGATGCTCAACAGGGCAACTCGGACACTAAACTGGTGGCAGATGACAAGATCAAGCGGGTCGTCATGTGCTCGGGCAAGGTCTATTTTGATCTGCTTGAGGAACGCGACGCGCGTGGCATCGACGACATCTACCTGATGCGGATCGAACAGTATTATCCTTTCCCTGCGCATTCGCTAATCAACGAGCTTGAGCGCTTCAAGGGGGCTGAGATGGTCTGGTGTCAGGAAGAACCCAAGAACCAGGGGGCCTGGACCTTTATTGAGCCCAATATCGAATGGGTTCTGACCCGCATTGGCGCAAAACACACCCGTCCGGTCTATGCCGGTCGCGCAACTTCGGCCTCGCCCGCGACGGGTCTGGCCAGCCAACACAAAGCCCAACAAGAAGCGCTGGTGAACGAAGCGCTGAGCATTGAAGGAAAGTAAACGATGACGATTGAAGTTCGTGTTCCCACGCTGGGCGAGTCTGTCACCGAAGCCACCGTTGCGACTTGGTTCAAAAAACCCGGCGATGCAGTCGCCGTAGATGAGATGCTATGTGAACTTGAGACCGACAAGGTCACGGTCGAGGTGCCCTCACCCGCTGCTGGCGTGATGGGTGAGATCGTTGCAGCCGAAGGTGAGACCGTGGGCGTCGATGCCCTGCTTGCCACGATAGCGGCGGGCGAAGCGGCTGCGCCTGCTCCGGCAGCGGCGGCCCCGGCCCCGGCCCCGGCGGCAGCGGCACCCGCAGCATCAGGCGGCAGTGTAGATGTGATGGTGCCGACATTGGGTGAATCCGTCACCGAGGCTACAGTCTCGACATGGTTCAAACAGGTCGGCGACAGCGTTGCACAGGATGAAATGCTGTGCGAATTGGAAACCGACAAGGTCTCGGTCGAGGTCCCTGCCCCGGCGGCAGGCGTTCTGGCTGAAATCGTTGCGCCTGAAGGCAGCACGGTCGATGCTTCTGCCAAATTGGCGGTGATCTCGGGCGCAGCCGCAGGTGCGGCAGCGGCTCCGGTGGCAGCCGTCGCCGCTCCGACTGCAGCCAGCACAGGTAAAGACGTGTCCAACGCTCCATCGGCTGAGAAAGCGATGGCCGAAGCTGGTCTGTCTGCGGATCAAGTCACTGGCACCGGACGCGATGGTCGTATCATGAAAGAAGACGTGGCAAAGGCAGTTGCAGCAGCTACGGCCCCAGCGCCTGCGGCGGCTGTGCCCGCCCCCGCTGCCCAAGCTCCGCGCGCGCCTGTGGCTGCCGAGGATGCGAGCCGCGAAGAGCGCGTGCGCATGACCCGTCTGCGCCAGACCATCGCCAAGCGCCTGAAGGACGCGCAGAACACCGCCGCGATCCTGACCACCTATAACGAGGTGGACATGACTGAGGTGATGGCCTTGCGCAACCAGTACAAGGACCAGTTCGAGAAGAAGCATGGCGTACGTCTGGGGTTTATGTCCTTTTTCACCAAGGCCTGCTGTCATGCGCTGAAAGAAGTGCCCGAAGTGAATGCCGAGATCGACGGCAATGACATCGTCTACAAGAACTTCGTGCATATGGGTGTGGCCGCAGGTACGCCGCAAGGGCTGGTGGTTCCAGTCATCCGGGATGCGGACTCCATGTCTTTCGCAGCGATCGAGAAAGCCATCGCCGAAAAGGGCAAGCGCGCCCGTGACGGTAAACTCTCAATGGCGGAAATGCAGGGCGGCACTTTCACCATCTCGAACGGAGGCGTCTACGGCTCGCTGATGTCTTCACCGATCCTGAACCCGCCGCAATCGGGCATTCTGGGCATGCACAAGATCCAGGATCGTCCCATGGTCATCAATGGTGAGATCAAAATCCGCCCGATGATGTATCTGGCGCTGTCCTATGATCACCGTATTGTGGACGGCAAGGGTGCTGTGACATTCCTTGTCCGCGTAAAAGAGGCGCTGGAAGACCCGCGTCGCCTGCTGATGGATCTGTAAGATGGCGACTCATGTACTGTGGCAAGCCGATGTGGCCGATTTCGATGCCTGGCTGAAGGTGTTCCGCGAGGATCAACCGATGCGCAAGGCCGCGGGTATCCGCGACCTGCATGTCTGGCGCGATCCAGATCAGCGGGATCATGCGATAGCGATGTTCGAGGTTATGAATCTGGATAAGGCCAAAGCCTTTTTTGGGTCCGAAGAACTGGCGATGCACCATGAACGCGGCGGCATTGCGCATATATCAATCAAGCTGCTGGAACCCGTTTGAAATATAGGTACCCGACCCGCCATACCGGATCGGGACGCTGCCGGATCAGCCGGTCGATTTAGGAGAATGTAATGGCAAATTATGACGTCATCGTAATCGGCGCCGGACCAGGCGGCTATGTCTGCGCCATCCGTTGCGCCCAACTGGGCCTTAAAACCGCAGTTGTCGAGGGGCGCGAGACGCTGGGTGGGACTTGCCTGAACGTGGGCTGCATCCCCTCGAAAGCATTGTTGCATGCCAGCCATCAGTTGCACGAAGCCGAACACAACTTTGCAAAGATGGGTCTGAAGGGGAAGTCACCTTCGGTCGATTGGAAGCAGATGCAGGCCTACAAGGACGAGGTGATCGATGGCAACACCAAGGGCATCGAGTTTCTGTTCAAGAAGAACAAGATCGATTGGCTGAAAGGTTGGGGCTCAATCCCTGCTGCGGGCAAGGTCAAGGTTGGTGATGAGGTCCATGAGACCAAGAACATCATTATCGCGTCGGGCTCTGAGCCATCGGCACTGCCTGGCGTCGAGGTTGACGAAAAGGTCGTGGTGACTTCGACTGGCGCGTTGTCTCTGGGCAAAGTTCCCAAGAAAATGATTGTGATCGGTGCCGGTGTGATCGGGCTTGAATTGGGCTCGGTCTACAGCCGTTTGGGCGCAGAGGTGACGGTGATCGAATTCCTCAAGGAAATCACGCCGGGTATGGACCCCGAGGTTCAGAAGACTTTCCAGCGTATCCTGAAGAAACAGGGTTTGAAGTTCGTCATGGGCGCTGCGGTGCAAAAGACCGAAGCCACCAAGACCAAAGCCAAGGTAACGTACAAGCTGCTCAAGGATGACAGCGAGCATGTCATCGATGCCGATACTGTGCTGGTGGCCACCGGGCGCAAGCCATATTCGGATGGGCTGGGGCTGGACGCTTTGGGCGTCGAGATGACCCCGCGCGGCCAGATCAAGGTCGGCAGTGATTGGCAGACCAACGTGCCGGGCATCTACGCCATCGGCGACGTGACCGAAGGCCCGATGCTGGCCCACAAGGCTGAAGACGAGGGCATGGCCGCAGCCGAGCAGGTTGCAGGCAAGCATGGTCATGTGAACTATGGTGTTATTCCTGGGGTCATCTACACTTGGCCCGAGGTGGCCAATGTGGGTGAGACCGAAGCGACACTCAAAGAACAGGGCCGCGCCTACAAGGTCGGCAAGTTCATGTTCATGGGCAATGGCCGGGCCAAGGCGAATTTCGCAGCCGACGGGTTCGTCAAGATTCTGGCAGACAAAGAAACCGATCGCATTCTGGGCGCGCATATCATCGGCCCCGCGGCCGGAGACCTGATCCACGAGGTTTGCGTCGCCATGGAATTCGGCGCATCAGCCGAAGATCTGGCCCTGACCTGTCACGCTCACCCGACCTATTCCGAAGCAGTGCGCGAGGCGGCGCTCGCCTGTGGTGACGGGCCAATTCATAGCTGACCAAACCTGAGCAGGTCCTCTACCTAGTCTCCTTGAGCGGCACCCCGTGTCGCTCAAAACCATTTGCGGCAGGTGATCAGACGCGGTTTACTGACTCCATTGCTTTTGGAAAGGAAGTCAGATGAGCGTCAGTTTACAGGTGATCTATCCCATAGGTACAGAAACACATTTCGATTTCGACTATTATGTCGACACACATCTTCCGCTTGTCGGCGAGCACATGGGGTCACATATCGAACGTACGGTCGTAACCAAAGGCATTGCGGGAGGCCCTGAAGCGCCAGCAGGTCATTACGCGATCGCAACGATCATGTTTGAAGATCAGGACGCCATGAACGACGCTATGTCAAAGGCAGGCCCTGTCCTGGCCGATCTGCCAAACTTCACCAATGTCAAACCGCAGATGCTGATCGGTGAGGTGATCGGCTGAATCAGAGCCATCCTTGCCTACCACATGGTTCTAGCGGCGCGGGCACCCCATTCCTGATCATATTGCGCGCCGCCTTCCTCTCCTGACGTCATTTCCGACAATATCTCGCCAGCCGTCGGCAGGCCCTCGCTTTCATCGTGGCCACTCCAGGTTCTGGCCCGGATCAGGGCGCGCGCGCATTGTGTGTAAATCTCGGATATCTCGATTACGATTACGGTTGCGGGGCGTTTTCCGTGTTTTTCGAACCGGGCGCGCAGGGCTTCATCAGCAGTCAGTTGAGCGTTCCCATTTACCCGAACCACATTGTTCGAACCGGGCACCATGAACAACAATGAGACGCGTGGATCGAGTACGATATTTCGCAGGGAATCCAAGCGGTTGTTTCCCCGCCAATCCGGCAGTGCCAGGGTGCCTTGGTCCAGTTCCAACACAACTGGCCCTTCATCTCCACGCGGGCTGCCATCGACACCTTCGGAGCCGACGGTGCTGAGGATACACAAGCGTGAGGCCATAATCCATTTGCGGTAGAGCGGTGTTAGCCGCCGCGCCACTTTGCGGATCGAGGCTGCTCCGGGCGTGCCATACAGAGCCTCAAGGGCAGTGATATCCTTAACGAATTCCATCCGGGTCAAACCCCACTTCTCGCATCAGTTCGTTGGACCGTGTCTCAATCACGTTTTCCAGCCGTTCCAGAAAGGCATTCCGCGCAACGCCGGGTTCGATTGGATTAAGGAAATCGACAATCGCCGTGCCGGGCTTGCGCATGACACCGGTTCTGGGCCAGAAGACGCCCGCATTTGTGGCAACGGGTACGCACGGGAACCCGAGCCCTTCATACAGAACCGCCGTTCCAACCTTATAGGGCTTGTGCACCCCAGGCGCGACGCGCGTACCTTGCGGGTAGATCACCAACTGACCGGGTTCGCTGAACTCGCGGGCGACATCCTTGACCATCTTCGCAACCGCCGCCCCGCGTTTGCCGCGATTGACCGGGATACATCCCAGACGGCGCGCATACATTCCGATGACCGGCGTCCACAGAAGCTCTCGCTTCATGATGAATTTGCCGTGTGGGATGGCGTCGAAGATTATGATGATGTCCAGAAACGACTGGTGCTTGGCGCCGATCACAACCTCGCCATGTGGGACTTCCCCGCGCACTTCGCAGCGAATACCAACCATCCAGCGGGCCAACCACTTGGTTGTGCGCGCATAGGTTTTGCATGCTCGCAATGCGCCACGCTTGGCGAACAGCGCATAGGGGGCAAAGACAAGCCCCAGCACCAGCATCCAGGCATAGATGGTGATCATAAAGATCAGCGACCGGACCCATTGAATAGCCATGAACATCACGAAAGCTCCTTCAACTTGCGCTGCGCGGCTGACCATGTGGCCAGAAACGCAACGGCCGCGCCCAATACCGGGATCAGCACGGGCAGGATCCAACCGATACCCTGAAACCCAAGGCCAGTGAGAAAACCACCCGCATCCGAGGCTTCAGGGAGCAACAATACACCCGTCATACCCAGCAAGGTGCCAACCGCTGCCCCAAACAGCGCCCGGAACGTAAAGCGGCGCACGAACGCTCCGGCGATGAACCGGTCCCGCGCGCCGACCTGACGCAGAACCTCGATTATCTGCGCGTTGGCGGCAAGCGAGGCGTTGGCGGCAAGCGTGATCATAGCGGCAGTGGCGCCACCGATCAGCAGGATCGAAATCCAGCCCAGACGCCGCAGCGAATTGGCCGCATCAACCAATGGCTCGCGCCAGCGAGTGTGATCATCCAGCACTGCGCCCGGCACCTCCGCCCCTAGCCGCAGCCGCAGGCCAGCCGCATCAAGACCCGGCTCACCTTCGATAATCTCTATCAGCTGCGGGATTGGTAAAGTGTCCAGAGGCAAGTCCGGTCCGAACCAGGGTGACAGCAGTGTGGCCTGCTCTTCGCTCGTCAACGCGCGAGCCGAAGCCACACCCGGCGTTTGCTGGAGGACATTCAAAGCAGCCTCGGTTTGCGCCGCACGTTGATCTGCAGGGGCATTGATCCGCAAGGTCGCTGCCCCCGCCAACTCTGAAGCCCAACGATCCGCCACACGGCCCGAGGCTAACGAAAGAGCCAGCGCAAAAACCGCCAGAAAGGCCATTGCACCAGACACGAACAGGGTCAATTGCGCGGTAAAGCCCGTGGGTGGCACCACCCGGTCGGCGCGGCTGTCACGGCGCAGCAAATTGCGGATCGTGCCCTTGCTCATAGATCCGCCCCCGCAAGCTGCACCCGGCGCTGCGCGATACGCAGAACGCGAGCCTGAACTTGGCTTTTGGCGGCGCGGATCAGGCTTAGGTCATGGGTGGCGATCAGCACGGTTTTTCCCATCCTGTTCAATTCGACCAACAGGCGCAGAAGTCGTTGCGACATCTCCCAGTCCACATTGCCGGTGGGTTCATCCGCAAGCACCACATCGGGCGATAGGATGACTGCGCGGGCCAATGCGGCACGCTGGCGTTCGCCCCCCGATAGTTCAGGCGGGTGCGCCTCAAGCCTGCTGCCAAGCCCGACCCAGCCCAGCAGTTCGGTCAGATCGTCCTGCTGCCCATTTTCAGAGCGCCCCGAGACCATCAGCGGCAACGCGACATTCTCGGCCAGCGTCATGTGATCCAAAAATCGGCAATCCTGATGCACCACGCCAATTCGGCGGCGCAGCAGCGCCATCTGATCACGGTCCATGCGGGCGATATCCTCGCCAAAGGCCATCAACCTGCCCGAGGTTGGCAACAACGCGCCATAACAGAGTTTCAGCAATGTGGTCTTGCCCGCACCCGAAGGCCCGGTCAGAAAGTGGAACGATCCGGGCTGTAATTGCAGCGAAACATCGCTTAGCAACTCACCACCGCCGTAGGTATAGCTGATATTCTCCAGCTCGATCACGCCTGCCCCCTTTATTCTGCTCACCTCTTGCCCGAGCGCAGCGGTGGATTCAATGCCTTGGGCGGGGCCAATTGGCGACACTTGGCCCGCGAAACCGAAAACACGCTTTGCTGTTGGGTCTTAACGGAATATCATCCCTGAAAAAACTATTATCAGGCCAGCCTTGAAGGCCAGGAGGCAGAATGCGTTTAACGTGTCCGAATTGCAGCGCCCAGTACGAAGTCCCGGACGAAGTGATCCCCGAGGACGGGCGCGAAGTTCAATGCTCGGCTTGCGAAGAGACCTGGTTTCAGGAAAAGTATCCAGTCGCCAGCAAAGCAGAGCCGGAAGCGAAATCTGCGACTGCAATCCAGGCAGCCTTTGCCGAACCGGAAGATGTTAAGTCAGAGGATGCGCCAGAACCCGATACGGCCAAGGCCGAGCCAGAAAAGGTTAAGGCAGAAGACACACCAGAACCCGATGCGCCCGAGGAATTGAGTGTTGGAAACGTAGACCCGGCGGTATCCAGCATCCTCAAGGAAGAGGCTGCACGCGAGGCAGAGCTGCGCGAGCGTGAAGGCAGCAATCTGGAAAGCCAACCTGATCTGGCATTGGATCCGCCTGAAGAGCCCAAGGTCAAACCGAAACGGCCCTCGGCCACTGAAACCGCCGCTGACGCAGGTCAGAAAGATGAGCTGCCGGATGTTGAGGCGATCAACTCGGGTCTGCGCAGCGACTTGACATCGGACGAAGCTGAAGCCGTTGCTCCGGCCCGCAAATCCGGTGGGTTTCTGCGTGGCTTTGCCTTGATCATTATCATCGGCGTCATTCTGTTTCTGATATATGGCAATGCCAATCAGATCAGCGAGGCGGTTCCTCAGGCTGATCCGATGCTGAAATCATATGTCTCACTGGTCGATCAAGCGCGCCTTTGGCTTGAGACACAGACCGGGGGCGCAGGGCAGAACTAGAACCTTTCGAGCAATCGCTTGAGGTATTCCAACTCGATCTGAGGCCGATCCTGTTCACCGGTCCTACGGCGGATTTCATCCAGCAACTCGCGCGCACGACGATATACATCTTCGCCTTGCAGCAAGTTGTCGTCGGTCGAGATTGATCCCGCGGAACCTGGCGTACGACCCAATGGATCGCGGTTATTGGCCTGCATGTCGCCGGCCTCGGTCCCTTGACCCGGCTGGTTCTGCTGGTTCTGCGCCAGGGCTTCGCCCAGTGAACGCATGCCTTCGCGCAAGGCTTCCATCGCCTCGGATTGACGGTCAATCGCCTCGGCCAGATCATCGCTGCGCAAGGCGTCTTCGGCGTCGTCCATGGCCCGGCCCGCACGGCCCAATGCTTCGCGCGCAGCGTCGCCTTCAGGTGTACCACCGCCGGGCAGACCTTGTTGTTGCCGTCTCAACTCATCCCTCAGCGCCTGCTGCCGATCCGCCAGTGACCCCTGACCTTGCTGGCCTTCACCAGCCTCATCCTGACCCTGGCCCTGGCCGCCCTGGCCTTCATGGCTCTGGCCGCGTCCCAGACCACCGTTGCGACCCTCATTGCCCTGACTTTCGCCCGCTTGCGCACCGGGGTTGAACTGTTCCTGCAGGTCGCGGAATGCCTGATCGCTGAGGCCCTGTTGTTCGCGCAGGGTTTCTGCCAGCCCTTCCATGGCCTGCTGTCCTTCGGACTGGCCACCTTGGCCCTGCCCTTGTGTGACGCGCATGTTTTCCATCATTTGCTGGAACTCTTCTAATGCCTGCTGCGCCTCGGCCATGCGGCCTTGTTCCATGAGCTCCTGAATGCGGTCCATCATTCGCTGCAGGTCATCCTGCGTCATCTGCAGGGTTTCGCCGTTCTGGCCCTGCTGTCCTTGCTGCGTCTCACCGTTTTCCTGCGCCAGACGCTGGAGTTGCCGCATGTAATCCTGTGTCGCTTCGCGCAGCTCCTGCATCAGTTCGGCAATCTCTTCGTCGCTGGCACCGTTCTGCATCGCTTCGGTCAGACGCTCCTGCGCACGGCGCATCCGTTCCAGTGCGTCGGCCAGCGTGCCATCCTCGATCAGAACCGCCAGATCCCACAGCGCTTGCGCAATTTCTTCCTGCTGTTTGACGTTCAGTGCGCCGTATTTGTCGAAGGTCTCCAGCCGCCGCAGGATCACACGCAGACGCAGATACGCTGTATCTGAGCGGAACAGGTCCTCGGGTAGGTGCGAAACCGCGCGCAGCAATTGCGATACACGCAGCGCATTTTCGCGCGACCAGAGCAGATCGCGCCGCTGTTCGATCACCGCAGCAGCCAATGGGTCAAAGAACCTACGGGCCGGCAGTTCTGTCAGATAAGGTTCTGCCACCGTCTCTTGATCCGCCGCATCGATGGCCATGAGGGTTATTTTCACCGGCAAATGTGCCCAAGGGTGCTGCGAGAAATCCTCGATCAAGTCTTCGGTGAAATCGGTCCGATCGCCTGTAATCGGCATTGGCAACTCGACCGTAATGATCTCGCGCGGTTCTGGCTCGGTCGCAAGACCGAATTGACGGTTGACCGCTAGCAGGTCCAATTCGATCCGGGCTGTGCCGGAGACGATTCCATAGTCATCCGCAGCAGCGAAGGGCAGCTTCATCTGTCCGCCAGCCTCTGATTGCGCCACTCCTGCCGTCGCGATCCTGGGCGCAGTGTCCGGAAGGATCTCAAGCGCCCAATCGCGCCCTGCCGGGCCATCAATCCGCATTTGGCCCGAGCGTTCCGCAACAAATTCCTGTTCCGGGTCCGTCGCGGCTTCGGTGCCCAGAGGTGTCGAAGATTCTGTCAGGCTGTGCGCGCCGATCTCGCCGTAGAACCGAAGTGTGATGCGGCTGCCTTTAGGCACCGTCAACGTCGGATCGGTCTGATCGGCAAGGTAGAGCGTTGGCAGCCCGGTGTAGCGCGGCGGTTCAATCCAACCCTCCCAAGTCGGGCCCTGCCCCGCCTGAGCGGTCCCCGGCGTCATGTCAGCGACCGAGCCTATCCGCCAGAACGAGCCGAACAGAGCCGCAACGACGAGTGCCAATAAGGCAGCATAGCGAAGCGCATAGGGATCGCGAGACGCCAGCCGCAAGTCGGGTTTCACCGGATCGGCCTTTGATGCACGATCTGCCATGCGCGTCTGGTGCGCATGCCACAGTGCCACCGAATCCGCATCCATCGCACCGATTGCCTGATCGTCCATCAGTGCTTGTATCGGGCGTCCGGGCAGGGTTTCATCCAGCCGAACCAGCGCCTCGGCCCGGGTTGGCAGGTGGAACCGTCTGATTCCCAAAACCGCTGTCGCAATTAAAGCAATCAATCCGATCGCTGCAGAAATCCAAACGGCTTCAATGCGCACAAGATCGTGCAGACCCAGCATCAGGGCGGCCAGCAGCGCCATAAGAATAGAAAAGAACGGCCAGAAGGCGCGCATCACCTGCTCAGCCAGCATACCCCCGTGCGTCAGCCACAGGGACAGTCTTGGAATTGGCAAGGTCTGGTTGTCGCGCAAGGCGGGCCTCCTGATCGGCCCGACGCGCCTATCGCGTCAAAGCCACTCAGGTATGGTATCGCGGTTTATGATTTCGTCAAAGCTTGGGCGTTCACGAATTACGGCAAATTGATCCCCGTTCACCAGAACCTCAGGGATCAGGGGCCGCGTATTGTATTCGCTAGACATGACTGCACCGTAGGCACCTGCACTGCGGAATGCGATAAGATCGCCCGATTTCAAAGCCGGCATGTTGCGTTGTTTTGCAAAGGTATCCCCGGATTCACAGACCGGACCAACGATATCATACGGGCGCTGTTCGACCCCTGCGGCAGGTTCTTCGACCGCCACTATATCATGATACGCCTCATACATCGCGGGGCGGATCAGGTCGTTCATTGCGCCATCGAGGATCAGGAAATCGCGGTCTTCGCCGGATTTAACATAGATGACCTTGGACACCATCAGACCCGCATTGCCAGCGATCAGTCGACCGGGCTCAATCTCGATCTCGCAGCCCAGATGGCCCAGTGTTTTCTTGACCATCGCACCATATTCAACCGGCAGCGGAGGCGCGTCGTTGGAACGGGCATAAGGAATACCCAAACCACCGCCCAGATCGAGGCGGCGGATGTTATGCCCCTCTGCGCGTAGGCGCTCTGTCAGTTCCGCAACCTTCATATAAGCCAGTTCAAACGGCTCAAGCTCGGTTAGTTGCGATCCGATATGGACATCGATCCCAATCACCTCCAGTCCCGGAAGGCTTGCGGCCAGTGCATAAACCTCGGTCGCACGCGAGATTGGGATACCGAACTTGTTCTCGGACTTGCCGGTGGCGATCTTGGCGTGGGTTTTTGCATCCACGTCCGGATTCACCCGAACAGTGATCGGCGCAACCTTGCCCAATTCCAGTGCAACCGCATTGATCACCTGCATTTCGGGCTCGGATTCGACGTTGAACTGACGAATGCCACCGGTCAGAGCGGTACGAATCTCATCCGCTGTCTTGCCGACGCCCGAAAAGACAATCTTGTCTCCGGGCACGCCCGCGGCTTTGGCGCGCAGATATTCCCCGCCCGAAACCACATCCATTCCCGCACCTGCCTGCGCCAGCGTCTTCAGGATGGCCTGATTGCTGGCCGCTTTCATCGCATAGCAGACTAGGTGATCAGTGCCCTCAAGCGCGTCATCGAACAGCTTGAAATGCCGCTGCAGCGTCGCCGTCGAATAGACATAGAACGGGGTTCCGACCGCGGCAGCGATTTCGGAGATTGGCACATCCTCGGCGAAAAGCGCGCCGTCGCGGTAGAGAAAATGATCCATACCGCGCGCTTAGACCAAAAGAGGTATGTGGATCAAATGATTCCGGTAGGGTTGTGGTCACCGTCGCGGTTCAGAATGTCTTTGACGCGCCAACCCTCGCATATCCTGAAACCGAGACCCCGGACCCGCTAGGTGCGGCGGTTGGTTCCGTTCGGGGTGCGCCTGACGGGTCGCAAGCTGCAAGTACGGCGAGGCAGAGGATCAGGCCGGCAGGTCTCATGCATTTTCTCTTTGTCATTCAGGATGTGTCAGATGCAGATGGGTGTGCGATCAGCAAATTGCAATTTTGGAGTTCAGAGCCCCAGATAAACGCCCAGCCCACCGCGTCTGAGACCAACGCCAACACCACCATAGGTGCCGCTGCTGCCTACGCCGACGCTTGCGCTCATGGTGGGCTGTATGGGTTCGCCATCGGCACCACACCCGGCCAAGGCCGCTGCGACCGCAATCAATAGCACCACCCGTCGTATCTGCATTACACCAGCGCCTTCCATCGCTTGATCTGGGCCCGCACCTGATCCGGTGCGGTGCCGCCATAGGATTGGCGAGAGTTTACCGAATTTTCGACGGTAAGAACAGAATAGACGTCGTCGGTGATGTCCGCGTGGACCGATTGCATGTCCTCCAGCGTCAGATCCGGTAGGTCGCAGCCCTTGCTTTCAGCCATGGCCACCAGCGATCCAGTGACATGGTGCGCGTCGCGGAAGGGCAGGCCCAGCACGCGGACCAACCAGTCGGCCAGGTCGGTCGCAGTTGAAAAGCCAGACCCGGCAGCGGCAGCCAGGCTTTCGCGATTGGCGGTCATGTCCTTGACCATGCCTTCCATCGCGGCAAGTGCCAGCATCCAGTTATCTGCCGCATCAAATACCTGTTCTTTGTCTTCCTGCATGTCCTTGGAATAGGTCAGCGGCAGCCCCTTCATCACCATCATCAGGCCAGTATTCGCACCAAATATGCGGCCAACCTTGGCACGGATGAGCTCAGCTGCATCGGGGTTCTTCTTTTGCGGCATGATTGATGAACCAGTCGAGAAGCGATCAGACAGTGATACAAACCGGAATTGGGCCGAGGACCAGATTACCAATTCCTCGGCAAAGCGCGACAAGTGCATGGCGCAAATCGAGGCGGTCGACAGGAACTCCAACGCGAAGTCGCGGTCGCTGACAGCGTCCAATGAGTTGGCTGCGGGGCGGTCGAAGCCCAGCGCCTCAGCTGTCATCTGGCGGTCGATTGGGAAAGAGGTCCCGGCCAACGCGGCTGCGCCCAAGGGGGATTCGTTCATCCGGGCACGGGCGTCGCGCACGCGGGACAGATCGCGGCCAAACATCTCGACATAGGCCATCATGTGGTGACCCCAGGTTACTGGCTGCGCGGTTTGCAGGTGGGTGAAACCGGGCATGACCCAGTCTGCCCCGGCCTCGGCCTGCGCCAAAAGCGCGCGGATCAGGGCCAGAAGACCGGATTCTGCGGCATCTAGCTGGTCGCGAACCCAGAGTTTGAAATCGGTCGCCACCTGGTCGTTTCGCGACCGGCCCGTGTGCAGACGGCCTGCGGGTTCTCCGATCACCTCTTTCAGTCGCGCCTCGACATTCATGTGAATGTCTTCCAGCGCAGTCGAGAACTGAAATTCTCCGTTCTGAATTTCTGACAAAACGGTGAGCAGGCCTTCCCGAATGGCGTGCGCATCACTATCAGTAATAACGCCTGTGGCAGCCAGCATGGCGGCATGGGCGCGCGAGCCTGCGATGTCCTGGGCTGCCATCCGCTGATCGAACCCGATCGAGGCATTTATCGCCTCCATGATCGCGTCTGGACCAGCGGCAAAGCGGCCGCCCCACATCTGGTTCGAAGATTGATCGGTCATGAAAGAAAACCCGGAGTTGATATGCGCCTGTTACGTCTGATCCCCCTTTATATGGCCCTAGCGCTGGGTGCAAACGCCGCTTTGGCAACAGATGCGGCAACGCTTGGCCCATTGCGTGAGGGCAGCCTGAAGCGGCTGATCCTGCATAGTGAGCCCAAGCCGGTCAAAGTGGTCGATTTTGAACTAGAAGATGATGGCGGCACCGGATCGCTGGCCGACTACAAAGGCAAGTATGTGCTGCTGAACTTCTGGGCCACATGGTGTGCGCCGTGCCGCAAAGAAATGCCTCAGATCGCTGAACTGCAACAGGAGTTTGGCGGTGACAAATTCGAGGTTCTGACCCTGGCGACCGGTCGCAACACACCTGCCGGGATCAAGAAGTTCTTTGACGAAAACGGCATCGACAACTTGCCGCGTCATCAGGATCCGAAACAGGCGGTTGCACGCGAAATGGGAGTGATTGGCCTGCCGATCACTGTGATCATCGACCCCGATGGCAATGAGATCGCACGCCTGATCGGTGATGCAGAATGGAACTCGGACAGTGCCAAGGCGATAATTTCAGCGCTTGTCGAAGGCAATAGCTGAGGTCCCGCGCGCTCTTGCAGAAAATCTGTGTTAGAATGAGACCGGCCCCAACGGGCCGGTTTTCGTTTGCGACCGGAAGAAAGGGAGACTCCGATGAAACCGGTAGTTCTGTTGATTGGGCGGTTGCCGAATGTAATCGGCAACGTGGCACAACAACTGGATCACCTGCCGATTCAGTGGCTCGGCGCGCATGATCAGGATGAGGTGCGGCGGCAGCTGGACGCGGAACCGCGCATCGCCTGTGCGATCATGGGCGCGGGCCTTGATGACAAGATACGCGGAGAAATGGTTGGCATCATCGCCGCGCGAAGGCCCGATATCTGCATCCATCTCAAAGATCGGGCCTCTGGCCCTGACGGGTTAATGCCGTTTGTCGCGCGCATCGTCCAGCATGAGATTCTGGAAAGCCTGGAAAGCGGCTGACGCCACGCCACCTTTGACAGACAAATCGCCCGCTTGCAGGTTATCTGCAGGAGGACGGAATGCCGCTGGAAATACTATTGATCCTCGTCGTCGGCGGCATTGCCGGGGTCGCCTTGCTGCTGCATCTGACGGGCAAGTCACGCTTGCAAGTGCTGACGCCCGAGACAGCGCACGAACAGTGGCTGCGTCACTTTCCAGATGATTCCATCATTGACGTAACCGTTGCCCATGATGGTCACGCCGCCCTTATCCGAACCGAAACCGGAGCCGGTCTGCTGTGGTCCTTTGGTGCCGATACCGTGGCCCGCCATTTGCGAGATTTCGATTGGCTGGATCATCCCGAAGGCTTTGAAGTCCTGTTCCACGATTTCAGCACTCCTCGGGTCATCGTCCACCTTGATGAGACCGAACGCCAGCACTGGCAAAATCTGATGGATCCCGCATGACCGATCAAGTGAGTTTTCCCGACGCGGTGCAATGGGCCGTGCCCTTCTTCATCGCGGCCATTCTGGCCGAATTCCTTTGGATCGCGATCAAAGGCCGGGGCGGTAGGTACGAAACCCGCGATGCCTTGACCTCGCTAATCATGGGGGCAGGCAATATCGCCTCGGGCTTTTTGCTGGGCTTCATCGCATATGCGTTTTTCATGTGGCTGTGGCAGATCACACCGCTCAACCTAGGGGCCTCGATCCCGGTCATCATCTTGTGCTTTGTACTGGACGATCTGCGGTATTACTGGGTGCACCGCTTTGGGCACCGCATTCGCTGGGTTTGGGCCAGTCATGTGAACCACCACAGCTCACAGCATTACAACCTGACAACGGCGCTGCGGCAGACCTGGACCTATACATTCACCTTTATGATGGTGGTACGTGCGCCGCTAATCTTACTAGGCTTTCACCCGGCGATGGTGCTGTTCGTCGGAGGTCTGAACCTGATCTACCAATTCTGGATCCATACCGAAGCGATCGGCAAAATGCCGCGCTGGTTCGAAGCCGTTATGAATACGCCCAGTCACCACCGCGCCCATCATGGGCGAAATGCGCGATATCTTGATTGCAACTATGCGGGTGTCTTCATCATCTGGGACAAGATGTTCGGCACATTTGTCCCCGAGCAAGAAGATGACAAGGTCGACTATGGGCTTGTCCACAATATCGGCACGTTCAATCCGCTGCGCGTGGCGTTTCATGAATGGGTTGGAATCTGGCGGGACGCCACCCAACCGGGCCTGTCCTTGCGCCAACGTCTGGCTTATTGTTTTGCCCCTCCGGGCTATAGCCACGATGGAAGCCGCGACAATTCCCAACAGATCAAGGCCAAGCACCTTGTCCGCCATCCGCAAGATCACGGCACACCGGGATTCGAGCAGTTCGGCACCAAATCACCTGCTTCCACAGCCAAGCGGGCCTAGGTCTCAAAAAGACCTTTTCTTTGCTTGAAATTTGGCACAAGCGCTCCATATCCCCTGAGATGTTTTAAGAGTGCATTTCCGGAGGTCCGCATGTCAAAGCTGATGAGAATTTCTACGATCACAGGTTTGCTGGGCCTCGTCATCACAATGACCGCCGCACTCAACGGAGCAATGCCCGCGCTATTGGGGTTGGGATTTGTCATGGCCGCGCTGGGACTTTTAGGAGCGCTTATCGGTGCGGCTGCTTCGCTGCGTCATGCTTGGCAATCAACACACTGATCTTACGCCCCGCCACCTGCGATAAAATTTTGAGCGTTAACCCCGGTTTTACCTGTCTTCCCTGAAACTGGCCCCGGCCAAAATCATCGGGATCAGGGGAACGGTACGTCATGGGAAACAGGAAACGCGCAGACCTGCCCGAGGGATCGGACGACCCTTTGAGCGCCGCCGTCACTTCACGGGATCGATCGGTGGTACAGATGGCGACCGAAGCCGTAAAGCATAGACAATGCAGGCTGGCGTTCCAGCCTGTCGTTCAAGCACATCCTCCTCAGGGAATCGCGTTCTACGAAGGGTTCATCCGTGTATTGGATGAAACCGGCCGCGTCATCCCCGCGCGCGAGTTCATGCCACAGGTTGAGAACACGCCAATTGGCCGGGACCTTGATTGCGTCGCGCTTGAAATGGGGCTGCGCACTCTGATCCGCAACCCTGGCATCCGCCTGTCGATCAACATGTCCGCGCGGTCCATCGGTTATTCCAACTGGTCGCGTGTGCTGGATAGGTTTCTGAAAAAAGACGCAAGCTTGGGCGAAAGGTTGATTCTGGAAATCTCAGAATCTTCGGCGATGCAGGTGCCCGAACTGGTGGTGGATTTCATGGATCGCCAACAAGCCCGCGGTATCGCCTTTGCGCTGGATGATTTTGGGGCCAGTAACTTTGGCTTTCGCCACTTTCGTGAATTTCTGTTCGATGCCGCCAAGATCGATGGGCAGTTCATCAGGGGCATCAGCAGCAATCCCGACAATCAATCGCTGGTGCGCGCACTGATTGCAGTTGCGCGGGAATTCGAAATCCTTGTCACCGCCGAATCGGTCGAAAGTGGCGAAGATGCTCATTTCCTGATCGCAAACGGTGTCGATTGTCTGCAGGGCTTTCTATATGGAGCGCCTTCAGTCACTCCGCCCTGGAGCCCGGAAAAAGCTGCAAAAACGGGCAGTTGATAGCAGCTGGTCGCGCGGAACACCGCCAAGGCTCACTCTGAGACAAGCTGTCCGTTGCTGCAGATGCAGCATTGCGCTATTGCAGAAGATGCTTGAGCGGGGGATCACGAGGCGCTCTTGCACCCGGAGAAGACTTCTCCTCAAACCGCGCCGTCAGATTTCCCACAGGACCATGACGGTAAAGGATTGACTTTATGACCAACGTAGTAATCGCATCCGCCGCACGTACGGGCGTCGGTAGCTTTAGCGGTTCGTTTGCGAACACCCCCGCACATGATCTGGGCGCTGCCGTCCTTGAAGCAGTTGTCGAACGTGCAGGGATCGACAAGGGCGAAGTAAGCGAAACCATCATGGGCCAGGTCCTGACTGCCGCCCAAGGTCAGAACCCAGCGCGCCAGGCGCATATAAATGCGGGCCTGCCGCAGGAAAGCGCGGCTTGGGGCATCAACCAGGTCTGCGGTTCGGGTCTGCGTGCTGTTGCTCTGGGTGCACAGCATATCCAATTGGGCGATGCCGACATCGTTGCCGCTGGTGGACAAGAAAACATGACCCTGTCGCCCCATGCCGCCGCCCTGCGCGCCGGTCATAAGATGGGTGACATGAAATACATCGACACGATGATCCGCGATGGTCTGTGGGATGCCTTCAACGGCTATCACATGGGTCAAACGGCTGAGAACGTCGCCGAGAAATGGCAGATCAGCCGCGATATGCAGGATGAATTTGCGGTCGCCTCGCAAAACAAAGCCGAAGCGGCCCAGAACGCTGGCAAGTTCGCCGATGAAATCGTGCCCTTCACCATCAAGACCCGCAAGGGCGACATCGTGATGGACAAGGACGAATACATCCGCCACGGCGCGACAATCGAAGCCATGGGCAAACTGCGCCCCGCCTTCGCCAAGGACGGTTCTGTCACGGCCGCAAACGCTTCGGGCCTGAATGACGGTGCCGCTGCCACCCTGCTGATGTCGGCTGAGAATGCCGAAAAGCGTGGGATTGAGCCCTTGGCCCGAATTGCATCCTACGCGACCGCCGGACTTGACCCGTCGATCATGGGCGTTGGCCCGATCTACGCTTCGCGCAAGGCTCTGGAGAAAGCTGGATGGTCGGTCGATGATCTGGATCTGGTCGAAGCAAACGAAGCCTTCGCAGCGCAAGCCTGCGCTGTAAACAAAGACATGGGTTGGGATCCGTCGATCGTAAACGTCAACGGTGGTGCAATTGCCATCGGACACCCAATCGGCGCGTCCGGCTGCCGGGTTCTGAACACCCTGCTGTTCGAAATGAAGCGCCGGGATGCCAAGAAAGGTCTCGCGACCCTCTGCATCGGCGGCGGCATGGGTGTCGCCCTGTGTGTGGAGCGTGACTAAGTGCGCTGAAAACTAAATACAAAAGGGCGTCCACTGGGCGCCCTTTTTTGTTACAATCGGATCATACCGCTTAGATGCGACAAAATCGCCGGACAGAAAGACAAGATCGATCACGAAACGATATTGCGCATCCTTAACTCTCAGAGTAACAGAATTACCAAGACGACTAAATTTGGAGGAGTCCTAAATGGCACGTACAGCACTCGTAACCGGCGGTTCCCGCGGCATCGGCGCAGCAATTTCCAAGGCGCTGAAGGCCGAAGGATACAATGTTGCCGCCACTTATGCAGGCAATGACGAAGCCGCCGCAAAGTTCACCGACGAAACCGGTATCAAAACCTATAAATGGAATGTTGCGGATTACGACGAATCCAAAGCGGGCATCGAAAAAGTCGAGGCCGAGGTTGGCCCGATCGACATCGTGGTCGCCAACGCCGGTATCACCCGCGACGCACCGTTCCACAAGATGACACCTGAACAGTGGCATCAGGTCATCGACACCAATCTGACTGGTGTTTTCAACACCGTGCACCCGGTATGGCCGGGTATGCGCGAGCGTAAATTTGGTCGTATCATCGTGATCAGCTCGATCAACGGTCAGAAAGGCCAGTTTGCGCAGGTCAACTATGCCGCAACCAAAGCGGGCGATCTGGGCATCGTGAAATCTCTGGCGCAGGAAGGTGCGCGGGCCGGTATCACGGCCAACGCGATCTGCCCCGGTTATATCGCGACCGAAATGGTCATGGCGGTGCCGGAAAAAGTGCGCGAATCGATCATCGGTCAAATCCCGGCTGGTCGTCTGGGTGAACCGGAAGAAATCGCGCGTTGCGTGGCCTTCCTGGCGTCAGACGATTCGCAGTTCATCAACGGCTCGACCATTTCCGCAAACGGTGCACAGTTCTTCGTCTAAACCGACGATCTGAGAATGAAAACGGGCCGGTCCATCAAGGACCGGCCCTTCTTTTATCCCGTAAGATCACGCGCGCTGCGATCAGCGGGAACCGAATAGCCAGGACCAGAATCCTACAACCGCCTTGCCGCGCTCTTCATGCGCGCGGTGAATGGCGTTCTGAATGGCTGGGTTTGTTGTCATCTCGATCATGCTGAACCCTTCTCAATCAAGTTGGTTTTGACTTGCCATCAACATGGCCTTTGATTTTAAATTGCACAAACGAGAGTTTTCGATCCTTCAGTTCAGAAAAACTTAACCGACATGACCGACCGCCTGCCTCCGCTGACTGCTTTGCGCGCCTTCGATGCCGCCGCACGACATATGTCGTTTGCCAAGGCGGCGGAGGAACTGAATGTGACACCTGCGGCTCTGTCCTTTCAAATCAAGTCGTTAGAAGAGCATCTGGGCCACCCCGTGTTTCGCCGGCTCAATCGCGCTGTCGAACTGACCGAAGCCGGGCGCACATTGGCACCCGGAACCGCAGATGGCTTTGCCGCCCTGCAAGCCGCGTGGCAGGCGACGCGGAGGCTGCAGGATGAAACCAGCCTCACGGTTACAGCAGGCCCTGCCCTGACGGCGAAATGGCTGGCACCGCGCCTTTATGAGTTTGCCCGTGCAAATCCGGGGATTGACCTGAAATTCTCGGCCACTCTGCGCAACATGGACCTTGAACGGGATGACGTGGACGTGGCGATCCGCTTTGGCTACGGGCCGGATGAGGGGCTCTATTCGGTTCCCGTCCGCAAGGAGTGGCTGACACCGGTTATGACCCCGGAGCTGGCCGAACAATTCCCCACGCCAGCGTCGTTGCGCGACGCCCCCCTGATCCATGACGATTCGATCAGTTTTCTCAAGCCGCGTTGCGACTGGCCCGCGTGGTTCCGTGCGGTTGGATTGGATTTCACTCCGACCCATGGGGCGCATTTTTCGAACGCCGATCACGCCATCGACGCTGCCGTGGCCGGGGTGGGCGTGGTTCTGGGGCGGCGCGCCATGATCCTGAAAGACCTGACCGAAGGGCGACTGGTCGCGCCGTTCAAAGTGGCACTGGAGACCGCCGGGCGATTTCGTTTCCTCTGCCTGCAAGGGGCAGAGAAGCGACCGCAGATCGCAGCGTTCCGCGACTGGTTCATTTCCGAGATTGAAAAGACCGCGCATATATCGGATGAGTTTGAAATCATCCCTGTTGAGAAGGTAGCTGGTGAATGAGCAGAATGGGCGCGACCGCGATTGGTTTTGTCGCCGTTTTGCTATGGTCTCTGCTGGCGCTGTTCACTGTGGGTTCGGCCCCGACGCCGCCTTTGTTGTTGAACGCGATCTGTTTTACCATCGGCGGTACGCTGGGTCTGATTTGGACATTCGCCAGCGGCGGGCTGGGTCAACTGCGCCGGGTCGCGTGGACGACATACCTGCTTGGATCAATTGGCCTTTTTGGCTACCACGCGCTGTACTTTTCAGCCCTTCGCATGGCCCCTGCAGCCGAGGCTGGGCTTATCGCTTATCTCTGGCCTTTGCTGATCGTTCTTCTGTCAGGCCTGCTGCCCGGAGAGCATCTGAAACCGGGCCACCTTATCGGAGCCTGCCTTGGCTTTGCTGGAGCCGCCGTCATCATCACCGGTGGAGGCAGCGCTGGCTTCCAGATTCAACACTTGCCCGGTTACGGGCTGGCTTTGCTCTGCGCGCTGACATGGTCCAGCTATTCAGTACTGTCGCGTCGGCTGGGCGATGTGCCCACAAGCTCGGTCGCGGTGTTCTGCGTCCTGACGGCCATCGCCTCATGGGGCCTGCATTTCGCGGTGGAAGAAACGATCTGGCCGCAAGGCGCATTCGGCTGGGCCTCGACCCTTGCGCTCGGCCTCGGGCCTGTGGGGCTGGCATTCTATGTCTGGGATATCGGGGTCAAGCGCGGAGACATTCAAATCCTGGGCACCGCCTCATACGCGGCACCTTTGTTATCGACACTTGTACTGGTTCTGGCCGGGATCGCCGCCCCGTCCTGGGGCTTGGCGATCGCGGCCTTGTTTGTCACCGGTGGCGCTGCCATCGCGGCCCGCGCCAGCCTGAAGGCCTAGAACCTTAGGTCGACAGGCGCTCGATCTCTTCTTTTAGCTTCAGCTTCTGTTTTTTAAGCTGTGCGATATGGAGATCGTCAATACCAGGTGAGCGTTGCGCTTCTTCCACTTCAAGACCGAGAATTTCGTGTTTTTTCTTCAACTCCGTCAGATGTGCGCTCACGCTCATGGCGGTCCTCCTTCTCTGGTTTGTAAGTGTCACGTAGGAAGTTGATCACATCATTTCCAGCCTGTCACGCTGCAGACGCACGAAATCTATAATAAATCCGACAAATTCGGCTGGTCATTGCCGATCAGGCAAAGTGCCCGGTCAAATCCGCCCCATCGCGCAACACCGCCGAGACCTTGGGGGTATAGCTTTCACCGTCTTCTAAGTGCCGGTCACCGAGGTGCAGAATCAGCGGTGCATGTAGCCGAAAAGCGGCGCGCCCGCCCTTTCTGGCGCGCAATATCACCAGCTCAGCCGCGCGATCCGCACGGGGAGCCAGAGGCAGCACCTGAACCGAGCCCAAGCGGCCCGCGCACCCCGCAAGCATATCGGGCAGCCGGTCTGCCCTCTGGATCATGTGAAGATAACCGCGCGGCGCCAGACGTCGGGCGGCGACATTGATCCAGTCCTCAAGCGGCGTGTCTTCACCCAGTGCGATCTGCCGTCCCGCATCGGTGGCAGGGCTGTGCGCGCCTGCCCGGTAGTAGGGCGGATTGGCGATCACATGATCGAACTGTTCTTGTCGCAGATCATTCGGTAGTGCGTTCAAATCCGCCTCAACCACGGTGATCGCTGCGTTTTGTTCCGAATTGCGGCGGGCCAGATCTGCATAGCCAGCCTGCAGTTCAACCCCAGTTGCCTTCAGGTGCGGCACTCGCGCCATTAGGCACTGAATAGCAGCCCCTGCCCCGCAGCCCAATTCCAGCACCGACTGGCCAGCTTGTGCCGGGACCGATGCCGCCAGTAAGACCGGATCGACCCCTGCACGATATCCTGAGCGCGGCTGCCACAGACGCACACGCCCGCCCAGAAAATCATTGCAGGTCAGATCACTGTCGGAAAAGCTGCTCATCGCCCCAGCGGGATCTCGTTATCGCGCATGACCCGTTCGGCGCGGGTCAGATCATCTGCCCGCACCATTAGGCGACGGGGAAAGATTCCGATGCCGCCTTCTAGGATGCTCATATTTACGTCCATCTGAAAGCAGTCTATATCCTCGCCCTCAAGGAGAGCCGTTGCAAAGGCTAGGATTGTCGGATCGGTGCTGCGCAATAGTTCTTTCATGGGGATGGATGTAAGGGCAAGGTGACAGGGATGTCGAGCCTTGTATCAGGAGAGTGATGAACGTCAGCACGATCTCGAAACCGCATGAGCGTCTGGCAGAGATGCTTGCGGGCGAAATGGCAGCAGTAAATACGCTGATTCGGACGCGTATGGCGTCGGAACATGCCCCGCGCATTCCCGAAGTGACCGCGCACCTGGTCGAGGCGGGCGGCAAGCGTCTGCGCCCGATGCTGACCCTGGCGGCGGCGCAGCTGTTCGGCTATTCAGGCGACCATCACGTCAAGCTGGCTGCAACGGTCGAGTTCATTCATACCGCAACCCTGCTGCATGACGATGTCGTAGATGAAAGCGGGCAGCGGCGCGGGCGACCGACGGCAAACCTGCTATGGGACAATAAATCCAGTGTTCTGGTTGGCGATTACCTGTTTTCCCGCAGCTTTCAGTTGATGGTCGAAACCGGTTCGTTGCGGGTTCTGGATATCCTTGCAAATGCGTCGGCCACAATCGCCGAAGGCGAGGTGCTGCAGATGACAGCGGCCACCGATCTGGGCACGGATGAAAGTGTCTACCTGCAGGTTGTGCGCGGCAAGACAGCGGCACTGTTTTCTGCTGCAACCGAAGTGGGTGGTGTGATCGCAGGCGCGACTGAGGCTCAGGTCAAGGCGCTGTATGACTATGGCGATGCGCTTGGAATCGCGTTCCAGATCGCAGATGATCTTTTGGATTATCAGGGCGATAGTGCGGCCACAGGCAAAAACGTCGGCGACGACTTCCGTGAACGCAAATTGACCCTGCCAGTGATCAAAGCCGTGGCTCAGGCAACTGCCGAGGAACACGCGTTTTGGGAACGGACGATCGGTCGCGGACGGCAGGAAGAGGGCGATCTGGATCACGCTTTGTCACTGATGGCCAAATACAGCACGCTGGACGCAACCCGCACGGATGCGTTTGGTTGGGCGGCCAAGGCCAAGGCTGCGCTGGCGCCTCTTCCGGATCACGAAATCCGCACCCTGTTAGGCGATCTGGCCGATTACGTCGTATCGCGCCTTAACTGAGCGTCGTTGCGCGGCACCACCAGCCGGGTTGGGCCGCGCCGATCTCATAGGCGGCAAAATGGGCTGCTTTGAGCGTTGGATAAAGTGCGAAACAGGTTGAGCCTGAACCCGACATACGAACCATCAACGCGTCTCGGGTGTCTTCCAACGCCGCTATGACCTCCGCAATATCCGGCGCTACAGATATTGCAGGTGCCTCTAAATCATTCCGCTGAACCTGCAACCACGTGGCGCAGTCTTCCGGAGTTTTGAATGCAGGGATCTCAGCAGGCATCGGTGCGTTGTCTCTGCTGTGCAAAGCGGAAAACACCGGGCCGGTGGGAACTTCAATACCCGGATTGACCAAAAGCGCCGGGAGGGGCGGCAACGCCATCGGCTCAATCTGTTCACCAATCCCGCGCATACGCGCTGCAGCAGCATGTATGCATACCGGGACATCCGCGCCAAGCGACAGCGGCACGCTATCGGGCCACTCTCCCCCCTTCGTCGCAGTGCGCAATAGCGCCGCAGCATCCGAGGAGCCGCCCCCGACACCGCCACCGTGCGGCAGTTGTTTGTTCAGATGAATGCGACCGGTCCAGCCTGCAGCCTCGGCGGCCTGCCAGACCAGATTGCGATCATCGGTCGGTACGCCATCCGAAAACTCACCCGTGACCGACAGAGACAGCTCGGGGCCGGAACTGAGGCTCAACTGATCCCCAACATCGGCAAAGGCAACCAACGAATCAAGCAGATGATAGCCATCCGCGCGTTGGCCGGTCACATGCAGGGTCAGGTTGATCTTGGCGGGGGCAAATGCCTCAGCCTTCATTGGCGACCTTCAGGGGTTCGGCACCTTCCTCGGCCAGAACCGCATCCAATCCGACTTCGATCTTGCGGCGGATGCGTTCAGGATCGGCTTCGCTGTCGGTATCTTCAGGATCAATGAAAGACAGTGCTCGTTTCCACTGGAACTCGGCTTCACGCCCACGACCTACAGCCCAGTAAACATCGCCCAGATGGTCATTTACCACCGGATCGACCGGCATCAGCTCAACGGCGCGCTCCATGTGGTCAACTGCTTCGTCGTACCGGCCCAGGCGGAACAACACCCAGCCCAAGCTGTCAACGATATAGCCGCTGTCAGGGCGCGCTGCGACGGCGCGTTCGATCATATTCAACGCTTCGTCCAATTTCTCGCGCCGCTCGACCAGCGAATACCCGAGATAGTTCAGCACCTGTGGTTGGTCCGGGTTCAACTCAAGCGCGCGGCGGAAATCGGCCTCGGCCTCGTCCCAGTTCTTCAGACGTTCATGCGATATCCCGCGGGCATAGTGCAGGAACCAGTTTCCGCCTGCACCCTCTTCCGTCAGGCCAATCGCCTTGTCGTAAGAGGTGACCGCTGCCGCGTAGTCCTCTTGCTGGCGCCGCAGGTCGGCCAAAGCTACATGCACACCGGGCAAATCGGGGCTTTGAGCGGCAAGGTTTTGCAGGACCTCGGCGGCAGCTTCTTTTCTGTCAGAGCGACTTAGGACCTCGGCGCGCCCCAGCTCGGCGGCGTGATAATCGCTGCTGTCCGGAGGCACCTGCCGATAGACATCAACCGCCAGATCATATTGTTCCAGCCCATCCAACAACTCAGCGCTTAGCAAAAGCGCATCAATATGGTCAGGCCGCAGAAAGGCCGCGACCCGGGCATATAGCAGAACATAATCCTGCGCGGCCTCCGCACTCAGCGCAGCGCCAACGGTAAAGAAAACCTCGGCCATGCCATCCTGTGCAGAACGGACATGGGTAAAGGGCAGCGTTTCGCCATCAGACAGCCGGGTGACGTAACTTTCGATGGTCGGATCACTGCCGGCGGCAAAGACGTTATCCAGAAATTCCAGCGCATCGTCGTTGCGATCCAGCTGCGACAGCACTTCGGCACGCGCCAGCGCAGCCCGGCGTGAAAAACGGGCGACCAGGCCATCATCTGCGGCAAGGATCGCCTCGGCCCCCTCAAAGTCTCCGACTGACGCCAACGCCATGGCCTTGTGATAAAGTGCAAATTCTTTCAGACCTTCCTGCGTGGTAACAACGTCAAATTGTTCCATCGCTTTGGTCATGGCGCCTTGCCCCATATGAGCCCAAGCAATCATCAGGCCATCAACCAGCGGTCCAACCCCTTGCGTTTCAGGATCGCGGGCCAGAAATTCATCCAGCTTGCCATCTGCCACCAGATTGGCGGCGATCACCATCCGAGCGGCCTGGCTGGGCAGTTCATTTTCCTCGATAACTTCGGCGACGGTCAGGGCTCGCTCAATCTCACCCAAAGCGAGCCGGGCGACGACCACGTTTTCCAGCAGTTTCGGATTTTGGGGATCAGCGCGCAGCGCCTGCGCATAGTAACGCTCGGCAGCGGGATAATCGCTCTGATAAATCGCCTGACGTCCAGCCAGATACGACCCCGATCCGGTATCCGATACCGCAGGGAGCGCAATTGAAGAGCTGAGGATCACGGCCAGTGCCGCACGTCGAACCAGGGAAACCACTGATAATCTGCCTTGCTGTCGTTGACTGACCGACAAGCTAGGGCTTTGCTGGGCGAGAGGCAATGGCAGAGCCTTCACGACCCTGCCAACGCCCGTGTTCTTGCCTACATATTGGGGTAGTTCGGCCCGTCGCCGCCCTGCGGTGTAGTCCAGGTGATGTTCTGGCTGGGATCCTTGATGTCACAGGTCTTGCAGTGAACACAGTTCTGGAAGTTGATCACGAATCGCGGCCCGTCTTCATCCTCGACCATCTCATAGACGCCTGCGGGGCAGTAACGCTGTGCCGGCTCGTCGAATTTGGGCAGGTTGACCTTAACCGGGATGTCCGGGTCGGCCAGTTTCAGATGACAAGGCTGGCTTTCCTCGTGATTGGTGGCCGCAAACGATACGTTCGTCAGGCGGTCAAAGGACAGTGTGCCATCGGGTTTCGGATAGTCGATGGGTTGATGCTTGCTGGCATCTTCGGTCGATTCCGCGTCGTTCTTGCCGTGGCCCAGCGTGCCCAACAGCGAGAAGCCCAGCGTGTTGGTCCACATGTCCATACCGCCCAGTACCAGGCTGGCGGTCAGGCCGTATTTCGACCACAGCGGTTTGACATTGCGCACCTTCTTCAGATCCGAGCCGATTGCACCATCGCGAACGTCGGCCTCATAAGCGGTCAGCTCATCACCCGAACGCTCGGCCTTGATGGCATCATAGGCGGCTTCGGCCGCGGCCTTGCCTGACAGCATCGCGTTGTGGTTGCCCTTGATGCGCGGCACGTTGACCATGCCCGCCGAGCAACCCAACAGCGCAACACCCGGTGCGACCAGTTTCGGCATCGACTGGTAGCCACCCTCGGTGATCGCGCGGGCACCATAAGCCACACGCTTGCCGCCCTTAAGCAGGTCAGCCACCATCGGGTGGTGCTTGAAGCGCTGGAATTCCATGTAGGGGTACAGGTGCGGGTTTTTGTAGTTCAGGTGAACCACAAAGCCGACATATACCTGATTGTTTTCAAGGTGATAGATGAACGACCCACCTCCCGCGTTGCTGCCCAGCGGCCAGCCCATGGTGTGCGTGACGCTGCCTTCTTTGTGCTTGGCCGGGTCGATCTCCCAGATCTCTTTCATGCCGACGCCGTATTTCTGCGGCTCTTTACCGGCAGACAGGTCGTATTTGGCGATGACTTCCTTGGACAGTGAGCCGCGCACGCCTTCCGACAGGAAGACATATTTGCCATGCAGTTCCATGCCCGGCTCGGTGTTGGGGCCGTAGGATCCGTCTGGCTCCAGACCAAATACACCGGCTACAACGCCTTTGACTTCACCGTTCTCACCGTAGACCAGCTCGGAACAGGCCATGCCGGGGAAGATTTCGACGCCCAGCTCTTCGGCCTGTTCGGCCATCCAGCGGCAGACATTGCCCATCGAGACGATGTAGTTGCCGTGGTTGTTCATCAGCGGCGGCATCGGGAAATTGGGGATGCGAATCTTGCCAGCCTCGCCCAGCATGTAGAAATTGTCTTCATGCACAGGCACGTTCAGCGGGGCACCCTTTTCCTTCCAATCGGGGATCAGAGCATCCAGACCACAAGGGTCCAGCACCGCACCCGACAGGATATGCGCACCCACTTCCGAACCCTTCTCTAGAACCACGACGTTCAGGTCGGCATCCAGCTGTTTCAGACGGATGGCCGCAGACAGGCCCGCAGGGCCAGCACCCACGATCACCACGTCATATTCCATCGCTTCGCGTTCAATCTCGGCCATCGCGGGCTCCTTAGCTAACTTTCCGAATTGGCGCTTTCTTCATGCGGTCGGCGCAATATTGTTTCACGGCTGATTACATGGTGATAAAGACTTTGGTCAATCGAAACACGGCGTAACAACGCCGCTATTCGACACTTCAGGCTTCGGGTGCGTCCCCCATAAGGTATCTGGGACCGCTACCATGGGATTTGGCCCTGTCATCGGGGTTGTAAAGCTTGCATTTCGGCAGGCTGAGGCAGCCGCAACCAATACATCCATCCAGATTGTCGCGCAGTCGCATCAGCGTATCGATTCGCTGATCCAGATGCGTGCGCAGCCGTTCGCTGATACTCTTCCAGTCCTGAGGCGTCGGTGTGCGGTTTCCTGGCAAGCCCGACAATACCTCGCGGATCTCGGGCAAAGTCAGACCGAATTGCTGCGCGATCATCACAAAGCTTAGCCGTCGGATATCGGCGCGCTGATAACGCCGCTGCCCACCCGCGTTACGCCATGGAGATATCAAACCTTGCGCCTCGTAGTATCGGATCGCCGACACTGCCAACCCAGTGCGCCGGGCCAATGCTCCAATCGCCAGACCTTCCGAAACAACCATTACATCCTCCCAAAGAAATCTCTTGACCTAAAGTTAGGTTTAGAAATTACAGTGAGTCGGGACAAGCCTCAAATTGGAAGGAGAATCCCATGATGGCGACGCTGGAACATACTAATTTCACGGTCCGCGACCCAAAGGCATCTGCGGCGTGGATGCAGAAAGTCTTCGACTGGAAAACACGCTGGGAAGGCCCTGCCATTGCCGGTGGCTATACGGTGCATGTGGGCAGCCCACATACCTATCTGGCACTCTACGCCCCCGGCGATCCCAAGCCATCAGGCGAAAACAGCTATGATTTCGTGGGCGGCTTGAACCATGTAGGTGTGCTGGTCGAGGATATCGACGCCACCGAGGAAAAGGTCCGCAAAGCGGGATTTGAACCGCACAACCACGCAGACTATGAGCCAGGCAAGCGGTTCTATTTCGAAGATGACAATGGCATCGAATTCGAAGTGGTTCAGTATGATTGAGATGCTGTGGCTTGGGCACGAAGCCAGCCGTTGGCGAAGTGGAGAATTGTTGGGAAAGCGCCACAGACGCACCCGCCCCCCGGAACGGCGGCGCTAAGTTGCGAGTTTACTGACAACGCACACCTCCCCTCTTGCAATTCACGCCTCATTTGGGTCAGGTAATTGCCAACCCATCCTTCGCCCCGACGCTATTGTGCGGCGGGGCGTAACAATTTCTGCGTGGACGACAAGACAATGGAAAAGATCCCCATGACGCCTTCGGGCAATGCCGCGCTCGAGGCAGAGCTGAAGAATCTGAAATCCGTCGAGCGCCCGGCGATCATCGAGGCGATTGCCTCAGCCCGCGAACTGGGCGACCTGAAAGAAAACGCCGAATACCACTCGGCGCGCGAAAAGCAGGGCTTTATCGAAGGCCGCATCAAAGAGCTTGAAGGCATCCTGTCGCTGGCAGATGTCATTGATCCGGCCAAACTGTCAGGGGCCATCAAGTTCGGCGCGAAGGTCACGTTGGTGGATGAAGATACCGACGAAGAAAAGACCTGGCAGATCGTAGGTGAGTATGAGGCCAATATCGAAGCGGGCCTTCTGAACATCAAATCCCCCATCGCCCGCGCCCTGATTGGCAAAGAAGAAGGCGACAGTGTCGAGGTCCGCACCCCCGGAGGCGTGCGCTCTTATGAAGTTCTGAGTATCGAATACGCCTGACCGGAGCGTTTGTCATGTCAGGGTCTGAACCTGAGCAAGAACCTGAGAAACCCACCTCGCTGGGTATCTACGACCGTCCGGCGCACCGTTCGGTCACCGAGATCGAGATCGCAGCAGTTGTTCTCAGCCTGATCTGGCTGGTGGTGTCGGTCGTGTTTCTGGTACTGCCCGGCGGGCAACAAGGAGGGTTCATCGTCACCTTCCTGGCGGTGTTCATGCCGGTCGCAATGATCTGGGTCGCAGCCCTCGCGATGCGCGCCAGCCGCGTAATGCGCGAAGAAAGCGCCCGCCTGCAGACAGCCATCGATGCGATCCGCAACAGCTATGTCGTACAGCAACAACGCGCGGCCAGCACGTATGAGCCGACGGTCGGCAAGAAACTGGATGAAATCGCCGAAAGCGCAAAAAAGACCGAGAGCGCGCTGGCGACATTCTCGACCAATCGCGGTGAACCCGGGCGCACCCAAAGGCCCGCGCCGGACATGGCCAATCAGACTTCGTTGGAACTTGGCACCTCAGCGGAAGAAATGGCGCCCCCGTTGCCCACCGACATCTTTATCCGCGCCCTGAACTTCCCCGAAACGCAAAGCGATGCCGAGGGATTTAACGCGCTGCGGCTTGCATTGAAAGATCGCAAGACCTCGAAACTTGTGCAGGCCTCACAAGATGTTCTGACCCTTCTCAGCCAGGAAGGCATCTATATGGATGACCTGCGCCCCGATATGGCGCGACCCGAAGTCTGGCGGCAATTTGCCCAAGGCGCGCGCGGGCGGTCGGTGGCTGCCTTGGGTGGCATTCGAGACCGTTCGTCACTGGCGCTGACTGCGGCGCGGATGAAACAGGATCCGATCTTTCGCGATGCCGCACACCATTTCCTGCGCCGCTTTGACCATATGATCGTCGAGTTCGAACCTAATGCCAGCGATGCCGAGCTTACAGCCCTGAGCGAAACCCGCACAGCGCGTGCCTTCATGCTGGTGGGGCGTGTCGCAGGGACGTTCGATTAAAGCCCAAAACTCCCGTAGGGTATGAACCTCACCAGATCGCCGGGCTTGATATCGCGGGCACCGTCCTCGATTTCGACCAAGCCTTCGGCCCAGCTCAGCCCGCTGATCCGGCCAGATCCTTCCGAATGGAATACCTCGGCCTGTCCTTCACGGATGCGCGCCCGCAGGTATTCCCGACGACCCGGTTTCTTGTGCTTTTTGAACGCGGCGGGCACGTCGAAGCCTTGCGGCTCTTGCCAGCCTGCACCGGCCAGCACGTTCAGTGCCGGGCAGGCAAAGATCAACGTGCAAACCAGTGCTGCCACCGGATTGCCCGGCAAGCCAAACACCGGCGTCTGATCCCACATGCCCAGCGCCAAAGGCCGCCCGGGTTTTAGTGCGATGCGCCATTCCTGCATCGCCCCGGCCTCTCGCAACAATGCCGAGACGTGATCTTCATCGCCGGCGGAGGCCCCGCCACTGGTCAGGATTACATCCACTTGCTGAGCCGCGCGATCCAAATGCTGTTTCAGCGCCGCGCGATCATCCTCGGCGCGCCCAAGATCAACCGATTTGAATCCAATCCGCTCGGCCAGTGACAGCAGCATCGGACGATTGGCATCATAAATCTGCCCCAGTCCGGCGCTGTCACCCGGCTCGACCAACTCATCCCCGGTCGATAGCACTCCGACGCGTAAAACCTTGCGGACGGAAACCTCAGCCAGACCAACCGCCGACAAAAGCGCCAGATCCGTTGGTGTTAAACGCCGCCCAACTGGCAAGGTCAGCGCGCCTTCAACCACGTCTTCGCCTGCCTTTCGCGTGTTCGCGCCCTGTTTCAACGGACCTCGGAATGCAATGTGCCCATGATCAAAGGTCACATCCTCTTCCAATATGACCGTATTAACACCCTTTGGCAGTGCAGCTCCGGTAAGAATGCGTATCGCATGGCCCTCTGGGACCTCACCGTCAAAGGGTACACCCGCAGCCGCCCGGCCCTCTACCAAAGGCATGACACAGGGTCCATCCGGCACCGGACCGGCAAATCCGTACCCATCGACAGCGGTGTTGGGCTGAGGCGGGTTTGATCGTTTGGCCGACACGTCCACCGCCAGAACTCGGCCCGCCGCCCGCATCACGGGCACGTTTTCAACCCCAGCTACCACCGACAATCTGTCTCGCAAAAGCGCCAGAGCCTCATCAACGGGTGTCCAGTTCACCCCTGCAGGCAAGGCGAAACAATCATTGCGCAAGGGCGGAGGTGAGATATCCGGCGTGCTCATAATCCGACCTCTTCCATGATGAAATCTGCAATGGCCGCCGTATCATCCAGATAAAACACCGGGCAATCCAATTCCAAAGGCGTATCACTTGCAACCGCGCGAACCGTCTCATCATCCGTGGCGATCAGCGGATTTCCGGGTTCAGCGCGAAACGCTTCGATCTTGGGGTGACGCTCGCGTTTGAAGCCTTCGATTAACACCAGATCGACAGGAGACAACCGCGACAGCAAGATGTCCAGCTTCGGCTCGGGCGCACCACGCAACTCCTGCATCAGTGCGATCCGCTGGCCGGATGCCAACAGCACTTCGGACGCACCCGCCGCGCGATGCCGCTGGCTGTCGGTACCCGGCTGGTCGACGTCGACGGAATGATGCGCATGTTTAACGGTGGAAACGGTATACCCACGTCCGGTGATTTCAGCCACCAGCCGTTCCACTAGGCCGGTTTTGCCCGCGTTTTTCCAACCGGTGACGCCGTAGACCCTCATACCTGCTCCAACAAGGTTTCAGCGCGGGCCAGATCATCGGGAGTGTTGACGTTGAAGAACGGATCAAACGGCTGGGCCGAAAACAGCGCCTCTCGCCCATCATGCTGGTCAGTCCACAGGACAACCTTGCGCAATCCAGCGTTCAACGCCTCCCTCAGA
This sequence comes from Ruegeria sp. CF1, assembly GCF_056537445.1. NCBI lineage: Bacteria > Pseudomonadati > Pseudomonadota > Alphaproteobacteria > Rhodobacterales > Roseobacteraceae > Ruegeria > Ruegeria sp. CF1. Next base: position 61,851 of record NZ_JBQFRN010000006.1, on the reverse strand, counting down.
TCATCGCGCAATGCCACCGGCCAGAGCCCAAAGGTCGGGTGCCGATTGATCCGCTTGCCGCCGCCGGATTTTAATGCCTCGTCACTCGTGCGCGGGGTGGTTGCCAGAACAAGGGGGTATTTCTGCCCTTTGGATGCGTTCACCAGTTGCGCCACAAGATCATGCGGAAAGAACGGAGTATCCGCCGCAACCGTCACGATAGAGTGCGCGCCCTGTTCAGCGGCCCAATCAAGCCCGGCCAAAACACCGGCCAGCGGCCCTGCAAAGCCCTCGATCGAGTCCGAAACAACCGGTAAGTTCAAGCGAGCAAACCGTTCGGCATCGCCGTTGGCGTTCAAAGCCAGCCCGCCGACCTGAGGGCGCAGCCTGTCTATCACCCGATCCAGCAGGCTCTGCCCGCCGATCTGCAATAGCCCTTTATCGCCGCCTCCCATTCGCGTTGCGAGGCCGCCTGCCAGAATAACCCCCAGCGGTTTTTGCGACTGTTCAGCCATCGGCACTTTTCCTGCGATGTTTTTTGTCCTCAATCGCCACGCTCGACGGATCAACATCGCGCACCAATCGGTCTTCGCCCGACAAACACACGAACCGCTGCCCGCGCATCCGGCCGATCAGAGTCAAACCGACCTCGCGCGCGATCTCGACACCCCAGGCGGTGAATCCCGATCGCGAAGCGAGAACAGGGATGCCCATCATTGCCGTTTTGATCACCATTTCCGAAGTCAAACGACCGGTCGTATAGAGGATCTTGTCAGACGCAGTCGCACCCTCGGAGAGCATCCAGCCTGCGATCTTGTCGACCGCGTTATGGCGGCCCACGTCTTCCATATAAACCAACGGGTGGCTTTCATGACAAAGCACCGTGCCATGGATGGCACCCGCCTCGAGGTACAGAGACGGGGTGCGGTTGATCTTCGACGCCAACTCATACAGCCACGAGGTGCGCAACGAGACCTGTGGCAGGCGCACGTCCTCTAGCCCCTCCATCATGTCTCCGAACACAGTGCCTACTGCGCAACCGCTGGTGCGGGTCTTCTTCTTCAGCTTGTCCTCGTATGAGGTCTCACGCGCGGTACGCACGACCACGGTTTCCAGATCGTCGTCATAGTCGACCCGAGTAATTTCATCATCTGCAAGCAGCATCCCCTGATTACGCAGAAACCCGAGCGCAAGGTATTCGGGATAGTCGCCGATGGTCATTGCCGTCACGATTTCCTGTGAGTTGAGGAAAATGGTCAGCGGGCGTTCCTCGACCACCGAGATCTGACTGATCTCACCATTCTGGTCCACACCCTCGACACCGCGCGTCAGGCGGGCAGCCCCCGGATCGGGCGCAATGAGGTAGTCTGACAGGTCGATCTCCGTGGCCAATTGCAACCCCTTCCCAAGACGGCTACTGCTGCTCGCGTCACCATAGGATTTAGCCATGGCCTCTGCCACATCCAAGTCATACTTCTGGAAAGGTTTTCGCGACGGGACGCCGTTTATCTTCGTCGCCATGCCCTTTGGCCTTCTGTTTGGTGTTTTTGCCACAGAAGCAGGGCTGGATATCATCCAGACGATGGCCTTTTCCGCCACGGTGTTTGCCGGCGCTGCTCAGTTCACCGCATTGCAATTGCTGCAGGACAATACACCAACGGTTATCGTTCTGATCTCGGCCCTGGCTGTGAACCTGCGGGTGGCCATGTATTCGGCTTCACTGACCCCTTATCTGGGGGCGGCTCCGCTGTGGCAACGGGCCCTTGGAGCCTATCTTATTGTTGATCAGTCTTACGCCTGTTCGATTGTCCGATTCGAGAAAGAACCGGATATGTCCGTGCCTCAGCGCATGGCGTACTTTGTCGGCTCGGTCACGCCGATCACGCCGCTTTGGATACTCGCCACTTATCTGGGTGCTGTTCTGGGGGCACAGATTCCGGAAAGCTGGGCTCTGGATTTTGCGCTGCCGATCACGTTCTTGTCCATGATCGGACCAATGATGCGCACCATGGCGCATGTTGTAGCCGCGCTGGTGGCGATTGTTGTCGCCCTGCTGTGCGTGGCAGTGCCGTTCAATCTTGGACTGTTGATCGCAGGGATAGCCGGGATGATGGCAGGTGCGCAGGCTGAATTGATGTTAGAGCGAAAAAAGTCATGACGCAGATCAACCCGACAACCATGTGGATCATCATCGTAGGTCTGGCGATAGGCAGCTACCTTCTGCGCTTTACCTTTATCGGGCTGGTTGGCGACCGCCCGATGCCACCCTGGCTTCTGCGGCACCTGAGATACACAGCAGTGGCGATTCTGCCTGCCCTGATCGCACCTTTGGTAGTCTGGCCCACGGCCACCGAAGGACAACCGGATATGCCGCGCATGGCGGCTGCGGCAGTTGCGTTGACGGTGGGAATTGTGACGAAGAACGTCATAGCGGCCATCTTTTCAGGGGCCGCCACGCTTTACGGTCTGCTGTACCTAGTTGGTTGAGACCGCTTCAAGCTGATTGAGGCGCGCATTGTTTTCCGCCAGCCCCTGCTGCAGATCAGCCGAGTCATTCTCACGATAGTCCATGGTGACAACGCCTGGAATCTGACCAAACTGATCGGATAGCTTCACCGGGTAGAATGTTGTTTTGATTTGCTCGAACCCCGGGACCTGTTGCAGCAATTGCGAGGTCGAATTTGCACAAAAAGCCTGCGAAACCGGGCCCATTTGCTTGGCCAATTGCAGCGCGATCTCGGCCTGCTGTGGCGTCACTTCGATCGTCTGAATACGGGCATAATGCGTCTCGCGCGCATGACTGCTACGATAGGCGCGCTCGACATTTGGCGTGATGCCATAAAGGACATCATTCTTGATCGGCACCACATCCGCCCGGAACGATCCGGCAGGGTCAAATATGACCCGCTCGCTGCCGCTGATCATCAGCGACGTGTGTGCCCCCGACCCGGTGCGTGTGCTGATCATCGTATAAAGCGTCAGCGTCGATGGCCCCGGATCACGATAGGATCGGGCCACGATTTCCGAGGGATCAGCCTGCGGGCGCTGCGATCCGGCGCAACCTGCAACGGTCACCGCCAACAGGCAGGCAATCAGAATTCTAAACAAGAGATGCGCCTCGGATGCTGTTTAGGCCGCAAAGACAGCCAGGAACAGACAAAGGAGTACAATAGCCACCACGCACCACGTGGTGAATTTGACGAACCCGTCGAAGGTTTTGGTTTGAACAGTGATGTCCATCTCGCCGTGCTTGTGATCAGCCATGTTTATTAGAATCCCAATTCGCGTATTTGAAATGTTGGATAATGCAAAACTCAGGGCCTGTCACGACGTCATTCGCGCGCAGTTGGTCCAAAAATCGTGCAGCCTGGATAACCAAACCCCCAGCGCCAGGGCAACCCGCTGCAGGGACCGCCCCCAAAACGCACGGCCAGAAACATCGCCTCGGAGGTGATCGAATGAACCGAGCGGATCTGATCCGGCGTCATGTCATAACGTTCGGCGTATTCATCAGCGTGGCTTTCGCCGTGGGTTTTGACACAGGTGCGCAGCGCGTCATCGGCAGCGAGCCGGGCGTCAAAGCTGTCATCGGCCTGCGATGCGCCGCCTGCATTGTAATAGGCGCGATCGTGGGTAACGCAGCAGTACTCCCATGGCGGGTGTTCTTCATAAAGCAGGCTGAACTTCGGAAAGGTCTCGGCGACCAGACGCCAGCTGGACGATAATCCACCCGAACAGCCATCCGTTTCAAAGGGGGTCAGTTCAGTGCCTTTTATCGTGTCGGACAAAGCCCGGTGAGCGGGCATTTCCACGCTACGCATCAGGTCCTGCGCACCTGCAGGCAGCGCGCAACAGACCAGAAGGGCGGCCAGTCTATGGTTCCGCATCACGCATCTCAGCAGTATCAATGGACAATCCGAATGTCGTCGCCAACCATAGCATCAGACGTTCGCCCGGTCCCATCTCGGCACGAACACGCAGCACTTCGCGGGCCATGGCCGGGCGGTCAGTGATCAGCCCGTCAACCCCCATCGATGCCATCGCCGACATCTGCAACGGGTCATTCACCGTCCATACATAGATGTCCTTGCCCGCCTCATGGACCGAGCGGATCAGACCCGGTGACACCGTTGCTGCGTTTACGGCCACGAAATCGCCCTCAAGCCCTGAAAGATCGCCTATCGCGGTCGCGGCCAGAACGCCTGCCCGCCAATCGGGGCGCAGCGCTTTCATCTTCTGCACGGCCGGATATTTCAATGACATGGTGGCGATGTCATCCTGCATATCCAGCTCCTCGACAATCGTGGCAACTCGGTTTTCCAGGTCGACGTCATGGCCATAGTATTTCAGCTCGATGATGACCTTGGATTTGCCCTTCGCAGCTTCCAGAACATCCCGCAGCGTGGGCGTCCGTTCCGAAGCATATTCGGGGCCGAACCAGCTGCCGATATCGATCTCGGCTATATCCTCAATGGTTGCGTCCCAGACCTTGAGCGGCACACCCGCCAGTTTCATGAAATCACTGTCATGCGCGATAATGACCACACCATCCGCAGTCTCCTGAACGTCGATCTCAACCCAATCGGCGCCATCTTCGATAGCCTTCAACACTGCCGCCATGGTATTTTCCGGCCTTATCGCCGCCGCACCCCTATGACCAATGACATCCGCATGATCGGAGGCCTGAATGCGGACCAGCAACTCCTGCCCGGACCAGAGCCCGATCAGCAGGGCGATTGCCGCGCCACCGACCACAGCGTAAAGCGGCGCGCGCAGGTTGCCGGGTTCGGGATGAGAGACCTCTCGGCCTTGTGTGTCGAAGAACCCATCCAGCAGAACCGCCAATGCTCCCAGAGCGACGGCTGCAAGCACAAGCCCAGCCAGCGACCATAGGCCCGCTACGATCATACTGAGGATCAGCGCAAAGCGCAGGTTCGTGCTTTCCTGCAACGGCACCAGATCGAACAACAGTCCGGCCACAAAGGCAATCAGTGCGGCGATCACGAGACGCATCGCAAGCCAAAGGCCGAGCTCGATCTTGAGGCGACCGCGTTTTCCTTCCATTCGATCCGTGCTGGTGGAAAAGGCTTCGGCGGGTTTGCAGCCCTCAAATAATACAAGATGCAGCGACAGCGCCCAGGCCGAGAGCCTGCGGATCAGAACCCAAGCCAGACACAGCACCACAAATCCGATCAGCACCACTGCGACCCAGAATGAAGGCGGGTGGAAGGTGAGGTAATAGTTGATGTCGTATTCAGTCAGCATCCACCAGGCGATCAGGCCAGCCACGGCGACAAAAGGCAGCGCAAGTACCAGCACACGCAAAATGAACCGTGCGGCAAAGCCGAAAAGCGCAGGTAAACGCGTCAGGATCAACCGGATGGAAGCACTGCCCGCGCGCCAAGGGTCACGCTCACCCATCCGCAATGATCCGGCCATGACCGAGAAGACAAAGACCTCGGCCAGTAAGAACAGGCTGAGAACTACAACCGCAGCGATGAAGCCCGCTGGTGACAGCAGGAACATCGCAATGTCCTGATCCGTCAGCGCCGATTGATCAGACAATGAAACAGCAACATTGACGGCGATGGCAACGCCCGGAGCGATCAGTGCAACCAGCAGCAACCGAACGGCGACATAAACAGGCACAAACACGCGCCGCCGCGACCATGCGCCCCGGTAGGCAGTTGTAACGGCTGAGAAATTGGTCACGCGGTTGCCTCCTGAATGGTCTATCCATTCAAGGCTGCGTAAGTGTGAATTGCAAGAGTGGGCGTCAGCTTTCTTCCAGATCAGCCGCCAGCCGGAAACCAATGCGGTTGGCTGGTTTATCCTCGATCGATTTCGGCAAGGCACGCAGCATCACATTCAACTGGCTGACATGCTGGACGAGCTGCGTTTTGGCGCCGCCTCCGTCCGAGCCATAGAAAGTAATCACATCCGGATCGAAATAGCCCATGCCCTCGATCCGCATTACACCGGCATCACCACCGGTGAATCCCATGGCAACCTCGTGATCGCCATCCAGAGTCTTCTCGAAATTCTGAATATACATGATCAGCCGCTCATAGGCCCATTGAGCAGGGCTTTTGCTTTCGACCGGCTTTTGCAATGGCTTGGGCAAATCCTTGTTCCCCGATGCCGTTTCAGGGTTGGCGTGTACCTCATAGCACCGCGGCAACGCCGCAGATTCCGCTGCCTCGGCTGAGGTTTCGATCTTGTCCATTGCTCTACCCTTTGCGCTGATATTCCCAAGCTCCGTCCGCGCGCCGCGTCCGGGCGACAGCTCCAATGTGGTAGAGATGGTTCATATGTGCAACCGCCTCGACCAGCGCGAGGCCGTATTCCCCGCCCCTGATCTGGCGCTTGAACAGCGGGGCAAAGCACTCGGCGGCAGTTTTGGGTTGATCGAGATCGTTCAGCAGACGCTCCAGCGCGCCGTGGTGGTTATCGATCAACTGCCGCATGCGGATCGGCAACCCGGTGAACGGCAGTTTGTGCCCGCCCAAAACCAAATGATCGGGCCGGGCCAGCGGTTGCAGGCGTTCACACGCCTCCAACCAGTCGGCCACCGGATCGGCCATCGGCTCGGTGGCATAGACGCCCAAGTTGGAACTGATCGAACTGAGGATCTGATCGCCGGTCAGCACCAGATTGTCCTCGCGGCTCCAGAAGGTGCAATGCTCGGGCGCATGGCCGTTGCCCATGTGAACATCCCAGTCGCGGCCACCCATGCGGATCACGTCGCCCTGTTTGACACGGGTAAATCCCAGCGGCATAGGGTACACGGCGTCGGCAAAGTTGAACGGACGCTCGGCCATCCGACCGGCCAGCACGTCCGGATCCATCCCCGCGCTGCGGTAATAATCCAACGTTTCCTTCGGCCAATTCTCTTGCACATCCAGCGTCAGCATACGTGCGAACAACCATGCGGTACGACTGGTGACCAGTTCTGCACCATGCTCGGACTGGAACCAGCCCGCATTGCCGACATGGTCAGGATGGTGATGAGTCACGACAACGCGACGGACGGGTTTGCCAGCCAATGGCCCTTCCATCAGGGCCTGCCAGATTCCCCGTGTTTTCTTTGAAGAAAGCCCTGTGTCGACTATGGTCCAGCCGTCGCCATCATCAAGTGCATAGACATTCACATGATCCAGCGCCATCGGCAAAGGCAGCCTAATCCACAGAACTCCTTCTGCAACTTCGACCCATTCGCCAGGAGCGGGTGGTTCCTCCCACGGATATCGCATCACTTGCGGAGCCTCGCCATCCATCAAACCGCCAGTTCCTCTGGGCTGAGGGCATAGAGGTCATCCGCCCCGTTCTGCGCCTGCGCAAGCAAGCCCGTATGTTCAGGCAGCAGCACATTAATATAATAACGTGCCAACTTGGCGCGCGGTCCATCGGGATCGGCTAGCGCCGCTGACAGATGGTAATGCCCGCCCAGAACCCGCGCGAACGCTTTTAGATACGAAGCCGCGCCAGCAAACCGGTTGTTCATATCCGATTGAGCAACGAGCCACTCCGTCGCTTCCCGCAGCGACTCGGAAGCTTCCCAAACAGGACCAGCAAGTTCAGGCATCGTGGCGCGCGCCTTCTCAGCTTGATCCTCGATCTCATCCAGAAGGTTCGAGGCCGCCTCACCCCCATCCATCATCTTGCGCGCTACGAGGTCCATGGCCTGAATACCATTGGTGCCCTCGTAGATCGCGGTCACACGGACATCGCGATAATATTGTGCAGCACCAGTTTCTTCGATGAAGCCCATGCCACCATGCACTTGAACGCCGGTCTCGGAAACGCGCATGCCGGTCTCGGTGCCAAAAGCCTTGCAGATCGGCGTCAGCAGCGCCGCACGTGCCGCCCAATCGGCCTCACCCGTGGCCTGCGCCATGTCGATTGCAGCTGCATTGGCCAGCATGATCGCCCGCGCCGCAAACACATCCGCGCGCATCGACATCAGCATCCGCCGTACATCCGCGTGGTCGATGATGGTGCCCGAGGGCGTCTTGCCCTGCTTACGCTCCAACGCATAGGCCAGCGCATGCTGGTAGGCTCCTTCGGCGACACCCACACCTTCGCCACCAACGCCCAAACGCGCGTTGTTCATCATGGTGAACATCGCGGCCATGCCGCCATGTTCCTTGCCGACCAGCCAACCCTTGGCCCCGTCATATTGCATCACGCAGGTTGGCGAGCCGTGCAGGCCCATCTTGTGCTCCAGCGAGACCACCTTGAGGTCATTGGCCACGCCGGGGTTGCCGTTCTCGTCGGGTATGTATTTCGGCACCAGAAACAGCGAAATCCCCTTGGTTCCCGGAACACCGTCTGGCAGGCGGGCCAGAACAAGATGGCAGACATTCTCGGCAAAGTCGTTGTCGCCCCAAGAGATATAGATCTTCTGCCCGGTCACCGAATAGGTGCCGTCGCCATTGTCTTCGGCCTTCGAGGTCAGCGCGCCCACATCCGATCCGGCCTGCGGTTCGGTCAGGTTCATGGTGCCCGACCACTCACCCGCCATCATCTTGGGCAGATAGATCGCTTTCAGCTCATCACTCGCGTGATGCTCCAACGCTTCGATCTGGCCTTGGGTCATCAAGGGGGCCAGTTGCAGCGACAGGCAAGCCGCGCTCATCATCTCATTCACGGCGGTGGTCATGGTCATGGGCAGACCCATACCGCCATATTCGGGATCGCCGCTCATCCCGATCCAGCCGCCTTCGGCAATCGCCCTCCAGCCCTCGGCATAGCCCGGAGAGGTCCGCAGCACGCCGTTCTCCAGCCGCGCGGGTTCCAGATCACCAGGGCGTTGAAGCGGGGCCATGATCTCTTCGCACATCTTCCCGGCTTCGGTCAGAATGGCACTGACCACATCCTCGCTGGCTTCCGAGAACTTTTCGGTCGCGGCGATCTGGTCAAAGCCGATCACGTTGCGGAACAGGAATTCATAGTCTGAGATCGGGGCACGATAGGGCATGGTTTCCCTCTGGTTCTGGCAAGTTGTCAGCGTGGGGTTGGAATCCCGGCCCCACGCCGGTATTCATCTGGGCTGGCACGATTACCTACCGTTACCTGAACTGCAAGCAACCAAAACGCGGCGTCACGATCCATGACCCTTCTCGGTACTCAAGACTTACCAGCAAACGCCGACGGGCTCGCCAAGGCCGCTGACCTGTTGCGACAGGGGCTGCTGGTCGCTTTCCCGACCGAGACCGTCTATGGACTGGGTGGCGATGCACGAAACGGCGAGGCTGTGGCCGCGATCTATGAGGCCAAGGGGCGACCCAGTTTTAACCCACTGATCGCCCATGTCGCCTCAACCGAGACCGCGAAACGCTTCGTCGAATGGACCGATCAGGCTGATTTGTTGGCTGATGCCTTCTGGCCCGGACCGTTAACTCTGGTTCTTCCTCTGCGCCCCGATCACGGGATTTCGTCGCTGGTCACAGCTGGCTTGGATACTCTGGCCGTTCGCGTACCTGCGCATCCCACAGCGCACGCTTTACTGACCGCTTTTGACGGTCCTGTGGCAGCGCCATCGGCCAACCCCTCTGGTCAGATCAGCCCAACGACGGCGGCCCATGTCCGAGCGGGGCTGGAGGGACGCATAGCCGCAGCTCTGGACGATGGGCCGTGCGGTGTCGGGCTTGAGTCCACTATTGTGGGTCTGGCCGGCACCCCTGCCTTGTTGCGTCCAGGTGGTGTCGCATTGGAACAAATCGAAGAGGTTCTAAAGGCAGAACTGCATCACCACCAACCCGGCGATCTGCTTACCGCGCCGGGGCAGTTGCAATCCCACTACGCGCCGGACGCGCCGGTGCGGCTAAACGCCCGGTCACGGCAGGGGGACGAGGTGTTGCTGGGTTTTGGCCCCGTTGATTGTGATCTGAACCTCTCCAGCACCAGCAACTTGCCCGAGGCCGCCGCCAACCTGTTTGCCGCCCTTCACAAACTTAACGATACCGGTCGGCCAATCGCCGTATCACCAATTCCCCATCACGGATTAGGTGCGGCCATCAACGACCGTCTACGCCGCGCAGCAGCCCCTCGCGATTAGGCGCGGCCTGCACTGGCTGATAGGGTCAGCGGATCAACACCAAGCGTAGCCAAAGCCGCCTCCCATTTCTCGTCATCAGGGACATCAAAGACCAGTTTCGACGACGCATCAGTCGTTAACCAACCATTCATCGCGATCTCATCTTCCAACTGACCCGGCCCCCAGCCGGAATAACCTAAAGTCAGCATCGAATTCAGCGGCCCCTTGCCCGAGGCCAGATCCTCGAGCACATCCAGCGTTGCGGTCATGCTGAAATCTTCGGAAATCTGCATTGAATGCAGATTCGCCTCGTAATCTGCGCTATGCAGGACAAAGCCACGCGACATCTCGACCGGGCCGCCAAACTGCACCAGCCGTTCGCCAATTACGGGTATCCGACACGGGATGTTGAGCTGTTCCAGCAAGGTCTTGATCCGCAAGTCCGAAGGCTTATTCACGATCAATCCCATCGCGCCGTCATCACCATGGCTGCAGATATAGACGACCGAATGCTCGAATCGCGGGTCGCCCATTCCGGGCATCGCAATCAACAGTTTTCCCGTAAGGTCCATCAGCAGATATCTCTTGCGCCATAGGATATCCCTAGAATGACCCTGTGAACCGGGGAATGGCAAGGGATCAGCCGGGATTTCCGTGCATTTCACAGAAGTGACCGGAACGTGACTTGGCAATCCCGACCGGAATGCGCATGTTCTGCATATGAAAGCGCTTTGCAAATCTGCTGCAGCCGTGCTGGCCGTCAGCCTTTGTTTTGGTGCCCCCGCCACTGCGCAGGGGGTTGATAATCTGGTTCAGCTTGAGGTGTTGGACGGCGGCAAAACCGCCGAAGGTACCTATCAGGGGGCCTTGCGTCTAAAGCTCAAGGGCGGGTGGAAGACCTATTGGCGCGCACCCGGCGATGCGGGCATTCCGCCACAGTTTGATTGGAAAGGCTCTCGCAATATTGCAGACATAGCCTTCACATGGCCCGCGCCGCATGTGTTTGATCAGAACGGGCTGCGCTCGGTCGGGTATGAGGATCAACTTGTACTGCCCGTTGAAATCACGCCTAAGAACCCTGCCAAACCCGTGCGTTTGCGCGGCGAGATGGACTTGGGCGTGTGTAAGGATGTCTGCGTGCCGGGTCGGTTGGAATTCGATCACACAATGGATGCCGACGCTGCACGCAATCCGGCCATCGCCGCAGCCCTCGCCCAGCGCCCGTTTTCCGAACGCGAAGCAGGCGTGGCGGATGCGACGTGCCAATTGACTCCCACTGCAGACGGAATGCGGATCGAGGCGCGTATCACCATGCCTTCAGCGGGCGGGTCCGAATTCGCCGTCATTGAACCAGGAAACCCGGCACTCTGGGCATCGCAGCCCGATACACGCCGTCAGGGCAACACCCTGATCGCAAGCTCAGAGATTATCGGCGCCTCCGGCGGGCCATTTGCGCTGGATCGGTCCGAAGTGCGCATCACGGTTCTGGGGGCAAACCACGCTGTCGATATCCAAGGATGCAGCGCAGGCTGACCGGATGAGCCAGACCCCAAAGATCGGTGCCTTGGCTGTCGTGCTGCACGATGGCCAGGTACTTTTGGTGCAACGCAGCAAGCAACCCGATCAGGGGCTGTGGGGCTTTCCAGGCGGCCATGTGGAATGGGGTGAAACGGTTCTGGACGCCGCCACCCGCGAGCTGCGGGAAGAGACCGGTGTGATTGCTGAGCCTTTGGTCTATCTCGACAATCTCGACCTTTTGCTGCGCGATGATAGCGGGCAGACCCGGGCGCACTACCTGCTGGTCGGAGTTGCGTGTCGCTATGTAACCGGCACGCCTGTCGCTGCAGACGACGCGCAGGACGCTCAGTGGTTTCCGGTGGACCAGATCACCAGCGGCGACCTGCCAATGAGCGACCGCGTTCCCGATCTTTTGCGGCGAGCTTTAGAGATGGATCAAGCCTCGACCCGATCCGACAAGCGTGCATAAAGCACGCTGGACAGCACCACACCCACCAGCAGGATTACGGTCGCACCCGCCACGAAAACGCCAAAGCCCATTTGCAGCACACTTGGACCTTCGGCGGCGGGGTAGAGACCCGAGAGCAGCACCAACGGCGCACCTGTCACTACGGGCCAGATCATCGAGGCACCCAGCCAGATCGCCAACGCTGCGCCCGTTGCGCGCACGGCATTGCGCACCACCCTGTCCGGCGCTCGCAAGGCCCGTCTCATCGATGTCATCGGGCGTGAGATGTCGTTCAGGATAGCCAGCAATGCAGGCACTAGCAGCAGGATCAGGGCCATACCAAAGCCCAGCCCATAGACCAGTGTGATCACGGTCGGTTTCAAAAACTGCGCCTGCTGCGAGCTTTCGTACATCAAGGGCGTCAGCCCGAGTACCGTGGTCAGCGTGGTCAGCATCACAGGCCGCAATCGATCTGCCGTGCCTTCGACGATTGACGGCACCAACCCGCGCTCTTTCCGGTATCCGTCGATTGTGGTCACCAGAACAATCGAGTCGTTGATGATGATCCCGGTCATGCCCAACAGGCCGACGACGGTGAACATGCTTAACGGCACGCCCCACAGGTAATGCCCCCAGATCGCGCCCACGAGGCCAAAGGGAATGATCGCCATGACCACCAAGGGCCTTGTCCAACTGGCAAAGACCCAAGCCAATACCAGATAAATTCCGGTCAGACACAGGATCAGGCCTGTGCGGGCCTCGGACAGGAATTCATCCTCCTGCTCACTCAGGCCAGCCATGCGCCATTCGACCTGCCGTTCGGCGGCTATGTTTGGCAATATCTCTTCGCGCATGGCGCGGGCGATTTCGGCAGCCTGCGCCGGGTCGTCCTCGGAAATATCACCATTCACCGAGATGACCCGCAGACCATTTTCGCGCCGGACGGTCGAAAAACCCGATTTACGCTCGACCGAGACGATATCGGCGAGCGGGACATAAACGCCATCCGGAGTCCGCATCAATGTGCGTTCGAGAAAATCAGCAGTCAGTTCGCCATCGGGCAGTTCGATCCGAATCTCGGTGCTACGCGGACCATCCGGGAAGGTCGCGGCCTCAATCCCGTTCAGCCGGTTTCGCAACACGCGGCCCAGTGTTTCGATGCGGAAACCCAGCGCCTGACCCTGCGCGGTGAGGTCCAGAATGAACTCTTCCTTGTCATAGGCGAGGTTATCCTCGAGCGCCGAAACTTCCGGGTATTTCGCGAGTTCCGCCTGGAGGTCCTCGGATGCAGATTTCAACGTGTTCACATCCGCACCGTAGAACTGCACGTCAATCGCGTCGCCACCGGGCCCTGAACGCCAACCACGGAAGCTAAGCAGCTCGACCTTCGGGTGGCGCGGCACGAAATCCTGCAGCTCGCCCACAAATTCAAAGCTGGAATAGGGGCGCAAGTCGGCATCAATCAGCTCGATCGAGATGCCGCCCAGTAGATCGTCATCCTTGCCATCCGCCGCGCGCAGCCCCCATCCGGCCGAACCGCCAACCTCGGCTAGAACGTATTCGATCGGGTTGCGGCCATGGCGTTCTTCGTAAACCTGACCCAGTTCTTCCGTGGCTTTCTGGACCATGCGCATCATTTCCAGCGTCTCTGCGCGCGTCGCCCCTTCGACCATGATGAAATTGCCAGTGACCGAACCGCGTTCCGGTGCGTTGAAGAACCGCCAATTCACGTCGCCCCGAATGAACAGAGCAATCTGGCTGGCCAGAATCACTACCATCAGTGCAACAACCACATACCGTGCCCAGACCACCCACGCGACCAACGGGCGGAACAGGTGGTCGCGCACCCAGCGGAAGCCCTTGTTCACAACCCGGTTGGGCCAGTCATACCAATGCTCCTTAGCCGAATGCGCGATGGCATGGGCCATATGGTTCGGCAGGATCAGGAAGCATTCGATCAATGAGGCAATCAGGACAGCGATAACGGTGAACGGGATGTCTCGGATCAGCTCTCCAAAGCGGCCACCGATGGCGGTGAGACCAAAGAAGGCGATGACCGTGGTCACTGTTGCAGCAAACACCGGCATCGCCATTCGGCGGGCAGCGCGTTCTGCGGCGACGATTGGCGCTTCGCCCAAACGGCGGGCACGGAAATCGGCGTGCTCTCCCACGACGATGGCGTCATCAACCACGATGCCCAAGGTAATAATCAAACCGAACAGAGACACCATGTTCAGCGACAACCCGCCCAGATACATCAGCGCAATCGCCGCAGACATTGCCACCGGAATACCGGCAGCCACCCAGAAAGCGATGCGGGCGTTCAGAAACAGGAAGAGTAGACAAACCACCAGCCCAAGCCCAACCAGCCCATTGTCGACCAGAATATCTAGTCGGTCGGTGATCGCTTGTGCGCGGGTGCGGATCAGCTCAATCGTGATACCTTCGGGCAGGCTGGCCTGCATCTCGGCCACGACATCCTCGACATCGCGCTGAATTCCGATGGCATCGCCCAAATTGGACCGGTCGACGCGGATCGACATCGCCGGATTGTCGCCGACGAAATAGCTGCGGTTGCGCGTGACCCCCTCGACCCGGATTTCCGCCACATCGCCCACAACCAGCTTTGAACCATCGGCAAAGTTGCGCAGGGCGATACCTTCGATCTCTTCCGGGGTGCGTTTCTCAACGCCTGTCCGAATACGCGCATTGGCACCTGTGACATCGCCCGCAGGGTTCGCGGTGACTTCTGCCGCGATGGCCTCGGCAATATCCGAAAGCGAGATATCATTGGCGATCAACTGTGCGGTGGGGACTTCGACCACCACACGCGGCGCGGCCAGTCCCCGGATCGTTGTCCGCGTGACACCAACCGCAAACAGGCGGCTTATCAATTCATCGGTGAATTTGGCCAGTTGTTCAGCTTCGATGGGCCCTGTTATGACAACATCCGTGACACGATCCCGCCAAGCGCCGCGCCTGATGGTTGGTTCCTCGGCGTCTTCGGGCAGGTTGGTGACGCTATCGACAGCCGTTCGAACCTCTTCAACCGCGCGGGACATATCCCAGTTCGGCTCAAACTCCAGCCGGACCTGTGCAGTTCCCTCGCGCGAGGTCGACTCGGTACTGGCAACGCCCTCAACCGCCAAAAGCGCCGGTTCGAGCAATTGGACGATGCCATTGTCGACATCCTCGGGGCCTGCGCCTTCCCATTGAACGTTCACATCGACGCGTTCGAGAATCACATCAGGAAAGAACTGTGCCCGCATGTTGGGGATCGCGGCGGCCCCCAGCACCAGCATGATCAGCAGCAACAGATTGGCCGCAGTCCGGTGCCGGGTGAAATAGCTGAGGATACCGCCCGCCGCGTTGGGAATGTCGCGGATCATCGCGCTTAGCCCCCGGCCCGATTGTCATCAAGACGGCGTATTAGGGTGGCGGGCACTTTGGCCTCGCTCAACTGGCCCAATACTTGGGCTTTGTCTTCCTGAGACATGGCATCACTGGCCTCGACCTGAGCCACAAGCTGAGCGCGCTTTTCGTCCGAAAGCTCGACCATGCCCGGATCAGCTTCGGCATTCGCCTCAATCCGTAGGGGCCGCACACGTACACCCGAACCCAGCAGAGGCGTCCGGCCAATCACAACCTCGCGGCCTTCCAGGCCTTCACCACGCAAAAGCACCTCATCGCCCTGACGACGGATCAATTGCACAGCCAACGGTTCCAGCCGGTCATCGGGGCCGAGAACAAGCACATTGCCCGTGGCGTCCAGAGCCGAGGATGGCAGACGGACCACATTATCGAGCGGCTGTTCTTCAATCGAAACGGTGACAAAATCCCCCGGCTTGAATCCCGGCGCGTCGTCGAGACGCGCATAGATCAGACGCCCGGTTTGCCCTTCACCCGCCGCGCCACTATCGCGACTGATCCGGCCGGTGGCAGTGAGATCGGTCCCCGTGACCTCAAGCGATACAGTCACCGGGGCTGAGATCAGATCACCCTGCGCGTCCAGCAACCGCACGAATTGCGCGGTGGAAACCCGAAACGCGACCTCAAGCGCATTGGGGTCGACGAGTTCGGCCAGCTTTTCGTTGGCCGCGACCAAGCGGCCTTCAACCAAAGTGACCTCGGTCAGCGTCCCATCAAACCCGGCATGGATCGTCATATCCTCCAGGTCACGCTCGGCCCCTTCCAACGCGATACGAGCCCGCGCAAACAAGGTTGTTGCCTGATCCACACGAGATTCGGCCTGCGCCAAAGCGATCCTGCGCGCGAGAACTGCCTGATGAGCCGATGTTGCGGCCAGTTCCGCTTCTTCGACGCTTGCAGCAGCCCCGACACCACGTGTCTGCAGATCCTGCTGGCGCTGCAGCGCCCGGTCACGCAGTTCGGCCTGTGCCTCGGCTGATTTCAACTCATCCTGCGCCAACAGCAGCGAGCGTTCGGCGTCCCGCTCTTCAAACTGGGCATCCAGAAGATCGGATTTGGCACGGTCCAGAGCAGATTGCATATCGGCTGGGTCCAGTTCGACCAGCAATTCTCCCGCCGTTACAGTACCGCCATCTTCAAAATCTTCGGCCAGTGATACAACGCGCCCACCCAAGGCCGCGCGCAGCTCTAACCGGCGGCGGCTTTGAATCTGGCCAAACGCTTCCAGATAAGGAGTGACGGTTTCCGGCTCGGCGGTTCGTACGGTAACGGCGAATATGCGTTCCCGCGCCTCAGGTGCCTGATTGTCCCGCGTCAGCACATCCTGAACCGCGCCCGAGATCATCTGTGCGGCAACGATCAACAGGCCCAGCGTCAGAAACGCCAGGAAGACCCCAACAAGGCTTTGCCGCAGAAATCGCATCGGTCACTCACCTTTGGTCGCACACGCTGCCTTCCGCAAAGGTAGCCGGGTCGCAAAAAATGCCAAGCCACAAAGCGGTTATGATCCATTAAACGCAGAACCAGTCTACTTCCGTCGCAGGTGTTCGTCCAATCTGGGCATTATTTCAACGAAATTACAGGGCCGGTGGCGATAATCGAACTGCTTCTCCAAAATCGCATCCCAAGCGTCTTTGCAGGCACCCGGGCTGCCCGGCAACGCAAACAGATAGGTTCCGCCTGCAACTCCGCCTGTGGCGCGGGACTGCACGGCAGAAGTACCTATCTTTTCCATGGACACGATGGTGAAAACGGTGCCAAACGCTTCGATCTCTTTTTCATAAACGTCCCGGTGCGCCTCGACTGTAACATCGCGACCCGTCAGACCTGTGCCGCCGGTCGAGATCACGACGTCGATTTCAGGATCCGCGATCCAACTGCGCAATTGCTCGGCAATCTGGGTGCGTTCGTCCTGAATGATCTTGCGGTCCGCCACTGAATGTCCAGCCGTTTCGATCCGGTCGACAAGCGTCTGGCCCGAGCGGTCGTCGTCCAGTGAGCGTGTATCCGACACGGTCAGAACCGCAATACGGACGGGGATGAACTCAATGCTTTCGTCAATGCGCGACATATGTCGTCAAGCCCTTTCCATAATGGCAAGCCGGATGGCAAGAGCCGCGAATATCCCGCCCGTGACCCATCCAATGATACGTGAAGCGCGTGGGTTTGAGATCAAAATGCGCCCTACTCCGCCCGCAAAGATACCGACCATCCCATTCACTAGAATGCTGCCCAAGGTGATAATTGCACCAAAGGTTAGGAATTGCAGCAGAACCGGGCCGTTTGCTGGGTCCACGAACTGAGGGATAAAGGCCAAAACAAACAGAATGACCTTGGGATTGGTCAGGTTCACCAGCAACCCCTCGCGAAACGCGAAATGAGCAGGCTTGATTGCTGCATCGTCCGACACTGCCCCTTTCCGGATTGCGCCCCATGCAAGAACCAACAGATAAGCAACGCCCATCCACCGGATAACGTCAAACAGCCAAGGCACGGCTGATACCAACGCCCCAAGTCCAAGCCCCGCCAGCAAAACTTGCACCATCAGACCCGTCGAAACACCGAGGCTGGCCATCATCGCTGGGCGTGACCCGGACCGTAACCCTTGCCCGAAACAGAACATCATGTCAGCGCCGGGTGTGAAATTCAGCACCAGTGCGGCTGGGACGAAGGCCATCAATGTCACTGTCTCGATCACGTTGTTACCTCGAACCAATGTGGTTTTGGGCCCAGATTGGCGATCTGAGACCGCCCGAGCATGCCGCGGTATCCCCAACTGTCGTGGATATGACCGCAAAAGACAAAATCGGGCTGGATGCGTTCAACCGCGTCCCGAACTGCGGTCGAGCCGACCGACACATCTTGCGATGTCACATCCCCATATCCTTTTGGCGGAGAGTGCGCGATCAGAACATCCGCAGCCTCGCACCGGTCCAGCAGTTCCGATGCTTCAGCTTCAGTAAGATCGCAGGACCAGTCTCCGAAAGGCGTCACCGGCACACCGTAACCCAGCCCGAACAGGCGCAGACCATCCAATGTCATGCCCGTCCCGTGCAGAACATGCGCGCCTTCGGGCGCAGCGGCTGTCAGTTCCTCGGCGCTCTCAGCGTTGCCCGGCACCAGGATCAGCGGCGCTGCAATGCCCGACAGCATCTGCATCGCTTCTTTCAGGCCCCGCCGCGCATTGCAAAAATCCCCCGCTCCGATGACAAGATCAGCCTCGGCGCTGGCGACCACCAGATCAGCGGCCCGGTTGCGCGCCATATGAAGATCGGAAAACGCCAGAACTCTCATCCCGCGCCCCTCAGCCTTGCTTGCAAATCCAGCAAATCGGCCCAGGCCTGACGTTTCATCTGCGGTTGACGCAGCAGGTAGGCCGGGTGGAACATCGGGATGACCGGCAGATTCAGCGCCTGATCCCATTTCCCGCGCAGCCGCGTGATACCGCGTTTGCCCAGCAAGGCCTGACAGCTGATATTGCCCATCACCACCAGCACCTCGGGCTTGGCCAACGCCACATGCCGTTCCAGAAACGGCTTCATCATGCCAATCTCTTCCGGCTTGGGATCGCGATTCTGCGGGGGCCGCCACGGCAGCACGTTGGTAATGTAGACATTCTCGCGCCGATCCAGATCAATCGCGGCCAGCATCCGGTCCAGCAATTGCCCAGCGCGCCCGACAAAGGGCTTACCTTCGCGATCCTCATCACGGCCGGGCGCTTCGCCGATGATCATTACCCGTGCACCGGGGGTGCCATCGGCAAACACCAACTGCCGCGCGCCGCGTTTGAGGTCGCAAAGATCAAACGCCTCCATCGCCGCACGCAAATCGACGAGCGATCCAGCGGTTTTCGCCGCCTGTTTTGCAACAGCTGCGGCATCGACCGGCTCTGGTTTTTTCGCAGGTTCAACCGCAGCTGGTTTCTTAGCCTTGGCCGCTTTGTCCGGCAACGCATAGCGATCCACCGGCGCGTCGCCGATCGCCTCGGTTGCGCCCAGCTCGATCTGCCATTCCAGCAGCGCCCGCGCGGTATGATGGTCCAAGCCCGATTCCATAACCCTCAATCTAACCAGCTTTTGACCGAGGGAAAGCGAATAGACCTTGCCATGGCACAGGGTCGCACCGACCATGGCAGGGTCATGCTGTCATTTCTGCGATTCCTTCTGATTGCTCTATTGCTGGCAACCTCTGGCGGTTCGGCGAGTGCGCAGCTGTTTGATCGGGATACACAATGCCGCGCCGGACAGTTGCAATGCGGGCGCGGTTGTTGCCCCGCAGGCCAGCGCTGCAGCTTTGATGGTCGCTGTATCCCGCCGGGACACACCTATTGTGGAGGTGGGCGCACCTGCGGCCCGTTCGAGCGCTGCGTGGCAGGAGGAACCCGTTGCGCCCCTGCTGGGGCGAATAAGTGCACCTCGCGCTTGGATTGCCCCGGTGGTAGCTTCTGCAACGGACGCGGTGAATGCGAGCGCAGCCGACCGGATTTGGTCCCAGCTCCACCCACAACCTGCGCAGATGGTAGGAGTTGCGGAGCCGGTTCATCCTGCTTGCCGGGCGGCGGATGTTCGCGCCCCGGCTGGTTTCTGTGTGAAGAAACCGGTTCGCAATGCCGACCCGGATTTAAATGCTCGGCTTATCAGGGCTGTGTTCCGATCAAGGCCATTGATTGTGGCTATGGCAAGTGGTGCAAACCAGGGGAACAATGCCTGCCCGAAGGCGGATGTGAGAAACTAACCGAAGGGTCGGAACCTTAGGTTGCCTTGACCTGCATGGCTTCCTATAAGCGGTCCGATTGTCAGACAGGAGCCCGCCCATGCGTTTCGCCCATCGTCACCTTCTTGGCATCGAGCATCTGTCGCAATCCGATATCACCGCTATCCTTGATCTGGCCGAAACCTATGTCGATCTGAACCGACAATCGACTAAGCATTCGGACGTGCTGTCGGGCCTGACTCAAATCAACATGTTCTTTGAAAACTCGACCCGCACGCAGGCCAGTTTTGAACTGGCGGGCAAGCGGTTGGGGGCTGATGTGATGAACATGGCGATGCAGGCCAGTTCGATCAAAAAAGGCGAGACGCTAATCGATACGGCTATGACGCTGAACGCGATGCATCCCGATCTGCTGGTGGTACGGCATCCTCATTCTGGCGCGGTCGACCTGCTTGCGCAGAAAGTGAACTGCGCCGTTCTGAACGCGGGAGACGGGCGGCACGAACACCCGACGCAAGCCCTGCTGGACGCGCTGACCATCCGCCGGGCCAAAAGTCGTCTGCACCGGCTGAACATCGCGATTTGCGGAGACGTGGCGCATTCGCGCGTGGCGCGTTCGAACCTGATCCTGCTGGGCAAGATGGAAAACCGCATCCGTCTGATCGGCCCGCCGACGCTGGTGCCGTCGCAATTCGCGGAATTCGGGGCCGAGATCTATGATGATATAAATGAGGGTCTGAAAGACGTCGACGTTGTGATGATGCTGCGCCTTCAGAAGGAACGGATGGACGGCGGCTTTATCCCCTCGGAACGCGAATATTATCACCGCTACGGTCTGAACGCTGAAAAGCTGGCGCTGGCCAAGCCAGACGCCATCGTGATGCACCCCGGTCCAATGAACCGCGGGGTCGAGATCGACGGCACTCTGGCCGATGACATCAACCGATCCGTCATTCAGGAACAGGTCGAGATGGGCGTTGCCGTCCGCATGGCCGCCATGGACCTGCTGGCGCGCAACGTGCGAGAAGCCGCATGAACGATCTGATCATCGCCCCCCATGAGCGCGGTGTGATCCGCCTGTTCTCGCTGGACATGCGCCCGGAAGAAGCGAAATTCCTGCGCGAACCGGGGGCTGTTGATCAGGTGTTGGGTGTCGAGGGGCTGGATCCAGAACAGATCGACATTTTTCCGGTATCCGACCTCGAAGATCTCGGGCTTTATGGCTATCTCAGCGAAGGCTGTGGTGTCTCGGAAGACCAGTTGGATCGCGCGAAGTTCGACGCCATTGAAGGCTGGGTGATGGTCCTGCGCAGTGCGGCGCTGGGTGGTCGATCTGCAACCCTTTCCCTCGATCCCCGCCTGCATCTGATTGGCCTGTTCACCGAAGAGGCTACCAACTGGTCCGGCGGCACGATTGAGACCGAAAGCGCAAAACCGTTCTCGGCCGCGCAAAGCCCGCCAGTGGATAATAAACCAAGCCGCATCGGTTCAGCCGTCATTGCCTTGCTGATTCTGATCGCCGTCGGAGGTGCCTTGTGGCTGATCCTGTAACATTCACGCCAGACAAGGGCGCTTATATCCGCACCAACGCATGGCTCGCCGCGTTTGCAATGGCGGCTGCGATGGTCTTGCTTTGGTTGATAGGCAACCCTTACGTCTGGACCGGCGCGCCCGCAGGGTTGGCCGCCATCACCATCCGCGCTTGGTATTTGGCTTCGGAAGAACTGGTCGCCAAGTGGGAAATGACGGGCACCACTCTCACCGGTCCTGGTCCGCGTAAGGTGGCGCTGAACCAAATTCAGGCGGTCAATACCATTGGCAGTTTTGTCCAGATCGTCACCAAAGGCGGCGACAAACACCTTATCAAATACCAGGCGGACCCCGCCGCCACCAAAGCTGCAATCGAAAGGGCCATGGCATGAGCAATCTGATTTTCACTAACGCTCGCCTGATCGACCCCGAAGCTGGCAAAGATAGCATCGGCTGGCTGCAGATTGCCGATGGTCGGATCGCAGCGCTTGGTGAAGGCACGGCCCCAGACGCTGACACGCAGGTGGTCGATTGCGGTGGGCAGTGCCTCGCCCCCGGCATTGTCGACATTGGCGTCAAGGTCTGTGAGCCCGGTGAGCGGCACAAAGAAAGCTATAAATCCGCAGGTCTGGCTGCGGCTGCAGGGGGTGTGACAACCATCGTCACCCGTCCCGATACTCTGCCTGCCGTCGACACACCCGAGACGCTTGAGTTCGCCACCCGCCGCGCGCAAGCGGACGCTCCGGTCAACGTTTTGCCAATGGCCGCCCTGACCAAAGAACGCGAAGGGCGTGAGATGACCGAGATCGGGTTCCTGCAAGATGCTGGAGCTGTGGCCTTCACCGATTGCGATCATGTCATCACCAATACCAAGGTGTTCTCACGCGCGCTGACCTACGCCAAATCCTGTGGCGCGCTTGTGATTGCCCACCCGCAAGAGCCGGGCCTGAGCAGCGGTGCCGCGGCCACCAGCGGTAAATTCGCCGCACTGCGAGGCTTGCCTGCCGTATCGCCTATAGCCGAGCGTATGGGGTTGGACCGCGACATCGCCCTGCTTGAAATGACCGGGGCCGCCTATCACGCCGATCAGATCACCACCGCCCGCGCCCTGCCTGCACTGGAGCGCGCCAAGCGCAACGGGCTGGACATCACAGCAGGCACGTCAATCCACCATCTGACGTTGAACGAATTGGACGTGTCTGATTATCGCACCTTCTTCAAGATCAAGCCCCCGCTGCGATCCGAAGATGACCGGCAAGCCGTGATCGAAGCAGTGCGAACCGGTCTGATAGACACGATCAGTTCCATGCACACGCCGCAGGATGAGGAAAGCAAGCGTCTGCCGTTTGAAGAGGCGGCCTCGGGCGCGGTGGCGCTGGAAACACTGCTGCCTGCTGCGCTTCGGCTATATCATTCCGAACAGCTGGACTTGCCGACCCTGTTCCGCGCCATGGCCCTCAATCCGGCCAAACGGCTGGGGTTGGAGAGCGGTCGCCTGGCCCTAGGCGCGCCTGCCGATCTGGTGCAGTTCGACCCGGATGTTCCCTTTGTTCTGGACCGATTTACGCTGAAATCGAAATCGCAGAACACACCGTTTGACGGTCAGCGGATGCAGGGTAAGGTCACCGCAACCTTTGTCGCTGGACAAGAAGTGTACCGGAGAGCCTGATGCCCCTGATCGACAGCACAATGACTCAGCTCATCCTGTGGGCCGCGTTGGGATACCTGCTAGGCTCCATACCCTTTGGCATGATCGTCGCGCGCGTGATGGGTCTGGGAAATCTGAGGCAAATCGGGTCGGGCAATATCGGCGCAACCAACGTCCTGCGAACCGGCAATAAGGCAGCGGCAGCGCTGACATTGCTGTTTGATGCAGCCAAGGGTGCCGTTGCTGTTCTGCTGGCACGCGCTTTGGCTGGTGAAGATGCCGCGCAGATCGCCGCGTTGGCCGCGTTCCTCGGGCATTGCTTTCCGGTCTGGCTGGGCTTCAAAGGCGGCAAAGGCGTTGCGACTTTTCTGGGCCTTTGGCTGGCACTTGACTGGCGCGTGGGTGTCGCCTGCTGCTTGACATGGCTGGTCGCGGCGCTGATCTGGCGTATTTCATCCGTTGGTGCGCTGGCCGCCGCCGCCCTATCCACCACCTGGATCATGGTGCTGACAGATGGCAGTACCTTCGTTCTTGGAATTGCTCTGACCTTGCTGCTCTACTGGCGGCACAGCGCCAACCTAGCGCGGATCAAGGCGGGGACAGAACCGAAAATCGGGAAATCGTGACAGCGCCCAGCGCGTTTCTGAAAGCGTTCCATGATCTGCCGGTCGGCACGTTCACCGGTTCCGTTGGGCCGCATCGATATTTGGTATCGCATCAGATCATGGCCTGCGGGAAATCTCACAAACTGGTGGCTCATCAATTGGGCGGACCGGATTACATCAGCCTGAACCTTTATCTCACACAGAAAAGCGGCGCATTGCTTCGCCCCTGCGAAATGCCTGCGGAAAAGGTGGTCGATTTTGTCCTGGCGCTGGTGCCTGACGTGCAGGAATGAACAACCGGTCTTTGTGATTGCACAATCACAATTGATTGCTTTGAACGTGATCAGGCCATTCCCCAACTGGGATTTTGTGACGGCCAATTACAGGCGTCGCGACAATCAAATCCGGTTCGCCCGGGCAAAATTACAGTGCTCTTCAGCGAGCCTATTCACGAAAGGTGAAGTCATGAACACGTTCAAATCCATCATCAGCGGAGTCGCGCTGTCTGTTGCGATCGCAAGCTCAGCAATGGCGGCTGGCGTCGAAATCAACGCAAGCTCGACCGGATTGGCAATGCAGGGCTATGACCCGGTTGCCTATTTCACCGTTGGCGAAGCAACCAAGGGTGATTACAAAATCACCACGCTGCACAACGACGCCCTGTACCGTTTTGCATCGGAAGAGAACAAAGCCGCTTTTGAGGCGAACCCAGAGGCCTATCTGCCTGCTTACGGCGGCTATTGCGCATTTGGCACCGCAATGGGCTTCAAGTTCGATGGTGACCCGAACTACTGGAAAATCGTCGACAACAAGCTGTATCTGAACCTGTCACAAGACATTCAGGAGCGTTGGGAAGGCGACATTCCGGGCTTTGTTGAGAAAGCCAGCGCGAACTGGGAAGACATCGCCGACAAAGACCCGGCTGAACTACAGCAATAATTCGCTGACAAGACCTTTGTGCATCGGCGGCAGATCGTATCTGCCGCCGATCTTCGTTTGAAGGCATCATGTTTCACCCTATCTAGCATGTGAGAAAAGAGCCCAACCTGAGTGGGCCCACGCCGGGGCACCGGCCAGAATAAAGTTGTTCGGGACAGTCAAAACATCACTGATCCGGCCTAAGGGCCGGAACGTAGATTCAATCATAACGCTGCCATTAGATTTGATTGGCAGCAGGTTTCGAGCGAAAGGAATGAGACGATGACAGGAAGATTGGCACTGATCACCTCGGTCGCCGTATTGGCTGCGGGATCCGCCATGGCGCAATCCTCAGGCAACTGGACTGGATTCTACGGCGGTGCGCAGTTTGGTTATGCGGACATCGACACAAACGTATCAGGCGTCGACGGCGATGGTGCGATCGGCGGTATCATCCTTGGATATGATTACGATCTGGGCGATTGGGTCGTCGGAGGTGGCTTCGACTATGACTGGAGCGACGTAGACCTTTCCGGCGCTGCCACGGTCGAGAATGTCTGGCGGCTCAAAGCGCGCGCGGGCTACAAGGTGAACCCGCAGGGCCTGCTTTATGGCACCGCCGGTTATGCCGATGCGGATACCGATAATCTGGGCAGTGACGATGGCTGGTTCATCGGCGCAGGCTATGAGCAGATCGTAGCCCCCAATATCAGCGTTGGAGGCGAGATTCTGTATCATGAGTTCGACGACTTCAACTCATCGGGCGTCGATGTTGACGCAACTACAGTTCAACTGCGTGTAGCATATCGGTTTTGATGAGAAAGTAGGGCCCGGCTATTTGCGCCGGGCCCGTGCCGCTAGGGCACCAAGACTGTGCTGCCGGTGGTTTGTCGTGCTTCCAAAGCACGATGCGCATCAGCAACTTGATCCAACGGAAACTCCTGATCGACATGGATCTTGACCTCGCGCCCGTCCACTTTGCCAAACAAGCGTCGCGCCATCGCCTGACAGGTGGCGTGATCCGAGATATGCGTGAACAAGGTTGGCCGCGTCACCTTCAGAGATCCCCGCTGCGCAAGCATTCCCAGATCGACAGGCGGCACTGGCCCCGAAGCGTTTCCGAATGAGATCATCATGCCCAAGGGTTTCAGGCAATCTAGCGATCCCTCAAACGTGTCCGCACCAATGGAGTCCATCACCACATCAACCCCTTTGCCTCCGGTGATCTCGGCGACACGCTCGACAAAATTCTCGGTCCGGTAGTTGATGCAATGTGACGCGCCATTGAATTGCGCCAGGCTGCATTTCTCATCCGTTCCCGCTGTCCCGATCAGTTTGATGCCTTCGGATTTCGCCCATTGGCAGGCGATCAGTCCCACACCTCCGGCAGCCGCGTGGAACAACACGGTATCTCCGCGCCTCAGCGGCGTTGTTCGGTGAAACAAGTATTCGACCGTCATGCCCTTTAGCATCATGGCCGCTGCGGTGCGGAACGAGATACTCTCGGGCAGCGGACAAACCTGTGCTGCAGGCATCACGCGCGCTTCGGAATATGCTCCCGATGGGCCTGCGGCATAGGCCGCGCGTTGGCCGGGGGCAAGATGCGTAACGCCTTCGCCTACCGCCTCAACGACTCCGGCCGCTTCCATTCCCAACGCATGAGGCAACTCCAGCGGATAAAGGCCGGTACGCTGGTACACATCGATGAAATTCAATCCGCAGGCATGATGGCGAATGCGCACCTCACCCGGGCCGGGATCGCCAAGCGGGCGATCCTCAATCCGAAGAACCTCGGGGCCGCCGGATTCGTGTATGACGACTGTGCGTGCTGTCTGCTGCATGAATGCCTCCCTTGCCTGTGGAAACAAAGCTAACACGCCTGTGCGGCAGAGCAATCCTTCCGGCTCTGCAAGGGTGATCGGGCAAAATTTCGCAATATGTGCTATAATGCAACGAGACGTTGTAATTGGGCAGACGTTGCCGGCTGATCCGGTCACGCGAATTGCCACGCCGGATGCATCCCGCGGCGCACCCACGCCAGAAAAGGGGATGAACATGGACAAGACAATCGGTAACCCAATCACCTGGGTCGCCCGAAATCTGCGGGCAACCAGCGATCATGTCACTGAATCCGTGACCGAGATCGGCAGCGCGGATGTTCAGGCTCTGCCGACGGTGCATACGCTGACCCTGCAGGATCTGCGCGAATGCCTGAAAGCTGGATATAACGATTTTCTCGAAACCCGGGCCGATGCGATCTTTGTCGTTCTGATCTATCCAATCGCAGGTCTGCTGATGTTCGGTATTGGGCTCAACAAAGACATGGTGCCCCTGCTGGCCCCGCTTGTCATGGGCTTTGCCCTGATCGGGCCGGTCGCCGCCGTCGGGCTTTATGAGATCAGTCGCAAGAGGGAACAGGGCGGAGACGTTCATTGGCTAGACGCGTTCGGCGTGTTCCGCTCACCTTCCTTCGGAGCCATACTGGCATTGGGCTTCTATCTGGTCATGCTATTGATGATCTGGCTGATGGTCGCGCAAGGCATCTACGCGCAAACCCTAGGGCCAGAACCTCCGGCCTCGGCCATGGCATTCGTGACAGAAGTGTTCACCACAGGAGCAGGCTGGAGCATGATCATCATCGGCACCGCCACCGGTTTCCTGTTTGCACTGGTCGCATTGGCGCTAAGCGTGGTCAGCTTTCCGCTGTTGCTGGATCGCAAAGTGGGCGTTCCCGTGGCCGTCGTAACGTCGGTCCGGGTCTTGCGTCAGAACCCGGGTGTGATCTTGACCTGGGGGGCTATTGTGGCCGCGATGTTGGTACTGGGCGCGATCCCGATGTTGCTGGGGCTGATCGTCGTCATGCCCGTTCTAGGCCACGCCACATGGCACCTGTATCGCCGGGCGGTCGCCTGACTAAATGGCAGCAGCTTAACCAGAGACCTTCAGAACGATCTTGCCAATGTGGCCCGATGCTTCCATCCGCGCATGTGCAACGGCGGCATCAGAAAGATCGAATTCTGAATCCATCACCGGTGCGACCTTCCCGGCCTCAAGCAATGGCCACACGGCTTCACGCAAGTCTTGCGCGATGCGCGCCTTGGCCAAATCGCTTTGTGGGCGCAAGGTGCTGCCAGTCAGGGTGAGGCGTTTCACCATCATCAGCGCAAAGTTCAGTTCGACTACCGGACCTTGCAGGAAAGCGATCTGAACCAGCCGCCCGTCTTCCGCCAAAGCCTTGATGTTGCGCGGGATATAATCACCACCGACCATGTCCAGGATCAGGTTCGCCCCGCCCTCGGCGCGCATCGCAGCCACGAAATCTTCGTCGCGATAGTTGATCGCCTTTTCGGCACCTAGCTTGATACAAGCCTCACATTTCTCAGCCGACCCGGCGGTTGCAAAGACGCGGGCGCCAAACGCATTGGCCAGCTGAATGGCCGTCGTGCCGATCCCGCTGGAACCGCCATGGACCAGAAACCGCTCCCCCGGCTTCAAGCCGCCACGGGTGAAGACATTGGACCAAACAGTAAAGAAGGTTTCGGGCAGGCAGGCAGCTTCTTTCAAACCCATACCCGCAGGCACAGGCAGACAATGGGCGGCGGGCGTTGCGACATATTCAGCATAACCGCCGCCGGGCAACAGGGCGCAAACCCGATCGCCAACGACCAGACCTTCGACACCCGAGCCGATGGCGACGACCTCTCCTGAGGCTTCCAGCCCCGGCAAATCGCTTGCACCGCGAGGTGGATCATACGCCCCTGCCCGCTGCAGCGCATCAGGACGGTTTACCCCGGCGTACGCGACTTTCAGAACCACCTGACCCTCTGCTGGTTCCGGCATCGGGCGTTCCGTCAGTTGCAGAACGTCCGGGCCACCAGCTTCAGTGATCTCGACAGCGCGCATTGTCTGGGTCATGGGCATATCTCCTTTGCCCAATGCCTAGCAGGCGAAAACGCAGAGGCCCAGCGGCAAGTGGAAACGCTGCGACTATTTTCCCGATGACAGCGAACCTGGCAGGTTGTTGGGCAACTTCGTCGGAGCCTTCACCTGACCCGCAAGCCAGTTGGGGACGGCCAGAAACGGTTTCAGCAGCGGGTTGCCATTCACCTGCGCCTTGAACTTTTCAAACTGCATTACGCCCTCGATCCGCCGATCCAGGAATTCCCATGTCGCCTGATAATCCGGGCTGTCATCACCCAGCCAATACAACAGTGTCGAAGAATAGACGCCCGACAGAGTGGCACGTTTGGTGTACCAGTTCACGTCGTCCGAAGTATCGCCAAGCGCTGTCCAGATCTGGTCACAGGTGCCCCAGACCGCCTTGGCCCCATCCGCGGCATGGATCGGCAACGCGAACAAAGTCATACCTCGGCGCACTGCTTCTTTGTCTTCGACCGCCTGCAGGCGGAAACGGACGGCGGCGGCGATCTTTTCACGGAATTTCAGCCCGCTCAGGTCTTCGGATTTCAACCGCTCCAACATCGCGGCATCCCCGCGCGCATGAAAGGACAGTGCCAGATCGACGGCACCACGCGGACAGATCGCTCGGGCCAGCGCGGGCTCCAGATCGCAATCGCTGATGGCCGCACGAAAGCTTGTTTCCGACCAGCCGTCGAACGGCACATGGTTCAGAATCGCATCGAGAAGCTGCCCTTTGGTGTCTTCATAGGTTGCTGTCATGTCGGGTCTCCGAGGCTGCGGGTCCAGTACTAGACAAGTTAGGCGTGCTTTGCTATACGGCCACTTCCTGCAAATCCTTGCAACTCTATCTAGAAAGGTGGTGACAACCACATGCAGGTTAGTGTTCGCGACAATAACGTCGATCAGGCGCTTCGTGCCCTGAAGAAAAAGCTGCAGCGCGAAGGCGTGTTCCGTGAAATGAAGCTGAAGCAACATTTCGAGAAACCGTCCGAGAAAAAAGCGCGCGAGAAAGCTGAAGCGATCCGCCGTGCCCGTAAACTGGCACGTAAGAAAGCACAGCGCGAAGGTTTGCTCTAAGAGCTTCCTGCGACTCGTCCAGCTTTGGATGACACTATTTGACGACCCCCGAGGCCCTGCCCGGGGGTTTGTCGTTTTTGGGGCGGATGATCCCGCCAAATCCCGGCTTTACCCTCGCGGCAACCTGCCGATTTTGATGCAATCGCCGCAGTCGGCATTTTACAGCGCAGCGAATCGCCGTTCGGTTGCATTCTGCCGCCGAAAAACGCCCATCGCCGTACCCGCCCTATTCAGCGTTCTTTGATCGTCTGTAAGTGAGGCCGTCCACTCAGACATAACCAAAAACGGAGGCACTGATGTCGACAGCAAGTACGGTCGAGCGCGAAATGCTCGCGCTGATCAACCAAGAGCGCACATCCCGCGGTCTTGATCCCCTGGAACTTGAACGCAACCTGAACGAATCTTCCGAGGACCACAGCAGCTGGATGCTGGATACCGACCGGTTCAGCCACACCGGTCAGGGTGGTTCATCCGCGACCCAACGGATGCAAGCCGCAGGGTTCGACCTGTCCGGGAGCTGGCGCACCGGAGAAAACATCGCTTGGCAATCCGAGCGTGGCGCACCCGGTATCAGCGATGATGTCGCCCAGTTGCACCAGAACCTGATGAATAGCCCCGGTCACCGCGCCAACATTCTGAACCCCGATTTCAAATATATCGGCATCGGGATCGAAGAAGGCGACATGCAGGGGTACGACGCTGTCATGGTGACGCAGAACTTTGCGGCGACTCAGGGCGATGTCGATCTTGATAACGGCGGCACCACCCCGCCGGTGACGCCTCCGGTTGAAGAAGTTGTTGAGCCAGAGGAGGAAGAGGTTACCACCCCGACCGAACCAGAAGTGCCGGAAACCGATGTGACCGAGACTGAGGAACCAGTTGACGAAACACCGGTAGCGGAAGTTCCCGATGCCGAAGAACCGGCAGAGGAGACCCCGGAGGAAGACGTCACCGAAACCGAAGAACCATCGG
Organism: Ruegeria sp. CF1; assembly: GCF_056537445.1. NCBI lineage: Bacteria > Pseudomonadati > Pseudomonadota > Alphaproteobacteria > Rhodobacterales > Roseobacteraceae > Ruegeria > Ruegeria sp. CF1. The sequence continues at coordinate 31,054 of NZ_JBQFRN010000006.1, read as the reverse complement.
ACGAAACACCCGACACCGATGTGACGGAAACCGAGCAACCGGCAGACGAAACGCCAGAAACTGACGTTACCGAGACCGAGGACCCGGTTGAGGAGACTCCGGAAACAGACGTGACCGAAACTGAAGAGCCGGAAACGCCTGATACCGATGTGACTGAAGTTGAAGACCCGGAACCCGATGTGCCGGATACTGAAGTCGTCGAGGTCGAGGAACCCGAAACTCCGGAGACCGACGTCACCGAGGTCGAAGAACCCGAGTCAGAAACACCTGAAGTTGTCGTTGACAATGGTGCACCGGGCGCGGACTGCTTTGACGTTCAGGCCTTCCTTGCCGGGATAGAAGCGTTTGTTAATGCGCTGCAAGCCCAATTTGACCAGTTCGAATGGTCTCCGGTGCAGCAGGCTGACACGACCCCAGAGATGGATGATTTCGATCTGGTGTTCGACACCGACTTCGCTGACGACATGATCGAAACCGTTGAGGCCACAGTCGAAGACATGAACGACGACATGTGCGGCGTGTTTGTTTTCGAAACGAACTGCGGATTTGATTGGGGTTAATCAAACCGTTCAGGTGCGGGGATCCTTTTCCCGCACCACTTTCCTGCCAAATCAATATATCTTAGGCACGTGTAGCTCATCCGGCAAAATGCGCCGTTCGTATTCGGGGTTATAGCGCCGATCCGGCAGATTGACCTTTTCCTGCGGCACATCCTCATAGGGGATCTTGGTCAGCAGGTGCTCGATACAATTGAGCCGTTCGCGTTTCTTGTCGTTGCCTTCAACAATATACCAAGGCGCCTCGGATATGTTGGTGCGAAAGAACATATCCTCTTTGGCCTTGGTGTATGCCTCCCACCGGATGCGGGATTCCAGATCCATCGGTGACAGTTTCCACTGCTTCATCGGATCGTGAATACGCATCAGGAATCGCAATTGCTGTTCTTCGTCTGTAATCGAGAACCAGTATTTCAGCAGGATAATCCCCGACCGCACCAGCATCCGTTCGAATTCGGGAACGTCCTGAAAGAACTGTTCGACCTGATCCTCGTTGGCAAATCCCATCACGCGTTCAACACCAGCGCGGTTGTACCAGGACCGATCGAAGAACACGATCTCACCGGCCGCAGGCAAATGGGGCACGTAGCGCTGAAAATACCACTGGCTTTGTTCGCGTCGGCTGGGTGCAGGCAAGGCGACCACACGCGCTACACGAGGGTTCAAGCGCTGCGTGATCCGCTTGATCACGCCCCCTTTCCCGGCGCTGTCGCGCCCTTCAAATAGAATACAGACCTTGGCCCCTGTATGGACCACCCAATCCTGAACTTTGATAAGTTCAGCCTGCAGCCGCAAAAGGTTGCGAAAATAGACCTTGCGATCCAGCATGTCAGGATGCTGGTCCTTGTAAATCTTGCGCACTTCCATCGAAAGCATGGGTTCGCTGAATTCGATCTCGAAATCTTCGTCCAGCGTGTCTTCCAGTTCAGCTTCCAGCCAATTTTTCGGCGTGCTGTTGTTTTCGTAAGCCAAGGTCTGCTCCTTATCGTTCATCGGGTTCGGACCGTACACGGCCAGTGTAACCACCGAGTGTCAGCGCAAAGTGCCGAGGTCGTACATAAGGTCGGAAACATGGATTTTGGCCCGACCGCACGACAGATACAAGCGGCAGAATTGACGCAAGGCTAACCCCAATAGTTGGTTTCAGACAGGCAAGGCCGTGGTTTTGAACACCGTGCGCAAAGCAAATGAGCTTTGCATCTGCGCCACCCCAGGCAAGCGAGACAGGTATTGCCGATGAATGCGAGCAAAATCCTCGGTATTTTCTGCGACGACCTTTAGAATGTAGTCCGCCGTGCCCGCCATCAAATGGCATTCCAGCACATCCGGAATCCGTGCTACGGCTTTTTCAAACGCCTCCAGCACTTCTTCCGCCTGACCCTGCAACGTGATCTCGACAAACACAGTGGTTGGAACGTTCAACTTCCGTGCATCCAACAGGGCGACGTAGTCCTTGATATAACCCTCAGCCTCAAGTCGCTGCACGCGTCGGTGGCAGGCCGAAGGGGATAGATTCGCCTGTTCGGACAATTCCGAATTTGACATCCGCCCTTTGCGCTGCAGGGCAGCCAGAATCTTCCTATCTGTTGCGTCAATCGTCATTTGCGCACATCCATTGCGTCAAGTTGTCTATATGCTGAATATTTTCCCGCAGATTGTGTGTTTAGCAAGTGGGGTTTCACAAAAATTGCACCAATTTATGCCCATAATTTAGGCTGTTTATGAATGGAGTCTCACATGAAAATCGGCTGCCCCAAGGAAATCAAACCTCAGGAATTCCGCGTCGGGATGACCCCGAACGCTGCTGGCGAAGCTGTGGCCCGCGGTCACGAAGTCATTATCGAAACCGGTGCCGGGATGGGCTCGGGCTTTGATAACGACGCTTATGTAGCGGCAGGTGCCCGCATCGTCGACACTGCAGAAGAAGTGTTCGCCACGGCTGATATGATCGTCAAGGTCAAGGAGCCTCAGGCGGTCGAGCGTAAAATGCTGCGCGAAGGTCAGTTGCTGTTCACCTATCTGCACCTGGCACCCGATCCAGACCAGACCCACGATCTGCTGGAATCCGGCTGCACCGCGATTGCCTATGAGACCGTGACTGACTCCAATGGCGGCCTGCCGCTGCTGGCGCCGATGTCTGAGGTTGCCGGTCGCTTGGCTCCGCAAGTCGGGTCCTGGACTCTGCAAAAGGCCAACGGTGGCCGCGGCGTTCTGATGGGTGGTGTACCGGGTGTAGGCCCTGCCAAAGTGATCGTCATCGGCGGAGGCGTCGTAGGCACCCACGCAGCGAAGATTGCCGCAGGCATGGGCGCGGATGTGACCGTACTGGACCGTTCGCTGCCGCGTCTCCGCTATCTGGACGATGTGTTCGGCGGAACCTTCAAGAACCAGTATTCAACCGCTGGTGCGACAGCCGAGCTGATCCAGGATGCCGACCTGGTCATCGGTGCGGTCCTGATCCCGGGCGCAGCTGCTCCCAAACTGATCTCGCGCGAACAGCTGTCGACCATGAAGCCCGGCGCGGCTCTGGTAGACGTTGCGATCGATCAGGGCGGCTGTTTTGAAACCTCGAAAGCCACCACCCACGCCGATCCGGTTTACGAAGTTGACGGCATCATGCACTACTGCGTCGCCAACATGCCCGGTGCGGTTGCCCGGACTTCGACCATCGCACTGGGCAACGCAACCATGCCGTTCATGTTGTCGCTGGCAAGCAAGGGCTGGAAGCAGGCCTGTAAGGACGACGCACACCTGCTGGCAGGTTTGAACGTCCACGCCGGCAAGCTGACTTACGAAGCGGTGGGCACCGCCCTCAACATCGCCTCTGTCGATCCAACAACTCTGTTGAACTAAGAGCGCTCCCGCCTCTGAAAGCGTCCTTTTCCAAAGGACGCTTTACAGACTTGGGCCCAGCGCCGCGCCAATAGCGCGGCGCTGTTTTTTCTGGACCAAGGTTCGCGCAAAAAAGCACCGCGCCTTAGCGCGGTGCCCGGCCCAACCGGAAGAGGGCATTTCAATGCCCGATCGACGGGCGGGAGGCTTACGCCTCTTTGTGAATCTCCACAGAATGCGGATACGGGATGGATACGCCTTTGGCGTCAAACGCTTCTTTGATCGCTTTGGTAAGTTCAAACTTCACATCCCAATAGTCAGCCGCTGCGCACCACAGGCGCGCGGTCAGATCAACCGAACTATCCCCAAGATTTGTCACGCGCACCCAGGGCTCAGGATCAGCCATGATACGATCGTCAGCTTTGGCCACATCCAGGATGATGTTCATAGCCTCATCCGCGCTATCGCCGTAGTCGATGCCAAACACCAGATCGACCCGGCGGGTGTCATGGGCGGAATAGTTGGTGATCACCGAACCCCAAGCCTGACCGTTTGGCACGATGATCTGCACGTTGTCCGGCGTCACCAGCTCGGTCGTGAACAGGTTCAGGTCTTTCACAGTACCCGCTGTGCCACCAATATCGACATATTGGCCCAGCTTATAGGGCCGGAACACCACCAGCATCACGCCCGCGGCCAGATCGCTGAGTGTTCCCTGCAGCGCCAAACCGATGGCCAGGGATGCGGCACCCAGAATGGCCACGATGCTGGTCGCCTCGATTCCGAAAATGCCCAGAACGGCGACAAAGACAATCGCCAGCAGCACCCATTTCACGAGGCTCGCAACGAAATTCCCCAAAGTCGGGTCGATATGTGGCGTGGCGTTGATCCGCCGCCGCACCAGACCGCTAATGGCTCCGGCAACGATCCAACCCAATACCAGAACGATCAACGCTTTGATCGCGCTCATGATCAGCGGACCAAATGCGCCCACCTGTGTTACGACATCTTCCACACGCTTCTCCTTTGCGCCAACAGCAAACCCGCGCCTTTTGGCGCGGGATCGCTGAAAAGTCTGGGCTAATTTTGCGCGCAGGTCTAGGTGCGGGATTTCCGAGTTTTCCCCCCTGCTGTTCCCCAGCAAACATCGACTGACCGATCACGCACAGAATTGGACCTTACAAAAGCGCCACAAATTACCAGATTGACTGAGACAGGCGCGATAAAAGGAGCCCATCATGCTGGACACAATCCAATTCCCGATCATGAATAAATGGTCCCCACAGTTCCCCGAGCGGATTCAGCTTTATTCCTTCCCCACACCCAACGGGGTAAAGGCGTCGATCATGCTGGAAGAAACCGGCCTGCCTTATGAGGCACATCGTGTCACACTGGCCGATGCAGATGTCAAAAGCCCGGAGTTTCTTTCGCTGAACCCGAACAACAAGATCCCGGCGATCATTGATCCCAACGGGCCCGACGATGCTCCGTTGGCTTTGTTCGAAAGCGGTGCAATCCTTCTGTACCTCGCTGAAAAGAGCGGTAAGCTGCTGGGTCAGAACAAAGGCGACAAGCACCGGGTCACCCAATGGGTTATGTTCCAGATGGGCGGTATCGGACCAATGTTTGGCCAGCTTGGGTATTTCCACAAATTCGCAGGGGCTGAAATCGAAGACCCCCGCCCGCGCGAACGCTACGTGTCCGAGGCCAAACGCCTGCTGAACGTTCTCGACCGGCAACTGGACGGCGAAGACTGGATCGCCGGAGAATTCTCGATCGCCGATATCGCAATCGCGCCGTGGCTGCGCGGTTTAGATTATTACGGCGTCAAGGATGTCATAGGCTGGGAAAGCTATGGCAACGTTACGCGCTATCTGGATAGGTTCCTGGATCGACCCGCAGTGCAAAGAGGGCTGAACATCCCCTCACGGGATTGATACACAAGGCCTGTGCGGCGGGATCCAAATCCGCCGCCACGGGCCATCGGGTTACCCAGGCAGCGCGCCTGTTAGAACGTAGCGCAAGATCTCAACAACTTGCGCGGGTTCTTCAGCGACGGCGAGTGCTGCTGCATCTACTTCTTTCAGCGCGTGCTGATGATCAGCCCCGTGCAGAACAATGATCGACTTGCCCAGTGCTGCCGCATAGCCCGCGTCAAATGCCGCGTTCCACTGCTTGTATTTGTCCCCAAAGCGTACAACCACAACATCCGCGTCTGATATGCCCTTGCGGGTCCGGATCGCGTTGACCATGGCACCCTTGTGATCGTGCCAGTACTTGTTCGGCTCGGCCCCCAAGATCGTGACACCGCAATCGTCCGAAGCACCGTGATCGGTGACCGGGCTACTGAACTCAACATCCAACCCATCGGCGCCCGCAATGATCTGCTCGCGCCAATCCGTGTGAATCTCACCGGACAAATAGACCTTCAGCATTTTTCTCTCCTCCCGTGAAAAAGGGGCGCAATGGCCCCTTTATCATTTCAAAAATACTCCCGCCGGAGGCGAAAACCAACTCATCCCCGCAAGACGCCGCCAGTGGCTTTCACCACTTTTTCGACAATCTTGGTGCTGACCGCCTCGATATCCTTTTCCTTCAGGGTCGCGTCCGACGGCTGAAGCCTTACGGTAATGGCCAGAGACTTCTTGCCCTCGCCGACGCTACCGCCAATGAATTCGTCAAAGACGCGCACGTCCTCGATCAGAGCCTTATCAGCACCCGCAGCCGCATTGACCAACGTCAGAGCTTCGATATCCGCATTTACAACAAAGGCGAAATCGCGCTCGACCGCCTGCAGGTCGCGCAATTCCAAGGCAGAACGGGTCGCACCGGATTTACGTGGCATCGGCACCTGATCCGGCCAAATGGTGAACGCCATCGCCGGGCCCTTGATGTCCATCGCCTGCAACACGCGCGGATGCAATTCGCCAAAGACGCCCAGTACCTTTTTCGGACCCAGACAGATTTTTCCATGTCGGCCCGGGTGCCACCAGGCATCGCTGTCGCGCAGAATCTGAACCTTCGCGGGCGCGCCAATTGCGGCAAGCACCGCCTCGGCGTCGGCCTTCGCGTCGAACAAGTCCACCGGGCGGGACGCACCGTGCACATCCTTGGGGCCGTTGCGCCCAACCAACAGGCCGGTGATCTGCGTCTGCTGATCCCCCGGCTCACCATCATGGAACACCGGCCCGACCTCGAACAAGGCCAGATCGGCATAACCCCGTGCCTGATTGCGCGCCGCCGCTTGCAGCAGACCAGGCAGCAGATCAGGGCGCATATGGCTCATCTCGGACGAGATCGGGTTTTCCAACATGGTTGCTGCGTCACCGCCCCCGAACAAGGCTGCCGAGGCCTGATCGATGAAGGTATAAGACACACATTCATTGTACCCCAGCGCTGCACAGGTCCGGCGCGCCATCGACTGGCGACGCTGCGTGGCTGTCATGACCGGTTTGGGGATACCCGCCGTCGTACGCGGCAGCGGAATACCCTGCAACTTGGTCAGAGAAGCGATCCGCGCAACCTCTTCCACCAGATCGGCTTCCCCCATGATATCGGGTCGCCAGCTGGGCACATGCGCCATCTCGCCATCCAGACGAAAGCCCAAACGGGTCAATGTCTGCCGCTGCTCGCTTTCCGGAATCTCCATCCCGACTAGGGACTGCACGCGCGCCGCGTCCAGTTTGTAGGCCCGCGCGTGGTTCGGCGCTTTGCCCGCCTCGACCACATTCGAGGCTTCACCGCCGCAGATATCCAAGATCATCTGCGTCGCATGCTCCAACCCTTCGCGCGTGTATTCCGGGTCGACGCCGCGCTCGAATCGATACCGCGCGTCCGAGTTTATCTTCAGCGCCCGACCTGTGAGGGCAATCTGCACATGATCCCAGAACGCACTTTCAAGGAAAACGTTCACGGTCTCCTCGGTACAACCGGTTTCCTCGCCGCCCATGATACCCGCGATAGATTCCGGGCCTTTGTCGTCCGAAATCACCATCATGCCAGGCTGAAGGGAGTATTCTTTTTCATCAAGCGCGACCAGCTTTTCACCACCCTTGGCGCGATGCACCCGCAAATTGCCCTGCACCTTGTCCGCGTCGAACACGTGCAGCGGACGGTTGTGGTCGAAGGTCATATAATTGGTGATATCCACCAGAGCCGAGATCGGACGCAGACCAATCGCTTTCAGTTGATCCTGCAGCCACTGAGGGCTCGGGCCGTTCTTTACGCCACGGATCAGACGCCCGGTGAAATGCGGCGCGCCGTCCAGCGTATCCTCGTCGATCGACACTTTGATCGGGCTTTCGAAATCACCCGGCACCGGAGTGTAATCGCGCACTTTCAGCGTGCCCAACCCGCGCGCGGCCAAATCACGCGCAATACCCGCAACACCCAGCGCATCCGGGCGGTTCGGCGTGATCGCGATCTCGATCATCGGATCAACCCTTGACGGATCGTTCTCAGCCAACCAATCGACAAACCGATCACCGACCTCACCCGAGGGCAGCTCGATAATCCCGTCGTGTTCATCCGACAGCTCAAGCTCGCGCTCGGATGCCATCATGCCAAAGCTCTCGACGCCACGGATCTTGCCGACGCTGATGGTGATATCCAGGCCGGGAATATACATACCCGGTTTACAAACCACCACGGTGATGCCTTCGCGCGCATTGGGCGCGCCGCAAATGATCTGCAGATCGCCCTCGTCGGTTTCAACCGTGCAAACGCGCAGCTTATCGGCGTCCGGGTGCTTCTCGGCATGTTTCACATGGCCCAGCGTAAAGCCCGCCAAACGGTCCACCGGGTTGACGATCTCTTCGACCTCAAGCCCGAGATCGGTCAGTGCTTCGGCGATCTCATCAACCGACGCATCCGTATCGAGGTGGTCTTTCAGCCAGGACAGAGTGAATTTCATTGCAGCGGGCCTTTTCGGCAAACATTCAGTCGGCACAGGCAATGGCAAAGATTGCGCCGAGGTGCAAGCGCTGCGGCTCACGGATAGGTGGGGGTGCGACCCAAAAGCTCGTCCAGCTGCCAGCCGATCCAGCCGTGGGGAATAAAGTGCCCGCCGGGATGGGTGTCCAGTGTCACCTGCCCTTGCGCGCAATCGGTCCACTCTACCCGGCTGAGCGTCAGGAACGGCTTCACGCTCCAATCCCCGCGCGGGGTCGCGCCGTTGCAGTTGAACTTGGCCTTCCACAGCGCCACCGGATAGGTCGTATCGCCGTCCGGCCCAAAGGGAAAATCCATCACCGTATCGTCCAGCCCATGCACATGGCGCACCTCGCGCGGGGCTTCCGGGCAGTCCTCGGTCTGGCGGATCGAGCCCGCTACCGCCAGCAGAGCGGCGATGTCGTTTCCCGACTGGCAGACATAGCGCCACGCCATTGCGCCGCCATAAGAATAGCCCGAGACATAGATACGCTCAGGATCAATGGGATAGCGTTTGGCGACGTCCTCAAGCACGCGATCTGCGAACGGCACGTCTGCGGTATCAGCAGTCCAGAAGTTCCAACTTTTGCCCAGCCCATTCGGAGCCACCAACAGCACATCGCGCAGCTTGGTTGCCCCGGCGATGCGCTCATGGTTCACCACCACATCGCCCTGCCGCGCCCAGCCGTGGAAATGCAGCAGCACCGGCAGAGGCGTTTCGCCATCCCAGCCATCGGGTTCCAGCACATGGTACGAACGGTCGCCGACCTCGCAGGCGGTATCGCCGTGACAATCAGATTTCCACGGCCCCATCGCAAAGGCCGGGGTTGCGGTCAGCAGAAGAAAAAGCAGTCGATAGATCATAGGCCGGAGCCTAGCGACGTCTGCCGCGCTGTCACATAACATATTGGTGTAGGGTGGGGTTTAACCGCACCAACCGCCCCACGGTGGGGTGAAACGCCACCCTACAACGGATCAAATCACAAAGCCGCGCTATCGCCCGACCGCGGGGTGGCGATCCACGGGCTGTGGTGGGCACTTTATGCCGGCCAAATCCGCGAAGCTTTCAAACGGAGCACTAACAGAGACAAATCGCCAGTCCGAGCAGGCGGTCTGTCGATGGTGCAGCAGCCTATCGGCCTTTGCTCCGCGCGAGCTATTTCGACTGCCTTTTCGCGAATTCATCAATGAACTTCTTAGACATGGCCTTTTGATCTTCCACCTCTTTCCGTGGATTCAGTTTCTTCAGGAACCCTTTGCGGGTCGCCAAAAGAGCCACCCACATTCCCGGAAACATAGCGATAAGCACAACCAGAAAAACCCAAAGAAAGGACGACCCGAACAAACGTTCTACCAAAAAACGTAGAACGTTTGCAGCAACAACTAATCCGACCAGCCATAGAAAGGGAGCATCGGTCACGCGGCGGCGCCACCAATCGACGTATCGAGCCAGACACACGCCCAGCAGGTACACCTACCTACTCAAACCACCATGCAGGTTCGGCATATCCAGCGCTGCAAAGCCGTAGTGCCGCAGCCAGCGCAGGTCGCTATCAAAGAACGCCCGCAGATCAGGAATGCCATATTTCAGCATCGCCAGACGGTCGATCCCAATCCCGAACGCAAAGCCCTGATAAACCTCGGGGTCGATGCCACCGGCGGCGATCACCTTGGGATGGACCATGCCGGAACCCAGAATCTCCATCCAGTCGTCGCCCTCGCCGATCTTCAGCTGACCATTGTCCCAGGAACAGCGGATATCGACCTCGGCCGATGGTTCGGTGAAGGGGAAGTGCGAGGCGCGGAAGCGCAGCTCGACGTCGTCGACCTCGAAGAACGCTTTCACGAACTCTTCCAGAACCCATTTCAGGTTCGCCATCGAGATATCCTTGTCGATGGCCAGCCCCTCGACCTGATGGAACATCGGCGTGTGAGTCTGGTCATAGTCGGCGCGGTAGACACCGCCCGGGCAGATCACGCGGATCGGCGCGCCCTGCAGTTCCATCGAGCGGATCTGCACTGGCGAGGTATGCGTGCGCAGCACATGCGGCGGGCGATTGTCGCCCTCGGCGCGGTGCATGTAGAATGTGTCCATCTCGGCCCGCGCAGGGTGGTGGCCGGGGATGTTCAGGGCGTCGAAGTTGTGCCAGTCGGTCTCGATCCGCGGCCCTTCGGCCACCGAGAAACCCAGTTCGGCAAAGATCGCGGTCAGTTCCTCGGTCGCTTGGCTGACCGGGTGGATCGAACCCTGACGGCGCGCGCGGGTCGGCAGGGTGACATCCAGCCATTCGGTGCGCAGACGCTCATCTAGCGCGGCATCGGCAAGCGCTGCTTTCTTGGCCGACAGGGCCGAGTTGATCTCATCCTTCAAGGCATTAAGCGCAGGGCCTGCGACCTGACGCTCTTCGGGGGTCATTTTGCCCAGTTCGCGCATCTTCAGCGCGACCTCGCCCTTTTTGCCCACGGCAGCGACGCGGATCGCCTCAAGCGCGTTTTCATCGCCAGCTTCGGCGATTTGGCCCAGATATTTTGCCTTAAGATCGTCCATGACGCCCTCTGAATTTGGTCGCCAACCTGCTATCGGCCCCGCCCCGCGAATGCAAGCGGGACGGTGGGGATCAATAGCTGTATTCGGGATAAATCCGGGTCAGGTCGCCATTCCAGTCGCCATTGTAGTGATCCAGCAACTCATCAGCGGGAACCTTGCCCGTATCGATGCTGTCCTTGAGCGCGTTCAGGAAATGCGTCTCGTCCTGCACCAGACCACCCGCACCGGGGCGCGCGCGGGACGCCAGACCGGCCTCGGCGATCGAGACCACTTGGCGCGCCAAATCATGCATGTTGATGTTGCCGACCTGCGCCTGAAGGCCATCCTTGGCAGCCTCAACCCGCAGCGCTTCGCGCGTCTCGGCATCCCAGCCTTTGACCAGATCCCAAGCGGCATCCAGTGCGGTTTGATCATAGGTCAGACCAACCCAGAAGGCAGGCAGCGCACAGAGCCTGCGCCATGGGCCACCATCGGCGCCGCGCATCTCCATGAATTTCTTGATCCGCGCTTCGGGAAATGCCGTGGTCAGGTGATCGGCCCAATCGGACAGAGTCGGCGTCTCACCGGGCAGTGCAGGCAGTTTGCCCTGCAGGAAGTCGCGGAATGACATGCCCAGCGCGTTGATATACTGGCCGTCACGATAGACGAAATACATCGGTACATCGAGCGCATATTGTACATAGCGTTCGAACCCGAAGCCTTCTTCGAACACAAAGGGCAGCATGCCCGTCCGTGCATCGTCCAGATGCCGCCAGATATAACTGCGCCAGCTTTTCTGGCCGTTCACCTTGCCCTCGAAAAACGGAGAGTTCGCAAACAGCGCCGTCGCGACCGGCTGAAGGGCCAGCGCGACGCGCAGCTTCTGCACCATGTCGGCCTCGGACCCGAAGTCGATATTGACCTGAACCGTGCAGGTGCGCCGCATCATGGCACGGCCCATGGTGCCGACTTTCTCCATATAATCGTTCATCAGCCGGTAACGGCCTTTGGGCATCAACGGCATCTCTTCATGGGTCCAGATCGGGGCTGCGCCCAGACCGATAAAGCCGACACCGATCTCATCGGCGATATCCTTGACCTCGCGCAGGTGGGTGTTCACCTCGTCACAGGTCTCGTGGATGGTTTCCAGCGGGGCACCCGACAGTTCCAGCGCGCCGCCGGGTTCCAGGCTGACATTCGCGCCGTCCTTCTCAAGCCCGATCAGATGCCCAGCTTCGCGCACCTCGGCCCAACCATGACGGTCGCGCAAACCTTCCAGCACAGCCACGATGGACCGTTTGCCTTCAAACGGCAGTGGTTTCAGAGTGTCTTTGCAATAGCCGAACTTCTCATGCTCGGTTCCGATGCGCCAATCTTCCTTGGGCTTGCAGCCCGATTCCAGATATTCGGCCAGTTGCTCATGGCGTTCGATCGGTCCGCCGCCGGACTGGGGGATGGACATGTGACCCGTGCTCCGATCCTGATGTGTCTATCTTGGCGGTCAGTCCTGAGCGCAAACCGCGCCAGTGTCAATGCAGCCTAAGGTGCGCAGGCCGTGACGGCGTGCGTTCCCAGATCACCACCGGATGTGCCGCACGACCGTTGAGTTCCGACAGCATTTGCTCGGTTTTAAGCCCCGGAAGTGCTGAGAACACATCAAACAGCGCTTCGGCCCCTTCGGCGTTCACCGGAATGTGAAGGGTCGGTTGCCCCGGCTGATCCAAAACCCAATGCGCAGGTTGCGAGGTCGGATCCAACGCCAACCGCTCGATTTCGCGGGCTGCAACGATGCCGCCGTCGAGCGGGCCCAGATAGGTGATCTGGCCTTCATCAATAGTCACCACACCCGGTCCTCCCGCACCATTGCGAAAGCGCGCGCGTTGCACTCCGATCACCGCCAGTGCCATCGAGACGACGATCAGCAGCCACCCCAACCACGCCAGCAATCCGCCGGGGCCGCTGATCCAGCTGAGGCCGAGGATCAGAACAAACCCTGCAACCAGCACTTCGCGCCAGCGCCACAGGGCCAGTTTGGCTTCGGGTCGAAAGAAACTCATGCCACGTCCTCCGGGTTTTTGAACAGGATCAGCGAGTATTGACCTGCAGGCTGGAACCCAATGGATATATAGGCACGCGCGGCCGCATCGGAAGCCGCAAAGAGGACAGCTCTGGAAACTCCCGCGTCGCTCGCCTCAACCAGATGCAGGGCAACAGCCAAACGCGCATAGCCCCGCCCTCGTAAATTGGGTGGTGTGTAGACACCGCCGATCTGCACCACTTCAGGCAAGCGAGCGTTGAAGCCGGTCATGCTGACCGGTAGGCCGTTATGTAGCAAAACTCGATGCGAATCCCGCTCGATATAGGTCTTGATGTCCTTCCCAGCCTGCGTCTGTGCGCGCAAAGGATCAAAGTCCATGGCTTCGATGAGGTAGCTTTCTCGCCAGTCTTCAAGGACCGAACGGTCTACATCAGTAAGCGGCATGAGATCTGCCCCACTGAAATCCGGTATTTGAAGTCGATCCAGCGCCAGGGAAAACCCCGGCTCATCGCTGTTCAGGGTCGCGGGTCGCCCTTCCCAACCTGCCAACCGGATTATCCGACGAGCCTGCGTTGCCTCAGCCGCGATGCCGAACAGGGCCCGGCCTCGAATAAGGTCAATCGCTGCGGCAAGTTCGGTATCCGAACAGTCGGGACATTGCAGCAGGATCATGCCTTCATTTGTTATGGCAAAGACCGCACGCAACGGGCTGCCAAGCGTCCATGCATTCAACGACCGGGGATGCGTACCGCACAGGCCAAAATCCCGTAGATTGGCCAAAGGGAACATCGATGTTTGGATATGTTGGGACAAAAACGAGTCGATCCTGGACAGGTCCGTTTCCTGCGCCAATTGCCACGTCACGTCCAATCTCCCAACGATTGCTGCCACATTGTCATCGCCGCAACGGCTGCTGTATCGGCGCGCAGGATGCGTGGGCCGAGGCTGACCACATGGGTAAATGGCAGCTCTGCCAACCGTTTGCGTTCGGGCTCGGAAAACCCGCCCTCGGGGCCGATCAGGATCGCCCACGGCTTACCTTTCTCATTCTCTGCCAAGCGCAGAGCCGAGCCGGCTTCTGCCTCGTCACAGAACATCAATTGGCGATCATCGGGCCACGCGCCCAGGATACGATCCAATCGCTGGAGGTCAGCGACCTCAGGCACAAAAGTGCCGCCACATTGTTCGGCCGCCTCAATTGCGTGGGCCTGCAAGCGATCCTGCCGAATGCGCTCGGAGTTGGTGAATTCGGTCTGCACCGGTATGATCCGCGCGGCCCCCATTTCAGCTGCTTTTTCAACGATGAAATCGGTCCGCGCCTTCTTGATCGGTGCAAAGAGAAGCCACAGATCGGGCGGTAATTGCAGAGGTTTCGATTGCTCCACGCACGACAGAATTCCGCCTCGTTTACTTGCTTCTGCTACCTCTGCCTGCCACTCGCCATCGCTGCCATTGAATAGCGCGACCTGCCCCCCAACCGACAGGCGCATGACACCGAACAGATAATGCGCCTGCTCACGCGTCAAAGGAACCGATTGCCCCGGACCCAAAGGGTGCTCTACATACAGTCTGATCTTCGCATTCATGAGACCCTACATATGCAAGGCAATGCCCCAACACCAGACGGTCAAGTCGCCGATGCCGTAACCGGCAATTGGGTCGACACCCACGCCCCCGCCTTTGCCCGCCCTTACCTGCGGCTCAGCCGCGCAGACCGACCCATCGGCACATGGCTTCTGCTGATTCCCTGCTGGTGGGGTCTGGCCTTGGCCATCCTGAGCGACGGCGCACCACGATGGGAGGATCTTTGGATCGCAGTTGGTTGTGCCATTGGTGCGTTTTTGATGCGCGGCGCGGGCTGTACGTGGAACGACATTACTGATCGTGAGTTTGACGGGAAAGTCGAGCGTACAAGGTCGCGCCCGATTCCCTCAGGCCAAGTGAGTGTCCGTCAGGCTGCATTCTGGATGGTGCTGCAATGTCTGTTGGCCCTGGCCATCCTTCTGACCTTCAACCGGGCCGCGATTGCGATGGGGGTTCTGTCTTTGCTGCCTGTTACCATCTATCCCTATGCAAAACGTTTTACGTGGTGGCCGCAGATTTTTCTGGGGCTGGCCTTCAACTGGGGCGCATTGCTGGCCTGGGCTGCACATACCGGCACCGTGGGCTGGCCTGCGATCATGCTTTATCTGTCAGGAATCGCGTGGACTTTGTTCTACGACACGATCTACGCCCATCAGGATGCTGAGGATGACGAGCTGATCGGCATCAAGTCCACCGCACGGTTGTTTGGCACCGATACCGCCCGTTGGCTCAAGTATTTTCTGATTGGAACCGTCAGTCTAATGGCCTTTGCAATTATCGACGCGGCTTTGCCCGGGACATCGGTTCTTGCTTTGGCGGTCGCCCTTGGCGGGCCTTGGGCGATGGGGTGGCATCTGGCCTGGCAATTGCGGGGGCTGGACACGGAGGACAACGCCAAATTGCTACAGCTTTTCCGGGCCAATCGCGACACCGGCTTGATTCCGCTGATCTTCCTCTGCGTCGCCCTTTTCCTCTGATTGCACCTCTGTGCTGCGCTCTGTATGAGTCCCGGAACCAACCGCCCGAGGAGTCTCGATTTCGCCCATGCGTCTGCCTTACGCCCTAGCTGTTGCGTTGATTTTCGCGGTGTCCGCCGTGCTATCGCTGGTGGTCGCTGGATTTGCGGTCAGCAAGATCGAAGACGCCTCGGAACTGGCCGTGCGAAAGGCCTTGAACTTGCAGGGGCATGATTGGGCCGAAGTCGAATCCGACGGCCTGCGTGTCGTTCTGACCGGCACGGCCCCGACTGAGGCGACCCGATTCAACGCCCTGATCGCTGCGGGCACCGAGGTCGACACCTCGCGCGTCATTGACGAGATGGGGGTTGCTCCCACCGCCGATCTGACACCGCCCCGCTTTTCTACCGAGATCCTGCGCAATGACAGTGGAATTTCGATTATCGGGCTAGTACCTGCGGCTCTGGATCGCGACGATCTGGTAGACAGGCTGCAACGCCTTGATCGGGACGCGTCAGTTTCGGACCTGATGGAAAGTGCCGACTATCCCAAGCCAGACGGTTGGGATCAGGCAATCGACTATGCGATCGAAGCGCTCTCGGATTTGCCACGGGCCAAGATATCTGCCAGCCCAGGGTTGGTGCGTATCACGGCCATTGCCGATAGCCAGCAAGAGAAAGACCAGCTGGAACAAGACCTGAGCCGCGCCGCGCCACCTGGTCTGCGAATCGGCCTTTCGATTTCGGCACCTCGCCCGGTAATCACACCATTCACGCTGCGCTATTTGATTGATGAAGATGGCGGGCAGTTTGATGCGTGCTCGGCCCAGGATGAAGTTGCGCGCGACATCATCGTCGCTGCAGCACAAGAGGCCGGATTAACCAGCCCCTATTCCTGCACCATTGGGCTAGGCGTACCGTCTCCGCGTTGGGCGAATGCAGCGCAGCTCAGCATTCGTGCGCTATCTGAACTTGGTCAGGGTTCAGTTACTCTGTCGGATGCAGATATCACTCTAGTTGCCACACAAGGGACAAACCCTTTGGAGTTCGACCGCATCGTGGGAGAGCTCGAAAATACGCTGCCCGAGGTTTTCGCCTTGCATGCAGTTCTTCCCGAACCCGAACCGGATGACCCGACTGGGCCTATTGAATTCGTCGCAACACGTAGCCCTGAGGGTTTGGTTCAACTGCGTGGCCGTCTGAGTGACGAAACGCTGCGTGAAATGACCGACAGCTTTGCACGTGCCGCCTTTGGATCATTGCAGGTGCACACAGCCACCCGGATTGCACCGGACCTGCCCGCGGATTGGCCCATACGCGTCTTGGCCGGGCTGGAGGCACTGTCGCAACTGCACAATGGCGCCCTGACCGTTACGCCGGACAATGTAGCACTGTCGGGCATCAGCCATGATCCCGACGCCAAGGCCCGGATCGCCGGCATGCTATCGGACAAGCTGGGCGAGGCGCAGGATTACACCCTGTCAATCACCTATCAGGAGCCGCCCGCACCCGCCGACGCGCCGCCCGACCCTGAGGTCTGCGAAGAGCAGCTGGCCGAGGTTCAGGCCGCCAGAAAAATTGCGTTCGAACCGGGATCAGCCACCGTCGCAGCAGACTCGCGCGATGCCCTGAACCAGATCGCGGACATCCTGCGTGAATGTGGCCCCATCCGGTTGGAGATTCAGGGCCATACCGACAGTCAGGGCCGTGAAGAGATGAACCAGCAGCTCAGCCAGTCGCGCGCGCAGTCGATCCTGAACGAATTGCGCGGACGGCGCGTGCCGACCTCAAGCTTTTCTGCGGTCGGGTATGGCGAGACGCAGCCCATCGCCGATAACGAAACCGAAGAAGGCCGCGAAGAGAACCGCCGCATCGAGTTTCGCCTGATCCGTCCTGAACCCGTGGCCAACACCCTGACCGGGCTTGAGGCGATGGAAGCCGAGGCCGAATCTGAGGCCGAAATCGAGACACCTGAAACCGACGCACCGGATGCAGGCTCAGAGGACCAGTAAGTTGAACAGAACAGAATTCATCATCGCCACAGCCATCATCCTGTTCGCAGCTTTCTGCATGGGTTGGTTCGCCAACTGGCTGGCCCATCGGCTGTCCCGTGTTCGCCAAAGCGACGTGGCCGATCTTGACCGCATGAGTCAGGAACTGCACGAGGCCGAAGAAACACGCGATCAGGCAATCACATATCTTCAGCAGCGCGAGGCAGAGCTGACCAACCAGCTGACTCAAACCGAAGCCGAGTTGAATGCCGCAATGGAAGGGCTGCGCGCGGCGCGGCAGGAAGCCGAAGAGATGCGCGGGCGGATCAACAACGCAGACTAGGCACCCTACCAGCGGGTCAGCGCGTCTTCATCCTCGTCCTTGGCAGTCACCCATTCTGCTCCGGACGTGGTGATTTCCTTCTTCCAGAATGGCGCGCGAGACTTAAGGTAATCCATCAGATATTCCGCCGCCTCAAACGCATCTTTGCGGTGCGGTGCGGCGGTGGCGACCATCATGATACGGTCACCCGGGGCAAGCCTTCCGTGGCGGTGGATCACCAGAACGTTGCCCAGTGACCAACGGGCTTGCGCCTCTTCCGCGATCTTGGTTAGGGCGCGTTCGGTCATGCCAGGATAGTGCTCGATCTCCATCACATCCAGATCGCCCGAAGCCAGATCGCGCACAACGCCTGTGAAGGTCACGATGGCCCCGTTGGTATCGTCCCCGGCGGCAAAAGCGTTGGCTTCGGCCCCCAGATCGAACGGAGCCTCCTGCACGACGATCCGCATTCTAGCCACCCGTCATGGGCGGAAAGAACGCAACCTCGCGCACACCGGTCAGCGGGGCGTCAAAATCCGAAAGCTCTTGGTCCAGCGCCACGCGCAGGGCCGACAGATCAGCAAAGGCAGCAGCATAGCGATCCTCACGCGCGCTCAGTTCCGCGACCAAATCGCTGACTGTTGCTGCCTCGGTTTCAATCTTCTCTTTCGGCAGGCCGATGCGTTCGCGCACCCAGGCGAAATACAGCACGTTCATCGGTTAGCTCTCCTTCAGGTGGGGCATGGCTTTACGTAGGTAGTCATAGCCTGTGATCAATGTCAGCGTCGCGGCAATCCAGAGCAGCCATAACCCGATACGACCTGACCAGAACATGGCCTCAAGATGCCAGCGGATGTTGTTCAGGTCCTCGACCTGCCCTGCCAGAACCTGGTCAATGGTTGTCGCATCCATGCCAAACGTGGCCATCACAAAATGGTGCTCGAATATCCCCTGCGAGAACAGGATCGCGATCGCTACCATCTGTGCCGTCGTTTTCCACTTGGCTAGCTTGGTGACCTTCAGGGTTCCGGCCACATCGCCCAGATACTCTCGCAAGCCTGAGACAAAGACTTCGCGAAACAGGATCACTGTCGCGGGCAGGACCAGCCATGGTGTCCAGTGTTCAGTCGAATAGCCCACCAATATCATCAGCGCGATTACCACCATTGCCTTGTCGGCAATGGGATCCAGCATGGCGCCAATCTTCGTTTCCTGTTTCCAGGCGCGCGCCAGATACCCGTCGAACCAATCGGTGATCGCCGCTGACAGGAACAGGATCAAAGCAAACCAATCCGCATAGGGACGGGTGAAATACAGAAACATCACGGCGAGACCGGGGGCCGCCACTAGGCGCAGTACAGTCAGAATATTCGGCAGGTTCCATTTCATGGCTTGGACCCTACATCGCCGGTTCAAGACAGAAAAGACAGGGGCTTAAAAAACTGACCCAACACAAGCGTTTGCTGTCTTAAAAGTCAAAGCGTCGCAGCGGTGGTCACATTACAGGTTTCATCTTGGCACTTGATTGCTTTGGCGTCAGATTGTCGGCTGGCCAACCAGACAACACCCCAGAGCTGACATGACACCGCATATTCAAACCGATCCCCGGTCAAATCTGATCGGCAGCGCCTGGATGGTCGCCGCAATGGCACTGTTCGCGCTGGAGGATGCGCTGCTTAAGGCGGCTTCGGCGTCGATCCCGATCTGGCAAGTGCTTGTTCTTTTCGGTGCTGGTGGTGCAGTGATCTATGCCGCGGTTGCCACAGTACGTAGCACGCGTCTGTTCCAACCCGACGTGCTGTCGCGCCCGATGAAGGTACGTGTGGTCTTCGAGATCCTTGGACGGCTTTTCTATGTATTGGCGATCGCTTTGACGCCACTGTCCTCGGCTACGGTGATCCTTCAGGCCACACCACTGGTTGTCGTCGCAGGGGCCGCGTTGTTCTTTGGAGAATCCGTCGGCTGGCGGCGATGGAGCGCCATTTTTATCGGTCTTGTTGGCGTTGTGATCATCATCCAACCGACCGGAGACAGCTTCTCGGCCCTGTCAATCCTTGCCGTGCTGGGGATGCTCGGCTTTGCGGGGCGCGATCTGGCCAGCCGCGCCGCGCCCGCAACACTGGGCACTGAGGTTCTGGGGTTCTATGGCTTCCTCTGCATCATTGTCGCGGGTTTGGCTTATCGATTCTGGGAAGGAACACCGCTGCAAACTCTGACGCCTAATGTCAGCCTGCACATGGGCGGGGCGATTGTGATGGGGGTCATGGCCTATGCCGCGCTGATGAAGGCGATGCGCACCGGCGAGGTCTCATCTGTGACGCCGTTTCGCTATTCGCGGCTGTTGTTCGGTATCGGCTTGGGCGTGGTGATGTTTGGCGAGCGATTGGATCAGACCATGTGGATTGGCTGCGGCCTCATCGTGGCGTCGGGCCTCTATATCCTTTGGCGGGGGCGAAAGGCCTAGCCCTTGTCATGGAAGAAGTCATAGACCTTCTGCGCCAACCCGGCTGAAATCCCCTCGACGGCTTTAAGATCCGCCAAATTGGCTCGGCTCACCGCTTTGGCGCTGCCGAAATGAGTCAGCAGGGCGCGTTTGCGCGCGGCCCCGACGCCGGGGATTTCGTCCAGTGGCGTTGCACCAACCGCCTTGGCGCGTTTCGCGCGATGGGTGCCGATGGCAAAGCGATGCGCCTCATCCCTCAAGCGCTGGATAAAGTACAATACGGGATCGTTGCGTTTCAGCGCAAAAGGGCGCTGCCCGATGCGGTGGAACTCTTCCTTGCCGTGATCTCGATCAACACCCTTGGCAACACCGACCATCGGGATGTCCTCGACCCCATGCTGGGCCATGATCTCATGTACGGCGCCCACCTGCCCCGCGCCACCGTCGATCAGCAGCAGATCGGGCCAATGCCCTTTGTCCCGATCCGGATCTTCCTTTTGCAGGCGCGTAAAACGGCGGGTCAGGACCTCTTTCATCATGCCGAAGTCATCGCCGGGGGTTAGATCATCGCCGCGGATGTTGAACTTGCGATAGGCGTTTTTCATGAACCCCTCTGGGCCCGCGACGATCATGCCACCCACGGCATTGGTGCCTTGAATGTGAGAGTTGTCATAAACTTCGATCCGGTTCGGTGGCGCGTCCAGATCAAAGGCCTCGGCCACACCGCGTAGCAATTTGGCCTGCGTGGCACTTTCCGACATCCGCCGGGCCAGCGATTCACGTGCGTTGCGCAAGGCACCGGCGATCAGTTCCTGCTTTTCACCGCGCTGGGGCACCAGGATTTCCACCTTGCGTCCAGCTTTTTCCGACAATGCCTCCTGCATCAGATCGGCATTCTCGATTGCATCAGACAGGATCAACTGCCGGGGTGGTTCCTTGTTGTCATAGAACTGGCCCAGGAACGCTTCCATCGCCTCAGCCTGTGACACATCCGGGCCGACGCGCGGATAGAAATCGCGGTTACCCCAGTTCTGGTTGGCCCGGATGAAAAACACCTGAACGCAGGCTTGACCGCTGTCCATATAGAGGCCAATGACGTCAGCCTCGGCCACGCCGCGCGGATTGATGCCCTGAGACGTCTGCACCTGCGTCAGCGCCCGGATACGGTCGCGCAAACCGGCGGCTCGTTCGAACTCCATCGCCTCGGAGGCAGCCATCATCTGCGCGGCGAGATCTTCCTGCACTTTGGTAGATCGGCCTGACAGGAACCTTTCGGCATCCTTAACGCTTTCACGATAATCGGCTTCCGAGATCAGTCCGACGCACGGCCCAGAACATCGCTTGATCTGATAGAGCAGGCACGGCCGGGTCCGGCTATCGAACATGGAATCCGAACAGTTCCGCAGCAGGAACGCCTTTTGCAGCTGGTTCAGCGTCCTGTTCACCGCGCCTGCACTGGCGAAGGGGCCAAAATAAGCCCCCTTTTCTTTCTTCGCCCCTCGGTGCTTTTTGATCTGCGGAAAGGCATGATCCTTGGCGACCAGAATATTCGGGAAGCTTTTGTCATCCCGCAACAATACGTTGTATTTGGGCTTGAGCTGCTTGATCAGGTTCTGTTCCAGCAGCAGCGCCTCGGTCTCGGTCCGAGTGGTCAGAAACATCATCGAGGCAGTTGCGGCGATCATTTTCTCGATCCGACCCGAATGTCCCGGGCGGGTGTAGTTCGATACCCTCGCCTTCAGGTTTCGCGCTTTACCTACGTAAAGAACTCGGCTGTCCCCATCCAACATCCGATACACACCCGGCGAGCTGTCCAGCGTTTTCGCATAACGCTGAATGCAGGCATAGCCGGTGGCTTGGGTCGACGATTCGGGATCGGTGCTGGCGGTCATGAGTCTGAGATATGATTCTCTGACCATGGCTGCAATCTTGTGCGCTTCAGATCAAGAGAAAACAAATCCACGACTTCTGTGGATAACTGTGCAGATAACTTTAGGGGCATCGTGATTTTCCCTTGAATCCTTGCCTATTCGTTGATCTGCACAAAAAATAGGCAGGAAATTATGGTGTTGTTTTTAAAAGATAAATTTGTTGATCTGAGACAAGTGTATGAAAATTAAGACATTTTTGTAACGCTCGAGTAACAGAGATGAGAGCGGTGCAAAACTTGCAGCAGATTTACTTATTCTACACCAAGAACATCGGGTGTTTGCCAACCCAAATGTTGCCCACCATCGACGCAAAGAAGCTGCCCCGTAACGGCATGTGCATCCAGAAAGTATCCCAGCGCAGCAGTAATATCCGACGGGTTCGCGCCGCGCTCCAGAATCGTGTTCTGCCGCTGAGCGCTAAAATGAGCATCACTTTGGCGATGACCCTGCAGCGTTGGACCGGGGCCGATCGCGTTCACACGGATTGCGGGTGTCAGAGCCTGCGCTGCAGTCCGGGTCAAGGCCCACAACCCCATCTTGGCAATCGTGTATGACATGAACTCAGGCGTCAGTTTACGCACCCGCATATCCACCATGTTCACGATCAGCCCAATCGCTAGAGGCTCTCCCTGATCATCAAGCTCCGACTGCAACCCCTGCTCGGCCATGGCTTGGGTCAGTACGAATGGTGCGCGCAGATTGCTGTCGAGATGCCGATCCCAGCTTTGGCGGGTAGCTGTGTGGATATTGTCATACTCAAATATCGATGCATTGTTGACCAGACAGGTGATCGGACCACCCAGCGCCTCAGCTGCACGCGGCAGCAATGAGCTGACTTGCCCCTCATCAAGCAGATCGGCCTGCAGCGCAACTGACCTTCGGCCCAGCGCCTGAACCTCATCAACCGTTTCACGCGCGGCCTGATCCGAACTGGAATAGTGCACAGCGACATTCATTCCGCGCTGCGCCAAATACAGCGCCATGGCACGACCAAGGCGTTTACCGGCACCGGTCACCAATGCTCGGGTCATGGGCTCATTCTCCTCGTCAGGTCAGGCTAACAGGCTTGCAACATAGATCACATAGAGCGCTGTCAAGATCAGGCCCCAGACGCGTGTGATATCTTTCTTGAAGAATACAAAAGGAACCAACAAGAGCGACGCGCCGAGCATCACCCACAGATCGAAACGCAGGAATTCAGGATCGACGGGAATACGCCCAAACAAGGTCGTAATGCCGACAATGGCCAGCAGATTGAACATGTTCGATCCGATGACGTTACCCAGTGCCACATCCGCTTGTCGCCTCAGGGCAGCCATGACGGTTGTCGACAGTTCCGGCAGGGACGTACCCACCGCGATCAGCGTAAGGCCGATCACTGTTTCGCTCACACCATAGTTCCGGGCAATGACGGTCGCATTTTCGACCAGCAGATGCGCACCCATTGGCAGTCCGATCAAGCCGAGGATCAGGTAGATCGCCACCTTCCAATAAGGCATGTCAGGATCTGCTTCCTCAAGACCCTCAAGCTCGTCCTCATCGGCACAAGCTTCACCACAGGCTTTACGGTGCGCATGTGCTTCGCGAAACGCGTTGCCGAGGATCAGAGCCAACGCAGCCAGCAAAATTGCCCCGCTGAGCAGATTAAAGACCCCGCAAAAAGCCAACCCGATAAATAACACCGACGCCAGAAGCATGAAGATGTAGTTCTTGCGGCTGTCGCACTCACTTGTGTGCAAGGTCGCCAGAAGCGCGGGCAATCCCAGAACCAGCAAGATATTCGCTGTATTCGAGCCCACCACGTTACCCAAAGCAATGCCCGGCGCGTTTTCCTTGATGGCGCTGATTGCAATCAGCAGCTCAGGGGCCGAAGTTCCAAAGGCAACTATTGTCAGGCTGACGATCAGGGCGGGAACCCCCAACCGCAGGCTGAGGTTCACGGCCCCTCGCACCAGCGCGTCGCCTGCCAACAACAGGATCAGCAGCCCGAGGCCGGAGAACAGCCATGCCGTCATCCACGGCCTCCTTCTTCGCAAGGACACGGGCCTTTGCCGATCCTAAACCGCCCACAACGCGGACATTTCGCAGAACTCAATCGTTTCTGTCCAGGAAAGCGTAGCTTGCCGAACATCGCCAGAACGCCCATGGCGATCAGGAACAAGGTGACTGCTTTGATGATCACTCTACAACCCGAAACGCGCGTAGGCAGCGCGCTCCTCAAACCCGGCTATGGCATCCTGCGCCAGCGTCGCGCCGAAGCGCGACCAGATCGGTTTGCGCAGGCCATAGCGGCGGAACCTGACTTTGTCGCCAAACTTCTCCTGCATCTTGGGCTTCAGATGGGCAATACCATCGATCAGGCCCAGCTGTTGCGCGCGACGGGCCAGCCAGACCTCGCCGTTGAACAGATCAGCGCTGCTGTCCAGCTTGCCGTCCCGGCGAGATTTCACATGGGTTATGAAATTCTCGTGGATATCGCCCAGCAGCACTTTGAGCCGTGCAATGTCTTCTTTCTTTTCCGGAGCAAACGGGTCGAGCATTGATTTCGACTGACCCGCAGTATGTACGCGCCGTTCAAAGCCCTGACGTGCCAGAAAAACATGCGCGCCAAATCCCGACGATATCACGCCGATCGACCCCAGAACCGAACTGTCATCGGCCCAAATCTCATCCGCTGAAACCGCCAACCAATATCCACCCGAAGCCGCCACGTCTTCGACGAAGGCGTAGACAGGGATCTTAAGCTCTTCCGCCAGCCGTTGGATACGCGCACCGATTAATGAGCTTTGAACGGGGGAGCCGCCCGGCGAATTGATCTCCAGCGCGACCGCAGCGGGCTTGCCCTTGCGAAAGGCTTTCTCCAACACCGGTGCCAGAGCGGTCGCGTTCATCGACCCTCGCCCGGCCATTCCAATGGCACCGGACAGGCGAACAACGGCCACAAGTGGCGGCTTTTTCATGAAGGGCAGGCTGAGTTTCATGGAAGCCGATGTAGAGCGCGCCGGAGCCGTAAACAAGAGACCCGAAGCGCCATAAACGCGACGTGAACCAATTTCACACACCTGATGGGCAAAAATGCAACGCCCTAGCTGCGGATGCGCCAACCGGTTTTGAAGATCCAGCCAATGATCGCGAGGCATATTCCGGTGAAGGCTAGTATGGCCAGAAGGCTCCAAAATATCGGGACATCTGCGATACCATAGAATGACCAGCGGAACCCGGAAATCAGATAAACCACAGGGTTGAACAGAGTGATCGTCTGCCAAAGCGGAGGTAGCATCGAGATCGAGTAAAACGTCCCACCCAGAAAAATCAGGGGCGTCACAACAAGCTGGGGGACAAGCGACATTTGCTCAAAATTTCCGGCCCAAATGCCCACGATAAACCCCAGCAGCGAGAAACTGAGGCAAGACAAGATCAGGAAAGCCGCCATGGCAAACGGGTGTTCAATGCGAATGTCCACAAAGAACGTCGCAGTGGCCAGAATGACAAGACCTACAAACAGTGCCTTAGTTGCGGCCGCGCCCACATAACCAATCACAATCTCGATGAAATTGATGGGGGCTGAAAGCAACTCATAAATCGTACCCAAGAATTTGGGAAAGTAGATGCCAAAGGACGCGTTCGAGATTGACAGCATCACTACGGACAACATGATAAGACCCGGCACAATGAAGGCCCCGTAGGACACGCCTTCAATCTCTTGAATGCGACTGCCGATGGCAGTGCCAAACACCACGAAATAAAGCGAGGTCGACAGGACCGGCGACAGAAAACTCTGCGCCAGTGTGCGAAAGAACCGGGCCATTTCAAACCGGTAGATGGCAGTAATAGCGGACCAGTTCATGCGGGTTCTCCGGACACGAGGTTGACGAAAATCTCTTCAAGGCTCGATTGCCGCGTCTGCACATCACGCAGCATTAGACCGGCCTGTGCAACATCATTGAGAAGAGTGGTGATGCCCGTGCGCTCGGCATTGGTGTCGTAAGTATAGATCAGCGCATCGCCTGCACCGTTGAGCGTCAGTTGATGATCGGACAGAACGTCGGGAACCGATAAAATAGGCTCGGTCAACATGACCTCAATCTGCTTTTTGCCCATCTGCGCCATCAATGTGTCTTTGTCCTGCACGAGCAAAAGCTCACCCTTGTCGATGACACCCACACGGTCGGCGATTGCCTCGGCTTCCTCGATGTAGTGAGTGGTCAGGATGATGGTGACACCAGCCTGCTTCAATTCGGCCACGATCTCCCACATGTCCTTACGTAGCTCGACATCTACGCCGGCGGTGGGTTCATCCAGAAACAGCACCCTTGGCTCATGCGCCAAGGCTTTCGCGATCAGCACACGTCGCTTCATGCCTCCGGATAGTTCCTTGATTGCGTTACGGCGTTTGTCCCATAGGGACAGCTTGCGCAGGATTTCCTCGATCCTAGCGTTGTCTCCGCTATGACCGAACAGCCCGCGCGAAAAGCGGACAGTGTTCCAGACCTTCTCGAACGGTTCCAGCGCGATTTCCTGCGGCACCAGCCCAATCATCTTGCGGGCTGCGCGATACTCGGTCTGGATGTCATGGCCACCTACGGTGACCGAGCCCGAAGTCGGCGTGGTAATACCGCACACAGTCGAGATCAGCGTTGTTTTACCCGCCCCATTGGGGCCCAACAGCGCTAGAATCTCACCTTCTTCAATGTCCAGAGACACACCTTTCAGCGCCTCAAACCCATCGGCATAAGACTTCCGCAAATCCCGGATCGACAATATGGTCGTCATGCGTAACCTCGTTCTGACCCCGCAACCTATCGTGACGGACCATCGTCGAACAGTCCAATTCCGCACAGTGCCATGCGCGTGTGCGCAGGGTTCAGTCTCGTCCCGTCAGGCGACCTAGCCAGCCTGACTTGGTCTCTTCTTCGGCAGCGTCTTCTTGCGGTGGCGGACCTTCGAAATATTCTTGAAGATTGGCGAAGAACTGATCGGCCATCTTCTTGGCAAACCCATCAATCAGGCGGCTGCCCAGCTGAGCCAGTTTGCCACCCACCTTAGCCTCGACCTCGTAGGTCAGAAGGGTGCCACCAGCCTCGCTGGGCGCGAAGGTTACATCTGCGCTTCCCTTGGCAAAGCCTGCAGCGCCCCCCTTGCCCTCACCTGCGATGGTCAGGCGTTCGGGCTCAATCATGTCGGACATGGTCACTGTGCCTTTGAAAGTCGCCTTCACAGGGCCAACCTTTTGCACCACGGTCGCATTATACCCCTCGGTTGGATCACCGGTAATCTCCTGCGCGCCGCTGATGCAGGCTTTTAATACTTCAGGGTCCAGCAACGCAGCGTAAACGGCGGCAGGCGGCGCCTGAATTTCACGGGTATCGCTTAACTGCATCTCTCAACCTCTTTTTAATCCTACGGCAGACCACAAAGACCTAGCCCTGAAACATCGATGCAGGCAACCAGTTTGCTCAAACCAAGGCACTGGATCGGGATTCTTCGCTTGCATTCGTTCCGCCCAACAGAAACCCTGCGCCGCAGGAGGAAGACATGCTGCACGGCATACGCATCATCGAAATCGAAGGGCTGGGCCCAGCCCCCTTCGCGGCCATGCTGCTGGCGGATATGGGCGCCGATATCATCACCATCCATCGCAAAGGGTCCGCCGTCACTCCGGGTATGCCTGAACGTTCGCTGCTGGATCGCGGCAAACGATCAATTGCGCTGGACCTCAAAGACCCTCTGGATCTTAGCGTTGCAAAACGGCTGATCGCAACGGCTGATGCGCTGATCGAGGGTTTTCGCCCCGGCGTGATGGAAAAACTGGGGCTGGGGCCGGAAGACTGTCATCACCTGAACCCAAAGCTGGTCTATGGCCGAATGACAGGCTGGGGGCAGCATAGCCCACTTTCTGAGACAGCGGGCCATGATCTCAACTATATCGCCCTTTCAGGGGCTTTATCCTACGCGTCGCCGCCCGGCCAACCGCCTTTGACGCCCGCAACACTAGTCGGGGATATCGGCGGTGGTGCGATGTATCTGGTTGCAGGTCTGCTCGCCGGGCTTCTGAATGCCCGGAGCACAGGCAAAGGCACGGTGGTGGACGCCGCCATCTACGATGGCTCGGCACACATGATGAATTTGCTGATGAGCCTGCGCCAAACCGGCAACCTGTCCGACACCCGGGGTCAAAGCCTGCTTGACGGACCGCATTGGAGCCGAACCTACGCCTGCGCAGATGGCGGCTTCATCTCAGTTCAATGTCTGGAGCCAAAATTCTATGCTCACTTCCTGGACATCCTCGGGCTCAGCGATGACGCGGAATTCGCTCAGCAATATAACCATGCGACGTGGCCCAACCTGACGAAGCGGTTGAGCAAAATCTTTGCCGAGAAGCCGCGCGACGAATGGGCGGCGCTGTTTCAAGGCACGGACGCCTGCGTTGCGCCGGTCCTAAGTCCACAAGAAGCACGGGATCACCCTATGAATTCGGCTCGCCAAACATGGATCGACCACGACGAAACACGTCAAGCCGCAGCCGCTCCTAGATTCTCAACCTACAACTGGCAACCGCGGCCCAGCCCCAAACGCGGAGAGCATACAAATGAGATTTTGAACGAACTTCCTCCCGCTTCATCTGGCTAAAAATACCTCGGGGGTGAATTGGCCGCAGGCCAAGAGGGGGCTGCCCCCCTCGCCAGGCTTACCGCCCGCGCACCGTATCGATCATCAATTGAACGTTCTCAGGGTCCGCATCTGGCGTAATACCATGACCCAAATTGAAGATATGCGGTCCTTTTGAGAAGGCTTCGACAATCCGCCGCGTCTCATCGACAAGCGCTTGCCCGCCTGTCACCATATGCGATGAAGCCAAATTGCCCTGCACACACCCATCGACTTGCACATTCGCAGCAGCCCATTCGGGCGACACAGAATTGTCCAGCGCGACACAATCCACACCGGTGGCCTTGGCGAAACCGATGTAACCCTGATCCGCTTCGCGTGGGAAACCTATCACGGGAATGCCCGGATGGCGGGCTTTTATGGCGGCAGTAATCACGCGACAGTGTTCTACGGCGTAATTCTGAAACGCTTCGCCCTTCAATGATCCCCCCCAACTATCAAATATTTTGACAACCTCGGCCCCTGCCTCGATTTGGGCAGACAGGTATTCAATTGTCGCGGCCGTGATCCGATCCAACAGCGCCTCGAACAGCGCAGTGTTTTCTTCGCGCAGCGCATGGGCTGGCCCCTGATCCGGGGTGCCCCGTCCGGCGATCATGTAGGTCGCTACTGTCCAGGGCGCGCCAGCAAAGCCAATCAAAGTAGTCTCAGAAGGAAGCTCGCGAGAAAGGATGCGCACGGTTTCATACACCGGAGAGAGCGTCTCATGAATTGCATCAACGGGCTTCAGCGCATCAAACTCCGACTGCCGTGTAATTGTCGAAAGGCGAGGACCTTCGCCGGTGACAAACCACAAATCCGCACCCAGCGCCTGCGGCACAAGCAGGATATCAGCAAACAGGATCGCGGCATCAAAGCCGTAGCGGCGAATAGGCTGAAGGGTGACTTCGGCGGCAAGCTCGGGGTTATAGCAAAGAGACAGGAAATCTCCGGCCTGTGCGCGCGTTGCACGATATTCAGGCAAATACCTCCCGGCCTGTCGCATCATCCAGATCGGCGGCACATCCTGCACTTCCCCCGCCAGCGCCCGTAGCAATTTCTTTGTCTCGGCCATTCGTGCCCCCAGTGTTCCGGTTTGGTGCAACGCGTCGGCCCTCAGTGGCAATTTGTCAAGCTCTGCCCCCATTGTCAGGGCAATGTGACGCGACTAAAGCTGTGCGCATGAGTCTTACATTGCCTACCCCCGCATCGCCTCTGAAAATCGGCACCCGTGGATCACCGCTGGCGCTGGCGCAGGCCTATGAAACCCGTCAGAGACTTGGCGCCGCTTTCGACCTGCCTGAGGACGCGTTTGAGATCGTGGTAATCAAGACCACCGGCGACAACCGCGCGATGATCGATGCGGACCGACCGCTGAAAGAGATTGGCAACAAGGGTCTGTTCACCAAGGAAATCGAAGAGGCGATGCTGAAGGGCGAGATTGATGTCGCCGTGCATTCGACCAAGGACATGCCGGTCGAACAGCCTGATGGGCTGGTGCTGGATACTTTTCTGCCGCGTGAAGACGTGCGCGATGCCTTTATCTCTCCGACGCTGAGTTCGATTCACGACTTGCCAGAGGGCGCAGTTGTCGGGACTTCATCGTTGCGCCGCCGGGCGCAGTTGCTGAATCGGCGGCCCGATCTGAAAGTGGTCGAGTTTCGCGGCAATGTGCAGACTCGCCTGAAGAAGCTGGCAGATGGCGTGGCCGATTGTA
This sequence comes from Ruegeria sp. CF1, assembly GCF_056537445.1. Lineage (NCBI taxonomy): Bacteria > Pseudomonadati > Pseudomonadota > Alphaproteobacteria > Rhodobacterales > Roseobacteraceae > Ruegeria > Ruegeria sp. CF1. The sequence continues at coordinate 580 of NZ_JBQFRN010000006.1, read as the reverse complement.
CCTTCCTGGCCATGGCCGGATTGCGCCGCTTGGATATGAAAGACGTCCCCGCGACTGCTATATCGCCTGATGACATGCTACCTGCCATTGCGCAGGGCACCATCGGCATTGAACGGCGCAGCGACGATAGCCGCACCGCCGAGATGCTGGCGGCGATTCATCATGTTGAAACAAGCCAACGCCTTGCGGCTGAACGCAGCCTGCTGGCCGGGCTGGATGGCTCATGCGAAACACCGATCGCCGGTCTGGCACAAGTCCAAGATGGCCAACTGCATCTGCGTGGAGAAGTTCTGCGCCCGGACGGTTCCGAGGCGATCAGCGAAGAGGCCACCGGGGCGCTCGAAGACGGCGCAAAACTGGGTCAGACAATGGCCGCCTCTCTGTTGAAACAGGCCGGACCAGGGTTTTTCGACTGGCGCTAAGAAAAAATTTAAACAATTTCAGGGTAATGTGAACTTCTTCACTGTCTACCCTGCCGAATTCGTTAAATGTCAATGAGCGTTCAAAACTGACCCGGTTTCAGCATTTAAATTTGACCCACCCTATGTGGCGCAAAGCCCCCAGGCGGGCCGCCCTCATA